>CAYFJX010000005.1:58896-150618 GCA_964343705.1 uncultured Methanosarcinales archaeon
TTTTTTTTTTAAGAACTAGTTTTGTTGTTGTAACTATAGTCATCTTTATCCTTTATAACTCTTTACCAAGAAAATCCGGAAGGTTTCTGGAGTTCTCCTAATCTTTACGAAATTAAGAAAGACTTAAGTACGCCTTGCTTTTTCCCAGCTTCATGCAACCATTTGAACAAGCGGCATTAGATTTTATCAAGCGATACGGGAATCTTGATTCATCTCATCCTCCAAGATTCTCTGCAGTTTCAGCTCTAGACTTTTTGCGACACGAGTGGAATGATGTGGATGTCTTGCGTACTGAACATCCTCATCTTGTTTCTGAGATCGATCGTACTGCTGCTGGCATGGATCCTGACGAGATTTACAAAGAAGACTTTGACAAAATAGACCTTCCAAGGACAAACATTGACTACTTTGAAAAACAGCCACTTGCAACAATACCTGACAGTGAAGAGTTTGTGCTTATTGATGTTGGTTCAGAAACAGGTGAGCGTGTTACACTGCCGTTTGCTCAGGCAAAGCCAAATGTGCATGTTGTTATGGTTGATCACCTTACTCCGGATGCTGTTCTTATACTAGCAACACGAAGTCGTTGTGGTGGAGGTTTTTTCAAAGAGCCAGTAATGCCTCTTACTGCACAACAAGCAATGAATGAGCTACTTCAAAAAAATGGTTTTCCCAATGTGCAGTATGTGGGCAAGCAAGTATCTTATGGTGATGTTAATTTAGGTGAAGATGTTGATGCATTGTGTGAATCGCGTCGTGTTGTTGTCACTGGTTGGAAAAATCCAGGCGGCCTAGGGAACATTGCGAGTGATCTGGCTCTTGCCTATGGTGCAGAACAAGTCTACATTACTAATTCTGGTATTGAACATGTTAAGCCAACAAGTGAGCATGTAATGCCTTTGTTGTCTTACTTGGAAGGTAAGCTGACTAAGGATGAAGCATTAGGTTTGTGCTGGGGGATGTATGATAATTTTCCTTCAGATCCAGACGATAAATATGACCATAGAATTCAAGGGGAGTATCTTTTTGCCTCTGTTCTCAAGTTATTCTTTGTCTTGCCACAATTCACCAAACTTGTTGAAGAAGGCATGGACGCAGAGATCTTCAAGCTTGCCCCTCTTAATGGTTTTTCTGAGCCTTACAATTCGCCTGGGTATGGTTTGAAGGCAGTGACGCCTCAACCCAGTGGCTAGAATTATCGCCCCTAGATAGTAGTTAAAATAGAAAGGTTTATATAGGAGTGGTGCTTCTACACTTGTATGCCAGCAGAATATATTGGTCCAGAACAAGAAACACTACCTGCAAATGTGGGTGAGATGGTACGCCACGCATTAAGTGGTATGCCAACTGATTCTTCACTAACACTTACTGTGACTGACATTCCTGACCGTTCCGGAAGTCCAATACCTTTTGGTATACGTGAAATGGAATTGAATGCAACATATGATGACTTACGTACAGGAGGCGTTGGTAGAATGGTACTATATCAGGATGGCAAAGCCTACGGGATTGATCTTGATGGTGTTGACTCAGAAGCAAAAAGAGACTTACTTTGTATTGATGATCGCTTTACAGTGACTGTTTCTGAACCAGGAATGTTCTTTATGCAAAACGCAACTCCTGGGGATCGTGCTATTTATGGAAGTTGGAGACATGCTCCTGAACAAGTTCATGACGTCAGACTACTTTAGTTACGCTCTTCTTTCTTTTAAAACAACCAAAACCTTATAAACAATTAACTATTGTTAAGTCCGATTATGAAGCTATTTACCTCAAAAAAGGCACATGGGCCAGTTGACATGGTCTCAAAAGGAATACTGATCATAGTGGGCATTCTTTTTATCAAATTCGCTTTTAGTGGTATTAGTCTTGCACCTATGTGGTTGTTTATTCTTGGCATTTTTCTAATCATCTCACAGATACTGAGCTTTTTTATGTAAGTGTCTGGCACGCTACAACATAAGTACATAATCTCTCCCTTCTTTTTTCCAGATTATGGGAGATAATGTAAAAACAAAAAAACGTGGTTCTTTAGTGCCAATAGGGGGCGAAGTAAGTCTTGACGCCAAGGTCCTTGACGAATTTACACGAGTTTCTGATCAAGCTAATGAAGCTGCCCAGGCAAAAAGAAAACGTCAAAAATATGTTCTTGCAGTTGCACAGCATCATGGCTTTGAAAAATGGCAGCCACCAGCAGGTGATTACCCTACTGAAGTTATTAGCATGGATGAATTTCGCAGTAATCCAGGTGCGTACGTTCACAAGCTTACAAAGGGCATGATGAACTTTCCTGTTGGCCTAAATTTTAGTCAGGTTAGTGGAATCTTAAATGGGATGTCACACAATGCATGTGGTGTCTCAGCACGTGGACTTACCTTTGATCTAGCTCGTGTTGTAAAAGCAAAAACTGCTTATAGTTATCATGATGGAACAGGGTGGAAAAAAGTTCCTGCAGAAAAAGCACATCCACGAAGTCACTTGCTCTATGAGATCTGCAGGAAAAAAGGACTCAAGCCAGGACATACAGAGGTAGACCCAATACAATTTCTCACTAATTATGACAGTTTTGTTTCTTTTGTAAGGGAAGGAGACCATCTTAAACCAGCACAAAAAGAAAAAGCACTTTCTGTCCTCCAAATGGCACGTTTTATTTACCTCACTGCGCTTGAAGTAGTTGGACAAACACGAGTACAGGACCCCCAAGATCTTATACATCTTGGTACATCCAAAAGTATCGACGTCATAGCACAACCAGAAAACAGAATTCAAGCGCTAAAAAGAAAAATTAAGGGCTACATGCTTGACCAACCAGCAGGCATGGGTTATGGTGTTGTTCAAAATCTTCTTCCTATTAGTTCAGTCAAAGAATTCCAGCGTCTTGCTCACAAAAAAACACTGGAGATATTAGCAAAGCAAAAAGGTCATCGTGTTGATCCAGCTACAGAGCTTGCGGGGTATTCAGTGGGGAGAAGTATATTCCTTGCATGCTACTTTGCTCGTAGTGTTATTGAAAACTATGAAAATCATGATGATGGTGTTGAACGTGTCTTTACAGGAAGGCGTGAAACAAAGATGAGTGGTAAATGTTCTGATTACACTGCATTAGCTGTTCATTTTCTTAACAAGTATGTCAAGCCTATGCACCCAGATAAATTCAAAGGCTGGCACTTTGGAGCACAGCTTGATCGCATTGGTGACTTCTGGCATCATGCTTATTTCAAAGCAGTACATGTCAATCCAGATCAAACAGTGGATGTGTATTTTCTTGACCCAACTGCCCTTTCCCATAGGGGGATTAAGGAATTGCAGACTCCTCAAGCAATTGCAGAGTATGCTAAAACAAACAATCACCCTGTGCTGATTAAGCGTAATGCTGAAGATCTTTTGCGTCGCAAGAAATAAACAAACTTTATAAAGCCTTGAGTGTATATTCTTACTTAAAAAGAGGTCATTATGGAACTTATCAAGCTTAGCATGCGTAGTAAAATGATGCTCCTTCTTGGAGCAGGGTATCCAATTCTTATACTGCTTTCCACGCTTGTTATGTCATTCTGTATTGACAAAGCAGGATCAAGTATTTGCACTAAACTGATTGGTAATATTCAATCTATTTGGACCTTGTGGATTATCTGCAGCGTGCTTGTATTGCTTATGCTCTTTATGGGCAAGAAAGATCCACGAGATAGGCGGTAAAATCACAAATCAATAACAACTTTAGCTAGCCACTTTCCATTTTCTTGACGTACAGAAAACGTGTGTAGTGTTACAGCTTTAAGATCATTGCGAAGAACCTGTTTGGTGTGGTCAATAGCATCACCGCGAAGTGTGCAGTCAAGAACCTGTGTGTCACCCTTTTCTGTGATCGAAATAGTGCTGTCATGATACACAAATGCATCTTTATCCTTGAGAAAAATAATCTCTTCAAGCAGCTCAAACAACAGCTTTTCTACATCTGTGTTTTCAAGGTGGATCTTTTTTTCTTCAACTGGCTGTACTGTTTGTGGATCAGCCAATGCAACAATTGCTGCTGTAGCTAGGTCTGTGAAGAGTTCTTGCAGTGTTGTTGCTTCTGCTTCAATAGAAAGATCAGCAGTTACTTCATCCTCGATAAATGTGTAGGTCATAAACCTGGTTGAAGTCAGGGGGTTTTTAAGTGTTTCCTAAATCCGTCCCCGTTTCATAATCGCAAAGGCAACCCACGTGCCCATAACACCTGCAGCAGAAAGTCCAATTAATGCAAATGCAGGAAAGCCCATGATTAACGGGCCAGTGGGTAATTGCATGATTAGTGCTGACGCAACAATAAATGCTGCAATAATAATACCTAGCGTCAAACGGTTTGACGACCTATCAATTTCTAACTCAATCTCCTCAAGATCTTTATGTCTAAAATCAAATTCAATTCTTCCACCTTCAAATTTCTTCATAATACGGTCAAAGCGTCCTGGAAGGTCACGTGCCCTGCTAAAAAATGAAAGCGCAGTAGTTTTTACTTGTTTTGCTATTGCCTTTGGGCTTGTACGTTTACGGATAAGTGCATGCATTGCAGGTGTTAAAACAACCTGACCATTAAAGCTTGGATCTAATGTTCTACAAATTCCCTCAGCTGTGCCAATGGCTTTTCCAAGCATAAAAAAGTCACTTGGGATACGCGCCTGGTATTTCATGTTTAACTCACCAAGCTGATTTACTACCTTACTTATATTGATATCTCCTAGTTCAACGTCTCTATATTCTTCAAGCAAACTTTTCAAGTCATCTTTTAATTCCCTTATGTCTACCTCGTTTTCTGCAGCGTCAAATCGCATGAGTGAATAGGCAAGTTCTTCTGTTCTAAATTGCAAGAGGTTCACAAAAACATCACTAATGTTGTCAGCAAATTCTGGATCAACCACCTTCATCATACCAAAGTCAAGATAGGCAATGACATTGTTTTTGAGGACCATCACATTCCCTGGATGAGGGTCAGCATGGAAAAAACGGTGTTCAAAGACTTGTCTAAAGATACTGAGAATAAATCGTTTTGCTATTAGTTTGTTGTTAAACTTGTGTCCTTTGTATTTTTTCAGCAGTTTTTTCTCGTCGTCAGTTTTCGCCCTTTTCTTTTTAAGAGCTGCCAGTTTGTTCAGTTCAGTAATCTTTATTCCATCAATATACTCAATGGTAAGTACATTACGGGTGCTAAGTTTTTCATACACTTTAGGGACTTTTACTTGCTTATCCTTTGCAAAATTCTTTCCAAAGCGGATTACGTTATGTCCTTCAAGGGTGTAATTAAGTTCCCTATGGATTTGCTTTTCAAACTCTTTCACAAATCCAGTGGGGTTCCACAACCGTGCCTCTGAAAATTGTTGCTCAAACTTCTTAGAAAGATAAAATAATATCTTCAGGTCGCTGTCTATGTTATTTTTTATTCCTGGCCTGATTACTTTAACTACGACATGCTCGCCTCTTTTTGTCCACGCCTCATGTACTTGTCCAATAGAAGCAGATGCAAGAGGCTCCTTTTGGAATCTATCAAATAATTCAGGAATGGGTTTGCCAAATTCTTGTTTAATTGTCTCAGCAACTTGTTCATATTTAATTGGCTTGACATGGTCTTGTAACTTACTTAGTTCGGTGATGTAATTAGCAGGCACTAAGTCAGGTCGTGTTGATAAGATCTGTCCAAATTTAATGAATGTTGGTCCAAGTTCTTCCAAGGCCATACGCAAGCGTGCAGAAGGAGCAACATGTTTCATTCCTTTTCGAAACATGCGATCTGTTAATGGCAAGTGAGATTTTAGTTCAACATGGTCGATACAATAGCTAAATCCATGCTGCGCTAATACACGGATAATTTGCCTAAGTCGTCCTGTAGTATCAGGGCCTTCATTCATATACCAACCTTTTGAATCCTTTATCGATGTCGTCTTCGTCGTGAACTTTTCCGTCGAGTTGTACGAGTTTTTCTTCGTGTTTTACGCTTTGTTGTTTTCTTTTTTGCTCGTGGTTTTGTTTTCCTTTTTTTGGTCTTTTTTCTCTTTGTTTTTCGCTTGCTTACTTTTTTCTTACTTTTCTTTTTTGTTTTTCTCTTTGTTGTCTTCTTACGTTTTTTTGCCTTCTTTTTTCTCTTCTTTGGTTTTGCTGCTTTTAAAAGAGCTTTTTCTAACTGTGAAAGAGCGCCTTTTGCAACCTTAATATGCTTGGGAGTAAGAGAGGCTTTGATTGCCTTTTTTAGTTCTCGTTCAGCAATGCGTTCAATACGCTTTTTCTCTTTTGCAGATTCCTTTACCAATTTGCGTACAAACTTCTTGCCTTCAGCAGGTGTTAAATTCATCTTTTTTAATTCTTTCATCACCTGATCTGCTTTGTCTTTAGTGAATGCTCCAGCACCCATTCCAACTAGAATTGCTTTTTTGAGAACATCTTTCATAGCGCACCTCTTTTAATCCTCTTTTAAATATACATCTTTAATCTTGTTTGTTTTACTTTACTCTTTTAATATTTTGGCTGTTTTTAAAGTTTTCTGCTTTTTAAAGGTGC
Source organism: uncultured Methanosarcinales archaeon (assembly GCA_964343705.1). GTDB lineage: Archaea > Nanobdellota > Nanobdellia > Woesearchaeales > UBA12501 > JAUSFM01. The sequence goes on from CAYFJX010000005.1 coordinate 65,422, forward strand.
TTTTCTGTTTTATTGGTGTATTTGTTTCAGCCTGGGTTGTTTCAAAAGTCTTTTGTTACACAAAAGACACAAAATGTGGGCGAGCCCCTCGTTCCACTCGGAGCGCACCTGGGACGTTTTTTCCTAAGTATATCAAACCCAATCTGACATTGCACAGTTTTAACCAGGCCGGGATCCGGCCTGGATTAAACAGCTTTGCTGTTCAATCTGTGCAGTTGAAAATACTCTCTGATTTTGATGACTTTGCTGAAGTCAGATTAGCTTTGTACTCTTTTTCTCCTTATTAAAGCGCAAACCTAATAAACCTCTGTTTCTGATGTGGGTTCATGGTAGACTACACCGCCCAAATTAAAGAGCTTGAAAAAGAGCTTTCCAAGATGCAGTACAATAAGCGTACTCAGAAGCATTTTGGTCTAGTTCGTGCAAAAATTGCCAAGCTCAAAGAAGCGCAGGTTTCTCGTGGCAAAGGAGGGAAGGTGCCAGAGGGGTATTCTGTTAAGAAAAGTGGGGATGCAACGGTGGTTCTTGTTGGCTTTCCTAGCGCAGGAAAATCTACCTTGCTGAACGCACTTACTAAGGCAAAATCTGAAGTTGGCGCCTATGCTTTCACCACCCTCACTGTTGTACCTGGATTAATGGAATACAATCACACCAAGATCCAAGTATTGGATGTTCCAGGTATTGTACACGGTGCAGCATCAGGAAAAGGGAGGGGGAAAGAAGTGCTTGCGGTAATGAGGAGTGCTGACTTGTGTGTGGTTGTTCTTGATGTAAACTGTCCTGAACACTTGCCTGCATTATTGAAAGAAATTTATGATTCAGGTCTTCGCCTTAACAAACAGAAGCCAGAGGTGAAGATTGCTAAGAAAACAAAAGGGGGTCTTGATGTTGCAAGCACTGTCAAGTTAACAAAGATTAGCCTTGAAACTGTTGAGGCAATACTTAAGGAGTTTAGGATTTTTAATGCTGATGTGGTGATTAGATCAAATATTGATGTTGATGACATGATTGATGTAATTGAAGCGAATAAGGTGTATATTCCTGCCTTGACAATTTTGAACAAAGCTGATCTGGTTGATGCAAAAACATTGGCAAAGGTGAAAAAGGAAACCAAGGCTGATTTTTGCATTGCTGCTCAGAAAAAACAAGGTATTCCCACTCTCAAAAAAATGATTTTTAAGAAGCTTGATCTTATGAGGGTGTATTGTAAGGAGGTTGGCAAAAAAGCAGATCTTGATGTTCCTCTTATTCTAAAAAAAGGCACCACTGTAAAGGGTATGTGTGAGAAGTTACATCGTGATTTTGTGACTAAGTTTAAGTACTGCAAAGTCTGGGGGTCTTCTAAATTTCCAGGTCAGAAGCTTAGTTTAAAATACACTCTTAAAGATGGGGATGTTGTAGAAATTCATCTTAGTTAAAAACGCTTTTTAACTAAGTCAAGTACCATATCAATTTCTTCTTGTAAAATGGGTCTATAGACGTCATTTTCTTCCATGTTTAAGAGGTAATTGGCACTCTTATTTATGCCTTTGGTTAGTTCCTATGGAACAGTTACAAAAACTTGATACTACTTTTGAAATTAAATATTATTATCCTGGAAAACAGAAAGGTATAAATATGACTGGAGCTTTCAGTTTTTTAGCTTTTAAACAAAACAAGAACTCTATGGTAATAGAGGGGGTAATACAATGGGACAACAAGACATCTATGATTATTTGAAAAATAACCAAGCAGGTTGGTACACTTCTAAAGAACTAAGCAAGGCGCTTGGGATTTCAATTGGCTCAGTTACCATGAGCTTAAAGAAACTTCGAGAAAGTCGAAGTGTTAAGTTTCAGACAACAAAGCGAAATATGTTTAAGTATATGTTTAAGAGGTAAGATTCTAACTTCTTTGTTCTTTTTTTCTTGTTTTTTTCCACTATTTTCTTTGGATTATTGTTTGATTTTCCGAAACTTTTAAATAGTATTTTACCTTACTTATTTGCATGGTTGCTGAGAAATTCGAAAACAAAATTGTGAAACAAATAGTACTTACAACTACTACTTCTACTGCATAGACTTTTTGCCATCCAATTTTCTTGTGATTCTTTTTGGGTCTTGACTCAGGTCTGGTAAACCCTATGAGTCATTTCTTGTTTGGAATCATTATTGGAAGGCCAGGAAAATAGCGACAGAAAAAAATTCATGCTAGTCAGCAGACTAGAAAAAACTAGAAAAACAAACAACAAAAAAATGCAGATATATCTGCGGAGAAGATTACAATGGAATCGCACTATGCAAATCCTAGAAGTAAAGAAGAGCATGCTTTGCTTGAACACTTGGTGGAACATCAAAGTATCCCTTTGGATTTCCTACCAAGACTTAACAAGATCTATGGAGTTCCTTGCCATAGGGATGTACCTGAGGACATATTTGATCGTGTTGACGCTGCTTTGCAAGTAGCAGAACAACATGGGTCCCCTCCTCAAAAAAGGTTTCACCAGTTGAGAAAGGTCCTCTTGAAAGAGTACTACCCTGGTGATAAAGGGTACCAAGCAGTACAAGGATACTGGGCAGAACAACGAGAAATTCTTGCTATGTCTGGTGAGGTGCTTGGATAAGTGAAAACAAAGCCATAAGGAGGATGCCACAATAAACTTTTTATAGTATCATGGGTGCACAAGAGCTAAAGAAACAATTTAACTCATTATAGTGCACCTATGATTTTGCATTGTAGGCAAGACAAGGAGGAATAAAATGACTGACCAAAAAATCACTGTAACACTTCCCGATGGAAGTACAAAAGAGTATTCTAAAGGAACTACTTGTTTAGAAGTTGCACAATCCATTTCTGAAGGACTTGGGCGGGCAGCATTGTTTGCAAAAGTTGATGGTAAGACTGCACATTTGAACACCAAACTAACTGAAGATTCAAAAGTTGAACTTATTACATTTCATCAAGAAGAAGGCAAAGATGCCTTAAGACATTCTTGTGCTCACCTGTTGGCAGCTTCAGTCTTGGAACTCTATCCAGGCGCACAAAACGCTATAGGTCCTTCAATTAAAGATGGTTTTTATCAAGATTTTGAACTGCCAAAACCCATATCAGAGGAAGATTTTCCCAAAATTGAAGAAAAGATGCATGAGCTTGCTCAGAGATGGAATGATACCAAAGAAAAAGAAGTTACCAGAGAAGAAGCACTTGAACAATTCAAATGGAATAAGTATAAAACAGAACTTATACATGAGTTTAGCAAAGGCGGGAAAAAAATAACGTTCCAAATCACCGGAGATTTTATTGACCTCTGCAAGGGAGGGCATGTAGATAATGCTGCAAAACATCTTAAATACTTCAAACTGCAATCAGTTGCAGGAGCATACTGGCGTGGAGATGAAAAAAATATCATGCTGACACGGATCTATGGAACAGCATTCCACAATAAAAGTGATCTAAAAAAGCACTTGCATAACTTGGAAGAAGCAAAAAAGCGAGATCATAGAAAACTTGGCAAGGAACTTGACTTGTTTAGCTTTAATGAGTTGTCTCCTGGGTCACCATTTTTTCATCCAAAAGGAACCATTATTTACCTCACCTTACAAAACTTTCTCAGAGAAAAGTATATGGAATGGGGGTACCAGGAAGTAGTCACTCCTCTTATTTATGGAAAAGGATTATGGGAGCAGTCAGGGCATTGGAAACTCTACAAAGAAAACATGTTTTGTTTACATATGGATCATAAAGAGGCTTCACTTAAACCTATGAATTGTCCAAGCCATATCCTCATTTTTAAAACAAAATTGCGTAGTTACCGAGACCTGCCAATTCGTATAGCAGACTTTGCACCACTTCACCGAAATGAACTCAAAGGGGTGCTTGGCGGGCTTACAAGAGTTCGTAAGTTTTCACAAGATGACTGTCATGTCTTTTGTCGGCAAGATCAAATCAAAGAAGAAATTGGAAAACTTATTCAGAATGTTCGTCATGTCTATAAAGAAATATTTAACTTTGATTTTTCTGTTGAACTGAGTACCAAACCTGAAAAAGCATTGGGAGATGCAACTGTTTGGGAAATGGCAGAAGGTGCTCTTAAAGACGCACTTGAAGAAAACAAAGTGAAATACAAACTCAATCCAGGGGATGGTGCATTTTACGGGCCAAAAATTGATTTTCACATCAAAGACTCACTAGGGAGATCATGGCAATGTGCAACAGAACAACTTGACTTTCAACAACCAGAACGATTCAAAATTCAGTATGAAGGACAAGACGGTAAAAAGCACAATGTGGTGATGCTCCACAGGACAGTTATTGGTTCTCTCGAGAGATTTATGGGTATTCTCATTGAACACTTTGCAGGAAAGTTTCCTTTATGGCTTAGTCCAATGCAAATGCGGATTTTGACAGTGGCGGATAGGCATGAAAAGTATGCGCACAGTGTTGAAAAAGAAATGAAAAAAGTAGGCCTTCGTGTTGAAGTAGATGCCCGTGCAGAAAGCATAAGCAAAAAAGTACGGGAAGCACAGTTACAGCAGATTAATTACATTCTTGTAGTTGGAGACAAAGAACAGGAAGGAAAAACAGTCACGGTTCGTACCAGGAATAATGAAGTTATTGGTGCAAAACAGGTTGATGCATTTATAACTCAGCTCTTGAAGGAAATCAAAACCAAGGAAATTAAGTAAGGCTTAAATACTACAACTTTATTCTGGCTCTTCATGGCTAGCCAGAGAAAGGTAAAGGTAAAGCATGTGACTTTGCGTGAGGACATGGTTGATTTTGAGGACCGCTTAGAACATGCTCTTCTTTGTGAAGAAGCTGCTTTTGCAGGATCAGTTGACGTACCTGAAGATCCTAATGTTCTAGAATTTATGGTACAACATGGCTTTGTTCGATTGCAATACATTGATGAAGGGGATGGTCCTATGGCTAATGGTGTTCGACAGATGATTAATCTTGGAACAGCCCTGAAGGAATATCCTAAGTTTCTTATGGGTAAACATTATCTCAGTGTTGATCTTTCAGGAGCACCACTCACAAAAATTCTGATGGAAGAGGAAGATGCCTTTACAGCTGTGCGTGAGTTCACTGGTGCAAGTGATGATGACATAATGTACCTGCATGGGATTGGCATTGTTGACCAAGGCTTTGGGTATGGCCGAGAGCTTCATGAAAAAAGTCTTAAAGCACCAAGGTGGTTGAGAGAAAAAGCACTAGTTCGTTTTGTAGCAGCGACAAAACCAAATGGGGTAGGTAGAACACCAGTTATCAATAAACCCTCCTTGAGTTTAAACCAGGGTGCACCTGGCACGTTTTACATTATTGATATTGTAGAGCCACCTGTGTATGATGATACAACTGCATACTATGTTTGTGTGCGACCACCGCCTGGTTGTGTTCGGGGATTTAACTCTTCAAGTCCTGAAAAAAAGATTCGGTTACACAAACCTTATGTGGGAGTTACCATCCATGGAAAAAATCCTGATGGCAGTAAGGCTGCCGAATGTAAAAGAGTAGCAACCTTCGATCGTCTAAAGGAACTATTTAAGGCAGGGTATGTAGGTGTTGGTTTTGATTTTGAAAATGACACCATGTACCTCCGTGAAATAGCTGGTTGGCGACAAGCAGCTTCTGCTCCCCAAGCACTTGCTGGCCAAGTAGAACGGTTTATTAACGGATCCCGGAACCTTTAAATAACAGCCGATTTCTCGTTATTACATGACTGAAAACCATCCTTGTGGAACACCTAAAAAACAACCAGCAACACGCACTGATCACTCAATGCGTGATGGTTTTGAAGACGGCTTTGAACCACTGGCTTCTCTTGATCTTGCAGCATGCACTGACTTTGATGAGCTGGCAAAAGCAATGTCAAAAACAGCATTTGGTGGTCGAACAGTTGGAGAGGCTGTTGATGTTTTCTATGCAATGCTTACTGACCCTGACTGCTTTGTAGTTCTCTCACTTTCAGGAGCAATGACACCTGCAAAAATGGGGCTTATCATGTGTGACATGATTGACTTAGGAATGGTTAATGCCATTGTTTCTACTGGTGCACTCATGACTCATGGCTTTGTTGAAGCACAAGGTATGTCACACTTCAAATACAAATTTGGACAAATGGATGATCACGAATTATACACAAAGGGGTATGATCGAATTTATGATGTGCTTGAACTTGAAAAGAATCTTGATGACACAGAATTTATCTTCAGGGAAATTATGAAATGTCTGGATCCTAATGTTGTTTTGTCCAGTCAAAAAATTCTGCAAGAATGTGGCAAGTGGCTGGTAACAAACACGCAAGGCAGGGGAATTCTCAAAAGTGCTTTTGAAAAAAAAGTGCCAGTGTACGTTCCTGCGTTTACTGATTCTGAAATGGGACTTGACTTTGGCATACTCAACATTCGACGAAAAAAACATGGTGAAAAACAATTCCAGTTTAATCCATTCCTTGACCTTGACCATTTTGCCCTGTCAACACAACGACAAAAAACAATGGGTATCTTTACCATTGGTGGTGGTGTGCCACGAAACTGGTCACAACAAGTTGCACCCTACATTGATATTATGCAAAAGCGTGTCAAAAACGAATGTCCTCAATGTCAAGGTAAGGGGTGTGATGCTTGCGGAGGAAAAGGCTTTCTAAAAGATGTTGGTCAAGGAGTCAATCGTTACAAGTATGGTGTAAGAATTTGTCCTGAGCCAGTACATTGGGGTGGACTTTCAGGATGTACCTATAGTGAGGGTGTTACCTGGGGAAAATTTGTTCCTGCCAGTGAAGGGGGCATGTTTTCAGAGGTCCTGTGTGATGCTACCATTGCTTGGCCACTTATTATGAAGGCTGTAATTGATCGTCTGAAAAAGGAAAACAAGCTTGATTTTGTCAAGGAAAAACAGCAACGCTTACAAACAAGTATTGCTGATATAGTGCCTGGTGTGACCTCTTTTGATTTTTAAGGCATGACAGGGCAAGATTTATAAAGCAACTCTAACTCTTTGGTTCTAATGAGCAAGAAAAAGAAAGAACAAGAACTGCTTCAAAAGCAACAGGAAGAAATCCGTAGGATAAAACTTCCTCGAGCTCCTGAGACATTTGGTGTTGTTGAACAGCGCCTTGGTGGAAGCAGAATGTCAATACGATGCCTGGATGGTCACAAGCGAATTTGTCGGATTCCTGGACGCCTTAAACGAAGACTGTGGGTTCGAGAAGGGGACATTGTTATTGTAGAACCATGGGAGTATGACGCTGACAAAAAAGGAGACATTCTTTTCAAATACCGGTTTTCTCAAGTTGACTGGCTTAAACGTCAGGGAAAACTTAAAGGTCTTGAAGACATGGAAGAATTCTAATTCTTACTCACTTCTATTATCACTCACTTCTTAACAACCACACACCAACAATGAGTGTTCCAACAGTGATGCCTGCATCAGCAAGATTGAAAGTAGGCCAACTAAAAAATTGGATGTAGTCAACAACATGGCCAAGCAGCACTCGATCAATAAGATTGCTGATTGCTCCACCGGTGATGAGTGCAACTGCTGGTAATAATTTTACAGGAATTTTTTTGAAGTAATACACTATTGCAACAAGCACACCCATTGAAAATACAATCAAAAATGCTGTCCATCCTTGAAGCATACCAAAGGCTGCTCCGCTATTTTGTGAGAAAGTGAATGCTAGAACTTTTGAAATGATAACTTGTGACTTACCAGGAATCCAGGCAGCATCAACAAGCCATTTGAAAAACTGGTCAAGAACACAAAGTACACTCGCAATTGCAATAAATATCCAGGTCTGCTTTTGTAATCGCATTACTTACCAGCCTTTGCGTTGCATGCGCTTCATGTCTTCTTCCATGTTTTGCATGCGTAGATTTAGTGATTCAATTGCTGCTTTAATAGAATCAAGTTTTGCAGACACAACTTCAAGATCTCTATTGCCCTGCACTGGGGTAGCTGGAGAGGGACTTGGTCGTGCATAGCCTTGGTGTGGCTCGTCAAGATCAGCTGGTTTTAAATCCTTATAGCCAGTTCCTTGGATTGTTGTGCTTGGTTCACTATGGCTACTTGGGCCGCCAGGGAGCGGGCCAAGATCAGGAGTTCCTCCTAGTCCAGGGGTTGCATCTTTTCCCAAGCCAAAATCTGATCCTCCTTCAAGTTTACTGTAATCAAAAGAATCTTTCTTTTTCCAAAATGCTAGTTTGTCCAAAAAGCTCATAGTAATTCCTCCTCTTCTCGTTAACCAAGTAAATCATCAATAAATGGCACATTAGTTTTTGAAAGCCATTTCATAACACTGGTTGGTATAATCTTAATAACTTTAAACATAAATGTTTCTTCATGCACATCCATGTGGCCATTACCATACGCCTCAAGCAGGAATAAAGGCCCTTTTTCTTTTGTTGCATCTGAAATAAGCACACCAAACAATGATCCTTTTAACTCTCCTGCACCACCAATTTGCTCAGTGATTTCGCCAAGGTATTGTTCTTTTGCTTTGTCCTTGTACTCAGGTAAGATGTCATTGTTTTTGATACCTGCAGCAACAACACGGTCAGCATAAATACTTATGGGGTCAGCAGAGTTAATAATGGGGAACACATCTTCCAGATTTATGTCTTCACCACCAAATTCTATATAACCTAAAAAATCAAATGCTGGTCGTTTTACAATCATAAGTTTGAAACTATCCCCTTTTAACTTGTTTAATTCTCCTCGTTGGAAATATTGGTTGTATTCTTCAATTGTTGCTTGGCTTAAAAATTTTGGTGGGCTTTCAGGTTTAAGCACACCTATAAATCCAGCTGTGATCTTACCATTATCATTAAGAAGGATTGTTTTTTCTGCATCTGCAAAGTTCTCTTGGAAATTAGCAGTGTCAAGCTGTAACATAAAACCCACCCCAAAAATAAGCACTGAAAACAAGAGCGATGCAACTCCCATGGGAGTAATCCCTTCTTTAAATAATTTGATTGCACCCAGGACAATGGGGATAAGCAGTACAAATATGAGAATAGATCCTATTGTAAGTGCCATGGTGATTCCTCTCTTTTCTGTCAATACTAATGCTTTTTTTCTTTTTAAAGGTATGGGTTTTAAAGGCAAAGAGATATAAAGCGGCTCTAGTGACCAGTTGTCATGGCACTCACTGATATCATTGACCCATTACGCACCCTGTGGGGCTCGCTTCGGAACGCACGTACTAACTGGTCTAAGCAGAATCTTACTCCTGATCTGCATGTTACAACCATCAATGAGGTTACACCTGCTCTCCTTTCCGAGTTGGGGATTGAAGCACTTATTTGGGATGTTGATTCTACTCTGATGCCACATCATGATCAACAGTTACACGCTGACCTTGCAGGAGCCTACAATGATCTTAAAGATTACGAGCAAGTAATTCTTTCAAACTCCAGCATGCGTCGATACAGGGAGCTTGGAACTATCTTCCCTGGTAGGCCTGTTTTAAGGATGTACCATAACAAAGAAGGCAGAGTTATGTATCAAAAACTTCATAAGGGAAGGTCATATATTGGAATTGATAGTGGTGGCCACACAGAGTTTGCTTATGTTGGCAGTATGGTTCATGGGGTTTCAGAAGAAGAACACAATTTAGAAGGGTACAAAAAATTACCCAAACCAGATGAACGATTAATCCAGTATGGTATGCGTGTTATGGATGTGCATGATACCAGCAAAGTAGCCATGATTGGTGACCGACGAACAACAGACATAAGTGGGGGTAATCAAGCAGGAGTCTTTACTATTCTTGTTGACCCATTCAAACCAGAAGTCGAGAGGCAACGTGCACCATTTGCATTACTTGGAAGAATGGCAGAAAAGTTTCTTGTGTGGTATCACGGCTTATGATGTTTTGAGTCTAACAATCTTTAAATAGTTCTCAACCTTAGGAAGGTTTATGGATTCTGAAACAGTTAGTGCAATTGAACAAAGACGATTTGAAATCGGTCTTTCTGTTTTTAATATGGGCACACTTGATGAGAAAGTAGAACATTGTCGTCGACTTGCTCAGACAGGCTTTACCGCGATTCACCTTGATGAGCATGGTGATGAAACATATTCTCTTGATGAAGTTCGCAGGTTCACTATGGGCTTTCCTATTGACATTCATAACCTGGTGCATCCTGATGTGCGGCCAATGCCAACAAAAGAGGAGCTTGCTGTCTTGAAAGGGCATGATGTTCGAGCGTACATGTTTCATCCAACACTAGTTGACGATTCAAAGGAACCAACCTTGCGTGAGGATTCAAGAGAATTTGCTGACCGTGTACAATCTGTTGGTATCAAAGCATTTGCAGTAGTAGATCATGAATCACCTCTTGAGCTTTTGTGGGCGGGATCATACTTGTATGATCCTAACATTTTTGACGGCATTACGGTCATGACAGTAAAGTATGGTCAGTCAGGACAAGGGTATACTCCAGCAGTTGAAGACTTTATTGCTCAAGTCAGAAAGCGTATGCATCCCCAACAAAAATTATGGGTTGATGGAGGTATCAGAGACACAACTATTCCATTACATCAGGGTATTGATGGTGTTGTTTCTGCGTCATACTTACTTAAAGCTGAAGATCCTAAACTTGCATCACAACGTTTGCAGCCAGAAATTGTCATTGCATCTGACCATGCTGGGTATGATCTTAAAAATAATCTTGTTGCCTACTTGCGAGCTGAAGGAGTGCGTGTTTGGGATCTGGGTTGTTATGAAGAAGTATCTGAACCAGCAACTGATTATCCTCACTACGCAGCAGCTGTGGCTGACGCAGTAAGCAATTCAATTGATTTGGTGGATGCTGAGGGTCTTTCTTCTGATGAGGCACTCAAAGGCATCCTAGTTTGTGGTTCAGGAATTGGCATGAGTATCACAGCAAACAAATTTGATGGCATTCGAGCAGCACTTGTTCAGGATGCGAGAACAGCACGACTTGCAAAAGAACATAATGATGCAAATGTGTTGTGCCTTGGTCAGCGATACATCACTCCTGACCAAGCATACGCAGCTGTAGATGCGTGGCGAGACGCTTCACATGAAGAAGAACGACACCAGCGACGTGTTGGAAAGATCTCAGAGATTGAAGCTGGGATTTAATTACCAAAAATACAATAACACTGGTAACAACAAACAAGCCATTGCTTGAATTCTTCTTACTTTAACAATTGCAGGAATCACGCCTATTGCAGTGCTTGTGAAAAGAATGAGCAATCCAATCCATTTAGTAAGAATGATTGTCATAACAATAATAAAAAGGATGATGCTCCATACTAATGTTGGATAATGTACTTTACTTATTAGTTTTGAGAAACACCTGCCAAAAAATAGTGCGAGAAATACACTTACTCCTCCAGCAATAAGTGTTGTGGAAAGGAATACCCCTACTTCTCTAATTCCCACTTCAGAAAGTAACTCTTGGATTGCGATAATGCTACCATTTCTCGCTTTGCCCAAGACATACAAGGTTACCATGCTGAGTACAAAGTTTGCAGTGCTTATTGAACCCATCAAGACCATAAAACCATGATCTCCTAGTTTTCGTGAGCCAGGAAGTTGCATGCTGATAGTTGCAGCAGTTGCAGCTCCAAGCCCAGGCATGAGTGCAGTGATGAAGCCTGAGAATTGTCCTGAAAGTAAGGCACGTACAGCAACTCTTTTTCGTAATTGAATTAAGGGGGATTGTTTTTGTTCTGGAATACAGCTGGTAGTTGTAAGACTTACTAGCAAGGTTGCAACACCAAACAAACCAGATAACAAAGGGAACAGGGAGTGCTTACTGTTTTGCAGGTTAAGAACTAATAACCCAAGACTACCAGCAAGAAAGAATACAAACACTGCCCAACCACGCTTGTTATCAGACCAGATCACAAAGAAAATAACAGCAAGCAGTAACCAAAACATACTTGTTGAAAGAATAGGATATGCAAGAGTAACAAGGGGAATCAGCAGTGGAAACAAGAGTACACTCAATAGTATTGCACCAAAACTTCCAATAATAGTAAGCTTCACAGCCATTAAACCAAATCCCTTGTGCAAATAACGATGGCCTGGCAGTACACCAAGTGCAGTGGCACTGTCAGGAGCACCAAGAAAAATAGAGGGAACAGCATCAAGAAATGTGTGTACTACTGACATGCTAATGATACATACGCAAAGAACAAGTGGTGACGTGAACCTTAGCAAGGTGGGTGAAATTGATATAAGCATAACAGCAACTAAGTTGATGTGAATACCTGGTGTGAGGCCAGTGATGCAGCCGCAGGCAATGCCCAGGCTTACTGCAGTAATGAGTTCAATGAACATTTTTACCTCATTTTAGGGTGTGTCCCAAGAGTCTTTCTGAGGGGTGGCACTGCCGCAAGGTTTTATCAGGAAATCTCAAGGGGCGAAGCTCCTTGACGCATCTGAGCTTTGCTCAGATTGCGGCCGAATAATGAGGTGATTTCCGTTAACACTACGAATGAATTTGAGTAGTTAACACCGCAGTGCCACCCCTCCTGCACAAAAAGCAAGATTTGGGACACACCCCTCATTTTACTAACATTTATATACTACATAAACTTATGTACCCCTATGGAACTCAAAGCACACATGCACTATCCCACTTTGAAGACAATCCTTATGGTTGAAGCATTTCTCAAAAAGCATGAGGGGGATCTCCTAAGCAGGAATCAAATACTTCGGGGCTTGCCTAAAAAAATGGATAGGCAAACACTTAATACTATCCTTACTTATCTTGAAGCATCAGGGAAGATACTTGATGGTTCTAAAGGAATACATTGGACATACACTCCTAAAGAGGAGATGGAAAGACTACTAAAAGATGCTCTCATCGTCTAGTTTTTCTTATAACCAAATTTTTTGCTATATTTTTTATGGTCTAATACATCAAGCACAATATTTACAACTTTTATCTCATCACTCTCAATTACATATATCAGCCTCCAATGTTGGATCAGGTTGCATTTCCACAAGTTTTTAACTCTGTATTTCTGAGTATATTCTCTTGGGATTTTTCTTTTTGAAATGTGAATTCCTGCATGGGGGTTTGTTTTTAAAAGGGCTAATGTCCTGTTGATTGAACATAATAATTTCTGGGTATCTGTATTTACTTTACCTTTATCTAATTCTTCTTCTACTAAATTCTGTAGAAAGAAGTATTGTGTCTTTGCATCATCTTTTAATGCAACTATTATTTTCTTATTCTCAAACATGAATAATCACCTATTTATTATCTGTCTTTTTCCTTAATAAGCGCTCCTGAACAAAAACCAAACTATTTTCGTACAACTTGAAACACTTTCGGAGTACATCAGAAGATTTACAGAAAAATCAGGAAAAATTGAATAGTTTTCGCTCCCTCTGAAACTACTTAAAAACAAACTTTAAAAATAAAACAGTCTTGTAACAGCATATGGGCATATTTTCCTTTTTTTCCAAAAAAGAAAAGAGAATAGATGAGCGACTAGCAGAAGCTGTAGATGGCCACGAATTTTCAACTGAGGTAGCACCCCAAGCAAAAAAAACATGGAAAAAACTAGCTCTCATCTTACCGGGTGGTGGTTCGCGAGGAGCGCTTGAAGTAGGAGGGATTAAAGCCCTATGGAAACATGGTATTATTCCAGATGTTATTCTAGGAAGTAGTGTTGGTTCTATTAATGGGGCAATTATGGCCTCAGGTCGCTCACCTGAAGAGCTTGAACAAATTTGGCATAAAATGACAGGTAAACTTGTCTTTCCTACTAATTACAAAATAGTTTGGCAAATGTATCGTGTACGATCAGTTGCTCTTACATCAAACATTAAACGCATTTTGAAATATTCAGTTAAAGGCGATTATTTTGAAGATTGCAAAATTCCATTCTATGCCATCACAACAAGACTTGCTGATGGTGAACCAGTCTGGTTTAGTAAAGGACCAATTAGGGATGCGGTCATGGCAAGCTTGTCAATCCCTCCTTATTTTCCACCGCAACTCATTGATAATATTAAGTATGTTGATGGCAGTATCAGTGGAGTCAATGGGATTAAGAAAGCTGTTGAGCTTGGATGTGACAAAATTATTGTTCTTAATGCATCCAATACCAGTAAGCGATTTGATTTTTCAGGTATTCTTGACGTAACTTCTCACAGTCTTGATCTTATGTTCCATAAAAACATGTTGCGTGAAATGGATTTATGTATTAGCCCGTTTAGCAACACAGAAGTTATAACGGTGCGTGTTCCATATATAGATGTGCAGGTTAATGATTTTACTAAAACCTATGAATTAATTGAAAAAGGTGAGAGGGAAACATTACGCGTGCTGAAACAGAAAAAGATTCTCTAAAACTTATTCTTTTTTATCTTAAGATGATAACCAATCATGTTCACTACTGGATGTAAAAGGCCGAAAAGGAGCAGGGCGATAATCAAAGCAGTAAGACTTACTGGTTGGTAGAAATGGAAGAAGAGTAATGATCCAAGTACCCAATCAATTTGATCCCAGGGAATCCACTGTTTGCCGGGTTTCACATTTGCACGACGTTTGAAAAAACTTTTTACAGCATCCCCCATTAGAGCGCCAAAGCCAAGGAGGAAACCTATTAACAAGATATTTGTTCCAGTGTACTGTGCAATGTTAAAATCAAACGATTGTTGGAGTTGTATAGTTATCATTGCAGCAACTGTTCCAAAAAACAAGCCACGCCAGGTCTTGTGAGCTCCAAAGATTCTTTTTCCCCGCCATGATCTTCCAAAGTCCATGGGTGTGTTTAAGAAGTTAATTTTCTTAACTAGAACTGGAGTCATGTTTGCAATGCCTGCAGGTAGCATAAACCAGAAAAGTTTCAAGATTATTTCAATCCAAGGAGTCATATGTGTGTTTGAGGGAGTATTTTTTTATAAATATTGCCTCGTAAGCGTAAAAGTCTTAAATGAAAGCGCTTTTGCTGCGGGTATGGGTGTTGAAGACAATCGTTTCAAAAGTCATGTGGATCCTGCGATTTATGGTATTTTCAGACGTATTTTTCATTTAGGTAAGAAAAAGAGTTTTCCTATTGTCAAGTCAGGTTTTACTTGTTCAGGGCATGTGTGGGAAGATGGTTTGCCTAAAGAACAAAAAAAAGAATATACCAGCATGGCAACAGGCAAGCTCGAGAAAATACATCCATTGGCGTATACGTACTTGTTGTTTCGTACTAAAGGTAAGCAGTTTGAGAATGCACTATTTCTTCATCAACGAATTGTTTCAATTAACAAGGACTTGGCCAATCCACATTATGACATTGTAGTCGAAAGTTTTAACACTAGTGATGACTTTCCTCCTGAAGAAAAAGATATTGACACGTTTGAACAAGGACATGATCACTTGCTGGTACGGTATGAAATGAAATTCTTAAAGCCGCTTGGAAAGATTAGTGCTGATGATGCTCGCGAAGCGTTTCGCCATTTTTGGCAACAGTTCAGTGATCTTATCTGGGGTTATGAATCATGGAAACTGTTTAAGAAACGAGAAGTGATTGATAAGAACTGGTTTAGTTATCGTGGTCTGGGGAAAGATCTGTTGTTTGAGTGATTAGAGTGGATTATAAAAAGAATGAATTACAAGGGGTTCTGAATGAATTTGATATTTTGGATATACTACAGATTAACAAGTTTAAAAAAGGAGTAATTAATACTAGTTTTAAGGTAACAACAAAAGACAAAGAGTATGTACTGCGTATATATTCTCGAAAAGGAAAAAAAGAGCTTGAATATGAAGTTGCGCTTCTTAATCACCTTACTGCTGCTGGTTTACCCACACCACATCTTGTCAAAAACAAAAAAAATACTTTTTTGACTAAAATAAACAAAAAGTATGCATGTTTGTATAAGTTTATTAAAGGTCAGGAACCAAGTTTTTTAAACACTAGCCACCTTGTACAAATCGGGGAATTTTTGGCAAGATTCCATACTATTGGAGAAACATTTACGCCAATTGGTAATCGAGATCAGGCAAATCTTGGTGATATGCAAGAAGAATTTGAGAAATATTCTTCTTCATTTATGAAAACAAGCATAGCTAATAAAGATCAGTATATTAAAACAATAAAAGAAGAGCTATTTTCACTTTCACTCCCTGATCTTCCTCAAGGACCCCTTCATTTAGACATCAAAGCAGAAAATACATTATTTGAGAATGACGTACTGACAGGTATTATTGATTTTGATAATGGTTTTATTGGACCATATATTCTTGATATAGGTAAAACAATGATGTGGTTATGCTGTAAAAACGGTATAAATATTGAAAAATGTAAAAGCCTGTTGGATGCCTATACTGAGGTAAGAAACTTATCAAACAATGAAAAAAAACATCTTTTTACTGCGCTACGGTTTGCCTTTATTGGACATGTTTGGATTGATTTTTATTTGTTGGGTGAAGATAAACTTCCACTTGACTATGTAGAAACAACCATTCTTGGTTTGTACAATACTTATTTTAAAATTTTAAAGCAAGAAGATGCATTTAATGCGTTGCTATATTAAGTTCTTTAAATGCCTCACCAACTAGGTAGATAGAACCAGCAACAACAATCAGGCTATTTGGTCGTGTGATGGCACGTGCTTTGTCAAGTGCTTCTTTAACATTTTGTGACATAAGAATAACCTTGGTTTCTTCTTCTGGCAGGATCTTGTTGGCATTGTTGTAGGTGGTGTATATCTTTTCTGGTTCCTCGCTCCTGAAAAATTCAGGTTTTGTGAGGATTATTCTGGTGAAGTGGGGGAATAAGGTAGTTGTCATTTGTTTAATGTCTTTGTTGTCCATTGCAGCAAAAACTAAGATGAGTTCATCATACCCAAGTCGCAGTTTAGCAAGTTCCTTGCACAGGGTCTTAACTCCTTGTAGGTTGTGTGCACAGTCAAATAAGAACTCCTTATTGTCTAGTTGTGCAAATTGCATTCGTCCAGGCCAGTGCACATTCATAAGTCCTTTATGTTGTTGTTCAACAGTTGTTGACAGTGACTCTATAAGTTGCATTGCACAATTTGCAACTGCAGCGTTTTGTTTTTGGTATTTTCCTTTGAGGTTAGTTTGTGCATAATCAATATCTTCCTGGTCAATTTTGAGGAGTCGGGCTTTTTTTTCCTGGCATACATTGTGCAACACAGTGAGTACTGTTTCATCGGTGTTGCTGGTAAGTACAGGAACACCTTGCTTGATTATTCCTGCTTTTTCAAATGCAATTTTTTCAATGGTATCACCTAAGTGTTCAGTATGTTCAAGTGCAATGTGAGTGATAATGCTGAGCAAGGTGTTTTCTGCAGGGATAACATTGGTTGCGTCAAAGCGACCGCCTAGGCCTGTTTCAAGTACAACAATGTCAGTGTTGTTTTCTGCAAAGTAATCTAGTGCCATTACTGTGGTGACTTCAAAGAAGGTTTGATCAGTTCTCAGCTGAAGAAGTTTTTCTGCTCGTTGCTCAAGTTCATGATCTGAGATTGGTGTGTTGTTTATTTTGATGCGTTCATTGAACTTGATTAAGTGAGGGGAAGTGTAGAGTCCAACTTTTAATCCTGTTTGTTGGAGGATGCTAGCAAGCATTGCACAGGTTGAACCCTTGCCATTGGTTCCTGCAACGTGGATGACCTTGAGCTTTTTTTCTGGATTGTTAAGCTTGGTAAGGAGTTCAAAGGTAGGGTCAAGTCTCAATTGTGACCCAAATCGTTTAAGTGAATATAATTCTTGTATTTTTGACATGTTTTTGGTGGGGTGAATGCAGGGTATATATGTATTGTTGTGTTGGGCTGACATTTTGTAGGTGGGCTAGGTTCAGCAAATTCTTCAAAATCAAGGAATATTTTCAACTGCACAGATCTAGCATTTTTTAATCCGCCCTGAAGGGCGGTTAAAACTGTGCAATGTTTGATTGGTTTTTGAAACAGCCCAAGCTGAAACTAATTTTCCCCCTTTACAAACCCATACCTTTATATAGCCCCTATTGCCTCTTTTCATCATCTGAGTGCCCCAAAGGGGAATTACAGCGCTGGCTGTATGTAAGTCTCGGGAGGACAAAAAATGGCAGAATTAAAACTTGTAATAAATGATCCCAAAACAGGGAAGGCAGTACAGAAAGAACTTAAGGATGATGCTGTGCAGCCATTCATGGGCCTTAAAATTGGAGACAAGGTCAATGGAGAACTTCTTGACTTAACTGGTTATGAATTTGAAATTACTGGGGGTAGTGACTTTGCTGGATTCCCAATGCGGAAAGACGTGCCAGGTACTGCTCGTAAACGAATTCTCGCAATTTCTGGTGTAGGATTAAACAACAAGAAAAAATATCGTAAGAAAAAGAAGAAAGGTTTGCGTACCATGAAAGGTATGCGACAAAGAAAAACTGTTGCAGGAAACACAGTCTTTGACAAAACTGCACAACTTAATCTGAAGGTTATCAAAGCTGGAAAAGCAGACTTGTTTGCAGCTCCAGCTCCTGAAGGTGAAGTAGCTCCTGCTGAAGGCGAAGCTCAATCTGAACAAAGTTCAGATGAGCATTTGAGCTCTGCTCAAATTGCTCCAAAAGAAGAAGCAAAGCAAGCAGAAGCACCAAAAGAAGCTCCTAAGGAAGAAGCAAAGCCTGAAGAGAAAAAGGAATAACTTTCTTATCTTGTTTTTCTTTCTATTATTCTAAACTGCTTTAGGTAATAGTCTCTTTTTTTCTTTCTTTCAGCACCGCTCTTATGGCGTCCTGTTGCAATCCTAAAATAGTTTGCGCCTGATTCAAAGAAAGAACTTGGCCTACAATAGTTTATGCCAGTTCTTCTACTCCTGAAATATCCTCCCTTACACAGTATGGTGTGGGATGTTGTCACGTTTACATGCACATGGGGTTCCTCGCCAGATTCTTTTGCATTTCCTGTTTGTCCAACTCTACCAACAATAGTGTCCAAGCCTACATATTGTCCAGGGC
Organism: uncultured Methanosarcinales archaeon; assembly: GCA_964343705.1. Lineage (GTDB taxonomy): Archaea > Nanobdellota > Nanobdellia > Woesearchaeales > UBA12501 > JAUSFM01. The sequence goes on from CAYFJX010000005.1 coordinate 84,349, forward strand.
GAACAAGCGCTTTGCTCAGGTGTGCATACACAAACTGTAAACCACTAGGTGCCTGTATTGTCACAACCTTGCCTCTTTTTGGAAATTCATGATCACGCCCAGCATACACTACTCTGCCTGCAGCAATTGGATAGAGTGGAGTTCCATTAGGTGCTACAATGTCAACTGCAGGGTGAGGATTAATGCCTCTTTTTGCATTCCAAAATCGTCCACGTCGACCAGCACCCCAATCACCCCATGTTTTAATACGTTCTTTGGTTGCTTTTTCTCCAATTCGTAACGGGTCTTGGTATTTAGAATATTTCTTAAGGAGTTGCGCATCTGTTAATGGTTTACATCTTTTCTTTTTCTTCTTTTTTATGTGGTGTGCCTCTGCTTGAGAATATGAAACAGTGTTGTTGTGTAACTCTGTTGGTGCAAGCGTAAGTAATGAAGTCAGGACTACTGCAGCGAATACTCTCTTTGCTTTTTTACATATTGTTTCAAGCGATATCTTGCATCACCCATGTTCCTATATGATCTAAATCTCCAAAAACTAATCTTCCCTTTGTTGTCTTTGGCTCAATTTGTACCAATAACATTTTTGACATTGCGATTCGAGGGTCATCATTCCATTCAGCATGGTGGCTAATTGGTCCAATACCATATTCAGCTTCTGCTTCACCAGCTCTGTGTAAATCATATAATGCCATGAGTTTGTCAATGGCAGCTTCTCCTTGCGAGGTAAGTTGTTCATGATTGGCACATTGTTCTCTGTCAGCATATTCTGCCACAACATACTTTTTGAATAAGGGTCTGTTAGTAAGGTCTGAGGTGATGACCACTTTTGCATGCATTAATGGTTTAGGGGTTATAAGTTCCACCAATCGACCTTTACGATCTTGTCTCACATCAAAGTAATGATGTGGAGGAACTATATCCCCATATCCTATTTTTTCTAAGAGCGCAGGCATGTTCATAGTGAACGGCATGTAGCCTTTGCGCAAAGGAACAACATAGTGTCCTTGAAACTCTTGTTTTTCTTTGTCTTCTGGAAGCACTATTTTAGCAACAGCACCTTTTCCTAATTGTAATACAAGTTGCATACTTCCCTTGCCAATAACTGCAGGTGATTCTTTGCTTATAAGCCTGGTTTCTCTTGCTCGGTGTTGAATCGCAGCAAGTGCCTCCTCATCTGCTAAATCAGGGTGAGTAATGCTTCTCATTGAAGTATTTACATATGCATCAAGAACAGGACTAGCACGTCGTGTTTCTGACTCTATGAGTTTGATAAACCTTTTCTTGGCTTTATCTAGGTTAAAGGTTTGTTGTCCTACACTAGACAAGCCTACAAGATTCCTGAGTCGGTCGGTTAGTTTCATTTTAGTCTGCAAAGGTGTATAGTTGTTCAAGCTTCTCCCTTGCTTGCTGTATTTCCTTTTTTTTTGTATCATCACCCAGTCTCATTTGCCGCAAAAGACGGGCCCTGAAAATAATTGCACCATCAGCATGCTTCATACCATGTTGGTGGAGTGTATCCATAACAAGCTGTTGCTGACTAATATTATGTTGAGGTACATCAAGCAAGAGACCATGTGCTCCGTTGTAATTATTAGTGTTAGCATAGATGATAGCCAATCTTTCATACGCTGCTTCGTGTTGATCGTTGCCTGGTTCATTCTTATTGCGCAGCCGTTGTGTTAGAGATGTTGTGTACTCATCTAGCATCTCCTGCGCGCCAAATGCCCGGACAGCCTTGAAATAGCTTTGTACTTCTGCGAGGTCTGCTTCATGTAATCTATCCAAGCATTGTTGAAGTTGATATACTGCGTAGGTGTCTAACTCATCGACGGTATCCTTGTGCAGTTTTAGAGCATCCCTAATTGCAGTGGCACTATCCCCTGGTTTGCCTTCAAACAAACCACCCCAAGAATACGCAACAGTTCTATTTCTTAGTACTACAGCCTTGTCCCACTCGCCCTGCATGAGCAGGCCAATCATGGCACTATTGTAGATAGCAGGGTCAAAGTCATGTTCACGAACAATTTTTGCGCAGTCATACACTGCTTCAGTGTGTCCTTGTTTTGTTTGTTCAATAACCCAATCATGGATAATTGGATTTGCTATATGGCTGCTTAGTATATTTTTTTGTCTTTGCATGATGATTTTTAATCCTTGCTTACTAAAATGTTTATAGTGATGAGAAAGCTCCAGCTTACTCCCCTTTTGGTATTTTCTTATAAAACGTGCTATTTGTTGAAGGCTATGATACTTTGCGTCTTTATGTCTTAGTTGGATGAAACGCGTGCCAAGATAAGCAACAACAGCACCTGCATAAGCAATAGATGGCTGGCCCATTAGTAGACCTCCTATGAGAGTAGCGGCTGCTGGAATAAGTCCTGGCCAATTACGTGTTCTTAATTTCAAAGCACTGCTCTGTGCAAAAGAAAGACTCTTGTAACGCTCAGGCCAATCTTTGACAATGGGAGGAAGTCTATCATGTATTTGTTTATTCCAGAAATCAAAATCATTCTCAGGAACTAAATACCGTTCCTGTTGTAGGGGAACCTTGCTTTTTGTCTCGCCATCAGCAAGCAAAGCCTTTTGTGTTTCAGACCCTGGAAGTTGTTCGCTTGTACCTTGTAGGAGTTTAGTGGTTAAACCAACCATTTCAACTGCAAAAGTTCTCATTGCTTCTTCTGAAGGTGCTACCTCATAGATTCCGGTTGTAGGGTTGTAAAAGCCAAGATTACCACCACTTTGAATAAAAACTTGTTGTATGTTATCTACTGTTTGTGGTCTGTCATGTTGTTCTTCTTGCAAGCATGCTTCAAGTGTTTTCTTTAATGGCTCTGATATGTTTGGTGCTCGTCGAACATATTTTATTGGATCATAATCATACTGTCCGGGGATATGAAGTGGTGGTTCTATATGTGTTGCGATTGCTTTTGTTGCCAGGGCAAGGATGTACCAGTCTGTTGCTGTAGTTGTAGGGATAGTGTGAGTGTCATCATCTCTGTTCATATTTTTTCGCTGCTCTGGTGCAAGGTAGTTTGGTTTACCAATGATTGTTTCACTTCCTGTGCCATGCTGTTTAAGTCGAGCAATGCCAAAGTCTGTGAGCACAACACGGGTGAAGTCAAAGCGATCATACTGTTCAGTAACTTCCAACATGATGTTGTGAGGTGTTGGGTCACGATGGTATATTCCTTGCTTGTGTGCAGCTTGGAGTCCGTGAATTGCAGGGAAAAAAAATCGCTCTAGTTGCTCTGCGGAGAAGTGACTGCCTTCTTTCATAGCTTGCTGAGCAGATATCCCTCTGATAAGTTCCATGAGAATGTGCATTCCAGGACCATAACCAACATCTTCTTTGAAGCTGTCTACATAGCCAACAACATTAGGGTGGGTTATTGCTTTAAGTGCTTGTGCTTCCCGTTCTATCTCTTGCACTTCAGTTGTTTCCCAATTTGTAATTTTTGAAAAGTCAACAAGTTTGAGTGCGTACTCTTTTCCTGTTTTTCTATCCATAACTTTGTACACAACACCCATGCCTCCACGTCCAAGTGGCTTGCCAACTCGTTCAAACTGTTCCCATAGTCCTAGTTCTGGATTTCGGATCGTCATTCTTCTATCCTCTGAATAGTGCACAAAGTTTGTGTTTCATCATTTATGTGAATTCTATAACCAAAGTTTTCTAGGCGCTTTGTTAATGCATCATATTTTGCTTTATTTGGTAACCAGAAACTTGGAGCTGGCCAGTTCTCACCAGCAAGCAGCCACCATTCAATAGCGTGTTCTGGACTGTTATGAGGTGGCCTCATGAATTGTTGTTGATATTCATTGCATTGTGTTCGTAATGGTCCTGGAATTTCCAGTTCAAATACTTTGCATGCGTCGACAAATGAGCGAAGTTGGTGAAGCTCCACATCTTCTCCATTATATGTTTCAAGTGCACTTTCTAAACACTCGCGAGCAATCCTGTCAATTCTTGTAGTGTTTACACCCTTATGGACTAAGTAATTCTCTTCTGTGTCTTTTGAAGCAATACCTTCATTTGACCGACCAGCATAAAGAGGGGGTACTCCATGTTCTACAACACTTAATCGTACATCAAGTGCGAAGTTCCATGCTCCTGACAGTAGTAGCCCATACATAACTGTTTCACTTGTTTCAGGCACAACCATGGCTAGGCCAACTGCAGCAATTTGATCTTCATAGACTCCTTTTACAATTTGAGTGGCTGCATAATGCCGTGCAAAAATATTTCTGAGTAATCGTCCATGATTATTTTCAATATCATCTAGTATTGGTATCATCTGACTCATGGCATCTAACTTATCTGCGTTTGCTGTATATTGTCTAATGCCACGCATACCATTAGGATGACTAACAAAATCACGTATTTTTTGCTCTCGTAGATTTCCTGTTTTTACTTTTCCATGGTTCCAATCATATCTATCAAGCCATGCTTCCCATGCTTCGCCTTTTGGTGGGGTTAAATATTGTTCTTGTGGAACTTCATTATTGTCGTTGTTTTCTCGTGGCATCAAATCAGGGAACATTGCTCCTATAAGTCCTATAAGGTGAAACCTTGGTTGTGTTCCTTCCATGTCTTCTCCCATTGCATTATTTTGTAGAAGGGGTTTTTCCTCATCTGTTAGTTGGTAGATTCTTTCAGTTGGTATGCGCATTTGTTCTGCCCACTCAAGTGGATCTGCTGAAATTCCATGTGCCCATTGTAAGCCAGTTTCTGGTAGCTGGCCATACCCACGTGCAATGTTTCTGCCAGTTGCATATATGCGTCCACTATTTCTTCCGACAAGTAATACATTTCTTTGTTCTGGTTCTGAACTTTCATAGTACAACATAGCGAGTCTTTCGGTTGCTATGCTATTTTCTACATCAACGGCAGTTGGTGGTGTAATTCCTCGTCGCCGTTCTGCTGCTTCAAGTGATGCCAATCCTGCAGGTGAGATTGGTGATCTTTGACGTCTTCTGCCTGTTGCTGATGCAGGAATAAAATCAGAAAACTCTCGCTCAATTATTTCTAGGAGTAGTTGTCTTCTTGGAGATCCAGGTGCTCGTCCTGCACTGTTAGTCCTTTCTAAAAGAGATATCTCATCTCCTTGTAAGCTGTATAATTGTTCATCAGGTATGTTATTATCCCTTGCCCAACGTTCAACATTTCGAATACCTGAATAAGAGTACTGCAATCCAAATTCTTCAATTGTTCCTAATTGTGGTCTGATGCCTCTGTCTACTTCCTCAATCGCATCACCACTTGGGCTGAGGATGAGTATGTTTCTTTCCATAGGTCTTGGTCCAAGAAAGTACACAGCAGCAACATCAGTTCGTGGTTCTGGTTGTGTTGTTGGAGTTCTTCCTGCTAGTACATCATCAAGTGCACCACCAATATTGTCAGCGTCAATACTTGTACGTTGTTCTCTTCCTGGTTGCTCCAAACCTTGTTGACTAAACATATCATTAATCATTCCTGCAACTTCTGTATGGCTTCTTGTAGGATTTAGCAAATCATCATTTAGCCACCCTCGTGGTGTCACATGATAGTTATCATCAGTTACTCCCCATCGTTGTTCAATGTTTGTTCTCTCCCGTGCATGAAGAAGCAGGGTGTCATATGATCCAATTGCTGGGTAGCCGCAGAAGTTGATGTTTCCAATGTACTCCAGTCCTATTTCTTCAATTACTTCTTGTGTTCCTACAATAAGTATTCGTTCAAGGAGCATGTCTGCAAGGATACCATGGATTCTTAGATCTCTTTGTGGTGTTGGTGTTGTTGCAACAGCAGGTGTGCTTTGTTCTGTTATAGGCAGTTGTGGTTGAATAAATCTGACAAGCGCAGCAATATCAGATGGTTCTGATAATCGCGTTCCCAACATTCCAGGTGGTGCAGCAACTCGTTTATAGTTATCTGTATCTCTAAACATATCTCGTGTGCCATTGGCAACAACTAATCCTTTATAGGGGCCAATATCACGATTGGTAGTTATAATCCCTGCTGGCCCATAGCGTCTCCTCATATTTCTAATTCCTTCTTCATTGCTAACAATCATGTTGTAACTGGATGTTGAATCTAATAACATGAGGTACTCAGGAGCTTGCGAGTTTACATCTCGTGCAGTTGGCCAATTATCACCAACTAAATATCTAAATGCGTCAACACCCATGTGTTCGCCTTCTTGCACAACACCATCAACACGAAGCATTGCATCAAGGTCTGCAGGGTCAAGTCTATGCCATCCTCGTCGTGTGGCAGCAGCTTGTGCACATAACTTAGCAATTAAGGCAGGATTCTCAGGTACTTTGAATTGGTACGCTTCATACACTGCTTGCCAAGTACTTTGCAAAAGATCAAGAAATGGTCGAGCATGTGTTGTTCGTAAATTCTGTCTAAACTGTGCTTGTGCAACTTCATCAAGAGTTGGGTTTGCAGCAAGTCCAAGCACCATACTGTCATGCGCGTGAATATTGCTGTGACCCATACGTGTAATCATTAAATCTGCAATTCTTAATTGTGCATAGTGCCATTGCCATTCTTCTACTTGTCGAGGTAATACTGATTTGTTCAAGCCTGTAGCAACTTGTGTTGCTCCTGCACGCATATCTTGGGGTATAGGAGTGTATGATCGTAAATAGTCTTCAATAATTGTTTCTACTACTTGGGCATCTCGCTCACGAACACTACCCATTATGTCGCGCACTGTTGTGCTTGGCCCATGTACTTGTAGTCGTAGTGTTCGGATAGTGTCATCTACTTTCTTTGCAAGCCAGTCAACATCATTAAGAAATGATGTAGGATTCAAGCCTTTTGCCCTTTTGAGGAAGTCAGTAATGCTCATTGTTCTGACCTCTCAGCAATTCGTTCTTCAATAAATGCTAGCATGGCTTCTTTGTCAGGTAGTGGGTCCCTGTGGTTTCCTACTAATCCTTCTGGCCCAATAATGCGATCGTATTTTCGTTCCTGGCCAAGAGTGTGTGCCATCCCTTCTGATACAATAAGTCCATGGTAATCGCCTACTTCACACTGAGTACTCTGTAGTCTGTTTCTCTGGTAATGTGCTGATAACTCATCAATGAGTGTTTCATTACCAACAATAAGCGCATGGTTTCCTTCTTTCGGATCTACTATGATGTCATACACAACTGCTTTTTGCGGTTTTTCAATATATACTAGGCCACCTCCCATGCAAACTTGTAGGCCCATTGGCTTGAGTCTTTCTCTTAATGATCGTGCTTCGGAAAGCGGGGGGTTTGATGTAATACTATCTGAACTAATTGATACAGTGTTTCCAATAATTAAATTCTCAGCTTCTCCAGAAAGAATTGTAAACTCTGCTGCTCGTTCATACTGGTTGTTTTCTCTAGCAATACCGTACCTGATTACTGCTTCAGCAGGTTGGTAGCCAAATGTGCGGCAGGTGTCAACATATTTTTGTAAGTCTTCAAGAGATGCTTCAGCTCTCCTTTCAAACATGTCTGCAAGCACTTCTTGAGCAAGTTTATCAAGCCTTGCAGTCTTATTTGGTCCAAGTGTTTGTATGCAATAATTATCTTCGTTGTCTTTAGCTTCAATTGCTTTAGGGATAGTACTTACACTGTCGCGGTAACTTGTTTCACTGTTTTGAAGACGAAGACAGCCAGCTTTGTCTAAGTGCCTTGCACGAATTAATCCTTCAAGTACTGGTTCAAGCATTTCTGGAACATCTGCTGCAAGCTCCATTGCACGTTGATGGTCTCCATCAACAATAAGTTTTGCAGCGTAGTGGTTGGCAAGGAATTTGGTTCGTCTAGTGCCTAATTCATATCTTGGGAAAACATCTTTGACAGATTCAGGATTTGTTATTCGTAATCGCTCAACCATGTTAGGCAGCTGATCAGAGAATGCTTCTACATTATGATCACTGAAGTTTCCAGTTTTAACTTTTCCTCGGTTCCAGTCGTACTTGTCTCGCCATGCTTCCCATTGTCCAATCCCCCTTAGTCGTTCAACTATATTTCGTGCTCTTTTGTAACTAGGTAGGTTTTGATGGTGATTTAATCCAGTAAGGGTTTGCAGTTCATCGCTGCTTAACACATGTATTTTTTCAGAGGGAGTGCGAATTGCTTCAAGAAATTGTGAAGAAATTCTATCAAAACTAAGTAGGTAATATTGATGGTGTCTTTGTAGATTGAAATTTCTGACTTCGAAGCTTTGAGCGTAGCTGTGAGTTCTGGACATTTTTCCCTCTATTTCGGGTTTGCAGTAAAATGTCAGGTCTCCATCTGTTGCATTTTGTGTCACGAAAAGAACCAAGTCATCAAAGCTTGGTCCAAAGTGTTCTTGTATTTTTTGTTTAAGTATCTCATGTTGTTCTTCTGAAAAACCAGATAGTGTGTCCAAACTTATATTAACACCAAGATTGTCTGCAGTGAACACACGAGGTAGATCAAGCTCTTCTTGTACTTGTCGGATCTGGCCAGGGTCTTCTAAAAAAAATACTTGCCGCTTAGCAACTTGTCCCCAGCTTATGTGTCCATTGGGTGGTCCTGCCTGAAGATTATAGCCAATAAGGTAGGCTTGATCCTCTGCCTCGTTGACAATTAGTCCTTCATACAATAGTTCTAGTGTTGCTGTTTCTACAGGTGCAGCATCAAAACCAGTAATAAGGTTTTCAGCAACAGTTCTCAACTGGCCTGGTGTCATTGTTGTACTTCGTGCGCTAAGTTCTATTTCTAATCTCCTAGCTTCAACATCATTTCTAGCAAAATCTTCTACAGTTTGTGCAATCAATTGAGGGGTGACTTGTAGGCTAGTGGGTTCAGTCCACCCACCTAATGGTTCTTGTGCTTGGATCCTATCAAGTTCTTCATCTTCACGAACACGCATAACATGGTAAATATCTTCTGCTGTTCCATCACGGAATGCTGAAAAGTTGTGACGTTGTCTCCATCCAATTCGTTGTAATGCTTCTTCACTTTTGTCACCTTGCCCATTTGCCATAAGCAAAAGATTGATTCCTTCTGCAAGTTCTGCATCTACACCTACAAAAAAGTCGTTTGCAAACTTTGCTGCTGCAGCTTTTCTCTCATAATACACTTCCCATCTTTGGCGTTCGTGTTTGCGGCCTGCTACATTGTTTAGAATTGCAAGTTCATGGGGGTCACTGGTGTTCCATGCATTATCATTGCGACGCGGTGCGTCTTCAGCAAGGTCTTGATTAAACACTACTTGGTGTGCCCGCATTGCATCAAGATATCCTCCAACTGTTTCTTTAACAAGTCGCACGTCCCCATTGCCCTTAAATAAACCCATAAAGTCAAAGTTTGGTCTATCATGTTGGATCAAGCGAAGTGCTGCAATGACTTCTTCTGCCAGACTGGTTGTATAGTCAACTGCGTCCAAGAACGAGAACTTGGTGACATTCTCAAGTGTGAGAGGAAGTTCTGGCTTACTCATTCTTACCTACCTCATCAAGCATTGTGCGAACATCAACTGTGCGCTTACGCTGGTAGTCTAATCGGTTCTTACATCGTGGGCAAGCCTTAGGGCTAGGAACACGGGGCTTCCAGTTATACTTACAGAATGTACAGAGTGCTTCCTTCTCAGCCATGCTCGTAGTAGTAAAACAGATCATTAATAAGCCTTTCTGAAGGGTTTAAATGGTGCTTTTTCAGTGTATATTCATTTACTATCATTAATTTCCATATGGAAAATAAAGGAACTAAAGCTAAAAAACCCATAAAAAAACAAGAAAAAAAAGAAAACCTAAGCTTCTGCTTCAGGTACCTTGAGTCTATCAACGCAAGGGTTACAATAGATTTCAGACGGTTTAGCATTAATCATCTTATCCTTACACCGTCTACAATAAGAAATTTTCTTAAATCCACTAATTCTTTGAAATGCAGCCATATTTTCCTACCTCAGCAATATTTTTAGTGGGCAAAAGAACACGCCTCTCAGCTTTTACTCACAGACAATATTAAGCACATTGTTGTCTGTTCGTAATAGTAAAGGTTGTTTGATTTATTTGTCCTTTACTAAAAAGAAACATAAAACCTTTGCTCCCTAACAAATGAAGTAGGGGGTAGTATATAAACTTTGCGTAGATATTAAGTATTATGAGCTCATTTTTGGCCTAAATAGGCGATTTTGTACATGTTTCCTAAACATGCCCTTGCAGCTTATCCTTTAATTGCTCTTTAGGCAGTGCACCCACTATTCTATCTACTTCTTTGCCATCTTTGAAGATGATCAAGCAAGGAATGCTCATCACACCGTACTGGCCAGCTGTTTCTTGATTGTTTTGCACATCTAGCTTGTAGAAAGTCATGCCTTCAATCTCCTTTGATAATTCTTCAAATACTGGTCCGAGCTGTTTGCAAGGCATACACCATTCTGCCCAGAAGTCCACTACTACAGTGCCTTCACTTACTTTTTGCTGGAACGTTTCTTTTGTCAGTTCTTGTACCACTTTTTCCACCCCATGCTCTTGTTCGTGTTGGACCTTTGTAACCAATCAGGAACCTGCTTGGCACGCGGTCCATGTCATAAAAGTAATGCGCTGTTTCCTTGAGTTTTGAACTTGCTGTCTTACCAAAAGCAATAACTTCTGTTCTACAACCAAGGCTTTCAACGTGTTCTAATAAATCTTGAAAGTCTCCATCACCAGAGACAAGGACAATTACATCAAGTTTGCTTGCCATTCGCATAATGTCCATTGCAATGCCAATGTCCCAATCACCTTTTTTTGCGCCGCCATAGAATACCTGGAGGTCTTTGGCTCGTACTTCATAACCCATTTTTTCCAGTGCATTATGGAAGTCTTCCTCGCCGCGAATGTCAGCATTAATTACATACGTAATGGCTCGAATTAGTTTTCGTCCATCAACTGCTGTTTTCAAAATATTGCCAAAATGTACCTTAAGGTTATACAAATTCTTTGCTGAGTAATACAGGTTCTGTACATCTATAAAGATGCCGACCCGTTGGTCTTTATGGGTACTCATTTTCTCACCCTCTGTTAGTTTTCATATAATTTATTGTAGTTTACGTATTCTCGTTTGATTTGCTCAATTATTTATATAGTTTGTGACTTAAAACAAAAGATTTAAATATATACTATATTTTATATTCTATATTATGGCAACAACGACTATAGCTGTGAAGGATACAACAAGGGATATGCTTAGTCATGCAAAGGAGCAACTTCATGCAGAGACACTTGATGAAACCATCCACAAGCTAGTCTTACTCCTGAAGAAGCCAAAGAAATCAATGTGTGGAATAGCTAAAGGAGTAAAAAACACTTTTAAGAGGGAAAAGCTTGACCGTTTTACTTGATTCTTGGGCATGGATAGAATATTTTATCAGCTCTCCTGTTGGTATCAAGCTTGGGAAAAAATATATTGAAACAAATGAAGAGGTATTAGTTACACCCATTAACATTAGTGAAATTTATTATTTTTTTCTCAAAGAAAAACCAAAGCATGTAGATGCAATGATTGATTTCATTCTCCGCAAATCATTTCTTACTGAATTAAGTGCTGACATTGCAAAAAAAGCAGCAAAACTTAAACATGAACAGAGGTTTGCTCTTGCAGATGCAATTGTTTTGGCAAGTGCGCGCGAATTCTTTGCAGAGGTTGTCACAGGAGATAGTGATTTTAAAGGAGAAAAAGATGTTATTTATTTAGGTAAGTGAGTTAGGTTACCTTTCCCGCCTAATAATACCGTTCCGAGCATCAACTTCAATTATTTCTCCATTCATTAATGCTCGTGTTGCGATTTTGGTTCCAATACTGCAGGGTTTTTTCATTTCTCTGCTAACCACTGCCTTCTCGAACAGTATGTGATAAATAGAATTTAATTGCTTTTCCTTTTTTTCTTTTTTCAATAAACCTTTCTTCAAGGAGGTGACTACAGTATATAAAACTTTCTGCTTATTTTTCTATTCAGAAAATTGTGGTCACCCCTTTATGTGGGGTGGTTTATCAAATTCTACTTCACCTTCTAACAAGATGCCTTTTTTCAATTCACAGGGCCGCCAGGTGTCAATAACTAATTCTGCATCAAGCCAGTCAGACAACTCTTTTGGATTACCTATTGTAGCACTTAATCCAAGAATCTGTACTTTGGGTAACAACTTCTTAAGCAAGGTCATAAGAATTTCAAGTGTTGGCCCTCGTCGTGGATCATTAAGCATGTGGATCTCATCAACAACTACAAGCCCAATGTCTTTTACCCATGGTGCACCATGACGAATCACGCTGTCGAGCTTTTCACTTGTTGCGATAATAAGATCGTACTTTGCCAAGTGAGGATCACCACTATCTAAATCACCAATAGACAATGCAATGCTAAACAATTCACCATAGCGTTGTTTGAATTGCTTGCGTTTTTCACTTGCCAATGCCTTTAAGGGTGCCAAGTAAATTGCCTTGCCTCTTTTCTGTGTGAGGATTGTGTTGATAATGGCGAGCTCGGCAACAAATGTTTTTCCAGAACCAGTTGGTGTACACACAATCATACTCTTGCCTTCAAACAATCCTTGGTCTATTGCCTTGCCTTGTGCAGGCCTGAGTTTATCAAGTCCTGCTTCTTCGTATCGTTCATAGATTACTTCTGGAATTTTACCTTTAAGATCTTTGAGTTGCATGGTGTTGGTGTAATGGGGCTGTATAAAAAGATTAAGGTAAAAGAGGCGCCCTGGCTGGGATTTTCACCCGTACACTTTCTCTGTTGCACGAGATTTGAACCCAGATAACGGCAAAGCCGTAACTAGATGCTCAATCTAGCGCAATACCAGATTATGCGACCAGGGCATATGGAAAATTATTTATACTTGGTCTACCTATCTATGTTTGATGCTCAATCTTCGCACATGATTATGCGACTTTTTTTCTTTATTTTTATCTTGCGTTTATCCTTAATAAGCGTTGCTCAGAGAAAATCGACGTCATTTCAGAGAGTCCAAAAACTTTTCAACTAACACTGAAACATTTACAAAATAAAAAAGAAGTCTCGGAATATTTCCGAGATAACCGAAAAAGAAAAAAAGAATTACTCAACAAAACGCTCTTCATACTTTGGTCTGAGAACCTTGTCAAGAAGCCACTTGTCTTGTACGAGTTCTGGAACAACAGGTAGTAATGCACTTTCAAGATTTCTATGGCATGCACAACTTTCATCATAAAAATCACTTTGTGCAACTGCTTGTGCAATCCCTACATTTTGGCTTGATCGTTTCATTGCTTCTCCAACAATCTCATCATTTACAGCGTCAAAGTTTTTGTCAGTAACTAAGACCATTCCTGCCCAACACATTTCAAGTTCCCCAGCAAGTTTTGCTTCAGGATAGTAGGTCATGCCAATAACATCATATCTTGGATCTCTTGATGCAGTTTCAACAGCAGCATCATTACGGAACTCAGGTCCCTGAATACAGTAATACGTACCTACTTTTAACACATCTTCTCCAAGTGCAACCTGAGCTGCGCCCTGGAAAACACCCTGTAATCGATGGCAAGGATCATAATGTCTGTGTACAACTGCACCTACACCATAAAATGAGGTGTCTCTTCCTTGTGTATGATCCTCGATACTTGTTGGGATGTAAAACATACCCACTTGTACTTCGTCAGACAATGAACCAACAAGACTAAATGAGATCATATCAGTCACACCTGCCTGTTTCATTGCCATAACCAATGCACGATAGTTTGTGTTTGCAGGATCTGTACCATGTTTGAAGAACTTCTTTGCTGCTGGACCTAAGCTTGTGCCATCATCGTCTCTTGAAATAAGAACTTGATGCCTGTTCGCAAACACTACTGGTACGCCATTAAGTTCACCTTTCATAACACGAACAATGCCGTGGTCAACACTTCTATCAGTCCGCGTCATGGTATAGCCAGTTTCAATATCCACTGCTTCCCCTTCAAAACCTTCAAGGCCCTTGTCAAAACCAGAGCCACCCATAATTCCCAGTACTCCCTTGTTAGTCATATAATCACCATTTGAGTTAATTCTCTCAGAATTCGTTTTGAACCTTATAACTATTGTTATGCTGTGATGGTATAATGGAAAAATGTGTCATGAGGATTTTCCAGTTTCAACATTTGTTTAACACTCAACTTCTCGAAATATTTTCTAAATGGCCGCATTGAATTACCATGCGCAGAAATGGCTACATTACATTTTTCCTTTTTCATTTTTTTAAGAAGATCTTTGATAAAATTATTCACGCGCTTTTCAACCATTTGTATGCTCTCGCCGCCAGGTGGGGGTATGTCATATGATCGATGGTAAATGTCATAGATTGTTTTTGCAACTGTTTCACCAAATTCGTGTCTGTGATTTCCTTTCATCTTACCATACTTTTTTTCAACAACTTTAACAACTGTTTTTTGAACATCTTTCATAAACGCTTTGTGACTGTGCTTTTGTAGTTTTCCATAACATCGTTCAATCATGCGATCATCTTTAATAACTTGTTTACACTCAGGATGAAATTTGAGTACTTCTTTGAGTGTTTCTTTAGAACGTGACAGTCGAGAATGATAGGCAACATCAATTTTTTTGCTCTTTAATCTCCTAGCTACCTTACGTGCGTTTCTGTAGCCTGCAGCTGTCATCTTAGAATTAATCCACCCGGTAAACCAATGGTGGGTGTTGTACTGTGTAAGTCCATGTCGGAATAAGTAGATATGTAACCTCTTTTTTGCCATGTTACGCACCATACTTAGCTTTTTTCCCAAGCGCTTCTTCAATTCGTAACAACTGATTATACTTGGCAGTTCGCTCACCACGACAAGGAGCTCCTAATTTAATTTGTCCACAACCAAGGCCTACGGCAAGGTCAGAAATAAATGAGTCAGTGGTTTCACCAGAGCGGTGACTAACCATCACTTTCCACCCATGATGCTGCGCGAGTTTTGCAGCAGAGAGTGCTTCAGTAATTGTTCCAATTTGATTAACTTTGAGCAGCAGCGCATTACACAAGTTTGCATCAAACCCAAACTCTATCCGTTTCATGTTGGTAACAAGAAGGTCATCACCAACAATTTGAGCTTTTTTCATTCTTCCTTTTTTCATTTGCTGCATAAGGTCATGCCATGCTTGAAAATCATCTTCTGCAAACGGATCTTCTAAGGATATGATTGGGTAGTCTCCAAGGAGGTTCCAATAATAATCCAAGAGCTTATTTGCACTCATAACTCGCTTAAGTTGGTATGTTTGCTTTTTTGGATTGTAAAATTCAGAGGCTGCTGCATCCATTGCAATCTTAATCTTTTTACTATATCCTGCTTGCGCAACTGCTTTTTCTATTATGTTTAGTGCGTCAAAGGCATTGTCCACAGGGGGAGCATAGCCACCTTCATCACCAACATGTGTGCTGCTTTTTCCACACTTTTTTGCAAGCAAGTCTCCCAGAATGTGATACACTTCTGAAACCATTTGTGTTGCTTGGGTGGTATTCTTTGCTTTTACTGGTGCAATCATGAATTCTTGTATTGCAAGTTTTCCTGCAGCATGTTTGCCGCCATTAATAATATTGGCAAAGGGTACTGGCATGCACACTTTTTTATTGTGAGCAAGGTCTGCAATATACTTGTATAATGGTTTTTTGTGTGCTTGTGCAGCACATCGTGCAGCTGCAAGACTTACTCCTAGAATTGCATTGGCACCAATCCACCCTTTATTAGCTTGATGCACTGCGCCTAACATAATAGTATCAACATTAGTTTGTGTTAATTCTTTTCCTTTGAGTTTCTTTGCAAGAAAATTGTTAACCTGCTGTACTGCTTTGGTAACTCCTTTACCCCTCCACGCTTTTTTGTTATCACGTAATTCGGCTGCTTCATGTTTTCCTGTTGATGCACCTGAGGGAACACTTGCTCGCGCAGTTGCATTTTTTGTAGCTAGTTCTACTTCTACAGTGGGGTTTCCTCGTGAGTCTAGAATTTGTCGTCCGTGAATAGATTGTATCTTCATTTGAATCACTCTTTTTCATTGTTTATGCTGT
Source organism: uncultured Methanosarcinales archaeon (assembly GCA_964343705.1). Classification (GTDB taxonomy): domain Archaea; phylum Nanobdellota; class Nanobdellia; order Woesearchaeales; family UBA12501; genus JAUSFM01. The sequence goes on from CAYFJX010000005.1 coordinate 100,353, forward strand.
GTGGTAATTTAAAGTTTATCTTTCTAGTTGAGATACTATTTTTGAGTACTCAATTGTCATTTTGATCGTATTCTGGAAAGCATTTGGAAAACCACAATCTTTTTAAAGAAATAATCCTGTATACGCAATAACCTTGTAACTAATCATAAAAACACATTTTTTTGTTGCATAGGAGGTGTATAGATGCCAAAAAAGAAGAAAAAATCAAGGAAGGCAGCTAAGCCTAAAAAAAAGGCTAGTTCCGCAGCTCCTAGAGCTCCTGCTCCACGGTCTTCATCAAATACCAAGTGGATAGTTGGTGCAATAGTTGCTGCTGTGATCTTATTTCTGCTTTTCTCTGGTAAACAAGCTCCAGAAGCTCCAATGGATGACGCCCCTGAGGCTCCATCAGACGGTGCTGCTGAGGCTGAAGAGGACTATGGTGATGAAGAAGGACGACTTATACCTTCAGAAGTTACACTAGTTGCTGAAAGAACAGGCGTGCGAGTTGGCGCTTATGGTAAAACCACATGGGAAGAAGGTTCATTCTTCGGTGGAATTAAATGCCTAAAGTCAACTGGTTACCGATGGGATGTGGTAGAATTCCAACTAACAAATAAGGAAGCATACCCGATCCAATTGAGTTACGCAACACTTGTTGGTCGAGAACAAAAAGCAACCCCTACAAGTTTCACCATTAACGGTCGAACACTTCGAAAGGGTGTTGAAGAAGCATGCGGAGGCGATGTTGTTGAAGCAGGAAAGACTGTAACATGTAAGTTTGAGGAACCTCTCAGACACTACGGTCCAACTGGTAAACAAAGCGCAAACGAACTTCAAATTAAGATTCGACACGACACCAAGAAAACAACCTCGCAGATTCAATTCTTCTGTTAGGAATATTTTTATTTTTTTATTTCTTTTTTTTCTTTAGAAAAACTTTCTACTTACACTTATATGGTGAAAGGCAAAATAGTAGATCGCTTTTACCATAACGAACAAACAACAATTTGATTATTATTATTATTATTTGTGAGTATACATAAACTGATCAATCTTGTTCCTTGCTTTTTCACGGGCAGCCTGGTGCTTTTTCAAGAAACCATTGATCTTCTCAATAAGAATTGCTTTAAGCTCACCAGAGAGCAATGCTCCTGATTTATAATCATCATAAATCTTCTTCAACTTTTTATCATCTTCTTCTAAAAAGGTAAGCCAGTGGTAACTTGTGTCAATATCTGGATTTCCTCCTTTTTTCCGATGCTCTTCAACTGTTGGCTGGCCACCACTAAAAGCATACTTGTTAATCTTCTTCTTAACTTCTTTTGGTGTGTCTGTCAGAAAAACAGCATTGCTTTTTTGTGAAGAAGACATTTTCCCATGTGGGCTTTCAAGTCCAGGAAGGAATTTACAAAATAACAATGATGGCTTTGGGTAGCCGAGCTTTGGCATGACATCTCTGCATACGCGAAAGTGCGCATCTTGGTCAATAGCCATTGGAATTAAACAAGGCATGTTCTTTCCTTTTATTACACTGGGTAGAAATGCTGGCACAGATTGCATTGCTGTGTAAAATATTTGGCCAAGGTTGTTTTCATTAGTAAATCCAAATACTGCTCGTGCAGTTGAAAACGTGATCTTTCGTGCCACCCTACATGCTTGTTTATACATGAGATTTGCATGTTCAGTGTCAACAAGAAAATGTGTTCGTTTAGGATCAAAGCCTAATGCAATGATATCACACATGTTTTCTTCCATCCATTTCTTGCTCTCCTCAAAATCTTTGATTTTATTGAACAAGAATTTTTCCTCATCAGGAAATTGAAACCACAAGTCAACCTTGTAGGTATCTTGCAACCACTTGGTTATCACCCAGGGGATACTGTGGCCCAGTGTGACAGGACCAGATGGGGCTCGCCCGGTGTACAGAAAAAAAGGGTTTCCTTTATCATACTCTTTAAGTACCCAATCTAAATCTCTATGGGAAAAAAAGAGCTTACGCCTCATTAAATAATGCAGATTTCCTGTCTTTTTCTTCATGTGTTGAAGATGTTTTGGTGTGATAAGTTCAGTCCCAAACTCTTTACACAGTCGATCGTAATCAACAGATCCGGTCACTTCCCAAGGTGTGACCTTTTGTTCTTTCTTTGCCATGAGTGTGCTGGGGGTGTTTGTGTTTATAAAGTTTTTACTTTGTTACTTTATTTTTCTTCATCCATGCTTTGATTATCTTCGCAGTGAAGTTTGTTGAGTCCTTGGACCAGTGGCCTCCTGGCTGGTACCATTCCAGTGGATGTTTCTTAGTGTATTTTTTCCAGTAAAGGGTGAGGTCAATGTAATTAATATCATGTTTTTTCACACATTGCTTAAGGTGGTTTCTAACAAGGGTATTATCAAAATCTTGGGGTTGCGTGTTGTTGTATTTTCTTGCAAGTTTGTCTAACTCAGGTGCATGCATCTCTTGTTTGCTGGGGATGTACACTACAATGAATGTTGCATTGTTTGCTTCAACTGAGTCTTTGAATGGTGCCAAGACTTTGTCACAGTTGAACTTAAATGATTTCTCAATTTCTGTTTTAGGATTTTTTTCAAATAGTCTGATAAGGGTGATATTATTTGCTGGTTTTTTGTCTTTGAAAAATTCTCTTCCTTCTTTGAGAAGTGCCCCCAGGTGTAGTTTGTGTTGGAGCCAGCTTCCACTCTCTTCTGTTGTTGGTGTTTTTCTATCGGTAAATCGTATTGTTTCATTACGGGGAACATACACTGGTCGTTCGTAAAATGTTTTTTGTAGATTGCCATTAAGGTCATTGGAGAAATGCATGAACACGATAAGGTCTGGTTCAAGTTCTGAACGTACCTCTTTATACAATATGTGGCTTTGTAAACTTGACAAACCACTCATGCCAGTGTTGAGAACTTCAAAATCTTCATCAAGCCTTTTATCAAGGTAGTAACTCAGCGTCTCGTTCTGGTCAAGCCCTGCACCAAATGCAAACGAGTCCCCCATAACCAACACTCTTTTAGTTCCAGGTTCTTTTTTTTGCTTTGTTGGTCTATTCTCCCTCAACCCTATGTTGTTTATTTTGTAATAGGCAAGATTGGGAGGTGTCTCACTTATAGTTGTTTTTTCACAATGGGGGAATGGTGTTGCCCCAATGCTCTTCAATGATTTCTGAGCAAACTCTGGCAGCATTTTTGTGGGTATAGGTTGTTTAACTCCATCTCGTTCAATAAGTAATGGTCCTCCAACCATGAAATCATGTGTCCTAATAACTTGCATAACCTTTCTTCCAAGTGAGTCAACAAATTCCAGTTTCAAAGCACACCCGTTCTCCTTGGTCAGTGCCTTAATTTCTGTAGGGCTCATCTCCTTCATTGGATAGAACACACTTAGGCTTAGCTCAGCTAGAATAAAACAAAGAACGAGTGTTGCACACACTAACAGGATATTGCTTGCAATCTTTTTTACACGCTCTTTTTTCATGACAGAAATCATCTCATTGGTATTTTAAACTATTTCTGTGCTCTGTTGGTCATGTCAAAGTGGCTTTAAAACCTTCTTAAATGAATTCCACTTTGTAGTAGTACACCACAATAATCTTTATAAATAATCATCAGTTTCTGTTGTATACTTCACAGGGGGTATTATGCATGATTACAAAAAACTACATTCGGTTTAGTATTATCTGCCTGGTTATATTCTCACTTGTTTCTGTTTTTGCAACTGCAACATCCTATGTTGTACCGCATGATTCAGATGACAGCGAGGTAATTTACCAGCTACAACAACACCGCACCTCTCAGGGAGTAGAGGCGTTATCAGGACAACTACAAGATTTACAAGATGACATGTTTTTTTATCAAGTTAATGAATACAATAGAGACAAAAGCCTACGTGACGAACTACGCAAACAGTTCAAAGATGGAGCATGGCATGTAAAAGGCAAAAAGCGTTATAGGGACCATTGTTGGGGATATGATGCTGCCTACGCTAAAGTGGGAGCAGACCATGAATTTTTTAGATTCTTTAAGAATTGTGATAGGTCACCACAACACAATCGGTTTGATGCTCGGTTTGAACATAACTTCTTGTTTTACAATAAGTTCTACCACCACCGCAGACCAGTATGGTGGCAGCATAATGACTTCAAAAAATGTTGGAAGTCTTCAAACTACCAAGAATACCTTGACTGTAGAAAAGCACACTTGCCAAGCTACAATCCACACTGGCCACGAGCAGACTTGAAACACACCGGTGTAACAGACTATGGACGAAATGCATATGTTTCATGGTCAAACAAGTGTGGCAAAGTGATCCAGCGACAAGGACCACGGCAAGGAAACTTAGAAAGCAATGCTGACCGAGCACGTCAAGGAACACTCCAAGACCAAGCAGCAGAACGCCTAAAGCGATTCCAAGGAGCAAACACTTGGTGCAAGGCACGAAGCTGGTGGATGGCTGGACAGGCATCGTAATTTTTTTATACTTTCTTCTTTATCTCATCTAAGAATTCATTGCAAGTACTTGTGATAAAAATTTTTCAATTTCACTTATTTTATCTTGTATTCTATCGTTCATATAGTATCCTTCCTTTTTCTTTAATCTCTTTTGTTATTTTATCTGGCAATACGTTATACACTTGTACATCAATTGTATCAGATGCCTTTGCTGCTATGCTCACTCTAAAGTCAAAAGCATCTTCTTTTGTTATTTCATCAAACTCAACAGCAATATCAATATCTGATCTGAATGTACGTGTGTTGTCAATAGTAGAACCATATAGGGTAATTCTTTTTATTTTCTTTCTCAAGCGATGATTCAGGATGATTTCTTTTGCATTTTCTATAAGCTCTTTGACTTTCCCTCCTTTCTTGAGTTTAAAATCAAAGTCATGTCTTGTTATTTCCTGCATGAATTGAAACTTTGGCCGTATATCTCGTGATAGTCTATTTTTTTCTGATTGGGTGAGTGGAATACCCCAGCGTTGTTTTTCAATAATCTTGAGCTCCCGCTGCCCAAATATTTTGCGTGTATTCGTATTCTGTTTCAAAAAGTGGATGAGGTTCATATTGAATAACCTTTATTGTGGTTATAATAACCTTTATTTAGGTTATATTTAAATGTTTCGATTTTTTTTCATAGGGTTTTTTATACTATTTCTTTTTTTATTCTTCTATTATGGCTGAGAAAATTTTGTTAGAACCTCTAAGATCACTTATTGAAGAAGCACATGGGGATATTCATAAAAATCACTTTACACAACCATCTCCTGTCTTAGCAACTCCAAGTCAGATGTCTTTTTCTGATTATGTTATACACAGTCTTTTAGGGGGAATTCTTGGTATTTCAGACCTTAGAGTGCTTCAATCTCGTGGCAAGATAGATCAAGGCTTTCTTGCTTATGTATGCTCAGGTAAAGATAATGCCTTGCCTCCAAGTCCTTTGCGTGATACAGCAATAAAACTTTTGATGTCACACACATCAAGGGAAGCAAAGCTTTTTCGTGGTAATAGTGCCTTTTCTTGGAGTGCACATGAGATTGGATTACAACAGAAACTTGCACAAGGTAAACTTTTTCCTCTTGAGGATGTACCGTACCTCTTACCCACAAAACATACTGGAGGGGACATAAGTACTGCAGGTGATACATGGTTTGCCATGATTTTTGCATACCCCTTAGGTATTGATCTCTATGACTTTTTCAGGCTTTCTCAATTTGATAGTCAAGATGAAAAACTCGAAGTGGTATGTTCTAATTTGGGTGGTGCAGCAGGGAAACTTGCAAAGATTCATACTAAAGGAATTCATGGGGATGTAAAACCTGAGAACTTTGTTGTAATGCCTGAAGGAGGTGTTTTTGCCATTGACATTGGAACCTACGTCGAGTTAGGCAGCTTTAGTAGTCCTCTTGCAACAGCTAAGTACATGACGCCAGAGATGCTAATGAAAACAGAATGTGTTTATGGAGACCCTTCACGAGACATGTTTGCTTTTGGAACCATGCTGTATGAAAAATTGTTTGGTACTGCACCCTTTGTGAGAACACATTATGATGCTCTCAAAAAGCTTCCTGCAAGTAATGCTGTTATCTCACGTCCTCATTGTTTAAGCAAGCGTGTATACGCAAGTATGCTTGAGAATAAGGAGCCTGTCTTACCTGCAAGCCCTGAACTTGTTGATGCAACACTTGCATGTCTGGCACTGAATCCTTGTGATCGCCCCCGAGCAGATGAAATGCAAGCAGTGCTACAAAGAGAAGTAGGACGTTTTGACTTATCAGGATTTCTTCTTGGACATTTGCTTGACTATGGTGAGGTTCTTTACAGATCTACATAATCTGCTTTCCATTCTCATCCTCAATATGGATGATCATCACTGGGCAGACTTGTGCAGCTTCCTTGTTCTTGGGCAGTTCTTCTTCAGAAATAGTGTCTTTTTTGAATTCAGCAAGTTCTCCTTTCATTTTCCAGTTTTCAGGACACGCACTTTCGCACGCTCCGCACCCAATACAGCCCTGATCTAGCTTTATCTTAAATACGCCCATTGTTTTTAAACAACGTTTTTCATTTATAAACCTTCCTAAAGGCTTATAAGTAACCCGCAGTTTTTCCTTTATAAGAGGAGTTCTAGACACGATTAACATACCGCATATGCGAGGTAACAAACATGAAAAAAGTATTAGCTATCTTAATACTGATCGCAGTTGTTGCTGGAATCCTTGTTAGTCAAGGAAACCAACTTGTTGAACCTGTTCACCAAGTAAAGCAAACTATATCAGTAGGAAAGAGTCCTGTACCTCAAGAAACAGACTTTGCAAGCATTCACTATGATTATGCTGGTGAAGTTATTGGTGTTTTACCAATGAAGTACGGTAGCGTTGTGCAAGTCTCAAAATATGAGAACACTGCAAAGCGAGACGTATTTGAGTACAAGACTTCAGAAACCTTCCAAAAGGGACAACCTGTAACAATCAGCCTGAATCTTCAGGATGAAGTTGTTGGTTTAACTGCTTAAGTGGAGAACAAGGTTTTGTTTTTTTCTTTTTTTCTTTTTATTTTTTTTAGAATTCTACTCGAAATGTTGAGGATATCGTTCTTGTACCTTATCTAATGTTGCATTCATGCAGTCTACATATTTTTTGTTGGCAGCTGGGATATCTGTTACTTCATTTAATCGGGCATCACAAGCATCAATACCATCAGCGCCAAGGTCAATAACATTACATCTCCATATAACTGTTCTTTCAATACCATTTGGTTGTACTTCAGCCATGTTAAATGTGAACACATCAGAATCTGAATTATACAGAAACGGGGCAACTGTTTCCCCCGGTAGAACCCCGTAAACATTTCCCTTGCCAACCAGTCTTGGATCGCCTAAGTTTGCAGCTTTAATTTGACTAAGTGCAGTGTCATCAAAATGAATAAAAATGCCACTTTCAGGTGCCCTTTTCCAGCCTTGTGCTTCTTTCCATCTGTTATCAAACGCAATTATTTTTTGTACCCTCTCTTCTGCAGGATCATAGCCAGGACAGTTTGTTGGTTGCTCTTTGAGAATTGTTAGATCATATACAGTACGTTTAAATATATCACCCTCAGTGAGAGAAAGTCTTTTCATAAACACAGTTTCCTTAACTGCAAAATAAAGCAATGTTGATGAGTGTAGATCAGCTGAGTCCATGCTATGTCTTATTGTCTTCCCTAACTTCAATGCTTGTTCATATTCTGTGGCAAATTTCTGAAGGTTTTTTTCCCTTAAGTGAGGTATCTAAAGCATTGTAACGTGCCTCAATTCTTGCAGCTAGGTCGTCTGGTGTTCTAATAACTCTTTCTTCTGGTTTTCCTGTATCTTCTTGACTACTTAGACATCCTTGTCCTGCTAAGAACAATGCAAGTACTATTCCTCTTAATCGTTTCATTCACTGCTTTTAGAAATTCCACTTTAAATGTTTTTATACTCTCTACTCAATAAACTCATCTAACAATGCATCATCTGCAAACTCATCAAAGCTTTGATCTCCTGGCCCAGGTGGTTCTGGAATTTCCAAGCCAAATCCTTCTGGTTTTGCATCTTCAATTTCAATACCGCGCAGTTTTGATTCTGCCTCGAGCGCTTTCTCAATTTCTGCTTGTCTCAAACTTGGCACTGCCTGCCACTTATGCAAGATACCTGCACTGATACACTCGTATGGTGGCGCTGAAATATTTCGCCAGCTAAATAATCGCCAGCCTTGCCATTCTTTTTTATCAACACCTTTTTTCTTATCCATTATTTTCTCAGCCATGGTCCTTGCCTGCCAGCCATGACCTGCAATTGGTCGTTCGTACACAATGTCATAAATATTCTCATGCTTAATCAGTTTTTGCTCATCCATAAATATGTAACAATATCCTACTTTACGTAAGGCTCTAAACTTGCTGTGGTAATTCATAACCCACACTCTGCCTTCTTCAGTGTTTACTTTATAGATTGATCCAGTAAAACAGTCATTAAACAAGCAATCAGGGCAGCCATTATGTAAGCCACAGTTCTTTTCTTCCTTCTTGCCATTAATGGCGTAGTTTATCAAACGAATATCTTTGTTGCTAACAAAATTACCCTCAATGTCAATTTTACCAATGTTTTCAGTTGTTCGTAAGAATGAAAGCTCGCCAGTAATGTGGTTGCCTTCTTGCGCTGGAAGCAGTGCAAACACTAATCCAATAAATCCAACAGCAAGCAAGAGTAATAATCGTTCACGCATACATGATTTTGTGTGTTAAGCGTTTTTATAGTTTTAGTTTTTAAGGGTTAAAGGCTAAGGTTTTGTAGGTGGGCTAGGTTCAGCAAATTCTTAAAAATCAAAGAAGATTTTAATCACACAGATTTAAAATTTATAATCCAGGCCGGAACCCGGCCTGGTTAAAACTGTGTAATATCAGATTGGTTTTTGAAACAGCCCAGACTGAAACTAATTTTGCCTTGCCTTTGTTAACTCTTAGTTTATCGCTCTCATAATAAACCAAAACACTGCCAATGCAGCAAGAACACCAATTAGTGGATAGAACAATCGCTTATCATTTGCCCAGCCAAAAGGAATAGGTCCAATAAAGCCACCAAAAGCAATCTTGGTATTTTCGCTTGTACCTTGCATGAGTGATCCAATAATAACTATTGCAAACCCAAGAAGGATAAGTATCACACCAAGATTGACGATTTTCATGGTAAAAAAAGAAATAAAAAATTAAATAATTCGTGCTGTGTTCATGTGGGGCCTATTCTTATCTTGTTTTGCACCACCTTTTACCCATTCGAACTTAACAGCATCGCCTCGTTTGAAGGTTTTTGTTTTCCCTCTAGCAATAGCATGTTTTGCAACATTTCTGCCAACATGTGAAACTTTCACACCTCGACCTCTGTATTTAATTTTATTTGCACCGTCCCATCGTCCAGTCATTGCCATGTCATTCACCTCAGTGTTTTCTTATTGTGTACTCGAAGTACAAAGAATTCTTGTTTACTCTTGTTTATTAATTTTCTGTTATGGGGGGCCTTGGATCTCTTGAAGACCATCAAACTCAGAACCACAATTATGACAAAAATTATCATCCTCATGTACGATCACACCACAATCACAACTGTGCTGGTCTTGTTCAGGATGTTCAGTACCACACTGCCTACAAAAACTATCTCCTACTGTTCCAGTAAATTCACACTTAGTACAGTCTGTCATAGGGTAGATTGTGCTTCAAATGTTATTAAAGTTTTTGGTTTACTATTTGTCTTGGACTATATGGTATATAAATGTAAACTTTATATATCGAAAAGTCTTTGTATTTTTTATGGAGGTATTCAATTTTTTATACAACATTTTTTTGTTATCTTTAGGTGGTAGTAGTTTAATTTTCTTTTTTCAGAAATTGTTTCTTTTTGCACTGATTTTTTTTACTCTCTTTGCTTTCTTGGAGTATATTAGATTGATAAAAGAGGCGAGAAATGAAAAGAAGCTTAGTGAGTTTACTGAATAAAGTGGATTTATGATCGTCTCGAATATCGTGGGAATAGTATTATTTTTTGCAATATTTTTTTCTTTGTTTACACTTTTACCTAGATTTATCATGACTTTTTTACATCAATTACTCAGTTTTGAGAAAAAGAATTTTTGGAAAAATCTATTTGCTATTTCAAAGACTCATCTTTTTTTAGGAATTCCTCTAACAATCATCTTGTATCAAGCTTCATCTTTTGGTAAAGGAATATTTATGAGTGAAGGTGTTAAAAATAATGTAGGTGTACTCTGTTTTATTACAGTTTTTGTATTGCTTTTGACTATAAGGTTATCTCTATTGTTGAAAAAAAGACCTTATGTTAAGAAGATGCCTTTTCTGAAAAAATTGGCAAGTTTCATACCTGACACTCCAAGCAAAGACAAGTTGAAACAAGGCTATGAATCTTATTTGTTCGGTGTATTTTTTACTGCTCTCTTCTTATCTGTTTTAATTTTATCATTTAAAATTTTATTCATCCCTTCTGATCAACTGATTAATTTTCCTGCAGTCCAAAAAAGCTCAGAGGAAGTTAGTACATTAATTGGTTCTTGGTTTATTAATTTATCCAAATACGGATTGGTTTTTTTATTTATCAATTTCTTGGCAGAAAGTGCATTATGGGTGTTTGGGGCATATTATGAATCATAGTTCCTATGGGAAACTTTATAAACCCTCTTTTCTTAGTGGTACTAAAAAGAGGTATGCAATGAGACGTATTTTCACAGAAATGGTTGACAAGTTTATTCGACGTAGTGGTGGTAAGTACAAACAAGTTATTATTGTACGTTCTGATCTTAAACTACCTGCTGGTAAGCTTGCAGCTCAAGTTGCTCACGCAAGTGTAGGCGCTGTTATGGAGTCTGACAAAAAGGTAGTGAGCACCTGGCACAGAGAAGGTATGAAAAAAATTGTGGTCAAAGTCAAGAACAAAAGCCAACTGATGAAATACGCACAGCTAGCCCATAACGCAAACCTCATCACTTGTGTTGTCAAAGACGCAGGTCACACTGTAGTAGAACCTGGTACAGTTACTTGCTGTGGCATTGGTCCTGATGTTGAAACTGACATTGACGCAGTAACAGGCAAGCTGCAGATATTGTGAGAAAATAAAAAAAGAAAAAAATATTGGATCAAACAAAGAAGTAAGGCAGATCCTTCTCAGTGATTAAATGATGAAGAAAGCGTGTATTTGTACCTATTTTGGAAAGTGTACCCATGCCTTCTGTATGTTCATTGCCTGATTTGCTAGAACCACCAGTTTCCTGCAAGGAATAGTTAGGAATAAATACTGTTTCTATTCCTTCGCCATCTAACTGCAGATCCCTTTGTTTGAGAAGCCCTCCTAGACGGTGCGTAAAGCGTGTCATACCAGGATAGTGTGACGCAAAGTCACCCAGTGCAACAAGACTTATTCCTGTTTTGTGAGCATAGTCTCTTGCATCATCTTTTATGCTTCCTGCAATAAAAAGTTGTGCAATGCCATCTACTTGCTCAAGAAAGTCTTTCCTAATTGCTGGTCCTGTGGCAATAACTGCTTTTTCATGTCCTTTTCCAGGAGTGTTGTTCATTATCTCAAAATCTTTTGCTGGAAGTTTTCGACGATATTTTTGAACAAACTTCAAGGCTACTTCTTCAGGCGTTGGTGATCTCATTGCAGGAATGCCATACCCATAGGTCATGCCAGTGAAGACACTAATGTTAGCACAAACAGCTCCTTTTGCTACAGTCACTCCTTTATAAGTGAGATCTACCGGTTGGTGCTGTGCTTCTTCTACTGCAGTCATGCCTTTATAGGACTCACGAATGACTTTTCCTCCTCGAGCATCCATTTCAGGGGCGTATCTTCTGAATTCACCACTAAACACATGCGCAAAGGAATCAATTAATCCACCTTCCATTGTGTCCAGTGCAAGATGCAACCCGTATGCACCTACTTCAAGATGCTTAACATTTCTCCTAACTTCCTTGCCACCGACCATGATGTATAATAAGGAAGTCATAATTATTTTTCCTTACTTCTTCCATGACATGATCTGTGAGGTCAACACAAATACCAACTTTCTTAATGTCTCTTGTTGGTTTTTGGATCATACCAATCCTATCAAAGTCTAATTCCTCTGATTCTGGTACTACTGTATGTAACACTTCTAATGTTTGTTCTAGTTTCATTTCAATCATCTCCACGTTTACAGCCCGCCGGCTATAGTAAAAGACAAATTATTTGGATGCCTTTTACTATTACGAACAGACAACAATTCCATTGTTATTGTCTGTGAGTATAGTTTATTCTTGGTTTGTTTTGAATTTTTTTTGAGAAGACAGCTAGCACTAGTCAAAACCCGTCTTCAAGACTGTTATAGAAACCTAGCTACCGCCAGAAACCATTGGAGATTTTGAATAAAGTTGTAACTAAGAAAATGATATTAATTTTGCCACACATACTGATATTTTTGTGTCATAGTAGTGAATAAAGTGACACTTATATTTAAACCTTTGGTGTAGTAAAATATAAATACTCCCTCATAACTCTTTGTTTTAGGTGAGCTTATGAAACTTAACTGGGGACAATTTGATCTTGCATTGTATAATGGCGACTTTGATGATCGACCAGATGTATTGTCCTTCTATGATAGGATTGTGATACGAGGAGTTGCAACGCAAGGTCATGGGATACGACCAAGTGGTATTGTCATTGACATTCCTCGTAACATTCCTGTGCCAGAGGGCCTTGAGCAATTTCTGGGAACTACACGGAAACCAAGACCTCGTAAGAAAAAAATTTCAAGTCCATTGTATCTTCCTAAACAATTGCGAAATGATCTTACTGGTCTCCAAAAACGACTTGGTCTTCCAAAATCAGATTTGGAACTGGCGGTTAAAGGAACACGCGCATTACAAAAACAGGTGGAACCCCATGTTATGCCTAGCGAAGATAAAAGTTTACACACAACCTATGCAGCGCTTTGCATGGCAGTGCGGATTCTTGAGGAGGGATTGTACAAAGACCGTCGCGTTGTTATTAATGGTTTTCATGCTGATCAAGGCGCTGATGTTCTATCACGGCAAGTTGTTCATGTTCTTCCGCATGTTAAAGTTGCCAAGCAAATTAAGCGATACATTGGACGTGACGGCTATCTCATCCGAAGAGGAAGGGGTAATGGATCAGTAGACAGGCTAAGTGCATTATATCTTGCAGTGCTTGGTCCAGTTATTGGTGGTGCATCAATTGTGCCAGAAGGAGTTGCAGAAACACTCAGCACATCATTTGACTATGCTGAACGTCTTATTGACTTGCAAAAAGTGCAACGTTTTGACAGTGGAGACTTACACTGGGATATGACACGAATTTCTATTCTTAATCCTGCCTATGAACGAGCAGTTAAAATGCTTGGCATGTCAGACGAGTACAGGCAGGCAACAAGAAGCCAACCTGATCAGGTCTAAAACCCCAAACTATAAAAACTTCAAACCCTAAATTCTACCTATGTCTAACCAAGAAGACCTAGAAAATGTTGTAAAAAGGAAAATAGAGCCTAAACTCGAAGAAAGCCTCCATAAAATACTCGGAGTAAGTATTGGTGAAATCAGCAGAGACATAACAGGTAAACTTGGAAAAAACCCCCTGCTTGACTTCCACATTGATACAAAGATGGGTTTTAAAAAAGCAAAAAAACTCTTTAAAGAAGCGTATCTCAAGAAACTCCTACTTATTCATTATGGTAATGTGTCTGAAGTTGCCCGTGTTGCTGATGTTGACAGAAGATCAGTGCATCGACTTGTCAAAAAAGCAAACATTAATGTAGGGAAAATCCGTACTGACATGGAGAAAGCATACGAAGTCAAGCAAACTGCTGTTAACTCAATTATTGAAGATGTGCTCCAACATTACAAAGGTGTGCTTCACCCAACAAAACTTGAAAAAGCCTACAAAAGTGTGTCTGGATTATCAAAAGAAATTGTTGATGCATTGCCTGATGAAACACTGACACTCAAAGAAGCAGAAGAAGTGTTTGAAAAAGAATTCATCCGGCGAGCACTGCGAGAAAACGAGCAGAACGTGACTGAAACAGCAAAGCAAATAGGCTTGCGATATGAAACACTCCACAGAAAATGCAAAAAACTAGCACTTATAGCGTGATACCATGAAAAGACTACTACTCTTAACATTTGTTTTATTGCTTATACCATTGGTTACTGCAGATTCAGTTGATACATACTGTGAACAAGCACCCACTGGAAAAGATAATTGTATTAAAGAGATTGCAGTTGATCGTAATGATGTTCAAATCTGTCAACGTATAGAAGCTGATAGTGTGCGTGGCAGTTGTTACGAAGCCTTTGCAAATACTATGCAAGACATTGATTTATGTCGGCGTATTCCTAAAGGAGCTCGAGGTTATGATAAGCGTAATAAGTGTTACATGCGATTTGTAAAAACTAAAGATGATCTTCACATTTGTACTGACCTGGTGAAAACAGAGCGAGGCCAAGATGAGTGTTATGATGAAATTCTTGATAATAATCGTGAGGATGTTGGTGTGTGTTCCTTGTTCATCAGTCAAAAGAAACGTTTAAGCTGTTATGTTAAAGTTGCAAAGCGAACCAAGAATGAAGACCTGTGTCAACTGGTACTTGATGAAAAAGATCAAGGAAGAAAATCACAATGTAGGTATTGTGAAGTAAAGGGTATTGACTTTAATGAACGATATGATCAATGTAAAAAATACTTTTTTATGAAAAAAGTCACAGAAGTGTGTAGAGATTACACTAAAGAAGTAAATGAGAAAATGACACGAAGTGAGAAAAAACAATTTACTTTTAATGGTGAAAATCCTACTCGTGATCGATTTTGGGTGACACTAAAACAAGCAGATTTTCAAGGTGGTATTGAAAACTATCAGGCTGTCATATTTTATTCAGACGGTGTGCAGAACGAACAGTTTGCACTAAAAATAGGACAGCACATTACTTCTTCAAAAGCTGATATTGGCGTGCAACTACTTGACTTGTATGAACAAGAAGAAGGGGATGACATGGTTTCCTATGGGCGTATCTGTATTTTCAGGCCAAGCAGTAAACAAGGTCAAGAACCAGAGCCAGAACCTGAAGAAGAAAAAGAAGAAGAACCAACTGAAGAAGAACCAGAGCCTGAAGTCAAGGAAGAAGAACCAAAAGAAGAGTCAGTAAATGAAATAAAAGAAGAACCTGTTGAAGAAAAAACTGAAGAACCCAAAAAAGAGCTTGTAAAAATAAAAGAAGGTGGCTTTTTCTATAAGCTGGCAATGGTCTTTAAACGATTGTTTGGTTGAAAATACGTAAGTCTTTCGTTCAGATTGCTATGATGATACAGTACCTGCTGCCAAAGAGTATCTCCCCTTAGATAAGTTGGGTACTGTATATACAAAAAAAATTTAAATAAGAAAAGTATAGGTAAAGTATGATTTGGAAAAAACCCTTACACTATCTTGGAATCATTACAGGTTTATTTCTAGCCCCTGGTTGTGGGGATAGCGTGTCAGATCCACACGTTGGAAGAATTATCCCTTGGGAAAGTATTGATGGCATAGAAATTGAAGATACTCCAGATACAGTCCTGAGTGCAGTTGGCAGAGCTGAAAAAAGAGGTGATTGGGATGGAGAACATGGCGGAGGGCTTGTCTACATATATACAAAAGGAACACATGCAGGGTTAGAAGTCTTGTTCACAGAAAGAGATAGCGTGGTTTCCCTAAGAGCTAAAGATACGTACTCTGGAAAAACAGTGGAAGGTATTGGTATTGGTACACCACTTGATTTATTACATCAAATTCATGGCGTGCCTGATACATCAACCCGTAACTACCAGCAATACTTCAAAGAAGATCGAAGTTTTGGTGTTACTCATACTGATGGAAAGATAGATGCAATCTACATTGACAACACGCACTATTTTAAAGCTCCTTAACACTTTATGGCAACAGACTTTAAATTTATTCAATACCTGGCTGGAATGAAATCATCATTTTTCAAACCACGGGAAGCATATCATCAAAGAGTTGAGTAATTACTCAATAACAACAGTATCAACATGCTTGTGTAAATCCCTAGCGTACTTTAATCGTTCAGTACTATCTGCATATACTGTGTACAATGGTTCTCCTTTTTGCACCTTCTCCCCAACGTGCTTGTAAAGATACAATCCTGCTTCTTTATCTTTTGGGCAGCCAGCAAGTCGAGCAACCTTAGAAATTAAGTGATTATCTATCCTTGTGATTTTTCCTCTTCGTGGAGCCTTGAATGTCCATGTATACTTGCCAAGTGTAATGTCTTCAACTTTTTTTACTCTTGCACCTTGGCGTTTGATGATCTCCCACATTTTCATGTTTGCAGCGCCAGTATTCAGGAGGTCACTTGCCATTTTCTTTCCTTGGCCTTTCTTTGCCTTGCCAGTTAACTCTAAAACATAGCCTGCCATTGCAATACACTTTTTACGCAAGTCCTTTGGTTGTTGGGGGTGGTTAGCAAGCATCCACAACACGTCACGAGCTTCAAGTGCAGGACCAATACCATTTCCTATTGGTTGCCTACCATCAGTCAATACAACAAAGACTTTCATGCCAATTTTCTTACCAATAACTTCAAATAACCTCTTTAAGCGCAATGCTTTTTTCTTAGAAGGTATTTTGGAACCTACACCTATTGGGATGTCAATAAGAACATGTGTACTTCCAACAGAACCTTTCTTTGCTAAAATAGATGCAGTAAGTTGTCCTTCAGCATCAATACTCAAAGGGTGTTCTACATTGATGATGAGATCATCAGCTGGTGCAAGGTTAATCGCACCACCCCATACCATGCATGCACCATGTTTGTTCACAATGTTTTTTAGTTGGTGGGTGTCAAACTTTACTCCTGTTAGAACTTCCATGCTGTCAGCAGTTCCTGCAGGAGAAGTGATTGCTCGTGATGATGTTTTTGGCACTGTTAAACCAGCAGCAGCAAGAATAGGGACTACTCCCATGGTTGTTCTGTTTCCTGCAACTCCTCCTATGCAGTGCTTGTCTACTACAATTTTCTTTCTGAAGCGTAGTCGATCACCTGTGTTTATCATTGCATTAGTTAAATCAACTATTTCTTTTAATGACATGCCATGAATATAATTTGCAGCAACATAATAGGTTAGTTCAACAGGGATAAGTTTTCCCTCCACAACATCATCAATAATCTCTCGGGTTTCTTGTTGTGCAAGTGCCTTACCATCTAGTTTCTTTTTTATATGCCTTATTGAATTTGGCTTGTTTGCAATAGCAACATGCACATCTGACTTCTCACGAGCACCCAATGCTTTTAGAGTTTCTTCAAAAAGACCAATTGTTCCCCGAGAAACAGTCTTACCATTTTCAGAAAGATCAACTATTGCTATTGTTTTTTTACTTCCTAGCGTGATCTTAACACGGTCTGCTGCGTGCAGGTCATACTTACGAGCATCATGCTCATTAAGAATTACTATTCGTGGACCACCTGTTGCAATGTCCATATCTTTAACTCGTAGTTTCATGACATACCTCTTTTTTTTCTTTTTAGGGAACTAACTCAATATATGTTTTTTGTCTTTTTCATATACTCTAATAAATGAAACAAGCATTGCAAGTACAAGAGGACCTACAACAAGACCAATGGGTCCCATGCTTATTAGACCTCCAAAAAGGCCAACCAGGATCACTGCAGGGTGTACTTTGCTTCGTTCACCAATAATCTTAGGTTTTAACAAATTATCAATTGTTGATATGATGAAAATACCATACAGCAATAAGCCAATTCCTTTCCAGGTGAGTAATGTATTTCCAGCATCCATTCCTTTGACAATGAGAAAAACTGCAGCAGGGAACCATATCATAGGTGGCCCGACAAAGGGCATTATTGCTGCGAGTGTAGTAATTGCACCCCACATGATGGGTGATTTTAAACCAAATATGAAATAACCAATAGTTGCAATACAACCTTGAATCAAACCAACAATTAAGATACCATACACTGTTGCGTAAATAACATCGCTTGTTTGTTGCTTAAGATGTTTCTTAAATGCTTCTTTGAGAGGGATGAGGTTGTATACTTTTCCAATCATCACCTGTCCATCTCTAAAGCCGTAAAACATGACAAAAATAAGAATGAACAATTCAAGTATTCTTTGAGGGATTGACAAGACAAAACTTGAACTGTATTGCACAAACCATTGGCTGATCTTGCCTAATGATTCTTCAATACTTTTAACCATGTCTGGCCCGGTGACCAGTGTATCAATTCTTTCTTTTGCATCACAAAATGAGCCAGTACATTCTTCTTGGAAAAAGGTATTTGTTGGCTTTGCTAACTTTGCCTCTGTGTATGCTTCTGAGATATCTGCGGTGATTGCTCCCAGTAAGACCACAAAAGGCACTGTGACTACAACAAGAATGAGCACGGTTGATGTGCACGCTGCGACATTTTTGTTTTTGATCTTTGATTTTACATATTTGTGAAATGGAAAAAAAATATAGGCAATAAGTACACCAGCGATGATGGCAGTAAATAAAGGCCATATAATAAACAGTGATAATAGCGCGATCAAGGTAAAGAAGATAATAAATGTGTACTTGGAGACTGATTGTTTCATAAGGATAGTATTCTTACTGGTATTTATAAATTTTTTTGACTTGCAGAACTCTTTCTAGCACATAAATTTTCTCAGAGCCCGCTGGTATAATTTCAGTTTGTTTAACTTCTTTACATAGGGGCAGACGATTTTAATAGGTGCAATAACTTTGTGTTTAGGCGCGTATTCAAATGCTTTTATCTTGATCTTGTACTTTTTTCCTATGGTACCAGAAATACTAAGGTCATCGTTCCACTGCCACTTTTGAAACTTAGTTGTCTTTCGAACACTAATAAGCATAGTGAGTTCCCCACCAATTTCTTTGATATCAATGGCATCAGTACTGCTTAACCTATCAGGTCCTTCAGGGTGAGAGTGGTAATCACCAATAACCTGGTGTGTTGTAAGGTACTGTAAAGCGTGATTCATTTTATTACAACGATTTGCAGCTAAGGTGACAGACTCGTAGTCACGATCAGCACTTTGGTAAGGCAAGGCATCATACGCATAATAATACGTTTTATGTTTGCTGCCAATAATCAATCCAAAACACTCTTTTTTGTATACTTCAATAGAACTCGTGATCATACCAATAAAGGCTTGTTGGCTTAGTTTAACATGACGTAATTTTAACCTCTTTTTCATACAGAACATGTAGTGTCTACACTATATAAAGTTTTACTACTTTTTTAGTGAGGTAATTTTGAAACTCAAATAAATAAGCAAGCCAACCAACACAATAGCCAAGCTGATGATGCTGCCAATTTTTGGTGAAACACGCATGTCTTTCATACTACTGCTTTCTACTCTGAGTGTAGCTTCTTTAGTGTTTCTTCTTTTTTCTAATTCTAATTGTCTGCGTGCTTCTTCTGCTTTTTTTGCAAATGCAGATGCTTGTGCTTCACGAGCTTCTTGTGCTCTTTCTTCAGCACGTGCTGCGTCTTCTTCTGCTTTTTTAGCAGCTGCTTTTGCTGCAGCCTCTCGCCGCATTTGTTCTTCAAAACTCACTGTCGCAATGCCAGGGAGTGGAATAATAACTGGCTTAATGATTGTTATGTTAGTGATAAACCGTGGTTGTTTAGGAGCAAACTCCCCTGCTGAAATCCCCACACGGGTGACTTTATTTTCGTTTTCTTTTTTTTCAAAATCAGCGCTCTTAGTGTAAGCAGTCACAGAGCTTGCTAAAAGGATCAGTAGAATTGTGAAAATAAGAGCTTTTTTTGTCATTGTTTTCCCCAGTGAGTAGGAATCTGAGCGAATTTAAAAAGATTTATGGTGTGCAGGAGAATCGTTTAAATAGGGCTCTTTTCAGCAAATTTTAAAAAGAGGTTATTAAACCAAGCTAGTAATCATTCGCCCTTGTAGCATCCGCAAAAATCTTTTTGATTTTTGGGCGCTCCAAGAGCTCATTACATTCGCCCTTGTAGCATAGTGGTAGTGCACTGCCTTGGTATGGTCAGTAATGACAACAAAGAGGCAGAGGTCCCGAGTTCAAATCTCGGCAAGGGCTTTTTAATTCTTTACGGGTGTGTCCCAAATCTTGCTTTTTGTGCAGGAGGGGTGGCACTGCGGTGTTAACTACTCAAATCCATTCGTAGTGTTAACGGAAATCACCTCATTATTCGGCCGCAATCTGAGCAAAGCTCAGATGCGTCAAGGAGCTTCGCCCCTTGAGATTTCCTGATAAAACCTTGCGGCAGTGCCACCCCTCAGAAAGACTCTTGGGACACACCCATTCTTTACAGTAGGCTTATATACAGCTAGTTTTTCCAAGGATGTATGGCTAGGATATTAGATTTCCAATGGAGAAAAGCAAAAAAAACATTAGAAGAGTTATCTAAAACTCTTGTGGACTTGGAGAGTAAAGCACAGGCTCTCCAAGAGAAATCAAATGTTGTTGATCTTTCTGATAAGTTGCAGATTAAGAAATTGCATGATCTTCCTAAAAAAACTTTAGCCTACATAGTGGTTGCTCATCATGAAGGGTTGGATGCTTTTGAGAATCATGATTTTGAAAAAGCAGCTGAAATCTTTGGCGCGTTAGTTGGATCTAACTATTTAATTCCAGGGTGTGCGGAATATTTTGAACTTGCATATTCATTATACAAAACAGGAAGAGCTGAAGATGCAATCTCAGCGTGTCATGAGGGGATCTCAGAAGGTGTTTCAGAAAAATCAAAGCTTTACTTGGTTCTTGCAGATTGCTATGCTGATCAAGAAACCTTGGAAGGGTTAGATAATGCAAGGTATTGTATTGCTAAAGCACAAGAACTCATAAATGAGAAAGGGAAGTTTCTAGACCTGCTTAAAGTATTACATTCTAATCTTGGGATTAAGCAACATGCGTGTGCAATTGTTGGGCTAGAGCATAAGTTTGATGACATTAATGAGCAACTTAATTATACCTTGACCTTGCAGGCTGAGGGAAAGTCATACAATGTTTTACTGCCAATCACAATCGTTGACGAAGATGGAAATGAATTTTTCCCTAGATCCTTGCCAGAAGATATGCTTCCACAGGCATTTAAAGTTATGAGAGAGGCTTGTACACAGGCAATTGGAAAATCAGTTTACTTTTCTGATGAGATCTTGGAACGAGAAGGTGTTCAACAAGAAGATATCTCATACAGGACATTCGAGCGGGATTAGCTTAAGTCTCAAATTTCATCTCGGGGGATCTCTAAGTCATTAAAATCTTTGTCATAGGTTACAATTGAGGAACAATTCATTAACAGAGCAATGGTATAATGTATAAGGTCAATGAATCTTAACCTTTTATACTTCTGTCCTCTTTTCATTGCTTCGAATACAATTTTTCCGTCAACTGGGATAACTTGGAGATGGGATCGCAATACTGCCCTAATAGATTTGATTGCTGTTTCTCTATTTGTTACATTTTCAATAACATTAAATGCTTCAATTAAATTGATTGAATCAGTGATGCCTTCTCCTTCAAGAACTTTTTGTGACTCTATCTGGTGAGGATTTTGATAAAAAGCATACGAGAGTATTGTACTATCAATAAACCTCATCTGAACATCCTCGCATTTAATTCTTTCATTTGTTTTGGTGTTAAGTTGTGTTTTGGCTTAATTTTTCTTGCATCTGCGAAAACTTTCTTAAGGTCTTCTCCAATGGGGGTCATGATTATTTTACCTTTTTTCACTTCCATATCAAGAGGGCTCCCTATATGTAAACTAAGTTCTTCTCTAATGTGTGCAGGAACTGTTACTTGTTGTCCTTTTGTTAATCGTACTAACATTTTCATTCACCATGTATCATGAAGCATGGATCATATATAAATCTTTTGATTTTCCGCTAAAAATTTATAAACACCTACTTTAATCTCCTTCATATGGGCCCGTGGTCTAGTCTGGTATGACGCAATAAAATGAAAAAGTGGGTCTGTGGTCTAGTGGCTATGACATCGCCTCGACACGGCGGGGATCCCCGGTTCGAGTCCGGGCAGACCCATTTTCATTTTACGTGCATAAAATCTTTGATTTTATTGCGTCGCATCGACACGGCGGGATTTTGTTTTTTATGAGTCGTTCCGCAGGGTCGAACATAGTGAGATCCTGCATTGCACTATTGGGTTGATAAGGGGCGTAGCATCCCTTATCCCTGTAGTTCAAATATTGGCGCCCGAAGGGAGACAATACCTTCGAACGTCAGTGAGAAAGTCCGGGCGGGCCCATGTTTTCTTTTCAACAAACTTTATTAATGCTAAAGCCTATTTTGTGACTAATGGAAAAAAAAGTGAAGATTATTGCTGTACTTGCAGTTTTACTTGTAAGTTTATTCTATTTTGGAGATAAATTCACTGGCCTTGCGGTGAATGATGGTTCTCGGGCTCAACAGTTACAAGATTGTGTTGCAGGTGGTACTTCTCTATTACAATGTCGGCTTAATGCTGGTATTCTTACTCAAGCAGAGTTTGAAGCTGCAGGTGGTAACGCTATTGCAGGAGCAGCAGTTGCAGGTTTGCCTTCACAAGCAGAGTATAAAAAAATGATTCACACTGTTTGGCGAAATTACAAACCATTTATCCATAGCTGGATTTCTTTTTCTTTTTCTGATGACTCTACTTCAGGTAAGCGAACTCGTGCACTATACGATCTCCAAGGGTGGACAAACAATCTTTTGTTGTACGCGTCTGCAAACAATGATATTGCATTGTTAGATGATCTTGCTGAGACCTATCTTATGCCCCTGCAGTATCTTGAAACAAAAAATGTGTATCGTTATGCCTATCTCCCTGAAAAATTACCACCTCAAAATCTACCTGCAGGTGAAGAAAAACAGCGTTTGTGGAAGCAGTTTTATCGTACAGATCTCCAACTTGAAAAACCAATTCTTATGTGGTCACGAAGCCGAGATAAGTCAATGGAGTTGAGATTAGATGTTGGCCAATTTTTATATCTTGCCTCTGATGCTCTTAATGCGTTTCTTGCGGTTCCTCAGGATCAAAGAACTCCAAATATGCAACGCTTTATACGAGAATACCCCCCTGTTATTAAGGCTCATTACCAACGCTGGGTCATAGATGACCATCGGATGTTTGGTTTACAGGGGTGGGGTTGTAATGAGTATGGGTCAGATAGATATAATCATCTTAACTACTTAAAATCTCTACGGGACGAAACTTGGACGCCACGAAACAAGGACAAGCCAAATACTTTATGTAATTCAATGACAGATATTGACACTTGGATGGTTGTAGGGGTTGTCAAAATGCTTGCAGCCAACCACAAAGATCCTTCCGCAATGCCACTCACCCAGGAACAAAAAACCAAGTTTATGGAATATGTTGGTGTTGGCACACAAGCTATAGAAAGAAGAATGAATCCAAATCAGCTTACTGACTTTGCAGGTAAACAAGTGGTTGGATTTAACTTTGAACAGAACCGAGGGGATACTCACCCTGATAATGTATGGTCAGGCTATGAAGGGGCAAGCTATCCTACAGAAAATGATAAATCTTCACGAAAGACAGGATGGGATTTTAGCCACGCTACGAGACTTCCTTATGTCTTTGACACATTATACAAACATAAAGATATAACAGGGCAATCCTTCCCCACGCAAGATACCATGAAAAAAGTAGCTAACCAATATGTGTATGGGGTATTCAACAAAGACCTTGAACTTCCTCTTTTTAGTAACTTTTTTAGTGGGGATAATGGTTGGTTCAGGGTGAACTATGGTTGGAGTCCAAAAAGTGGAAAGCCTGCTCCAGGAACTGGCACACCTCCTTATGGCCAGAACTACGCAGGTCCATCGTATTTCATGTCCTTGGCAAAGTATACTCCTGATAAAAACAAACTATTGCCAGCAATATGGAATATATTAACTACGAACATGGTAAAAGACAAATCACACAATGGTAATCTAGCAACAGGATGGAAGGTTACAAGTAATCCTGAAGGCAAGTTTGGAGGCAGTTTAGTTTTTGATCATCCAGAAAGATACAAAGAGTATCTTTGGTGCGGGAAACACACAGATTGGATACAGTCTAAGGGAACGTTTGCATTCTGGGTGAAAACAGCTGAACAAAATGTTGATATGGATGTCCTTGATCTGTGGGAAGTGCCTTACACTGATATCTTTATTGTGATGGTAAATAAACAAAATAAAGTTTGGTTCACCGTCAAAGAGGCGAACAACAAACTTATCAGTCTTACTTCGAAAAAAGCCATGGATGCTCCAGGATGGCATCATGTTGTGATAACACAAGATGGGAGTGGAGCAAAAATATACATTGATGGTGAGCTTAGCGAGACAAGCGGAAAAAATAGTGCTGAATGGACAAATACTCTCAATATGCATCACTTTCCGAAATTTAATGATGCGTACAACAGTGCAGGTTGTTACTTGGGCAATTCTCACTGGACAAAATTTAGAGGGGAACTTGACGAAGTGTATTTCTTGAATCGTGCATTGTCTGCAGAGGAAGTACAGCAATTACACCAAAATACTCTAAAAAACAAAGAAGGATTACTTATTCACTGGAGTTTTGATGACCTTCTTGATGTGAAAAAGATGGAACACAAAGATCTCTATTATGGTCCAAGAGATTATTATAACAAAAATCCTCCGAAGCTTGTTGAACAGTATTTTCCTGATAAATCAAAAACTATGCTTATTGCTTTACCTGTATTTGCCTTGGGAAGTTCTTAGCTTATTCTCCACTTTTTTTCCACTCAACCACTACAAAACTTTTTATAATCAGAAATTCTTTTTTCCTTGGCTAGTTTTACATTAGTACTTGGAGGTATAATTATGGCAACACTAGCAGATGCAGAAGAATTTCTAAAAAGCATAAGGAAAAACCATGTAAGTACCTTGCCTTTTTCCATTGAACGAAAACTTACCTTACTCACCCACGAATTTGAAAAAAAGAGCAGAACATGGACAACAGATGATAGGCACCGAGCACACAGTATTGCAAGTTTGTGTAACGAAAAACTAGCGCATATACGTCAATGGCGGGTCTTTGAAAAACTTGAAGATAAAACAGATCCCACCTATCATGATCTTGCCAATTTATACTACGCGTTGCGTGAAGGTCAGAGCACCCTTGGTTATTATGATGCAGAAAACAGTGGTTATGCTGAAGCAGTACAAGCTTTAGCAAAACGCAGACTAAAACGTCCACGTGTACTCTTGCTTGGCTTCTCAACTGTATACTCTCTTGAAAACATTGCAGCAATGATGCATCTTGAAGAAATGGAGGGTGCTGAGATTGTTGCTTTTGATCTTGAAACACAACCGTTGGAAGAAGCTCAAGAATATTGTGGTGGTGAACTGTATGGTATAAAAGTCACCTACATGCAAGGAGATGCAACACAAAACGTGTTAAAGCCAAACAGCTTTGATCTTGCTGTAACACACTTATTTTTTACTCACATCCCTCATGATCAAAAACCTGCTGTGATACGTGAGACAAAAAAACTACTGAAAAAACGTGGCATGTTTGTTGATAACGAGCTTATGATTCCTGGCACTATGCCAAAAGATAGCTTTGTTGCTTTTTTTAGGACACTTGCTGAACAATATGTTCATGACGGGACTTGGTCTACACGTCAACGTCTTGGTGACTTAATGGTGCAGTTTGCGAAACACGATCATTTTTTCCCCTATGAAGATATTGGTCAGCTTCGTCGTGACTTTGCTGCTGAAGGCTTTGCTCTTGATGACAGGGCAATTCATGCTCAGCCAGTGTATGCACGTGGTGAAACAATTGTGTACTCCACTATGTACGCGCTCCAAGCAAGCAAAGAAACAGCACAGGCTACTGAATTAGACGCAGCCTAATATATACTCATCTACAACAATTAATATAAACTAATTACCCGGAGGTATCTTTATGCAAATTCCAGAAAAAAGCAACTTTTTCACTTCTCACGACGATCGTCGTTTTTTATTTGATACTATTGATTGGGAAGCTCTTGGTGATGATGTTGATCTTGAAACATATGAATCTATTCTTGAAACCATTGGCCAAGTGACTGGTGAGCGTATTGCACAGAACGCACCAAAGGCAGATCATGGTGGTACTGAGCCAGGGGCTGAATGGCATCATAAAGATGGTGTCTTATTATGGCCCACTGCAATACATGACTCATATAATGCTCTTGGTGCTGCAGGACTCCATGGATTTTTTGTTCCTGAAGAATACGACGGTCTTGGACTACCAACAACACTCCATGCGTTCTATAGGGAAATGCTTGCGCAAGCAGACGCAGGATTTTTTACCATCCCAGGTTTACGAGACGGTGTTGCTGATGTACTTGTTGAATTTGCAAGTGACGAACTTAAGGAAAAATACCTTCCGAAACTAGCAGGCGGTTGGACTGGTTCAATGGATCTTACTGAAGCAGAAGCAGGCAGTGACCTTGGCAATGTGACTACGCGCGCTGTTCCACTTGAGGGCAAAGAAGGCGAAGTGTACATTACAGGGGTAAAACGTTTTATTACTAATGGTGGTGCTGATGTGCACCTTGTTCTTGCACGTGACGATGATGGTGAAGACAGTTACAGTTCAACACTGGGTGAAACAGCGGGGATTAGCATGTATCTTGTTCCAAATGATTTTGACATGGGTAGGCAACTCCAAAAAGGAATGTCTCATCACGTACGCGTTATAGGCCTTGAAAAAAAACTCGGCATCCACTCATCACCAACCTGCGAAGTTGAATTTGCAGAAACAGACGAACAACCAGGAGCAATTGGCTACCTTGTTGGAAGAAAAGGCAGGGGCATGGTGCAGATGTTTCGTCTTATGAATAATGCGCGCCTGGGTGTTGCTGGACAAGCACTTGGTATTCTTGAAGCTTCAATTCGTGATGCAACAGGTTATGCAACTGAACGAAAACAATTCAAACAGCCAATAAGTGATTTTGGATTGGTTAAAGACATGTTAAAAGACATGCAACTCTACGCTCAAATGACTCGCGCAGTAATTTTTGATGCAGCATTTGCACTTGACATGCAACGAAATTTAGAAGCACAAGAAAAAAAAGAAGAAGCAAAAGTGTATGCAAACAAAGCAGCAGTGCTCACACCACTTATCAAATACGTTGCTTCAGAAAAAGCAATTGAGCTTACACGAACAGGAGTGCAAGTGCATGGTGGAGTTGGTTACACAACTGACTTTAATGCTGAACGTCATCTGCGTGACTCAGTCATTACTGCGATCTATGAAGGTACCAGTGAAATTCAAGTAAGTTTGTTTATGAAGGATGCGCTCAACAGTGTTAAGAGCCGCTTAGCGCGCGGTGCTGTCAGTAGGTACATACCTCGTAGTATACTTCCTGCTCCAATAACTGATTTTATCAGCAATGCTGCGAAAATGATTGATAAAAGCTTGTTAGGATCAGCAAAATCACGTGCAGATCCAATATCTCTCTTTGATGGTATGTACAGTCAACTAGGGGAGATGGAAGATAAGCATCTTGCAGATGATGTGCGGCAAGCAGGCCAGCATTTTGAAGCAGCCTTGTACACAATCGGCGCTAAGATGATTAGTGCCATCAAACAGTATGGAAAAGTTGAAGCTTTCAATCGCTTTTCTCCTGCTGCAAAGCCACTTGCAAGCCTAGCTTGCGAGACCTATGGTGCATTCCTGCTTCTCAAACAAGCTGAACAGGCAGAGGGTGAACAGGCTGAGTATAAACGCGCTGTTGCAGCTGTTTTTATCAAGGAAAAACTCCTGCCAAACATGCAGCGTTACAGACATCAGATCAATGAGGTTGACGAACACGGCCTGGGCAGGTATGATGCAATACTTAGACTGGAGTAAATTTGAGTAAAGTACTGAGAATTTTTCTTATTCAAGCATTTTTATTGTTTTTTTAATGGTAGATTGAGGAAGGTTTAAATACAAGTGTTACTTTACCTTGTCATTAAAGAACATACTTTTAGTAATGCTGTGATACTTATGACAACAAAAGAACTTAAACAAGCCCCTGTCCTCAAAGGTTTTCTAACTAAAGACCAAGCGCAGACAGCAAGAGATAATAATGAACTTCCTTTTGGTGTTGTTTTTTCCTATGCAGATTGTAACAACCGATGTGATAGTTGTTGTTACCTTAGTGATGTGATCGCACCACGTAATCCAAAAAAAGAGTTCACACTTGCTGAATACAAAGCTTTAATTGCAGAAATTGGAGCACTGGGGGAAACAAAAACCGTTTTTGTTCCAGGAAGAGGAGAGCCCCTTCTTAGAAAGCGAGGCCGAGTATTTTTGGAGTTTGCTCAAGCTGTTCAGGATCAAGGCATGCATACTGTTGTTATTTCTAGTATGCCTCCAAGTCTTGATGAGGGGATACTTAGAGAACTTTTAGGAATGGATGTTTCAATAATCGCAAAATTGGAGAGTCATAAACCAGACTTGTTTAATTATCTAGTGAAGCCCTTGCAAACATATGAATTTGTTGAAGTTGAACCATGATTTTTTATACCAAAAGGACTTGAGATACTTATGGAAATGGGTTGGGCTGAGGATAATCGTCTTTCGTCCGGTACTGTTGTAAATAACTTAAACAAGGGTGAAGTTGCCCGTATTCATCGTTTCTACAGGAAAAATGGTATTTTTCCTTATATCCAAAAAATGGTTGAATATGATGGTGCAGCAAGACCTGAAATAAAAGAAGAATTTTCTTTACCAGCAGATGAATGGCCTGCTATTGCGCAGAACCTTGTTGATATAGATAGTGAAGAATTTGGTTTGACTACTGAGGCTGACGCACCTTGGCTTTTTTATTTTAACTTTCCTTTGTTCATGGTTGATTTTGATGGAGAAATAAAATACAATCCGCGCTATGATGCGGAAAACAGGGAAGAAGATAAACCCACTCATAAAGTTGTGTGGGATGGACATAAAGAAAGTCTCCTTCTAAACGGTGAGATGGAAGGCGAGTATTTTCCTTTTGTAAAAAGAGATGGTATTTTTCGCCCAGGCTTGTTAACTGCATTTATACGTGATTCTAAACAATTGCCTCGATTTGTTGGCACTGAAGACAGGTATGAAGGGCTTTGATAAAGCTTCCTAAAATCTTCTACTGGTTCTGTAAAGCTTTACCTAAAGCTTTAGTAAGTGTCTTTAAAAACAATAAACTCCACTATATTCTACAAGAAAACCTGCCCTGATACGGTACTGGTTAATGAGGTGTCAACATGAGATTTACCACACTGGTCTTTTTGGGCCTGCTTATCATGGTCTTTATGGCTGTGCCTGGCATGACCTTTGAAGACAAAGCAGATCGAGTAAAAAAAGTGTCCAAACATCATTTGGGGGTTACCAAGCTCCCACATTATTTTATTTCTGGTTTAGAAACAATTCACCATGGAGGTGAGGTCATTATCACAAAACTAAAAGTACTACATTCCCGATCCATAAGGTAATCAAGAAACCAATAAGAAAACTGGGAACAAATGGAATGCCCTCTTTGATCAATACAGTGCTGATTTTCTTTTTCTTTTTCAAACGAATAAGCTCATCAATTTGTTCTCGTTGTAGTCCAAGATCTTTTGGTCCTGCAATGCGTTTGCCTCCAACTTTGATTTCATCAACAACCCAATCACCTTCAGTAAGTTTCTCAGGCGCAACTCGTTTGTGCATACTTGATAACTCCACTGCTTTGGTAAACAGCCAAAAGTAATACAAGAGTGTGGCACTGACAAAAATAACAATAAGCAATAATTTCTCAATAGGGTTGCTAAGCACAAACATGCCTCCAACAGTCAGAAGTAATAAGCCAACAAGCCCATTACGAACCATCAACACTTTCTTTGTTCGTAGCTTTCGTAACTCCTTTGCAAAAGCTTTTCTATTTTTTATGGCAAGCATTCCTGCCCAAAAAAGACCATACACTGCACCAGCAATAAGGGTGTTAACAAGGAATGCAATAGGAAACGCTTTCAGGAAAATAATAATGTCAAGTGACATCAGTGTGGAAATTTCAAGTCCAAACAAGGCACCCAGTCCCATAAGGAGTTTACTATCTCCTCCACCCCACTGGCCAGAATAAAACATCAGGCATGCTATTGCAAAAAAGAATCCAAAGCCAATTAGTCCGTCAAGAAGAATCATCCAGTCATAGGTTGTTGCAAACAATACTAGTCTTACTGCACACGCTGTAATGAGCAAGCCATAACTTAACCAGTCAGGAACTTCTCTTGTTTTCAGGTCTGATACAGAAGCAGCCACCAGTGCTAGTAAGGAGAGTACTATAATAATGATAAAAAGTGTGCTCATGCCATTCTCTTGGTTGAGGATGTTTATATGTTTAACTGTACGCAATCAATCATAACATCCAATGGCAAAGAATTGCGAGCTGGTTGACAAACCTCTCTTGAGAATTCCCAAGTTTTTAGTACATTTTGATTGGTAATGAAACTTACTGCAACAGTGTACAGGTCGTACTAATCCTCTGGTTGTTGTTGCGTCTACATCGCGCCGACACAGTGACCCATGGGGATTCCATTGTACTAAACCCACAATTTTTCCTTTGCAGTTTTCTTCTGTTAGAATATCTTCTTGTTCTTGGTCAACTTCAGTTTGAGTGGCAGGGGCTGGTTTTGCTGCTGCTCGTTGTACTCTACACTGGTTTTGATCACAGCCATGAATGCACTTTACTTCTTGAAATTCAAGACAGCCATCAAAGTCAATATCTTTACAAGTAACTTGCATGTTACCTGTGCAACTACTTCCTTCTGGAGCACACTCATCTTGGCAAGGAGCTTCCTCTTCTAGAATTGTTTCAATTGCTTCAGCATTTGTTGGTTTTGCTTGTTGTGGGGCAACGTGTTCTTGCACAGGTGCTTCTAGGTCATGTACCACATTGCCGGTAATACTTGCCATGCCTGTGCCTTCAAGCTTCATGCAGCCTGAGAGCAAGAACAACATAAGAAAAACAAGTACTGCCTCTTTTTTCATACGTAAACCCCCATTTTTGTATTTTTAAGAAATGTGCACTGTTATATAAATTTAACGACACTGTCCTTTTTCACAAACCATTCCTTTTGGACATTGTAATCGTTTTCTGTCAGGCATTTCATCGCCGTT
Organism: uncultured Methanosarcinales archaeon; assembly: GCA_964343705.1. Lineage (GTDB taxonomy): Archaea > Nanobdellota > Nanobdellia > Woesearchaeales > UBA12501 > JAUSFM01. Next base: position 131,543 of record CAYFJX010000005.1, read on the forward strand.
GACATTGATGCAAATGTTTTCAAACACAAAACTTCCTCCCTCAGTGGGGCACTCATCATAATACGTTGAGCCTCTTGCCTGAACCAATCCTTTGACATATGTTTGACTTTTGATTGTTTCAAGACCACTTGTTGCGTCAGAATCGTAACACTCACTCAAGTGAGTTTCACCCACCGGAATGTTTGTTGGATTGTAGGTAACAGACGGTCCTGTTTCCTCTTTTACCAAGTTGCCTGCAAGATTGTTAAGTGGAGAAAACATAATCAAGAAGGAGATAACACCAATCAAAACAGCAGCGTTTTTTGCAGCTTCTAGTTTATCCTCTCTTTGTCTCCTTGCCATGTGTGTTTTAGTGTGACTAATGTTTATAAAGGTTGTGGCATCAGTACCCACCTTGGGTACACTTCTTCATTCTTGCATTACACTTAAGACCTTCAGCACAGTCATTGCTGTCATCACAACCTCTGTTGTAACCACACTTTATACTGCATGGACCACCACAGTCAACATCAGTTTCAAATGAGTCTTTAAATCCATTAAAACAATTATAGAATTGTGTTTGTACTTCTTCTGTAATTTCTTCTCGTTCTTTATCAGCTGCTTCTTTGTTTTCTTGTATTTCTTGCTTTGCTGACGCAATCACATCTTTTTCAGGCTCTTCTGTTGTTTTTTGGGTTTGTTTTGGTGCTTGTTTCTTTGGCACACTCTTTTCAAGTTCAGGAGCAATCTTTCCTCTTTCTTCAGAACTGGTTAAGCATCGTCCTTCACGGCAACCATACTTACAATTATATCCTCTTGTGCGTTCCTTGTCACCTTCACAATAATATTCCATAAGTTCTGATTCACCAGTGCATGTATCCTGAGATTCAACAGTGCTATCATACGAACGTATAGTCAATGTGCCAGGAAGGCTTGGTTCATCACCCGCATCACTATCAACACAAGTTACATAGGGTTTCTGCTTAACTGGTGGTTCAGGTGCACTGTTAGTCTTTCCAAATTCTTGGATAACTCCTCCAGTTATTGCTTGCATATCCTGGGGTTTGCAGCCAGAAAAGAGAATACACACTACTAATAATAGAATAATCAACGTCCTCTTTTGAAAACTACCTCTCATTTTGTGAAAAAGGAAGATTGAAGTTGTTTATATGTTTTGTGATGCTAAGAATCAAAGTAAGTTCTGCTTAATTCTTCATGAAATGCTCGTGAATTCTTTATTTCTTCTGCTTGGTCTGGATTCGCACGCATAAATGCAACCATGCCAACACCTACTCTATACACTTTTTGTTTGGGTTTTCTAAATGCTGATCCTAATGCGTCAGTTAAAGCCAATAAATGATACACTGCTTGTTCAGCAGGTCTTTCTTGGAGATCTGGCGCACCTCTAATTATGTCAGCTTGATATACATACGCGGTTCCAGAAGTATAACAGGTAAGAAAATCAAGTGTGGGAACACCTTGGTCGAGTATTGTTGTATATGCATCAACATCAACACCTTTTTCTCTTGCAATTTTAACTATGCGGGCTGTTTTTAAAAATCTAAATATGTGACTTTTCATGCTTGCTTGAACCATTTGTCTCTGCAACCGTGCATCACTATTGATTACCTCAGCAACGTCTGAATAATGAGGGATAGCATCTACTTTTTCAAGCTCTTCAAATATGTTTTCTTGTTCTGGCATAAAACAATAAGATAAATTATGGATGTTTCCTATCACTGAGAATGAAGGGGCACTGGGATTAAATTCTACTAATAGTACTTTTTCTCTTGTGCCATCAGAAAGAATCATATGTGCAATTCCTCCTTGTGTTCCTCCCATTTGAACATCTCTGATTCTGCCTTGCTGGAGCATGGTCTGAAAATCAGGAATATCATGGTACGCTCTTATTGCAGTCGTGGCAAGCCCTAACACGCTCATAGGGTTATCAGGTCGAAGAGGCGCGGGAAGTGCAGTATCAAGCATTGCAACAACAGCATCGAGATTGCCTTTAACAGCGCCTCCAAGTGAAGCTATATCCCCTGTTTGTTGTACTTGAGTAAGAATTCTTCCAAAGCGTCGCAGTGTTGCCTTTGTTACAGTAGGTTGTTTTCCTTCCATATGTGTCCTTAAATGTTCTAAGGCAACTTCTGTCTCTGCAGCTAATATTTGGTAACCTTCCCTTACAATTTTGTCAACGCTTTGCATTTGTTTTAGGATGAGCAACTAGTATATAAGTGTATCAGGAAAGCTTTATAAGGCCTTTTTTTGCTTTTAGCTAAACAACGTGTAGAAGTGCTCTGTGTTCTTTAGTAATTGGCTGACGTTCAAATTCACCACCAAAAATTTCTGTTTTATCAACCCTCTCCAAAAGAGCTTCAACATCTTCTTCTCCTGCTGCGACAGCGTGTGCAAAATAAAAAAAATATTCATGCCGAGGATGCCATGTTGGTTTGAGTTTATCATTCATTGCCCATGATGCTTCTAAGTCATTTGGCTTTTGTTTTTTGTGTACATAAAAATTAGCTGTAAGAAGTGCGTTTTTTACTATTTGTGCTCTTTTTGCATATTCAGGGGCATCTGTGTAATCTTTCCTAAGTGCTTCTTGTATTCTTAAGACATATTCATCTACTGTTTCACAAAAGCCATACACTCCAATGATTTCTGTATCTTCTGCTTGGAAAAGTACTTCATTATAACCCCCACATGCTAGGCTAAGAAACATAAGTTCTCTCATAGTCATTTGTTCAGGTGTCCAGACAGTTCCTTTTGTGGCTCGTGTTTCAACTGCAGGGTCTGAGCCAGCTGGATAAAACGAACCAACATTTGTATATGAGAATCGTGTTGGAACTATTGGCTTTAGAATAACACCCTCTCCTGCGTATGCAAAGTGAGTTGCAGGAGACATGATTGACCCAGCAACATCTCCTCTTCTTGGGAGTGCATGATCTGTCTTTTGATAATCTCCTTTTGTACTTCCCCCTATGTTGAGACCATGGACTAATAACATGCTAGGTAATGTCCACCATTCCGGGGTCTGTGCCATTGTTTCACTCATTTTCCTAAGGTCTGCCTTTATCATATATAAACCCGCCACCAAAAGCTTTATAAACCCCCTCTTGTCCCAGAGGTGTATTCCAATGAGTGATGACGGTTTGACCATGGTGGTCGGGCCTGAGTGGAGGAATGAGAATTACTATTCCTTCTTAACACACATGAATAATACACAATTCATACAAAACGAAATGGTGAATAACTATGGCTAATGAAGGAGACAAACTCTTAGAAGCAATTGAAGTTGCAAAAGCAACTGGCAAACTCAGAAAAGGTTCAAATGAAGTAACTAAAGCACTGGAAAAAGGTCAAGCAAAACTAGTGGTTGTTGCAAAAGACGTAACACCGCCAGAAATTGTTATGCACCTTCCTGTTCTTGCAAAAGAAAAGGAGTGTCCATGTGGTGAAGTTGCTACAAAAGAAGAACTAGGCGCAGCAGCAGGTCTACCTGTTGGAACCGCTGCAGTAGCTATTGTGCAAGAAGGCGAAGCAAAAAAGCTTATTGCTGAAATTGCAAAACAATAAGGGATACTATGGCAAAACCAGCACCCCCAGGAAAAGTTGCAGGATCTAACCAAGGCAAAATGTCTGATCGTGGTAAGCACCGCGGTGGAAAGGGCAAGCCGGGAGCAGAGGATGCAACACGAGGAAAAGTATTTTTTACACAAGCAGTTTCTGCACGTGTTGAAGAACTTATCGGACGAACCGGAGCTCGAGGAGAAGCATCTCAAGTTCGAGTAAAGATTCTTGATGGTAATGATAAAGACAAGATCATACGACGAAATGTAAAAGGTCCTGTGCGTGTTGGAGATATCCTCATGTTACGAGAAACAGAATTTGAAGCTCGGCCACTTAATAGAAAAGGCCGTGGCATGTCTTAGGTGAAATCATGAAATGTTCATTTTGTAGCAAAGAACTTGATCGAGGAACTGGCAAAACATATGCACAGAATGATGGTAGAATTTTCTACTTCTGTACTATGAAATGCGAAAAGAACCAGCTTAAACTAAAAAGAAAAGGTTGGGATCGCAAATGGACCAAAACACATAGAGATATGAAAGGTAAAGAGAAAAAAAGCAAGGAAGCAAAACCTGCAAAGAAGTGATACTATGATTGAACGAACACTAGTACTTATCAAACCTGACGGCGTACAACGAGGCATTGCTGGTCAAGTAATTACACGTTTTGAAAACGCAGGACTCAAAATAGTTGGAATGAAACTTGCATGGGTTGACTCAGACTTTTCAAAAAAGCACTACGCTGAACACGTTGAAAAAAAGTTCTACAAAGCTCTAGAAGCAATGCTTACACAAGGACCAGTTCTAGCATTTGTTCTTGAAGGGGTTGGTGCAGTTGAACTTGTACGAAAAATAGTTGGTCCAACCGAGCCAAAAGCAGCACCCCCAGGAACTATCAGGGGAGACTTTGCTCATATGAGTTACTCATACGCCGATGACAAAGAAATCGGCTTGAAAAACATTATTCACGCTTCAGACAAACTAGAAACCGCAAAAGTAGAAATTGGACTCTGGTTTAAAGAGGAAGAATTGCACACCTACAAAAGTGTGCATGACTTGCATGTGCTTGAGTAAAACTATCTCTTTTTTTATTTAACCTAGTTCTTGTTTATTCTCTTATTTTTTCATATCTCTATTAGCGCATTATACCGACACAAACTTTAAATAAAGCCTATCTATATTTTTAGTAATGAGGTTAAACATCTATAATTTATGTGAGGAAAAAATAAATAAAGGTAGTTTGAAAGTCTTTATAGGTGTAAAACTTAGAGGTAAAATTAGATTAGCATTACACAAACTTAAAAAGAAAAATATGCAATTAAAATTCTTAGCAGAGGATCTTGGGCTTGGTTACGCAAGTTTATGGAGAAATTTGAATAAAGATAAATTTATCTCTTTGCTTATTCTTAAGAAACTTGAAGAGTTTACTTCAGTTAATTTACAGAATGACATAGTTTATTTGTACTCTCCTCATTCCAAAACAAAAATAAAGATTCCAAAAAAGGTTAATTTTTCCTTAGCAAAATTGATTGGGTGTATTCTTGCTGATGGCCATCTAAGGAAAAGAAAAACAGAAAGGGGACAACATTATGAATTGGTGATTAGGGAAGGACATAAAACCAATATGGAAGCTGCCCAGAAATGGTTTGAAAATTTTTTTGAGTTTATTCCTAAACTACATAAAAAAGATAATCACTATTTTATCTATGTTAGCAATAAGATTATTTTCTCTTATTTCACTAAAATGTTATCTTTACCTACTGGCAAAAAATCTGAGAAGATTTCCACCCCTCTTTTTATTCTCAAAGGAAATCAAGCTTTGAAACAAGCTTATTTACAGGGGCTGTTCATGTTTGATGGTGGCGTTGATTTCAGAACTGGTTATGTTAATTACACATCAAAATCTGAGAAACTCATTAAAGAGATAATGTATATGTTGTTAGAACTTGGGTTAAAACCTGATTTTGTCTCTGCCTTGCCAGACAAATATCGGAGGTATAGGCTACGGTTTAGGAAGAGGGAGAAACTCGAGAGATGTTTATTTTTGTTTCAGAAGCACTCAGAAAAGTGGTGGAGGCTATCTGAGCACCTTTATGGTTTATCAGGAACAACGAAAGATTTAAAAATGGTCTCGAAATCCATGAACAAATACTATCCTAAAGTAAGGGATGGGGCAATAACCTTTGGAGAGGTTATTAGTGCTCTTGAGTCTTTGGATGATGAGGCTACTATAGTTACTCTGTCTAAACGGCTCAAACGAAACAAAACTGTTGTTTACGAGTTTTTGAGTAAACTTGAACAATGGCAAATTGTGCGCTCTTATAGGGTAGGATTACGAAAGCATTATACTTTCAAAAATAAACTAAGATTTCCGAGGAGGTAATCACAGGAGGGATTAAGAATGGCAGAAAAGATGGTTGACAAGGTCACCAGAATCGCAAAAAACATTCCTAAAATCAGAAACATTGCTATCTGTGCGCATATATCAAAATAAGTGAGAGCTTTTTTGAATGCAGAGATCACGGAAAGACAACGTTTTCTGATAATCTTCTAGCTGGAGCTGGAATGATGTCCAAAGAACTAGCAGGTAAAGCACTACAACTTGACTTTCATGCTGACGAGCAAGAACGTGGAATTACTATTGATACTGCAGCAGTGAGTATGGTTCACACATACAAGGATGAGGAGTATCTTATTAATCTTCTTGACACACCAGGTCACGTTGACTTTGGTGGTGACGTAACCAGGGCTATGCGAGCAGTTGATGGTTGTATTGTTCTTGTTGACGCTGTAGAAGGGCCGATGCCACAAACAGAAACAGTACTGCGGCAAGCACTCAAAGAGCGAGTAATGCCAACACTATTCATTAACAAAGTTGACCGACTTATCAAAGAATTACAATTAACACCTGAAGCAATGCAGGAACGTTTCCTGAAAGTTATTGGTGATGTTAACCGACTTATTGGAAAAATTGCAGAGAAAGAATATGGTGAAAAATGGCAGGTAGTTGTACAAGAAGGAAAAGTTGCTTTTGGAAGCGCTTTCCACAACTGGGCACTTTCACTGCCATACATGAAAGAAAAAGGAATTACTTTCAAAGATATTATTGACGCATACCAAGGAGAAGACGAACAATACAAGCAACTGCGAGACAAAGCACCGCTTCACGAAGTTGTACTGAACATGGTTATTGAACACCTTCCTGACCCAGGTAGTGCTCAAAAGTACCGGGTTCAAAAAATCTGGCACGGAGAAATCGAGTCAGAACAAGGAAAAGCACTTATTGCATGTAACCCAGAAGGACCACTTAACCTAGTTATTACTAAAATTGTTGTCGACCCACAGGCAGGAGAAATCTCAGCAGGTCGTATGTACTCAGGAACCATCAAGCGTGGTGACGAAGTATACTTACTTGACGCTAAACAAAAAGCGCGAGTACAACAAGTCTATGTTTACAATGGTGCAAAAAAGGAAATTGTAGACGACGCAACTTCAGGTAATATCATTGGAATTGCTGGTATCAAAACAAAACCTGGAGACACTATCGCAGACAAAGAAGGTCGAGAACCATTTGAACAGATCAAACACATTTTTGACCCTGTTGTTACAAAGTCTATTGAAGCAAAACATCCAAGTGACTTGCCAAAACTTATTGAAGTACTACGGCAAGTACAAAAAGAAGACCCAACCATTAAAATTGAAATTAACGAGGAAACAGGCGAACACCTCATGAGTGGAATGGGGGAATTGCACTTGGAAGTTATTGAAAACAGAATCAAAACAGAAAAGAACGTTGACATTACAACATCTCCTCCCATTGTTGTATACAGAGAGTCTGTTACCAAGGCAGGAGTGCAAGACTTTGAAGGAAAATCTCCAAACAAACACAACAAGTTGTATTTCAAAGTTGCACCAATTCCTAAAGAAATCGCAGAAATGATTAAGAAAGGCGAAGTGCCAGAAGGCAGAATCAAGAAAAAGAATCTTGACATCAGAAACAAATTTACTGAGCTTGGCATGGAAACAAAAGTCGCTGACAAGATCAAAGACATATTCAACGGAAACATCTTTATCGATGGTACACGAGGTATTGTATACATCAATGAAATCATTGAACTTGTACTTGACATGTTTGAAGATGTTATGAACGCAGGTCCTCTTGCACGAGAACCAAGCACGGGTGTTATGGTTACCATGACTGATTGTAAACTACACGAAGACGCAATTCACAGAGGTCCATCACAGATGTACCCTGCAGTTCGTGAAGGTATTCGTGGAGCAATGAATCAAGCAGGTCCAGTACTTTTTGAGCCAAAGCAACTTACCTTGTTTGAAGCTCCAGAAGAATATATGGGAGAAATTTCCAAGCTTATCAGTAACAAGCGAGGACAACTTCTTGACATGCAGCAAGAACAAGCATTGATTCATGTTACAGCAAAGATGCCTGTTGCAGAAATGTTTGGCTTTGCTTCAGAACTACGATCAGCAACTGGTGGTCGAGGAACAAGCAGTGTTGTAGATCAGGTCTTTGAAAAGCTCCCTGAAGAGCTACAGAAAAAGATCATTGGTCAAATCAGACAGCGTAAAGGCTTGACTGAAAATCAATAAAACAATTTTTAAGCCTTGCGTAAGGCTTTTTAAATCTTCTTTATTCTTTTTTTGTATGACAACTATACAGCCTGTGGCAAGTGTTCACGATGAACTTTTTCATAAGTCAGCAGACTTGTATTGGAGGCAATGGGGGCAGCAGCAAGTATCTGAAGAAATAGGATCTAGTCTAGCCATAGCAACGTTAGGCTTACTCCTTCAGCAAGAAAGTGCACGTTTCTTCTCTGCAATCAATAATGGTAATGGCGCTTACTATGGTTATGCAGTTGGCTTAGCATACCCTGACCTACTCAAAGTACAGGCTGAGCTTAAAACTATTTTTGAAACTATTGTTGTTGAAGGACCAACAGTGCTTCGTGCTCGTGAGGTTCTTGGTGATGATTTTGACCACACTTTTTATGTGGGTGAAACAGTTGTTGAACCAGCATTTCGTGCAAATGGTGTTCGTGCTGGGCGAGCACTAACTGACGCGCTTCTTGCTCATGCTCGTAAAAAATATCGTTTTCTTGCTTTTGACACAAGCAATGAGGTTCTTGAAGCAATGTACAATCGACGTGCTCAGCGACAGGTTGACCGATACCAAGTAGAAGGGTCTGACCGCCGTCATCTGATTTTTGAGTTGTGATTAATACTCTTTATCTTTTAATTCGAAAACTTTCCGAAAATTCTAAAATATTTTTGGTTTTGTCGTCGAAAAACTTAAGAAGGGGTGATTTGATTTTTGTTATATGAAAAAAGAAGTATATTATTTGGATACATCAATCTGGCTAGATTTTTTTGAAGAAAGAGACGAACCAAACTTTCCAAAGTCTATTTTTGCCAAGAGGTTGCTGCAGCTTGTGATCTCTCAATCATATAAAATAGTGTATTCAGATTTGGTGTTATTTGAATTACAAAGTGCAGGATATACCTGGTATGAACTTAACACTATGTTTAAGCCATTTACATCATTTCTTGTTTTTGTAGAGGCTACAGTAAAACAAGTTGGCAGAGCAAAAGATGTTGCTAGCAGAAGAAATATCCCTAAAAATGATGTCCTACATTCGCTTATTGCACGTGAAAACAAAGCAGTATTAGTTACTTTTGATCAGCATTTTCAAGAACTGTGTGATATTGTAAAGGTAAAGAATACAAAGGAGCTTACTTCAAATTGAATTTCTTTTCTAGCCTAGCAAATGCTTGTTCACCTGCTTTATGCAATTGTTTATCTGTGGTTCTTCTCTTTGATGATCCTTGTAAGTGTTCCAGTTTTTGTAATAGCTTCTCTTTTTCTAACTCTTTAATCTTATCACGTGCAGCTTCACGGAAAAACTCTGCTTTAGTTGCGTAGTGGTGTTTTTGCATTGTTTTTTCTATTGTTTGCAAAAAGCTTTTCTCAAATTTTACGCAGACGGTTTCCATAGTATAACTTAGTAATACTTTGTAATATTTAAATTTTTTGATTATTTTGGTCATAAGAGGCACAAACTTTATAAATCTCAAAGCTTGCAATGTGTCCATGCAAAAAAGGGGGAAGGTAGCATCACGTAGAACTAAATCTACTTCTAGTCAGCGTAAACTTAAACCTCTTAAAACAGAGAACAAACTTCACATGGGCTTACGGGGACTCATAGAATACACAACCATTCTTATCATTGGTGGGATCATTAATGTATCCTACAATTTTATGCAGCCAAACAAGCTGGTGCAAAGCTTTCCTCATATACGAATTTTTGAAACAATACTTATTGTCTGGCTTCTTTTTGTCCTCTATGGATTTTTTGATCGTAAACACTGGGTATGGGTTCTTTCCATGGCCTGCTTTGGTATGTTGACGGTGTACTCGTTATTCCTTCATTACCAACTTCGCATACTTGAGATTCTCTCGTTTGAGATGTTTCTCCTCTTATCATTATTGTCGCTCCTAATGAACTTCACTGTGCTCTGGTATATTTACCAGAAGAAGATGCACTTTACTAATCCTTACTTTATTGACAAGTATTCCTTAACTGACAAGATATTTGTTAATGTGATGCTGTGTGTTATTATTTTGATCCTTGCAATAAGTATTACTATTTTCAAACTTTCAAGTATATAAAAACACAAACTTTAAAAAAGAAAAATGCCCAAAATTGAGAAAAGGGGGATAGAGAAGTTGATATTACGCTCAAAAAGGGGACAGATCTCAGTCTTTATAATCATTGGAATTCTCATTCTTGCGGGAGCTGCATTCTACATTATGTCTGAACAGAAGGCAACCTTTGCAGGACAAGAAGCTCCGGGTGAAGCTATTGAGGATATTCCTTTTGATGTGGGGCCAATTCATAGCTTTGTACAAGCATGTTTACAACAAAAATCTGGTGAAGCACTAGTACAACTTGGCCAATCAAGTGGTTACATTGATCCAACAACAAAAGAGTATCACACTAAATCATTTGGGTTTGATTCTACTAACACACGAGCAACAGAAACTGAATCTCTGACGTATGCAGAAGGATTTTATCTTCCTTACTGGCATTACATGGCAAGTCCAAACACTGCACTGAATCGTTATAACTTCAAGTCAGGGATGCCTACAGGACGTGATGTTGAAAAACAAATCAACACCTATGTTGAAAAACACCTGAGCGAATGTCTAGGCAGTTACTCAACTTTTCTTTCACAAGGCTTTGAAATCAAAGAAGGAGATATGAAAGCAAAAACATTTCTTACACCAAACGCTGTAGTTGTCGACCTAAAATACCCTCTTACGATAACTAAAGGTGACTCAGTCTTTGAAATAAAATCATACCGTGCATCACACGCAATTGCACTTGGAAAAATGCTAGACTTTTCTGCAGAGCTCACCAAAGTGGTATCTGAAAGCCAAGTATTTGAAAAAGTAATCATGCAAGTTCTTTCTGGTTATGGAAAACTTGACGGGCCAATGCCTCCTATTTCTGCAAGTCAAAGTGGTGGGGTAGCAAAGCGATGGCAGGAACCAGAAGTGAAAAAACTTGTTGAAGGACTCGTAGCACAAAATGTTGATATTCGATTGCAAGGAACAGCAAATGCAGAACCTCTTCCACTGGGTGATCCAGTAACAAATGGTGTTAACCAATACTTGGGCAGTCTTAAACTTGAACCTAATGAAAATTTTGATCCAAGCAAGTATGAAGTAAACTTTGTCTATCTTCCAACATGGTCAAGCTACTTTGACGTTGTAAAAGGGAATATGATTGGACCGACCATGACTAATTCACTTCCAGGAGCGCCGATAGTTGACATGGCTTTTGGAGGTCTTCTAGATTCTCACATGTACAACTATGAAACACCCTATGATGTCTCTATCCCTATTCTTGTTGAAGTAGTTGATCGTGAAGCACGATTCAAAAATCCAAAATCCCTCAGGGAAAAAGGGTACACCTTCCAGTTTGCAATTGAAGCAAATGTGCGGGACAATGAGCCAGTTACTGCAGAGTTTGAATCAGTATCAACATCGCAAGGGTATGGGGGTGGCTTTGCACTCTTTTGTAATCCAGACCAGAAAACATCAGGTCCTGTAACCTTTAACATTGTTGACAAGGTAACCAATCAACCTTTACCTGACGCGCAGCTAGCGTTTAACTCAGGAACAGGATGCCCTGTTGGAGAAACAAATGAGCAAGGATCAATTACAACACAACTACCGAGAGCAATTGGCGAACTTGTAGTTCGAGTCCCTGGATATCTTATGAGCAAAAAACAATTTATCTCACCAGAACCTACCCTTCCAAAGCAAGAAACAGTCAAACTGCACCCACTTATTGAAACAAAAATTAAACTTCAAAAATACAATTACAATAAAAAATCTGGCCCAGTTGATGATGTGCGAAACCTCAAAACAGATCAGAGCAGATACTGGGTACGAGACGCGCTTCCAACAGACCTTGTTCCTCAAGAACAAGCAGTGGTTACCTTTGAACGAGTAGCTGATGATGGGGGGGAATACAGTGCTGTAGCGTCAATTATGGGGCCAGGTGTACAAACAGTATCACTTGCTCCAGGAAAGTATAAAGTTTCAATCCTTACACAAATAAGGAAATCTGTTAGCATACCAAAATGTGTGCACTGTATTTGTGTACGACCATCTGCTCTTGATGATGATGTTTGCTTGGACTGGAGAGATGTAGAAGGTTCTGACATGAGTGGAGGCCCCTTTATGGAAAGTAACATTGAGTTTACCACTGAGATAACACCTGCAATGCTTAACTCACAAAAACCAGTTACCTTCACCACCTTTGTCCTTAACCTGGCAGATGTTCCTGCAGGACGTGGCAGTCCACGATTACCTCATTATAATGTAGCAGCTGCACATTCAGCAGGATTAAATGACCCAGTAAGCTATGTACTTGCAGCTAACACTATGCAAGAAGCAATCCACAGAATCAAAGTTAGAGAACGAATGGTAACTGACATGCAAATGCTTGACAAAATTGCAGAAGACGCAAAAAACAATCCTGAACTATTAAAACCACGATAACATGAAAAAAGCAAAACTTGATGAAAACGTGAAAAAGCTGAACATACAGCACGTGCAGATCATTGCACTCTGGATGTGTATGCTCATGATCACTTTGCCTATGTACAGTGCAAACGCCATGGCAGTAGTGACCTTTGATGAAGTACGTGTTACAGGTGGTGATGGTATTGAAGACTTTAGAAAAGACATTGACACCACCACTGTGAATGTTAAGCTCACCTCTGACTCACAAGTATTAGCAACGTATCTTGAACTTATGAATGACACGCCAGGAACAGATCGTGCCACGGCAGTTAAGTTCCAACAGTGTTCACCAAGTGGGCCACAATATGATTGTAGTGTAACCTTGCCTGCAAGTGACGTGTCTGACAATGACAAATACAATATTTGTATTAATGTAGCAAATGTTGAAGGTCGTGGAAACTTCCCCCAAACCTGTCGTGACGCTCGACCAGTTGCGCAACAAGATGGCAATACATTCTCAGCATTCAAGAGTGTATTAATAGATAGGGCAGGACCACAAATTACCAGCCTGACAACAACAAACACAGCAGTGTCAGTTGAACCAGTTGACGCAACAGTACAAGTCACTGACACAAGCGGAACATCTGCAGCAGGGTGTGTTGGTGTTAAAAGTATTAATCTTCTTCAACTAAGCACTGCAGAAGATGGAACAGTAAGTGCTGCACCAGTTGACCAATTTACAGTAAACCAAGAACCAGCAACAGAAGGAGCATGTGTTGTTGACCACACCTTTACTATTGAAACAGCTGCACTACCTAATGGCGAAGCAACCACACTATGTGTGCTTGCAGATGACCACTTTGGTAACAAGCATGCAGCATATGAAGACGAAAACGGTCCTGTTGTGAGCAACACCAACTGTTTTGCAATTACTAAAGATAATAGGCCACCAGAAATTCAACAATTTGGTGTTAACACCACTGTTGGCAACACTGAACTGGCACACGTGCCTGCACGAATTATTGATGTAACCATCACTGCACAAATTCTTACCCACACACATGGTATTGGAGAAGTAAAGGCAAATGTTGCAAGCTTTGCGCGAGGCGATGAAGATGTAACACTTACCTGTACAGATAACACTCAACTTCTTGGTGAAGAAGCAGGAAACGACCACCTCTATGTATGTACCAAACAAGTCCAGCTTGACCCAAGCGGTGACCAAACACGAAGCCTTACACTTAATGTAAAAGACGCAGGTGACAATGAGCAAGCAGCTGCAACTTCAATCTCATTCCAACTTGATGACCTGTCACCAAATGTGCTTAGTATTACAACACCAGCAGTGTACAATGGTATTCCAGTTATTGGACCAGGACAAAAAACAGTTATTGCACAAATTGGAGAAACAGGAGCAGGTGTAACAGGAGACACTATTAAAATTAACAACAAAGCAACAGAATGTGCAGCAGTAGAACAAGGCGTTTTCCACTGTGCACTTAACACAGTTACTGCACCAGCAGGAGCAGAAAAAGTAGGAATCAAAGTAACAGGTCACGACCTTGCTGACAATGCTCTTGCACTGTTTGAAGATGTAGTTGACGTTGATGTAACACCACCACAAATTGTGAAAGCACAACTTGTTTCACAAACAGGTGCACCAAACCTTGTTGCAGGAGGAACAGTAATCCTACGACTTATTGTTCGTGAAAACTTTGCAATGTCCACAGCAGACGGGCAAAACAAAGTGAAAGCACAATTAAACTTTGACGTGGGAACACCAGACAGCGAGTTTAGACCGCCAGTTAGTTGTCAACCATTTACAGGGCCAGCACCAGTTGCACCAGTGGATGCACAAGCACAACTCGAGGCAGCGGCACAACAAGCAGCTGATGTAGCAAACGCACCGCCTGCAGTTGTAGGACAACCAGGCGCTGCAGCACCAACGCCAGCACCAGCGAGTCCGCCAGCTACACCACCAGCAGAAGAGCCAGCAGCAGATGCAGAACCAGCTGCACTTACAGCAGAACCAGAACCAGAAGTACGAACCTTTGGCTTGTATGACAGCATGGGAAGTGATGGAACTCCACAAATAACACTTGTGCCTTTACGAGGACCTGTCTATGTCGGAGATACAGTTGCATGGTCAAACAAGGGACAACAAGCTCATACTGTTGACGCAACAGATCGAAGCTTCCAATCAGGAGCAATAGCACCAGGCAGTGAGTATACTCATGTGTTTAACACACCTGGAACAGTAAACTTTATGGTGGATCAGCAAATTCCTGGATCCCTTGAAGTACTCGCGCGACCAGATGGCATAACAGGAAACATTGTAGCAGTCACTGGCATGGCATCACAAGATACTAAAGACTTATGGCAGTGTGACTGGGAAGTAACCAATGTAAAAAAACCAGGAAAGTTACAAGCAACCTTTACTGGCAGCACTGACATTGCTGGAAACAAACTTGTTGATGCAAATGGTAATTCTCAACAACTTAATGTAAATGACTTTTACATGGTCTACACAGACCGACTTGGAAATGAGCACGAAATTCACCCAAGTGATTGGCAAAGTGGTGTAGCACAAGAAGGTCTTACACCCTCAGAGTACGCAATTACTGCAATCATGACCTCACCAGTTGTTGATGCTAAAGGATTAGAAGTACGCTCACTGCCTGTCTTCTTTGAACTTGATATTGAAGCAGAAGAAACAGGGTATGAACCAGCAAGTGTTGACGTTGCAAGCTGCTCAGGAGCAGACTTTGAAGGTGGCTTATTTGATCAAACAAAAACAAAAATAATGTTTAGCACACGAAACACAGACACAGCACACCTACGATTTGGCCTACGACCAGGAAAAGTGCCAGAAACACAAAACAAACTAGAATTCCAGTGTGAAATTCTTGTTGTATCAAAACGAGGCAATAGTATTTCCGCTCCAAGCAAGACAATGGTGGACTTTACCATTCCTCTTGGCAATGTACAATCAATCAGTGACTCTATCTGGGATACTATTATTCATGAAATGGATGAAGGCGTGCACATGGCAGACTGGGTGCCAAAAGCAGACAAGGTCTTTAACTTCCTCAACAGCATCTGTACTATTTTGAATACACTTTCTGCAATTAGTGCAGCAATTGCAGCAATTCAAGCAGGTATGACTGTGCTTGCAAACGCATGGCCATTCCTTAAACCAGCATCTCAAGCACTTACTAAAGTGAGCAGCACTATCAATGAGTTTACAGGAGGGTTTGAAAAAAGCATTGCCGGTAGTGCCTGTAACTTCCTAACTTGTACTTGGACACCTGGTCAGGAAATCCTGAAAGCATTGGGTATTAAGATGACATCCTTAGAAGATACGTTAGGTGACTTAGCTAAGGAAGCAAACTCTCTTGATCCTGACAAAAAATTCAAATTTAATTTCCAAGCTTGGGCTAATCCTAAATCAAGCCTATGGCTGAGTTATGCAAGCTTGTGCCTTCCAGGAATTATCAGCAACTGGCAACGTCGACGAGTAATCCAATGTCAGTACATTGATTGCTTGTACAGTCAAGTTGGCGCAGGCATGCCAAAAATAACCTGTGACAAAGTATACCACTATGAAAAATGTAAAATTGAAGTTGGCGAATGGTTCTACATAATTCCATTTGCGCATGTGCACAAACAACTAGCAAGCACACTCAAAGGATTGCTTGAAAGTCCAGCAACAGTATTCATACTTTCAGGCGCAGTGTATTGTAATTATTTTGCAGAAGACAATGCCTTGGCAGCATGTAACGTACTTTGGATTCCATTCCAAGTCACACGAGTTATCAACAGTGTGAAGGCAATCATAGACACAGTCAAAGGAATGTTTGACATGCCACCAGACATGTGTGAAGGAGTCTTTAAGAAAATTAAAGATGACCCACGATATGACCAAGCACTTGAACGACAAGAGAAGCATGGTACAGTCGATGATATTATTGCAGGTAGGACAGACACTGCTGTAAGGATTTCACAAGGCAGTGTAGATCCACAAGTAGGGGCACAAGATGAAGAGGTAGATGTATTCAACTAAAATGGTAAAACATAAACGCAAGCGGAAAACGCAACGTAACCATGAAGGATTGCGTAAAGCAGATATTCCTTCACACAAAGTGTTACCACACCAGAAACTGTACATGTTTATGGCAGTAGTTGTACTCCTCCTCTTTTCATTTGTCTCACTTTCATACCTTCGTGTAGGATTTGGTGAGCAGGCACTGTTTGGACTTGCAGCAGACACAGGTGGTTTGTCACCTAGTATGAACCGAGAACTTAATTCACACTTTTCAATCCAAGGTAAAGGAACTCCCCGAGACGGTGCAAGGCTTAGTCCTGGCAATGATCCTGATTCAGTGTATGTCTGGCAAAATGGTGAGTGGTATTTAGAATCATATAAAGGAATTCCTAACATGGCGTCAACAGCGCCTCCTGAACAACGAGGAGCACCACCTCCTGCAGCAGCACCAGCTCCAGAGCCTGCAAAGAAAAAAGCCAAGAAAAAGAAAAAAGCAAAACCTAAGCCTGCTGCAATAGGGGATCCTCGGACAGTGGATGATGTAGGGGAGCTCCAACGAATTGGAAGAGAGCTCTATGCACAAGCATCACAAACAAAAGATCCTGCAAAAAAAGAACAGCTTTTGGCTGATGCACTTTATGCTTCTAAAAAAGCACACAAACGTGGAGGGCCAAGCTATAATCCTTACATTGAAGAAGAACTCAAGAAAGTACGAGCAGCTCGTGCACCGCCAGCTGCAGATTCTAACCAAGAAAGTCTTACAGGAAGTTTTAGAAGAATGGGTTTTGGAGATCCAAAAGAAGGGGATGAAATTAATGATCATATGTTTAGAGATGGAAAATGGGTTCCCAAGTCAGCAGCACCAGTTGATTCTGAAGATGCTCCTCCAGCTCGACGTGCGCCACTTGAGTCTCGTGATGCTGAGGATAAACCTCCTGGACCAAGACCTCCACTTGAAGAGCATGATCCACAGGATGCTCCTCCAGAAGAGCGACGAGTGGAAGTAAGCTTTGGTACAGATGCACATGGTCAAGAAATAAACTATAATGTAAATGCACAAGGACACATATTTATTGATAATAAAAGAATTGATCCTGAACGAGAACGTCTTCTCAAAGAACGTATTCCTCAATTTAGAGCAGCACAACGACAAGCACGACAACCAGAAGCAGAACCTACACCTGCACCTGACATTGATGCTCCAGAATGGGAAGGGAGAGCAGACGAAGGCATTGGTGGCTTTGCAGTTCCAGCTCCACGGATAGGAGATGAAGGGGATGAATCTGTGGGTATTGATGCACCACATGTGCGTGCAGAACGAGCACCACCTCCAGAAGAACACATGGGTCCACCACCTGCACCAGCTGCAGAAGCAAAACTTGTTGAAGCACACACAAAAAGACATGAGGGCTCATCAACTAAAGACCTCACTGATAAACTAGGAACTGCTGGCTTAAGTGACTCAGAGAAAAAAGCTATTGAAACTATTCTTGTAGACCGCGGTGAACCTCTTAGGGGTGCTGCAGCACGACCTGATGTTCCAGAACCACGAATTGGTGCAGGAGATGATGAATCAGTTGGTCTGGGTGATGCTGATCCTCTAGCTGCACGACGAGCGAGCAGAGATGCTCGACGAACAGCATTTGACGCAGCAGGTCCAGGACTTGAAGAAAGAGCACCAGGTACTCCACCAGGTGGCCCAGCAGCAGAAGCACCACCAAGACGTGTGGTTGCGGTGGCGGTTGGACCTGCTGGAATGGGATCAGCACGAACAGCATGTACCAAACAAAACCCTGGTGCTACTTGTAAAGCTAAAGTTTTTGGTGGTAAAGTACATTATGTTCCAGAAGATGTAGATATGGGTGAAGAAATTGCAAAACTAGAACCACTTCCAACAGGAGAATACCCAGATGTTCCAGCTCCTCGGGTTGATGCAGATGGTGACGCAAGTGCAGACATTGGTGATGTTCGAGGGGATGCAGCACTACGAGAAGAATCAAGAGCAGCAGCTGGTATTCCAGAACGAGAACCAGGTGTTCCACCAGAAGCAGCAGCAAAAGCTGCAGCAGCTCCAAAAGCAGATCCGCGAGTAGCAACAGCACTTGATAAGAAAAACGCAGAAACAGCCTTTACACGATTTGCAGAAGAACGAGAACGATGTAAAGGATACAGCGCACCAGGTGCGTGTATTAGTGATCGATATGCAAAAATGAAAACTGAAATTTGCCAAGGAAGTATTGGTTGTGAACAATTATATGCAAAAAGTGTTCGTGAAGACAGCCCAGGTGGTCATGATCTTCCACAAGATGTAGCACTTGCTGTTGGGGCAATTGAACCTCCAAGAGAAGAGGGTGAAAGACTTGCAGCAGGAGATCTTGAACCAAGGCCAGTAGCATCACCAGGTGCAGGAGCAAGAGCATCACGAACA
>CAYFJX010000006.1:0-134955 GCA_964343705.1 uncultured Methanosarcinales archaeon
TAATATTAATCATATGTATTTTATCCCTGATATTAAATGGATGTAGTACGCCTGATACAGAGGCAGATATTCTTCCAGAAGATAAAGAAATCATAAAAACAACAGACAGTAATGATAATCAATTAATTTCAAATATTAGTGAGAGTAAAGAAACGAAAATAGAATCTGAACAGATTGAAGATAATAATCAAACACAAACACCCGAGAAACAAATTGAACAAAATAATTGGTACAGGCCAAGGCCAAAAATAACATGGCAGTGGCAATTACAAGGAGATATTGATACTTCTTATGAGGTTGACTTGTATGATCTTGATCTCTTCGAAACATCGCAACCAGTTATTGATGAACTTCATGACAGAGGGATTAAAGTTATTTGCTATATCTCAGCAGGAAGCTGGGAAGAATGGAGAGACGATGCCAATGATTTTCCTGATTCTGTAATCGGAAAAGACTACGAGGGTTGGCCAGGAGAAAAATGGTTAGATATTTCCAACTATGAAAAATTTACTGAAATCATGCTTTCTCGTCTAGACTTAGCAAAACAAAAAAAGTGCGATGGTGTCGAACCAGACAATATTCATGGATATCAAGAGGATACTGGCTTTGAATTAACATATCAAGATCAAATAGAATATAATATTTGGCTTGCTAATGAAGCCCATAAAAGAAACCTTTCAATTGGTCTGAAAAATGATGGAGAACAAGTTAAGGATTTGATTGATTATTACGATTTTACAGTTGTAGAAGAATGCTTTGGATGGAACGAATGTGAACCATTCAAAGAATTTATCAAACAAGACAAAGCAGTTCTTGGAGTGGAGTACAATTTAGAACCCTCCGAATTTTGCAAAGAAGCAAACAGTTTAAACTTTAGCTGGTTAAAAATGAATTATGAATTAGCAGGTAAAAGAATTTCCTGCGATTAATCTTTATTCGATGGTTGCACTAATCTTCTATTGTTGCACTATTTGATATTTAAATAAAGGTGCATTATTACCATTATATTGATTTATGGAGGTATCAAAAATTAAAAATTTTTGGAACCTCCTCAAAAAGATTCGGAGGTAATGTAAAATGGAAAAAACAGGACTGAAGGTTTTGTTGGGATTCCTGGTGGTGATGTTGGTTGCTTCAAGTAGCATGTTAGTAGTGGCAGTTACAACAGGAAAAAGCCCGATCGACATATTGTTCCCAGTTGACAAAGAGAAAGCAGTAGTTATTGCACAAAACTATGCTCCTCAAGGAACAGTAGAAGAAGTTGAAGTAGCAACTGCAGATAACCCAGTGCATGAAGTTGAGATACAAGAAGGGGATAAAGAAACAGAAGTAAGGGTTGATGCAAATACGGGAGAAGTTTTATCTGTTGAAGAAGAATATGAAACTGAAGAAGATGAAGGGCCAGATGTTCCAATCACAGGATCTGCTCTTGACAGAGCAAAAGCTGCTGCATTAGAAGTTGTATGTAAAGGAGACTCTTCATGTGACGCAAGAGTTACTGACACAGAAGTTGGTGACGAAGAAAGCTATTATGAAGTTGAAATCAGGTACAACGGAAGGGAAATTGATGTGCAGTTAGATGAAGACTTTAACTTTGTAGGATATGATTAAATCCTACTTTTTTCTTTCTATTTTTCTATGAATGTACCAACCTATTTATAAATCATCTAATTCTCTCATATATAAAGGAGGTACTAAAAAATGAAACAAACAATGCTCATACTCACATTGGCAATCATCGCTATTACAATACTTACAGGATGTACACAACAAACAGAATTAACACAAAAAATGGAACAAACAAAAACTAATGAATTATCTTTAGAAGAAAAAAGAGCAGCATTAACAAGCAACTACAACCCTCAGGTTAATCCCTCAGACTTTACAACTAATATAGATAATCCTTACTTTGCTCTGCCTATTGGAAAGAAACTTGTTTATGAAGCTGAGACAGAAGATGGCTTAGAAAGAATTGAAATTCTTGTCCCTGGTTGGACAAGAGAAGTTATGGGTGTTGAAACACTTGTATTCTGGGATAGAGTATATATTGATGGAGAACTCATTGAAGACACAAGAGACTATCTTGCTCAACACAAAGTTACAGGAGATGTTTGGTATTTTGGTGAGCATGTAGATAATTACGAAGATGGAGAACTTGTAGATCATGATGGAGCTTGGCTTAGTGGAGTTGATGGAGCACTTCCAGGACAATGGGTGCTTGGAAATCCAAAAATAGGAGACTTTTTCTTGAATGAATACTTGATTGGAGAGGCAGAAGATGAATCATTGGTTGTTGGTGTAGGGGAAACTGTAAAAACACCTTTTGGCACTTTCAATGATTGCGTGAAACACCAAGATGGATCACCTTTGTTCCCTGAGAAAGCATATACCTATCATTGCAAAGATACAGCTGTGAAGGGAACAGCATTAGAACTCGAATATGCATCTGGCAAAATGGAAGAATTGGAGCAAACAGTTGAACTTGTTGATGTTGACATGGAAGGAGCTTTAGGTGTTTCTTTGCCTGAAGTGTACATTAATGAAGGAGTTAAGGAGTGATAATTATGAAGAAATATATTTCGCTTGGAACAATATTCCTGCTGTTGCTTGTTTCTTTTTCATTGCCTGTATTAGCAGAAGATGGAGAAGAAGACACAGCATTTGGATTTGAACTGGAAAAATTACTTAATCTAGGAAGTGGCCTCTTAGCAACTGCTTTATCTATCTTAACATTTGTATCCTACAAAAGAACAAGAAACAAGAGACTGCTTTTTGTTGGAACCGCATTTGCGTTATTTGCAGCAAAGAGCCTCTTAGTGGGAGTAGAGATATTCTTTGGAGAATGGCCAGGAGTTGATCACATTGCTAGCATTACTGACTTTTTCATACTATTAAGCTTTTTCCTGGGAATAATCAAAAAATGAGGTCTTAAATAATGACTGATGAATTTTTTGACGAAACCGAGAAAAAGGTTTTAGAACTTGAAACAAGAAAAAAAGTTTATGATATAGTCAAGAAATTCGCAGGAATCCACATCAGAGAAATTGAGAGAAAAAGCAACCTATCGACAGGGTCAGTTACATATCACTTGAATTATTTGTCAAAGAAAGGATTAATAGAAGAACGAAAAGACGGAAATAACACAAGATATTTCACAAAAGGATTCCAATCAGAAAACAAAAAACTTATCAGTTTTTTAAGGCAAAAGAGCATAAGAAGAATACTAATTTGTCTGCTTACAAATGAGAAATGCAACCATGAGCAAATAGTGCAATTTGTAAAAGTATCACCTTCAACGATCACATGGCATTTGAATAAACTTGAACAAAAAAACATTATTGGTTATGTAAAGGATGGAAGAAAGAAATTCTACAATATTCTCATAGATAAGAACGAAATCATCAAATTGCTAATAACTTACCAAGAAACATTTTTTGACAAGCTTGTTGACAATGTTATTGAGATGTGGGATGTAAATTAAGTATTTCATTTACCTCACATCAGGTAGAACCATACCTGCTTTCAAGTATATTGAAAATCTTACGGAGCAATCTTAGAAACCTTTATTTAAAAGCATAAAATAACCAATATTAATGCGCATTAAAGATATATCATTAGAAAACAGGCCAAGAGAAAGATTGGAAAAACAAGGAGTTAAAGTTTTATCAGATGCAGAACTCTTGTGGTATGAAAAGAATATATTTCTCTTGACTTAGAATCTTTTACTCGTAAATCTCTAAAAATTAAATTGATGACTGTATTTCCCCATCGATCAAGTTTTGTATTTGCAGCATAAATATATTTTACTTTCAAAGGTTTGGCATATCTTTCGACAGCTTGCACAAGAGCATGTTCAAGACTCTCATCTCCTTCTTTTTTTGCTTCGCAAATAGCCCAGACTTCACCATTAATATAAAGAGCGTAATCGGCAAACTTCCCTTTGACTTTTAACTCTGGCAGTGCATAACTTCTTTGCTTGGGACTTTTGCACCTTGCTTTAATAATTTCCAGCCTGTTCTCTCTAAGTGTTTATCAATATGCTTTCTAGCCAGTTCTTTTGGTTTAAGTTGTCTCTGAGTTCCTTCCATCTTTAGCAACCTTATTTTGCTCTATGTGCTCTTCCATAAGCTTCTCAAACTGCCTTGATACAAGCCATCCTTCTTTTTTACAGAGCTCTCTGTAAGTATCGTAAAGCTCACCATCTACCATGAGAGTAACGTTTCGCTTGTTCGGATTCTTTGGTCTAGGCATCTTATAATACATGTGTGCACATGTGGGATATAAAGTTATTGGAAATAACTGATTAGATCGCCAAAACCAAAACATTTAAATAATACTGTTTACTTATGTACTCATATGGTTATAAAAGTAAACGATACGGATTTGAGGATACTAAGCCCATTTACAAAGGGCTACGATAAAGAGTACTATATCCGAGAAGTTGAGAAACTCCTTAAGGTGAGCTCAAGAACCGCTCTTGTAACGCTTGCTAAGCTTGAGAAGAAAGGAATCTTGGTCTCAAAGACTAAAGGCAAGATAAAGACGTATGCTATAAAGAACTCAACCCTTTCAAGGGAGTTTTTTCTTTTAACAGAACAGTACAAAAAGATACAATTTCTAGAAAAGAATCATTTGATCAAAGAAATACTTGAAAAGGCAGATGAATTCATGCAAGGAATTGTTATTGTCTTTGGAAGCTATGCTAAAGGAATACAAAAAGAGGATTCAGATCTTGACTTGTTCATAGTGGGCAAGTATGACGAAGACAAGATCAAAGAGGTTGGAAAAAAGTACGGAATCGATATAAACATCAAAAGTTATCCTATGAAAATATTTGGAAAGGAACTGCATGATGACATCTTGCTTAAAGAAGTTGTAGGAAACCATACGATCATAAAAGATGCAGAAGGGTTTGTTCGGAGGGTTGTAAAATGGATCAAATAAAATGGTGCTTAAACCAAAAGAAAGGCATAGGGCTTGTTGAGTCAAGTGATAATCTTAGAGATGCTCATCTCATAAAAGCAGAAGGGTCATTAGAAACACTAAGAACTTCAAAAGTCAGAGATTGGCAATTGACCACTGCATATTATACAATCTATCATGGAATCTACTCGTTGTTAATGAAGATAGGAATTAAGTGCGAGATTCATTCATGCACAATTGAATTCACTAAGAGATTTCTCAAAAGTCACTTCACTGATGAGGACTTTGAATTGATAGACAAAGCATTCTCAGCAAGAATCGACTCTCAATATTATGTGAACAGAGAAGTTCCTAACCAAAACTATGATCTTATCATGAAGAAGACACCAGCATTTCTAGTCAAGTGTAAGAACATCATCCTTGATCAAAAAGAGATAACAGAGATCAGAGCAAGAGTATCGTCTATAAGATCAGTGTAGAATTCTGAAAAGTAGATGATCAAGCAACATGTATTTATACGATTTGCATAATTTTACCGAAACATTCTTATATATTAGCATATTCTAATGTGTTTATATGAAAGAGCTTTATGAGATGCACGCTGAGATGTGTAAAGTATTCTCAAACCCGACAAGACTTGAGATTCTTAATCTTCTCAGAGAAGAGGAAATGACTGTGACTGCCCTAATGGAAAAAACGAAGCTGAGCCAGGCTAACATCTCACAGCATCTGGCAATCATGAAAAGCAAAGGAATAGTTGCTTCAAGAAGAGATGGCAAGAACATCCATTACAGGATAGCTTACCCAAAGATCATCAAGGCATTTGATATTTTAAGAGAAGTCCTTACTGAAAAAATGCAAAAGTAGAGGTGAAGATCATGGAAGAAAACAAGAACGTGTGGATTTGGATATTTGTTGCGGTAGCAGTATTATTCCTTTTTGGCAGTTTTGGAATGGGCGGATGTGGAATGATGGGCTTTGGAATGGGATTCGGCTTTCTGTTCATGATTCTGTTCTGGGGAGTCATCATCTGGCTTGTGTATGCATTGATTAAAGCTGCACAACCAAACACGCAAAACAAAGGAGAAAACGCAATGGAGATACTCAAGACAAGATATGCCAAGGGAGAAATATCCAAAAAACAGTATGAAGAAATGAGAAAAGAACTCATCAGGTGAAAAGCATGAAAATAGGAATAGTTATCGGAACAAATGAGCCAGAGGTTGTCTGGAACGCATTCAGATTTGGAGTAACAGCATTAAAAGCAAACCACCAAGTCAAGGCATTTCTTATGAACAAAGGAGTAGAAATTGAAGAGAACAATGATGAGAAATACAATGTCAAAGAGCAGACAGATTCATTCATGCAGAATAAAGGCCAAATATTGGCCTGTGGAAAATGCCTGAAGTCCAGGCACAAAGGTGGAAGCAATGTCTGCCCAATATCAACAATGCAGGACCTATTGAAGATGGTCGAGGAATCTGATAAGGTGCTAACATTTGGCTAAGGTGCAAAATGGTTTTAGAAAAAGAAAACAAATATCAATGTGAGGAATGCAAGCTTTGGTACAAAGAGAAATCCTGGGCAGATAAATGCGAGGCATGGTGCAAGAAGCATCAGAGCTGCAACCTTGAAATTACGAGCCACGCTTTCAAACCATGACTTTACTTTGTAACTTCTTTAAACGAGCTTAATCCAAACACTCCATCACCCATCCTGACAAACACATTATGCTTGTCTCTTTGGATGACAGCAATGACTGTTCTCTCTGGTGTTTTTCCCTTGCTCTCTTTTATTTTCATTATTTCCTTTGTCAACTCTACATAATGCATTGGCTTTTTCTGTTCAGATAGCACTCTTTTCGCTAACTGGTAAAACGAGTTTTTGTTTGGTTTTCTTGTTGTCATAGTATAGCACCTCTGCTTATTTGTTTATTGTAGTATAGATGTCTAAGTAGCTATATAAAGACCGTCGAGAATCAATCTAGCCTTTGGAATGGCTATTTTGTTGGATAGCGATATCCTCTATCATCTGTACAAAAATCTTATTCAAACGTTCCTCTGAAATATTCTCATCCATGTCAAGAATGATCTCGCAAGGCAAGACTTGTCTGCAGTTAGCTTTATTCAAAAACTGGATTCCCTTATCTGATTCACACAACTTAACAACATTCTGGTGTTTGCTAAACTTTTTGTCATCCCCTCGAGCATAACCCCATGCAACTTTAAAATCACCAAACTTGTTGGCGAGCTTCATAAGTCTACTAGAAACTTCAGTAGTTACTTCCACTGTCCACTACCTCCATCCTTACTATCCTGCCTCGTGGAATGATGTGCTTATGATCAAGAGTGACAGAGTGTTGATCTTCTGAAGTTACACTACCTTCCCTCCAGGAAATCTTTTCTCCATCATCAAAATAAACTTTAACCTTCCGACCTTGCATCCTATCCACCTATTACTTTGCTTCAATCTTGTCAAGAATCGAATTGTAAGCTTTGCTCATGATCTCTTCTCTATCCAACATGTTTTTATCACGTTCATAAGAAGCAAGCAAATTTTTCAGTTTCAAACGTTTCTCTTGCAAATCTTCAATATTAGTTCCTTGCATATGATTTCTCACAAGGATTCTCATTGCATTCCACTCTTCTCTTGTAAATGTTATTGATATTTCTTCAGCCATTTTTTTCACCTTTTTTAGTTAGTAGGACCTCGCCTCTTTTGGATCAGAATTACTTTCTGACCGTTTGGCATATAGCCACCTTTCATAGAAATCAGCTTAGGAATTCCTTTCCCAATTCCAAGATCAACAATCATCTGAGAAGGAATAGGCACATAGAAGCTATGCGTTACTTTCTCAGAGCCATCTGCAAGCTTATAAGGCCTTTTCAGCTTATAGACTTTGTATGGCTTATAGAAGTAATCCTTGGGCATATCAAGAAAAAAAGCCAAACCTAACTGCTCCTGCTCATCCCTATACCTCATCGGAAATACCTCTAAGCCATTCCCAAAGAAGTTACTTGCATTGATCGTTGGAACATAGAAAGTATGCTGATTTCCAAGTTTTCTGCATTTTATTGTCTGGACCTCAAACTCTTTAGTGAGATCATCAGATGTTATTATCTGCATTCTTCGTTCTACCTCCAAATTTTTTTATATCACAGAGC
The DNA here is from genome assembly GCA_964343705.1 of uncultured Methanosarcinales archaeon. GTDB lineage: Archaea > Nanobdellota > Nanobdellia > Woesearchaeales > UBA12501 > JAUSFM01. Next base: position 8,088 of record CAYFJX010000006.1, read on the forward strand.
ATCTCTTTACTCTATGAACCTCAATCGCTTAGAGGCAGACTTAATTCATCTAAAACAAGGCAATAATGCCAATTTCTTATCTAATAATCGAATATCTGTTTCTTTCTTTATATTATTTTATCAAACATCTGCCAGAATGTAAATTTAGCGTGGAAACTAGAGTTGAGAACAATGTCTTTATAAAGACTAAACGTTTTGCTATAGGTTAATGGGAGAATTAGAAGATAAATATGTTAGTATTTGTCGACTAAAAACAACAAAAAGACCCCAAAGTTTATACTGGCTTTAGGGTTTCCAGACTAAGCTATTAATCATTCTCAACACGAGGTGCAAGAATAAATGAGAGTGCAACTTTGTCAACATCCTTAAAGTCAAGCCGCAGTGGGTAGTCTTTGTTGAACTGCACCACAACCTCTTCAGACAGCTTAGCACCCAGGATCATTTTCTTAAGATACTCAATAGAATACTTTGCCTTGAACGGTCCTGTTTCATGCAGGTTAATTTGTGTAGTGTCATCATGCTTGATTTCAATGTGAGCCTTGCTCAGGTCTCCTTCAGCACTTACACTTAACACACCATTGTCAGCAGTGAAGCTTACACTTTCACCAACAATGTCTACATCATCAATTGCCTCATTCAAAATTTTAGCGTGTGTCTTGATGGTTGTTCCAAAGTTAAGTTCTGGAACTTTCTGTTCTTTTTCATCAAAGTCAATAATTGGCAATGAGAATGTTCGTGTTGTTTTACCACGAATAGTAATTTTAAGCTTGTTCTCATCTGTTTCAAGAGTTAGTGTGTCAGTGCCAGCAGCTCGCCGTAGAATCTGCTTGAGGTTGTTCAAGTTAATTGCCAGTTCTACCTTCTGATCAACATCATATTCAGTGAATGAGCTTGAAAGTAGCTTGAAAATAACCATGGCAACATTAGCTGGGTCCATGGCAACCATTTCAATAGATTCTGGTGTTACCTTAAATGATGCTTCATTTACTAGTTCAGAAATAATGGCAATACTGTCTTTGAGATATTTTGGATCTGCAAGTGTTAGTTTCATTCTACACCCCCATTGTGTATGAACATTGCAGATGTGTGCCTGTTTTTAAAGTTTGTGCGAGTGTAGGATATAATACCCCTGTACTTAGTCAGAAATCAAACAGCTTCTTCTGATCCCCACTCATCAGATCATCAAAGCTTGTGTCATAAAACCCAAGAATGCTGTCAGCAATAGGCTTAATCTGTTTTTCAATATAATGATCATAGTCCATCTTATTTTTTATTTTTTGAATTGGCTCAGGGCCATCTGTTGTCATAACATATTCAACCATACCATAGCCTTTCATGCCAAGTTTTCGAGCAGCCTTAACATGTGGTGGTGTTGTTTTCACATACTCATCTGCATTTTTTCGAAGCGCCTTTCGATACACTAATAATTCATCCAACTCTCCTGCTTTGAGTTTCTTTGCAAACTCCTTAACATACTCAGTAGGGTCTTTTTCATGAAATATTTGCTCGTAGAGTTCTTTCTGGAACTTTTTTGCAGCATCAGTCCAATCCCTACGAACAAATTCCAAGCCAACAAACTTGATTTCATCCTTGCCATCTTTTTTTATTAGGCCAGCATACCGCTTTTTTGCACCAACCTTGCTTCCACGCACATGCGGCATCAGAAATTTGAGGTAATTCTTTTCAAACTCTAACTCAAGGTAATTAGTTGTGCCATGCTCGTCTTTAACATGCTTCTTGTAAAAAGAGTTGATGTACTTCTGCAGCTCTAAGCCAATTTTCTCAGCTTTTTTTGGATCATCCTCTTTTGGATTAACAAAAACACTATCTGTATCCCCATAGATAACTTCATACCCTTTTTCTTCGATCTTTTTAGTGGTCAACTTATTCAAATGCTGTCCAAAGTGGGTGATTCCATTTGCAATGTCAAGATTGTAAAACCTGCATGAGGGGTTTGCAAGCACACCAAACATGGAATTCATAAGGATCTTAATAGCGTAGCTTGCAAGATCATTCTTTTTCTTCTTTGCTTCATCTCGCTGTTTCCACAGTTCATCTAAGATTTCACCAAGAATGCCTTGTTTGTTTTTGAAGTGCGCACCGTTTGGTGCTGTAATCAACTCACCTTTTTTGTATTTGCCTGCATCTTTTTTTCGCACAAAATTATATGGGTCAATATGGAACGTTTTAATAATGCTGGGATACAGGCTTTTGAAATCAAGCACCAGAATATTCTTGTAAATACCTGGCTTTGACTGCATAACAAACCCTCCTTTTATACGCTCGTCACGCTCACCATAATCACTTGTGCTCACAACAAGGCCTTTTTTCATAGCCTTGGTAATGTAAACAAAATCCAAAGAGGCGACACTAGAATTTACCCTGTCAAGAAACATGCCAGCAAGCATAGAACGTTGCACAGCAAGATTCAACACATCAGACTTTTCAAGAATGTCAATTACCAGCTCTGCGTCAAGCAAGTTGTACTCAATAAGCTTGTCAGGGTTAGTGTCATAATACTTTTGTAATTCTTCATACCTATCTGGTCCACTAACAAGTTTTTCTTTGCCTGCAAATTCTTTGGCAGCAGTGTTTAATTTGTAATTGGGTAATTTGATAAATGCACCTTTAAGTAGGTGAATACCATCAAGCACTTGTCTACCAGGAAAGTCAGCCTTGGAATCAGCAAAGTATGATTCTTGCACACGAAGTGTACACTCCCAATCATTTCTTCCCATCTTCATAGGAATTTTAAACTTCTTAAATTTAGTCCGAAGAAGCGCAAGGTCAAAGTCAATAAGGTTCCAGCCAGTAATAATGTCAGGATCAAGTTCTCGGATGGTGCGAGCAAATACTTCACATAATTCTGCTTCGTTCTGTAGGGTTATTGCTTTTTTTGCTTGCTTTTTGATAATCCATGCTTTTTTTGTTTCTTTTCCTTTGTACTTGCTGTAGATAGACAAGCAATGGAGCTTGGTACCATCAGGTGTGGTTTCAATGTCAAATGAAAGCACGTTAAGTTCAGGAGGTGGGGTTCCTTTTTTAGGTGCACACAGTTTGGGTTCTTCATACACTCGATCAACAAACTCTTTTTTCTCATCTGCTTTTCTATGGTCTCCCTCTATTTCAACAATGCCATGAACTCCACTATCTATCAGAACACGGGTTACAAAACGAATATCAGCTTCGTAATAGGTAATGTTATTTTTGCTAAATTCTTCTCTGAGTGGTTTTACATATTTTGGTGAGGGTACAATAACCTTTGCAACAGGGTCACCCTCAAAATTCTTCATACTACTATTCTTTATTTCAAAAGAGATAGGTGTTTTCACTTTTTTAGCCTTGTCACTATCAGCTTGTTTAATGTAAAAATAAGGATCTGCCTTTTTTATTACTAAGAAACTCTCGCCATTCTTAAGCCGGCCAAACAAGTAGACTTTTGTAACTTCTTTGCCATCTACTTTTTCAGTTCTGTACGTTCCATACGTGATAAAGCCAATTGCCATACACTGACTGGCAGAAGAGAGGCTATATAAAGTTTTATCAAATGTGTGAGAGAATTAAATGCGTAGTCGCTTACCATCTTCCATAAGATGGACCTTACTTTTCACATCCATTTCTTTTACCAGTTCAACAGTTGGTTTGACAAACTCTTTTGGACCATGGCTGGGGATAATGTGCTTTGGCCTAAGAGCATTGATAAGATCTCTGTGATCTTCACGACTACCATGTCCAGACACGTGTACATCTTTGAAAATTCGTACACCACGTTTTTTGAGTTTTCCTTCTAGCCGAGAGCGATTCTTGATGTTTACTGGTGCAGGAATAGTTTTACATGAGAAAATAAGCAAGTCATCTTTTACAAGCTTAAATGGCAGTACTTTATCAACAATTTTAGACAAGACTGCTTTGGGTTCTCCTTGATGGCCAGTACATACAATAACATACTTGCCTTTGTTCTTCTGAATTTTTCGCAGCATCTTTTTCATACGATCCCGGTACCTGATCAGTTTTACCTTACTACTGAAATCAATAATGCCCACGCTTTCCCCAGCTCGAACATACCTACTTAAAGAGCGGCCAAGAAACACCACTTTTCGATTTAACTGTTTGCCAAATTCTATAATAGACTTGAGCCGTGCCAGCTGAGAAGAAAACGTCGTGACAATAATTGCTTTGTCTTCACTTTCCGTGCCAAGCATGACTTCACGTAAAAGTTCCTTAGCCACTGCTTCCGACGGTGTTTTAGTGTCTGCCCGTGCGTACAGTGCATCCATAATTAGGCAAGCAACACCCTCCTCTCCAAGCTCTTCCAATCGTTTCATGTTGGTCTTTTTTCCAAGTGTTGGAGTTAAATCAAACTTAAAATCATTAGTGTACACAACTTTACCATATACTGTATGCAGTACAACAATTGCACATTGGGCTGTTGAGTGGGTAACATTAACAAATTCCAAGACAATATTTTCAGACAGACGATATTTGCCATTAGGGTTGATACTAATTATGTCATTAGCAATCTTGAAATTGTTATCTCGAGCAATAGCTTTTATGAGCGCTTTAGTATATGGTGTGCAGACAATCTCAGCGTCAAAACGATCAGCAAGAAAAGGAATTGCTCCAATATGGTCAAGGTGAGCATGGCTTGGAACAATTGCAATAACATCCTTTTGCCATTCCTTGATTTTGTTCACGTTGGGAATTGCACCTGCCTGCATTAATGTTCTGGGAGAAAGCAGGGAGACATCTTCTTGGTCTTCACTAAACTTAATGTACTTGTCAAGTTGCACTCCCATGTCAAGAATAACTACTTCATCATCAACTCTGATTGCTGTGCAGTTTTTTCCAACTTCACTATAGCCACCAAGAGTGCATATTTCTATCATGTACTTGTATGTATGTGTTGAGCTATATAAGTGTTTGGTTTCATCAATTTTAAATAGGACCTCTTATTCTTGGTGGGGATGGGTAAGGGTAATGGGGATACAGGTTTAGTCAAATTAGTATTTGATATAGAAGATGCTGAAGAGACATTTACCACCTCTAAACGAATGGCACTTGCAGGCATAAATTTTGGATTGATTAAAGATGACCCTGTTTTTTCTTATTTTAGGTGGACTATTAACAGCATGTTTTATGTTCCAAAAAGTTCACTAGAAGCACATCTTGACCTTAAATTTCTTAGCCCTCCATATCTCAAAAAAATCCAAGAATTACTGGGAAGTAAATCAGGAGCCTTTACATCATATGAAGTACTCAAGAAACAAGGAAGAAGAAGGTGCATGGATGCTCCTGAAATAGTACACACGGCAGAACTTACGCGAGAACTGGTCCAAGCTGCAGAGAGAAAGTATGGTGGGATGGGGCATGCTGATGATAACTTACTCCCTGGTAATTTTGCGCATGGGCTCCTTTTGCCAAGAAGGGAAGGTGTGGAGCCGTCTGTTCGTATTGATCAAAGCAGGCTTAAAGAATTCACTCGGAGATTACTCAGACAATACCCAACAGACACTGAAGACAGTCAGGGCAACCCAGCTTATTCTCTTAAACGACAAAAAAAGATCTTGAGAGCATTAGGTGGGGTTTATGAGCCACGCAACGAGCCAGTGGGATGTAGTTCTTCATACACAGCAACTGAGGTAAGCATTGCTTCTACACACACTTCTCGGCATGGAAGTCCATAAAAATTTATAAAGCATCTTTTTTTCCCCTTTAGTATGAGTAAGGGTGTTAAGAGAAATGGTGGGGTAAAGCTATCTTTTGAACTGGATAAGGATGTCTATGTTTCTGATCGTATTCTTACAGCGCATGATCTTCCTCGTGGTTTGTTGTTTGGAAGAAATCCTGTTTTTCCTTATTTTGCTTGGACTCGTCACGCTAGTGCGTCCAGGTATGTTCCCGCAAGTGCTATTGGTACCCATTTAGACATTGGTTTTTTGGGAGATAATACTCTTGCAAGATTACGGACAGTACATGACGCAGATGAATACCGCACTTTTCAAGCAATACGAGGCAGAGCATATAGTGTTTCTTCGGATGCAATCCCTCCTATTATTGTTGAGGCGAGTGTTACGCGACGTCATTGCAGTACAATTGAAGCTCGACTTAAACCTGTGACAAAAGCTAAAGGTACTGTTCTTGCAGCTAATTTCCTTGAAGGTCTTCTTGTTCCTGAACGAATCGGTGGTCGACCAACCTTGAGGCTTCCCAAGGAAAATGAAGCAGCGCTTATGCAAACTCTTGCAGAGCAGTACGGCATTCATGCAACAATAGAAGAGGGTCAACCACACTATGATCGTGATCAACAAAAAGCAATTCTTTTACATCTAAATGCTCAGTTTGTACCTCGTACTGAAGGAGGCTCTGGTACTGGTTTTACACTGCCTGCTGTTAGTACAGGAGCGCGTTATACTTCTTGATTTTTAGGAATGGGATCTTATGTTGGTAGTTATCAGGGTAATTAACTTATAGATTTCTTTCTGGGTTATTTGACAAATTAGTATAAGCCTAGGCTTTTTCATAATCTTATCTGACATTGCACAGGGTTAACCAGGCCGGGTCCCGGCCTGGATTTAACAGCCTATGGCTGCAAAATCTGTGCAGTTGAAATCCTCTTTGATTTTGCAGAATTTGTTGATCCTAGTCCACCTACAAAAAGTCAGATTACAACTTTACCTAACCAGTTTTAGAAATAAAAAATATGAGGGGAAGGAGATTTACAAACATAAGGGATGCTACGCCCCTTATCAACCCAGTTATGCAGGAGGTATCTCACTTTGTTCGATACCTCAGAAAGATAATGAGTGCGGGGAAGGAGATTCGAACTCCTGAACCACTAAGGACTGGATTCCTCAGCAAGGAAATAGTCAGTCATTGGCATTGTGCCTCATCACTCAAATGTTTTGAGTCCAGCGCGTTTGACCACTTCGCTATCCCCGCATGGACTCATGGGGGATGGTACTGGCTTATAAATCTTGCCGTAGGATTAGTGTTGTACTAGTACTTCCTTTTTAGTTGCTTTTTTCTTGATTGGTTCTTCTCGGTATTCCTCTGCGATTTGATCTAATATCATATCAAATACTTTAAGGAGCGTTCTTACTTCTTTTTTTGTGTCATCAAGCTTATAGAGTTGTGTACCTGCTACTTTTCGAGTTGGTTTAAGAAATCCTGTAGCAAGAAGCTCATTACAAATATTATAAGTGGTTGCTCGAGTAAGCCCGGTGTCCTCAATAACGCCACCAATGCTTATGTCTATTGCACGTAGTTCGAGGAACACCTCAAGTATTTTATTTCGTGGTGTTGCTCCAAATGCTTCACAAAAAGCTCCTGGATCAAGTGGGGGGGTTTTTCATTTTGTTTCCTTGTTAGTTTTTTTACTTCAAGTATTTTTTTCGGATTTAATGACACATGAAGTCGTGTTGGTTTTTGTTTTGTTAGCACAAGACCTTGTTTTTTACATTTCTCCCAGTCTTTGAGGGCTGCTTTTCGTTCTCTTGGTGGGTAAAGCTGTAAACATCTTAAAATATAATCTTCAGGTGGGTGTTTTCCACCTATTGTTTTTCGTGCAAACAAACGTTCGAGCATTGCGCGACATCCTGGATGTATTTCATCACTCATACTAACTACCTCAAGCTCCCGTTAGATGAGTAATTGTTTGTAACTCTTTCACCTATATAAATATTTCTATTTTTTTAGACAGTTTGTCTAAAATTCTAGAATCTTGCTAAAATGTTTTTAGCACTTTTTTGGCTTTAAAGCTTTGCGATACGTTTATATAATTAGCCCCAACTAGCTATCATAGAGGCGTTTAGATAGAAACACACGGAGGACGGGTATATGATTGACTTGTTTTTTTCGCCTCTAAAGGCGATAACACACGCAAAACGAAACAAGAATTTTGCCTATACGTTTTTACTCTTGTTGTTGGCCTCAGTTGCTGGTTTTATTAGCACTCTGGTTTTAACAAAAAGTCTTGCAGTAAAGATTGTATTGTTTGCTTTGCTAACTTTAGTCAGTAGCCTGATCGGTACTCTGGTTATGGCTCTTTTCTTTTGGATAACTATGCGAATCCTAACAGAGAAAGGTGGCTACACTGACGCACTTACACTTGTAACATATCCTATGTTTGTTGGATCAGTTGGATTCATGGTGGCAAGCCTTCTTGGTTTGATACCATACGCTGGCCCAGTACTTATGGGATTGTTGATGGTGTTTGTGATAGTACTTAGTCAAGCGCTATTGTTCAAACTTGGCATGGAACTGTACGACATAGACGCAGTAACCATGATGATTGGTCTGACTATGGTCTATATGGCAATTCTTCTTGCAGTATACACTACAGCTGCTAAAGTATTTTACTTTGACGGCTTTATGAGACTTGCAGGCATACTTGTTTAGAATTTACTTTTCTTTTTTTATTTCTTTTTTTTCTTAAGAAATAACATCTAGCTTGCCTTGGATATCTTTAAGTTGCTTTTCCAGGGCATCAAGACCTTTTGGTTCTACTAATTTTTGCTGTTTTTCTTTTTTCCCTTTCTTAGCTTTTTTTGGCTTTTTCTTCTTAGCTGCTTTTTTCCCTGGCCCTGGCATGTTCGGATATAATCCTTTTGCCTTAGAAATAAGTGCGCCTAATTCTTTCATTTGCTTTGCAAGGAGGATGCTCTTTTCTGCTTTGTCAGTCCTGATTTTTTTTAAGCGTTCAAAACTTTGTAGTACATGGATTACTTCTTTGAGCGATTCAAGCTCTGCCCTTCTGAAATCTCCTGGGCGATCTACTTTGGTAAAAATAACATGTTCATCTGTCATTGTTTTATTGTTGTGACTGTTCCATTGTTTGGCTTATGAAGTCGATCTTTTTTTCAACATCATTTACTTGACTGTGCCACTTGGAAAGTTCTTCTTCCTCTTGTTTTTTCAGACTATCAATATCATACAGTGTTTTTTTTACATCACTCACTTTTGTCTTGATAAGTCCAATAATATCTTTAATGTCTTTGTATTCGTTTATTTTGATAAAAAGTGGTTTGTTCATTGTTATGCCTCCGACGATCCTTCAAACATTTCCTTGTCAACATACATCAGCTTTCGCTGAATACTTTCAAGGGCTCGTCGCATTTGATTTAAATGAGAATCTTCTTTTGTTTTGACTGCATTAAACTTGTCTACTTTGCTATGTTTTCTCACAATGTCTTGCACATTGCCTAATTCATGCATTATTTGTTTGAATTGTGCATCACTTACATAGGGTGCTCCTTTGTCAGCTGTTTCTTGTTCAGGTGCGGCAGCAGGCCATGCAGTTTTTGGTAATGGTTCGGGAAATAATTCGTCTCCTGTGTCAATGGGTGGTAGTTCTGTTGGGATTTCTTGCCTCAAGTCTGTTTTGACTGGCTCTTCTTTAGGCATGTCAGGGAAAACTGGCATATCAGGCACGTCACCTAAGGGGCTTTGTTTTGCCTGTGGTTTATCAGGAACAGGAGGTAGGTCAAGTGGTGGCATTGGTGGGAGTTCTGTTGGCTTTTCTTCCTTTGCTGGTTTGCCTGATGCCTCAGGTATTTCCAAAGGTGGTAATTTTTCTGTTGCACTTATTTTCCCTTCAATATCTGGTAGGGGAGGTAATGGTTTTGCAGCTGGTTGATTTCCCTGTAAGTCCGCAGCTTTTGTAAGCGGGGGTATATTTAGTGCTGCGCCTGGAGAAGGAGCTGGCTCTACTTTCTTCTTCTTTTTCAAAAAATCAAAGAGTCCCAAACTTTTTTTCACCCCTTTTTTATAGAGAAACTACCTTTGTGAGTATTAAAAGGTTTGTATATATCTAAAAGTGGTGAATGCCTTTTTGTGTTTCGGTGTTGTCGAAAGATTTTCATTCGTAAACCTTGTCTTCTATTGGTTTTTCACCTCTAGCCGAAACATTTTCAACACTGCAAAAATATTTTGGGATTTTTGTAAGAAGCGCATATTAAGGATAAAAACAACCTTGTTCTTATGAAAAAAAGCATTTCCACTACAACAAAACTAATGATTATCTGTCTTTGTATGGTTCTTTGCTCAGAACCACTTATTGCACTTACCATCACAGAAGTGTTGTACAACCCTCTTGGTTCAGATAACAACCAGGAATTCATAGAACTCGCTGCAGCAGGGCAGTCCAACCTCACCGGGTGGCTTATTGCTGACACCACGTCTTCTGACACACTTACCCTGCTGCAGCCTTTTAATTCCAGCTTTATTCTCATTGTGGAAGAAGGCTTTAATTACACTGGCATTAATGCAACGGTGTATAGTGCAGGAGCAAGCATTGGAAACAATCTGCATAATACTCATGACACTATCACTTTACATGCACCCAATGGCAGTGTCATGGCAAACATGTCTTACAACCAAACTCTTGAAGGGCTTAGCCTTGTTTTGCGCAATACCACCTATGTTCCAGGCAAGGTGATCGGGGGGACTCCTGGCAGAAAAAATCCTGTATTTCTTGAGAATCGAACAGTTACTAATCAAACAATCACTTCTAACCTTACTACAACCACTCTGAACATAACGTGCCCAGAATTTTCTGTTGCAACCCCTAAACTAGTATACGCAAACAAGGAAAGAATACAGTACAATCTGACTTTTTCACAAGAACCTCTTGCATTTAATATTACTTACTGGGTTGACGACCTCTCTGGCAGCACAATTCGCAAACAACGAACAACACACAACACCAAACAAAAATCATACACACCAAGCATCAATTTGCCTGAGCAAGCCCTTGTTATAAAAGCACGAGCAATCTCTGATGGATGTGATGTATACGCAGAAAAATTAGTTGTGGTACGTAATCCCTCGGTAATCTTTACACATGCTTCATCTCGTACCTCCATATCATCCTCAACCAAGTCTACATACACAACCAAGAATACACCCTCTGTGCCAAAAATAAATACGCCAATTAGTTATGATCTTAAAGATTCAATTATGACTCTTATTGTTAACAACACTTCTTTGGTAAACACCACCCTTACACTGCAAAACAACAATGCAGCTCATGCATTTGAAGTGTGGAGTTACGTGTACAGAGGATCAAAAACCTACTCTGGAACAAGAGAAAGCAATAAACAACGTTTTGTACTTGGTGCACACAAAACAAAAAAAATTATCTTATACAACACAGCTAACCTCACTCCTGGAACATACAAACTCAAGGTTAAAATACGAAAAGATGCACAAAAGTCAACAACAGATCTTACACAAGACCTTATCTTTTTACAAGACCCTCAACAAATGGAAGAATCAACCAAAGAAACTAACAAGCTTAAACCAGAAATCAAACAGTTTACTCAACGCACTATCCCCTTGGATCACACCGGCACCCCCACTACAACCTGGAAAGACTCATTTGAACCATTACACGCACTACCCTATGTAATCATAGCTGCCCTCGTTGTCCTTGCACTGTGCCTCATCTGGACCGTTGCCTTATAAACACCCAGTTCACAGCAGCATAATATTTAAAAATAACCACTTCACTGCGCAGACTATGGAAGAAACAAGCAAGCAAGAAGTTATAGACCTCTTAGATGAAGGATATCTTCAGTGTAGGGCTATTGTAGAGATAGTTGGAGCTCCAAAAGAATACGTGGCAGAAACCATCCGGTCCTATGTTGAAAAAATGAAAGAAAGCAAGAATATCAAACTCGTCAATGTAAAATATGAAGAGCCAAAAGAAGAACGCAAACTATGGTCAACCTTTGCAGATATTGAATTTATGGCAAAAACAGCAGAAGCCCTTGTGTACTTTTGCTTTGACTACATGCCTGCATCCATAGAAATTGAGCAGCCAGAAGAACTAAAATATCGTTCAACAGACTTTACAGGATTCTTTAATGACTTCATAGGTCGTCTACACAAAGTTGACATGCTGGTCAAAGATCTTACTGCCAAAAACAAGGCTTTGCTCCGTAATAGTAATCTTATCCTGCGAAACATGGTTGTTCTTACACTTGCGTATAATGGACCACTGAAATTAGAGGATCTTGCAGAAAAAGTAGGAATTCCAGCAGACCACCTTAAACCATTCCTTAAAATCATGTGTGATGATGGTTTAGCAAAGGAAAAAGCAGGAAAGTATGAAAACATCAAAGAAAGTAGTGCCTTAGAAAAGGGCAAAAAGAAAAACTAAATAAAGCCCAGAAAAAAAGAGTAAACCATGGAAGAGGCAGAGCAAAAAGAGGGGGGTATTGATACCGCCATTTCTGAACTTAAGAACAATGTACAGGCCATTCTATTCTCTGCTGCACGAGCCGTAGATATTGAAGAACTAGCTAAACTTACCAAAACAGAATCACACTCCATGATCCGTGAGGCAATCAAGGAGCTAAAAGTAGACATGCAATCATCTTCATCACCACTGCTTCTCACAACTGAAGGAGATAACTCATGGAAGCTTACTGTGCGTGACAAATATGTGCCCATGGTCAAGGAAGTTACCCCTCATACTGAAATGGAGGCACCCATGCTGGCAACCCTTGCACTTATTGCATGGAAGCAACCAGTCTTGCAATCTGAAATTATCAAGCGACGTTCAGGTGTTGCATACGAACACATAGCAAAACTGCAAGAACTTGGGTTTATATCCAAGGAAAAAAAAGGAAGAAGTTTTATCCTTAAACCAACAGGGAAATTCTTAGACTACTTTGACCTGCCAGATAAAAAAGCAGTACAAGATCTTTTTAACAAAATAGAACCACCAAAAGTAGAAGCACCACCAGCTGAAGAAGTGGTAGTCTACCAAGCAAAAGGAATGGGTGCACCAGGTGCAGAACCAGTTGATCCTGACCAAGCAGCACGAGACCAGGTGGGAGCATTACAAGTGTACAATGCACCTGAAGGAGCAGATGGTGCAGAAGAAGTTCAAGATCAAGAAAAACCACAAGAAGCTACAGCAGCTGAAGAAAACAACACAGAAGAACAGCCAGCTGAAGAAGAGCAAGAACAAGCAGAACCTGAACCTGAAGAACGTCAAAGTGAAGAAACCCCTGGCCAAGATGTTGAAGAAACAGAAGAAGAACCACAACCTACTCCAGAACCTGCAACTCCTCAAGATGAAGCAGCAGAAAAAACAAAAGAAATAGTTGACGAACTAATGGCAGAAAAAGAAGCAGAAGAAAAGAAAAAAGAGGAAGAAGAAAAAGAAGCACACCCAGAAAAAGGAGAGGAAGAAGAAGCACAAAAAGAACATCCAAAGCGAGTACTTGATCCAGAACTAGAAGAATTTGCAGGCGAGGAAAAGAAACTCGGTGAAGACCAAGAAGAGGACTTATAGATGAACCCTTTCATAAAAATTTTTAAGGGAAGACGAGTTGTTTTTCCACTTATTCTGGGTTTAGTTGTTACCGTTCTCCTTGTGAATAATCTTATGCAATTTGTCGAAATTGTTTTAAAGAATAAAGCACTTTTATTATTTAGTCTCATTGCTTTTTACTTTTTTACTCTACTTGCAATAAAAAATGAGGTATGGAAAAATGGCACGCAAACCTGATTACACTCCAATTTATTGGTTTATTTTGGTAATGGTCGTCTTTTTTATTATAGGAAAATTGTTAGGGGCATGGTGAAATCATGTTCCTTATTCATTGCACACAGTGCGATAACAACATGAAGTACCAACCCAGCAAAGACATACGACTTCTCGACAACCCAAAAAAACAATGTGTCTACTGTGGCAAAAGCATTAAAGTCAAAGAAAACATTGTCAAAGAATTAAGCAGCTAGTAACCCCACGCATGGTGTTTTTTCTTCCCATGCCTGATCAATAATTTTTCTGACGTACCGTAATGTTTCTAACTCTCCTTTTTCACTTATTTCATCAGTTAGTTGATCATACACCTGCATCCAAGTGTCAATATCATGACCATCTTTTTTTATCCATTCTTTGTATCCTACCCGCTCTTTAGCATAGTTGTATGCAATTGCTTCATTGAGGAGGCCTATCCCTAACTTTTCACTTTCTTCTCTTAGAGTTGTTAATTCAGCAAGAATTTGCGTTAGTGTATTTTCAAACCGTGTTTCTAAATCTTCTTCACATTCTTCCTTGTACATTCTGTCAAAATCTGGATTGACTCCGTATTCTTCGCATAGTTCTTCATACGTTCTGCCCTCGTCTATTCCTTGCTTTATGTTTAAGTACTGCGCTGTAAACTCTATTGCCCGTTGGCTTTGTTTACGTTCTTCTACAGCAAAGGTGCATAGGCCTATATCATAATGGGCAAGCTCATGTTTCATATGGCTGGGAACATTTCTCATTTCCCTTATACTAATTGCTTTTTTATCTTGTACTCTTTCAAGAAGTGGTAACCCATCATCATTTAAATCTGGATCTATTATGTATAATGCAGTAAAGCTTACATCAAAATAACATGCATCTTGAACAGGAGAGTATCCTGCAAGCATACTAAATCCTCTTCCCACAAAACTAACAGGTTTTAATTCATTGCCGATCTGAACTAATCTTTCTAATTTCTTTTTTCCAATTTGTCTATCTCTGCCGCTTCCATCATCTTCTTTTTTAGCTTCTACTCTTGCAACAAGCTTTTTTAATTCACGAATTCGTGGATTGGCATAGGCATTAAGCTCTTCTTGTGTTCTAAACTCAGTTACCTCTATGTCTTTGCCTTCTGGTAGATGGGGTATTCCAGCAACGATAGTCGGCTTCCGACGGTCATACAAGTGACATATTGCTGCGTATTGCACCTCAAAAAAAGACTTTAATTCAGAAGGCCCATTGTAGTCAATATTACTCCCATTGGTTGTGGAACGGCTAGCTTGCCAACGACCATCACCTTTTCTCTTACTCCGTCCTTTACTCTTTCCTTTTCGTGCTTTCTTCTTTGCCATTATGCAAGTACCAACTCTATACAGCTTCTATCTTCTTCATATGCTTTGCTAATTGTGTCACGTACTTCTGCTATTGTTTCCTTTCTTCCTTGGTCAAGAACTTTTTTCCGTATGGCATCATACACAGCCATTGCACCAGGTTGTTCAAGCTGATCTGAATCTTCTAACATTTGCATGTAGAAGAGTTTGTCATCCCAACATGCATAAGCGCATGCCTCATTAACAAGTCTGATACCAAGTTTTTTTTCGATGACTGATAGCTCCCCGAATCTTTTAATATCGCCTTGGTCTGTCTCACGTAATGCCCACACTCTTTTTACTTCTTGATAGAGTGTGCTTTCTGCAATATCATTATGAACTAATTCATGACGCAACAATGCAGGTATGTCATAATCTCTGAAGGCATCTTGTGGTAGACCTTCTTCATAAGCCTGAAAAACTTCACGGCACAATAAATAACTAGCTGCATGCCCTGGCTCAATAAAAATAGTGTCTCGGGTTGAATCATGCACAGCAATTTCATTTATATTATCCTCGTTTGAAACAACTTTTTGGAACTTAAGTACTGCAGCCATTTGATGAAAAAACTCCCACTCTAGTTCACCTCGAATATCTGCGTCATCATACTCTTGAAACCTGGATACAAATGCATCAACAAAGTCAAAGAGTGCTTGCTGATCAGGAAAATAGCAGGACCTATCAACATCTGCCCATCCAACATGGATGCGTGGCTGTGCCCGATTAAACTGGTCAGCTACTTTTGCATACTCTTCTTCAAAGAGAACTCGTAGTGTTTCAGGTCCTGTGTAGATAATGGGTGGGTTGGGAGCCATCTTTATTCACCTCTACAAATAGCAACATACTCTTCAAAGGTTTGCGCCTGTGCATCTGCTGTTACAAATCGTGAGGGATCTTCTTTGAACGCAGTTGTTACTGCACGGACTGCGACTCGAGCATTATCAGTAAAAATCTTCTGCCAGGCAGGTATTTCTTCGTACATTATTTTCTTTGCTAATTCCATGTCAATTCCCTCTTCAAAATTTCCATACGTTGTAGCGAGAGGGCTTTTCAATTGTGTAAGGAGTGACCAATGCAAATAGTTGGAGGTTGCCTGATTCATTTCATTTCTTGCCCGATACTGAATAACTACTGTATCAAGAACACGTTCTAAAAAAACACCATCGCGATAGTTTTTTATTAAATCATCAAATATTTTTGGCGCAATTTCGTCATAATCTGTTTCTCCTAAATCCCCTAAGACCACATAGTTAAATACATGACCGCGTGCTTCAATGAGTGGAAGCACCTCTGCTTCTTGTTTAAGTCTTAGCATGGTTTTTTCTGCATGTGCCTTCAGCTCTCCTGGGCTTTCAGGTTGAGTTGTTGTTAATGTTTCGATTACTAAGTCATTGTGTGTATCGTAGAAGGGGGAACCGAACATCACAACATGATCAAGTTCATGCCGCAAAGATCTTCTAAAATCTGTTTTTGCTAATGCCTCTGGAGCTTTTGCTGCGATTTTTTGCAAAAGTCCTCGTACAAGTTTGGCATGTTTGTAAGTAAAACTTCGTGCAGTTTTATAATCTGTTCCTTTTGCTGCAAGAACTGCTTTGTATTCATCAAGTTGTCCTGGTTCAAAAGAGTCTTCAAACTTTCGCAATGTTTTCACTGGGTGTTGGACTGTTTGAATTATTACTTCTTCACCATGACCAAGAAAATCAGATACAAGTTCAAAATAGCGCATTACGTCTATAATGTCCCTGGTTGTTTCTGGATGAACTACTCTACCAATCGTTTTTGCTACATTTAGCTTAATTCTTTTTTGTGTTTCGCCTGTAACCTTTTTTGCCAGACTTGCCTCTGCGTTATTTCTTCCCTTTCCATTGGCATAATATAAACCTGCATGAAAAGTATCAGGCACTCCAATGCCTAGTGCTTCTCGCTCTGCAAGAGCCTCATCTAAGCCTTGTTTAAATAGTGGTTCAACTGCCTCAAGTCCTGGTGAAGCGTGGTAACTAATTGTGGTCATAACTGTCTATCATGGCTCTCCCCTATTTAAACCTTTCCATTATAACCATTACTTAGTGGTCAATCCACTATTTCGGGGCTTTTTAGAACTCCCTCAAACCCCTAAATTCGGTAAGTACAAGCCGTATAAAGACATTTTAAAAGCAAAACATTTATAAACAAATGGCTATGTCAAAACCACATGGATGACCAGGAAACGCCTGAAAATAACACGCCAGATCAGCCTCAAAAAGACGTGCCAGAAGAGCCGCACAACGCGGATTCTACGCCTTCTGAAGACCCTGAAGAAAAGAATGTCAAGGTCATAAAACGCGTTATAGAGGATGAAATGCGACAGTCCTACATGGACTATGCCATGTCAGTCATAGTAGGCAGAGCCCTACCAGATGTTAGAGACGGGCTTAAACCAGTACACCGACGTGTTCTTTTTGCAATGCATGACATGGGCATGCTTCACAATAAACCCTTCAAGAAATCAGCAAGAATTGTAGGGGAAGTACTTGGTAAGTACCACCCCCATGGAGATAGTGCAGTGTATGACACTATGGTGCGGATGGCACAAGACTTCTCACTGAGGTACCCTCTTATTGATGGTCATGGAAACTGGGGTTCAATTGATGGAGACCGAGCAGCAGCAATGAGATACTGCGTTACAGGGGATACTTTAATAGTTACAGATAAAGGTCTTAAAAGAATAGACTCCCTCTCTAAGAATGGACAAGAAAAAATAAACATTAAGATTCTTTCGAAAGATAGGAAAATTCATACGGCATCAAAATGGTTTGACTCAGATGAGCACCCAACAATAAAAGTGACGTCTGATCAAGGATTTTCAATTGAAGGATCCTTTAATCATCCCATGCTTACTTTACAAGCACATCCTGAAAAGGGACTTGTTTTTTGTTGGAAAACACTTGATAAGCTTAGTGTTAATGATATTTTAGTAATTGACAGATCGCCAAATATGCTTTGGCCTAAAAACAATTACAGCCTTTCACCCTACAAAAAATTAGGAATACAAACAGCAAAAAAAACCAGAATACCGAATGTTTTAGATGAAGATCTTGCTTATATAATCGGTTCTCTGATTTCAGAAGGTTTTGTTGGAAAAAATAAGATTGAATTTTGTAATACTGACAAAGAATGGATAGATTCTTTTAAGGAAAAATGGAAAAAAATATTTCCGGATAGTGTTCTTCACGAGTTCAAAAGAAAACCTTCTTCTTATGGTAAAAAAGAATATTATCGTTTAGAATGTCATTATCTTAATACAATACAATTTCTACATGGTCTTGGGGTATTACCGGTTAATGCAGGGGAGAAAGAAATTCCTGAAGCTATTTTACGTTCACCTAAATCTGCTGTTGCATCCTTCTTGCGTGCTTATTTTGAGGGTGATGGAAGCATAAGTAAAAGTTCAAGAATGATTGAATTAAGCTGTTGCTCAAAGAGTGAAAAACTTATCAAACAATTACAAATTCTACTTCTCCGTTTTGGAATTTCTGGAACTAAAAGATTTGACAGTCACAGAGGTATGCACAAAATTTACTTGAGAAATGCTAAAAATGTTAAGCTATTTCATGATGAAATAAATTTTTTGTCAAAAAGAAAAAAAGAAAAACTGAAAAAAGTAAAGAATGAATATAAAAAAACGTATTCGGCAAAAGACCACGTCCCGTACTTGACAACTTTTATTCGCGAAAAAGTTGCTTCACCGTTTGTTCAAAAAAATAATTTTGATAGGTATGGGATGATGGAACAAAAATATGAACAAGTTTGCACAGTTGTTCAACAACAAACTGGTGTTACTTATTTTCCTCTTTTTGAATATTTACTTAAACACAATTATCTTTTTGATCGAGTAACCAGTATTCAGAAGACAGGAATAAAACGAGTGTATTCAATAAAAGTTGATAGTGAATGCCATTCATTTGTAGCAAACGGATTCATTAATCATAATACAGAAGCACGTCTCAAGAAAATTGCAGAAGAACTCCTTGCAGACATTGACAAAGACACAGTTGACTTTCAAGAAAACTTTGATGCAAGCCTCAAAGAACCAAAAGTACTACCTGCAAAACTACCTAATCTTCTCATAAATGGTTCAAGCGGGATTGCAGTGGGCATGGCAACAAATATTCCACCACACAACACTTCTGAGGTTATTGCAGCAACAACAGCACTTATTGACAATCCAGAATTAGAAGTTGCAGAACTTATGCAACACATCAAAGCCCCTGACTTTCCTACAGGAGCACTTATTGCAGGAACACACGGCATAAAACAAGCATACTCTACAGGACGTGGCCGTGTTGTTATGAAATCACGCGCAGAAATAACAGAACTCAAAGGAAGACCAGCAATTATTGTAAGTGAAATCCCTTACATGGTTAACAAATCACAACTTCTTGAAGAAATTGCAGGCCTTGTTCGAGACAAGCGTGTTAAAGGCATCCATGACCTGCGCGACGAATCAAACAAAGATGGAATTCGTGTGGTCATAGAACTAAAAAAAGACGCGCAATCAAATGTTATTCTCAACCAACTACACAAATACTCACGTCTTACCACTACTTTTGGAATGAACATGCTTGCACTCGTGAATGGTGAGCCAAAACTACTTACACTCAAACAATTTATACAAAACTACATCACGTACCGGCAGCAAGTTGTCACACGGCGAACAAAATACGAACTTAAGAAAGCAGAAGAACGATGCCATGTGCTTGAAGGACTTATTGTTGCCCTCAACAAGATCGATGAAATTGTTCAAAAAATCAAAAAGAGCAAAACTGCTGTTGAAGCACAAAACATGCTCCAAGCTGACTATACACTCAGTGAGATTCAAGCAAAAGCAATTCTTGACATGAAACTACAAAAATTGTCAAGTCTTGAACAAGAAAAGATACGAAACGAACACAAAACATTACAAGAAACAATCAAAGACCTCAAGGAGATCCTGGCATCACCACAAATGATTCTTGACATAATCAAAAAAGAATTAGCTGAACTCAAAGAAAAATATGGTGACGAACGGCGCAGTGAGATAACTGTTGCTGCAGACGATGACATGCCAGTAGAAGCACTCATCAGAAAAGAAGATGTAGTTGTTACCATCAGCCACAAAGGATACATAAAACGAACACCACTCACCACCTACAAACGACAAGCACGCGGCGGCGTTGGTGTCAAGGCAGCAGGAACAGCAGACGAAGACTACATCAAAAACCTGTTTGTCGCAAGCACACACTCATACATACTCTTATTTACCAACAAAGGACGTGTCCACTGGCTTAAAGTCCACGAGCTTCCAGAAGCAGGACGGCAAGCACGAGGAAAAGCAATTGTCAATGTTGTACGACTACAACCTGAAGAAAAAGTGCAAGCCTTTGTTCCAGTCAAAGCATTTGACGCAGACCACTACGTTGTTCTAGCAACCAAAAATGGAACCATCAAAAAGACAAGCCTTGACAACTTTTCACGGCCACGAGCAAGCGGCATTGTAGCAATTAAAATTGAAGGTGACGAGCTTGTCAACGCAGTTATCACTGATGGCAAAAAGCAAATCTTGCTTGCAACCAAGAATGGGATGGCAGCACGCTTTGATGAAAATGATGTGCGACCAATGGGACGAGCAGCAGCGGGTGTTCGAGGCATTGAACTTCGAGATGCAAGTGGCAACCTCAAAGACTCAGTGATTGGCATGATTCTTGTTGATGAAAACAAAGCAGTACTCACAGTAACTGAAAATGGTTATGGAAAGCGTACCAATGTATCAGAATACCGTCTTATACGACGAGGTGGCAGGGGAGTTATCAATATTCAATGCAGTGAAAGAAACGGAAAAGTAGTGAGTGTTGACAGCGTCACAGAAGAAGATGAAATAATTTTTATCAGCCAAGCAGGCACTATGATCAGAACAGCATGTAAGGGCATATCAACCATTGGAAGGAACACGCAAGGACTGCGTATTATGAAACTTCGTGAAAAAGACAGGGTTGTTTCAGCAACTAAAGTGGCAAAGGAAGAAGAAGTGCAAAAAGAAGTAAAAGAAAATACACAAGAGCCAGCTCAAGAAGAAACAGAAGAAAAAACAGCCGAACCAGTTACAGAAGCTCCAGCAGAGTCACCAGGTGATCAAGCATCTGAAGATGAACCTTCACAAGAAACTCCTCAACCAGAAGAGAATTCTGAAGACCAACAATGAAAGCATTTGCATACACCAATAAAGGCATAGAAAAACAGGCTGCACTAGAAATCACAGAAGCAGGAGGCAAGCCTGTTATCAAAGATCGTGTTGTTGTGTTTGATTGCGAACCCAAAAAATTCTTTTCTTACTATTACACTGCGCAAGCAGCGAGCCGCATTGCATTATTACTTGGTTCATTTACCTTCAAAGACGCAGAGGACCTGCTTGCCAAGGCACAGAAACTGGATTATTCTTCAGAACACCTCAAAACTACCTTTGTGGTTAGAACGGTTAAAGAAGACAGTGATGTTAACCGAATGGAGTTAGAACAAGAACTCGGGCAATACATAGAAAAAAATAGCAAGGCAACACCTGACTTCAAAAAAGCAGACGTCACTGTCCTGTTGTGCATTCTTGGTGATCAATGCTATGTTGGTATTGACTTTGCAGGGTTTGACCTTGCAAAACGACAATACTTCTTGTACAGACACAGAGAAGCACTCAAAGCACCAATAGCTTACGCAATGCTACGACAAGCAAAAGCAGAGAAAGCAAAAATAGTACTTGATCCTTTTGCTGGCTGTGGTACTATTGCAATTGAAGCAGCACATTATCTTTCTGGAAGATCATTGCATTATTACGACAAAGATAAATTTAACTTTATTCCTGAGAAGGATCTTGAAAAGCTTGACAAAAAAGAAAATAAAGTACAAGCAAAAATTTATTCCTATGACAAACAGCTTGGTTTTGTTTCACAGGCACAGAAAAATGCCAAGGTAGCAGGAGTACACAAGAGTATTAAGTGCGCTCGTGTTGAAGTTGACT
This sequence comes from uncultured Methanosarcinales archaeon, assembly GCA_964343705.1. Classification (GTDB taxonomy): domain Archaea; phylum Nanobdellota; class Nanobdellia; order Woesearchaeales; family UBA12501; genus JAUSFM01. Next base: position 30,004 of record CAYFJX010000006.1, read on the forward strand.
GGCTGTGCGCAAAGTTTGACCCAGAAAGTGTAGACTGTGTTGTTACCCACCCACCTATTGTGTCAAAACTCAATGAAAAAGCAGTGTGTAAAGTGTATGACATGTTCTTTAAACAGCTTGCTGATGTTTTGAGTGCTAAAGGTGTGATTGTGCTTGCAACCAATGCGCCAGAACTCATGAGCACCTATGCGCGTGAACATGACTTCTCAACTGTTAACAAGCGTGAAGTTTGGCAAGGACAGAAGAAGCTGTGGGTTATGGAGTTTGCAAAGTAGCCTTGTAGTCAATATGTACGCGCGCACCTTCAAATTGAGTTAGTTTTGTAAGTGAAGCGTATATAACAACTTTGTAATGTTCTTGTAATTGTCTGCGAAATTCAGGTGTTGTTAAGCCAGCTTCGTCCAACACAAGAACATCACCAGGGACATCTTCTTTAATTGCTTTGAGTTGATCATCATCAAGAAGCACTCGGTAGTGTTCCATGGTTGTATACTCACCAATCTTCCGCCTATCACCTAATAGATTTGTTAATCGCTGCAATAAAGTTGTTTTTCCTGCACGGCAATCTCCCACTATATTTAATGCGTTAAGATCACGTTCGCCGTCAATCATTTGGCCTGCAAGATCTCTGATGAGGTCTAAACGACCTCGTAAATAATTAATTTCAGCTCTTGTTTTTGCTTGTTGTGGTCCCCACACATTCCAATAAGGAGATGCTTTCAGTGGTTCACTTAACCCTCCTGTTTCAGATGGTTCATAACTTGTTACAAATAATTGTCGACCTTCAAGAACATCCCTGCAGTTTGTGTGGCCTCGTGCAACAGTTAAGTGTCTGATATCCGTTGCTTTAGTTGGATTATTATGAAAAATAATAGCTGGTTTTCCTCGAAGACTATGGGTAAGTTCTCGTACTTTACCAATATCACTATACACATTAGTAGGGTCAGCAAAATCAATTACAACAACTTCCCACCCCAGATCATTTGCCCGTTCCAGAGCTTGAACTTGGAGGTCTAAATATTCATCAAAGTGTATATTCATTCGTGGGTATTTTTCTTCTAATACTTCTTCAAGCTGCATACGAGTGAGAATTACTAACTCCTATTTAAAACCCTATGCATACCTGGTAAAATCACCACGTTTTCTTGCAGAGTCAATTGAGATCTTAAACAATGATATGGTACAGCACAAGAGGACGACTGTCACAATCAATGAATACCCCAGCTTACTAGTGTCAAACACGCCAGTGAACATCAGTGTTCTGAACCCTTCAAAAATGTGTGTGCTTGGCAGCACTACTGCAATACTCTGCGCCCAAGAGGGCAAGCTACTGAGCGGGTATAGTACACAGCTAAAGGGCATGAGAAACGCTGACAATGACCAGGTGAGTACTTGGATCCGCATGCCAAACCGGAATATTAATGCGCCAAGTAACAAACCAAGTGCCCAGCCAAACAAGACAAGAATGCTTGCAAACGCCAACATAGGGAAGATCGGAATGCTAAAAAAGTTAAACTGGTGAATAAGATAGGCAAGACCTGCAAGTACACAGATTGAAATTATATTACGTACCAATGCCCATCCAACAAGCGAAGCAACAAGTTCCTTGCTTGTCAAAGGACTTGCATACTGGTTATACAAGTTTCTACCCCAATAATCTTCAAGGATAAATAATGACAAATCCCTTGTATTTGACCATACAAAGTTCCAGAAGATAAGCCCACCTAGGAAGAGAGTTACAAAATTAACATCATTTTGTGATGCTGTTGTAACAAATGCTGACGCAAACCCCCAGAGGAAAATATCTATTAATGGCCAGAAAAATAAGTCAAAGATTCTATCAAAACGGTGAATGCAAATACAAAAATACTTGTACCACAATGCGTGTACTCTGTGCCAACGAAATGCTTCTCTCATTTCAGCTTCCTCCGCGCAACGTGAATGAAAATGTCATCTAAAGTGGGACGCTGAATGTGCATGTCTCTTACTTTAATTCCTTTTTTGAAAAGCTGATTCATAATCTTGTACAACTTATCTGTTCGTGTGCTTACCTCAAAATGTATGGTGTGCTCATCACAAAAAGTGACATCAATTCCTTTGCTGTTGAGGAAGCGTTTAACCCCTGGTTGGGGTTTTAGAAATTTCATTTCTACTTTTTGCTTCTTAATCAACTTCTTTAAATTACTTGCAGAGTCTATTCGCCAGATTCTCCCATGGCTCATAAACGCTATACGCTTACACAGTTCTTCAACTTCAAACATGTAGTGTGAAGTAAACAAAATAGCAAGGTCATGCTGGTCTTTATAATCCATGATGAGTGTTCGTGTTTTTTCTCCAATTTCAGGGTCAAGTCCAACAGTACACTCGTCTAACAGCAAAAAGTCTGGATTGTTTATGAGTCCTTTACACAGGTTTAATCGTGTTCGTTCACCTGAGCTCAGAAAATAACTTTTTTTGTGTTCAAGAGGTTCTAACTCAAAATCTTTAATCAACTCAGCGATGCGGGCTTCATAGTTTTTTACACCATAGAGCTTGCTATACACTTTAAGATTTTGGCGGACTGTCAAAAGATCTGAAAGTCCAAAGTACGCAGAGGCAACATTCATCCTGCTCTTGATCCACTCCTGGTTAGAATCAAAATTCTTACCAAACATTCTAATGCTGCCACCATCTCGCATTAATAACCCTGATAATATGTTAATGGTGGTACTCTTGCCTGCACCATTAGGTCCAAGCAATCCAAAGATCTCCCCTTTCTTAATAGAAAAAGATACTCCTTTAACTGCGTGTGTCTTCTTACCTCCAGTGGTATAGGTCTTTCTTAGGTTGGAAACATCGAGAATATTCATACTCAGCCCCTTTTGTACCTAATTATACTTTGGGCTTTTAATAATTTACCTTTCTAAACAAGCATATGCTTCTTCAGCTTGTGCAGTTAATGTTTCCTCAGGTACATTAACAACCAATGCAGCATGACGCTTACTGTGGTTAAGAAATCTCCAGACCTTAGTTCTGTCATCATGCTGGTGGGTCATATCCTTTCCCCAAGATTTTAAGGTGTATGCAACAAGATAACAGCGCTCTTTCTCAGGAAATACTTCATTCAGTATTCTTTTATGGCGAGCTAAGCTATCAACTGCAGTTCTTTCATACCCCTTTGCTGATAGTGGCCTGGCACTTATCACCCATGTATCCTCTTGGTGGCCTACCAGAACTACTTTGTTAAGTCTTCCCATAGAATTACGTGCGGTTTTTTCCTCACCCTGGTATACATTCCATCCAACACCTTGAGGCGCAAATAAATACTCTCCTGCTTGCTTTTCTTCTCCTGCAAAAACTTCGTGTAAGTCAACTACATAGGCAAAGTTTCCCCTATCCTCAAGTGTTGCAAAGAATTTGGCAAGGTAAAACTCTCGAATGCACCTATTCAGTCCTCCTGACTGTTCAAGTGTCACTCGATTAACTCTGAAAAAATCAGCAATTTCATCAGGATCAACCTCGCCAGGCTCATAGTAAATAATTCGATCTTCAAGTTCTCCTAACAGAGAAGGATGCGGTCTAAAATCCTCGGGTATTGGATCTGATAATGCGCTGGTGAGTATTCGTGGTGTCATGGCATGCTGGGTAAAGAGTGTGTTTTTAATTATTTAGTAAGGTTTAAAAGGTAAAATAGGGATATTGGGTTTGGGATTTTGTAGGTGAGTTGGGTTCAGCAAAGTCATCAAAATCAAAGAGAATTTTAACTGCACAGATTTTGCAGCCAAAGGCTGTGTAATCCGCGCCGGAACTCGGCGCGGTTAGAACTGTGCAATGTCAGATAAGATTATGAAAAAGTCCCTGCTTAAACTTATTTTACTCTCAAAACTCAGAAAAGCTTAAATACTCGACATTATTACCAAAACTATCGCGGGGATGGCACTCTTGACACGGCACTGTTCGCAGTGCTGAGGAAAGTCCGCCCACCCTTGATTTATAGTAAAGGGCAAGAAAATCTCATGGCCTTTACTATCACGAACAGACAACAATTTCATTATTATTGTCTGTGAGTTTACATCATGGTAGCTATTTCGGGAAACTGAAAGTTCTGAAAGGGACGGCAACCACACAGAAACGAGACCACTCTTTGAATGCAATGAGGCATGCGACGTGTTTGGTAACAAGCATCAGATATAGTAAAGGACAAGAAGATCTCATGGCCTTTACTATTACAAACAGACAACAATTTTATCATTATTGTCTGTGAGTATAACCAGCCGAGTCTGTCAAAGAGAATGGGTGAAACGGTGAGCCCTAGCTGGTGCAAGTCCAAGACGCTTAGTTGAATGTCAAGACACACCATCGCAACAATGCAGCATTGACGATTGTTGTTTGGGTGTGCACAGAAGGTGGCTTATGCCAACCCTGCGATATTTTCCTTTTACATTCTCCACACCATATATCTTTTTATACTTTAATCGCCTAGAAGGCGACTGATGCTGAGAGAAGCAAACCATACCCGGTTTCAACTTGAAGAGGCGATGTTTGAACGGCTTGTACAAGGTAGGGTTTCTATTATTGTTCCAGTTTACAATGCAGAAGATACTATTGTAACATGCCTGGAAAGTATGCGTGGACAAACCTATGACAATCTTGAAGTATTAGTTGTTGATGATTGCAGTGAAGACAACTCAGTTGAGGCCATGCAAGACTGGCTTGCAGATGTTAATGATCCTCGATTTCGTTTGTTTCAAACAAGTGAGAACGCTGGGCCGTATGTTATTAAGAACTTGCTCTTTGTTGATCATATAACTGGTGAGTTCACTACCTGCCAGGATGCAGACGATTACTCTGATTTGGAGAGGGTTGGCAAGCAAGTGACCTATCTTCAGGATACGCCTCATGCAGGAGGTGTGGGTGTGTGGTTGCGGGAGATAGTGTCTGACCCTGATGAACTCCCTGAGCATTGGAGAAAACGAAACTACAAACTCAATGGGGATGGTTATTTTGAGCGGTTTGCTAACTATCCTCTTCTGATAGAGAAGAAACCAGGACATCAGGGTCAAAAACATTTTACGGTGTGTGCTTCTTTACTTGCTCCAACATCACATTTTTTTAATCTTGGTGGTTTTGATGGCACTGTTAGATTTGCAGCTGACTCAGAGTTTGTCAACAGACTTGTTAGGATTATTAGTGTAGGGAATATCCCTGAATACCTATATATTCGACTCGTTCATCTAGATAGTTTAACTACTTCCCCAGATACGGGTATGTTGTCACAAGCACGCAAAGATTATTGGGCATTACAAAAAAAAGCAATAGAACGGACAGGATTACACTACCAAGAACATGGAGAACTCCCTAACCTCTACAAAGGATTTGTAGTGCCTAATGGCACAACACTACGGGAAATTGTTTAGAATTTACTTATCCCCAACTTCAACCATCATTTCTTTAAACGCATTGTAAGCACGCGTTGCATCTTTTTCTCCAATAATAAAAATAATCTCAGTCATGGTTGAAATATTCTCAAATACGTTAATGTTCTCCCAACTTAGCTTACGCGTAGCAAGTGCCAACACACCGGGGGTAGTAAAAAACTCTTCAGTTAAACTCAATGCCAATGACACTAACTTTTTTTCAACATTAACTATTTTTTCTCCTTTCAAAATACTCTTAACATCATCAAGATACTTTTCTGGAATAACAATGGTGCTTTCATAATTGCCGTGGATAACATTCAAGCTTTCACCACGGTCATGATCCACAAGGTTATGCAACTCCTGCATTTTCTTTACAGCACTTGGTGTCTTAACAACTGTCAGGTCACACAAGCCAGTTTTCATAATAATCTCAGACGTGAGCTTGAATGCTTTTGCAGGAGGCGCTTTCTTTTGTATTTTTTCAGCGTGTCTGCGCAAGGCCATGACAATGGCAGCAGTTTTTACTGGTCCATCCATTTCAGTTTCTATGCGTTGCTGGAGGTGTTCAGCAAGGTTAGCATAGCTTATGATCCCCTCTATGAGGCTCTCCTGAAGGGTTGGCCTTGAATCAATTATTTTTTTTACAACTTGACTAACAGTTACCATGTAGCACCTTTAAAAATTTGTTATTATGGTAACATTAGGTTATTATAGTATTTATATCTTTCGGTTAGTTATCGTTTTGCCAAAAAAATTTCCTCCACGCCACGTAGTGTGGCTGTGGGGACCTCATATTCATAACATACCCTGATACGAAAAATAACAAAATACAACCAAACAGAGGTATACAACAATGACAGAATGTCCAACATGTGCTGCAGCCCTTACTATCCCAGACGGCACTGAAACAAATGAGCTCATCAATTGCTCTGATTGTGGATCTGACTTAGAAGTAACTGGCCCAGGCCAAGTTAAAGCAGCACCACAGGAAGAAGAAGACTGGGGCCAATAATACCTATATCTGAATAACAAGGGGGTTATGCATGGTACTCATACTAGACGCAACACTACGAGAAGGAGAACAAACACCAGCAGTGTGTTTTGATAGGCACATAAAGCTAGCAATAGCAGATTTTCTAGATCAGATTGGTGTTGATATCATAGAATCTGGTCACCCTCTGGTAACACAAGGAATCTATGATGCAGTAAGAACCCTTGCCAGTAAAAATTACCGTGCAAGAATAGGAGCGCACGCACGATCAGTACAAAAAGATGTGGATACTGCTCTTGAATGTGGTGTTGGCTTTCTAGGGATATTCTATTGTGTGTCAGATGATCGACTCAATCAAGTGTTTCGCAAAGATCTCAACACAGCTATTGAACAAATCACTAAAATGATTCGTTACGCAAAGCAACACAACCCAAATCTTCTTATACGGTACACACCAGAGGATACTGTTCGTTCACCATTTGAAAACGTAGTCCAGGCTGCGGTAGCAGCATGCCGTGCAGGTGCAGACATCATTAGTGTTGCAGACACCACTGGTCACATGATTCCAGGAACACAACGAAACATGTATGATTACATAAAGCGATTACGAGCAGCACTTAACCAACAGGGTGTGAATCCTAAGCTTGCAGTGCACTGCCACAATGATCGGGGTCTTGCACTTGCAAATGCTCTTGACGCGTATCGCGCAGGTGTTGATATTATAGACGCAACTGTCCTTGGCATTGGAGAACGTGCAGGACTGGTAGATCTCGCAACGTTACTTACTGTCTTACATTCAGACTTTGGCGAAGGAAAGAACTGGAACCTTAAAGTCCTACCAGAACTTTACAAACTAGTCAGTCAGCATGCAAACATTCCTGTACCTGTAATGCAGCCAATCACTGGAGCAAACGCGTTCACCCATTGTGCAGGTGTCCATACACAGGCAGCAACACAAAATCCATTACACTACCAAAGTCTTGACCCTGCCGTGGTTGGTAGATCAATGCGTGTATCCCTTGATCACATGTCTGGCCTTGCCAGTGTAAAGCATGCACTTAATGAAATCGGAGAAAATGATGTAAGCAAGGAATTACAATTAGCAATTCTTAACCGTGTTAAAGCAATTGGAGAAACAGGCAGAAGCGTTGAACTTGACGAGTTACGAAACATAGTACGTTGGTGTAGGCAAACAACATTTATAACAAAAGTAGCACAGGAAGCTCCACCAGAACCGCCAGAACCAGAGCTTACACAAGAAGTTCAGGAGGTAGAACAAAATGGGAACCATAGTTGAAGAAATATTTTCACGAAAACTAGGACGGCCAGTCAAAGCAGGAGAAATCATACTTGTTGACGTTGACTACATGATGACACATGACAATACCACTCCTCTTGCAATCAAAGCGTGGCGAGATATTGGCAAACCAATCAAGTACAAAGACAGGATTGTCATCCACTTTGATCACGCTTACCCCGCACCAAACTTGCTTGCAGCAAAAGCACAACAAAACATTGTAAATTTTATGAAGGAACAAGATATTAAACATTTTTTTCATCAAGGCATTTGCCATCAAGTTATGATTGAAGAAGGATTTATCACACCAGGACGTGTAGTTATTGGTGGTGACTCGCATACTAACACTGGTGGAGCCTTTGGGTGCTTTGCAGTGGGTTTTGGCTCAACAGAAATTGGTGTTGCATGGATATCAGGTAAGACCTGGTTTAAAGTTCCAGAAACAATTAACATTCGCATGTCTGGAAGTATGCAACCTGGAGTTACTGCAAAAGATGTCATGCTCTACATTGCTGGCAAGCTCACCATGAATGGTGCAACTTACAAGTCAGTTGAATTTTCAGGACCATTCATTGACGCACTGCCTATGCATGAACGCCTTATCTTTCCTAACATGTCAACAGAGCTTGGTGCAAAGTGTGGTCTTATGGCTGTTGATCAAACAACAATAGACTTTCTGACTCATCAAACCAATGCACAAGGACCTTTTGAAATGATCAAACCAGTAAATCCAGTGTATGAGCAAGAAGTAGACATTGACGTGTCACAAATACAACCACAAGTAGCATGTCACCCCACTGTTGACAATGTCAAACCACTCAGTGACGTTGTTGGCTTACCCATAAATGAAGTGTTCATTGGAACCTGTACAAATGGAAGGTTTGAAGACTTAGAAGCAGCAGCTGCAATACTCAAAGGAAGAAAAGTTGCGCGTTTTACACGGACAATAGTCACTCCTGCAAGCCAGAAAGTGTATGAAAAAGCATGGCAAGCAGGCCTCATAAAAACATTTACTGACGCAGGCTGCACAGTAACAACCACTGGTTGTGGTGCGTGTATTGGAAGACATGGTGGCTTGCTTGCACCAGGTGAGCGAGCATTTACGACAATGAACAGAAACTTTATTGGACGAATGGGCAGTCCCCAAGCAGAAATCTATCTTGGAAGCCCAGCTGCTGCAGCTGCAACAGCAATCGAAGGAAAAATAGCAGATCCTCGAAACTATCAACAATCACAACCAACACAAACTGGGCAAGTACAACCAGCGCCAATACAACAAGCAACACAGGAGGTGCTCTAATGGCACGCGTTTGGAAATTTGGAAGCAATGTCAACACTGACGAAATAATGCCAGCACGATACAATATAACTATTGACCCACAAGAACTTGCAAAAAACGTTTTTTGTGAAGTACGACCAGAACTATGCAAGGAAGCCCAGCAAGGAGATATTATTGTTGCAGGCGAAAACTTTGGGTGTGGTTCATCACGAGAACACGCACCTATAGCAATCAAAGGTGTCGGCATTGGTTGCATTATTGCAGTGTCATACGCACGAATCTTTTTTAGAAACTGCATCAACATAGGCTTGCCTATTCTTGAATGCAAACAAGCAGCTGAAGAAATCAATGAAGGTGAAGACGTCACTGTTGATGTGCAAACAGGTGTGATTACCAACAACACAACAGGTAAAACCTACCAAGCAAAACCACTACCTGAATTTGTACTTAAAATTGCAAACGCAGGTGGGATTGTTAACTTTTTGAAAACACATGACATCGAGGCACTACAATGACTGAGAAAACATACACTATTTGCATTCTTCCAGGAGATGGTATCGGGCCTGAGGTAATTGAAGAAGCAGTGCGACTACTCAAAGCACTGCCTGTCTCATGGAACTTTGTATATGGAGATATTGGCTATGATGCCTACCAACGTCTAGGCTCAGCATTACCACAAGCAACACTTGACAAAGTTAGTGCGGCTGATGCAAGCTTGTTTGGTGCAGTAACTACACCACCAAACATTCCAAACTATTCATCACCTATCCTTGGCTTGCGAAAACACTTTGACCTCTACGCAAACATACGTCCATGTAGGAGCATGCCTACTGATCTTTCCAGGCCAAACATCAACATGATCACTGTCAGAGAAAACACAGAAGGACTCTACTCAAAAAGCGAGCGTGTGGAAGACAATGGTGACACAGCCATCACAGAACGCATTATTACACGCAAGGGAAGTGAACGTATTGTACGGTATGCGTTTGAACTTGCACGAAAAAAAGGATTCAAGAAAGTTACTGTTGTACACAAAGCTAATGTGCTTCGTGAAACATGCGGCTTGTTTATTCGTGTGGCAGATGAAGTAGCACAACAATTTCCTGATATTGAAAAAGAAGAATGTATTGTTGACGCATGTGCAATGCAACTCATAAAAAGACCAGAATCATTTGAAATAATCGTAACAACCAATATGTTTGGAGACATACTCAGTGATGAGGCAAGCATGCTTGTTGGCGGCCTTGGGCTGGCATACAGCGGCAATGTTGGGGACGCCGTTGCAGTGTTTGAATCAGTGCATGGTTCAGCACCAAAATATGTAGGCACACAGAAAGCAAATCCAATGGCAACATTCCTTGCAGCAAAACTCATGCTCGACTATTTAGGTCTTGACGCAGAAGCACAACAGCTTGAACAAGCAGTGCATGCGGCCATAGCAAACAAGCAAACCACACCAGATCTTGGAGGAGCACTCACCACACAACAAGTAACAGATGCAGTCATACAACACTTACAAACAACAAAAACTACGCAAACACCACCCATGGAGGCACAACAATGACGCTGAGAATAGGTTTTTTACACTCAATTATTAGAAAAGATGAGAAGTTAATACTCGACGAACTGAAAAAGCGAGACAATGTTGAGATAGTTATGCTTGATGATCGGCAACTCGAGTTTACTCTTGGAAAGAACGGCTTTCCAGTTGATTGTGTTATTGAAAGGAGTATTAATCACTCGCGCGCATTACACGCACTACGTATTTTTGAAAGTATGGGAATACCTTGCTTTAATACAAGTGCAGTTGCAACAACCTGTGGAGACAAACTCCTGACTAGTGTTGCTCTTGCAGAAGCATGTGTGCCACAACCAGAAGTGAGAATTGCATTTACAGAAGAGTCTGCACTACGAACAATGGAAGAGATGGGATATCCTGTTGTGCTCAAGCCAGCAGTTGGCTCATGGGGTCGTTTGTTGTCAAAAGTGAATGATCGCGAAGCAGCAGAATCAATACTAGAACATAAAAGGATCCTGGGTAGTTATCATCACTCTATTTTTTACATCCAAGAATATGTAGAAAAAAAGGGAAGAGACATACGCGCTTTTGTTGTGGGTGACGAGCTTATCTGCGCAATTTACCGAACAAGCAATCATTGGATAACTAACACTGCGCGGGGTGGAACAGCAACAAACTGTCCAGTCACTGATGAAATGCGCGAGATTTGCCTTAAAGCAGCAAAAGCAGTTGGTGGTGGCATTGTTGCCCTTGATTTATTTGAAACAGCAGATGGTCTGAAAGTAAATGAAGTTAACTACACCATGGAATTCAAAAACAGCATAGACACAACAGGAGTTAACATTCCAGCAAAGATAGTTGATTATGTTGTTAATCAATTGGAGAATCGGCAAAAATGAAAGCAAGCATTGTCGGAGCATCAGGATATGTTGGAGGAGAACTACTACGTTTGTTACTATTCCATCCAAATGTTGAGATTGTGCAAGTAACCAGTGAGCGATTTGCAGGCAAGCCAGTAAAAATAGTTCATCCCAACTTACGAAAGCAAACCACTCTTACTTTTTCTAGTATTAAAGACCTTGAACCTGTTGACATACTCTTTGTTGCACTACCTCATGGCAAGCTGATGAAGGACATTGAAACATTCAAGAAGCTTGGCACAAAAATAATCGACCTCTCAGCAGACTTTCGACTCAAAAACGCAGAAGACTACACAAACTGGTATGGGTGTGAGCACCCCAACGCTGCCATGCTTACAGACTTTGTATATGGAATTGTTGAACTACACAGGGAAGAAATGAAAACTGCAAACTATGTAAGTAGTGCAGGCTGCAATGCAACAGCAACCATCCTTTCGCTGTATCCGTTGTTCAAAGCAGGACTTGTTGACACAACACAACCAGTCATTGCAGAAGCAAAATGTGGTTCGTCAGAAGGAGGCAACAAAAGTAGCGATGCCTCCCACCACCCAGAACGAAGTGGCTGTGTACGATCCTACAAGCCAACACGGCATAGGCACATAGCAGAAATGATACAAGAGCTTGGCAGCCCAGTTAATTTTTCAGCAACGTCCATTGACATGGTACGTGGCATCCTCCTCACAGCACACGTGTTTGTCAAACAAGGAACAACAGAAATTGATGTGTGGAAAGCATACCGTGCCGCCTATGGAGAAGAGCCATTTATTCGTATTGTCAAAGAAAAACAAGGCCTGTATCGCTACCCAGAACCAAAACTACTTGCAGGTACAAACTTTTGTGACATTGGCTTTGCACTTGACGAGCAAACAAATCGACTTGTTGTCATAGGTGCTATTGATAATCTTATGAAAGGAGCAGCAGGACAAGCAGTCCATGCCATGAACATCATGTGTGGCTTTGACGAACAAACAGGACTTACCTTTCCTGGATTGCACCCTATTTAGGGGGTTGATGAAGTATGTGCCGACTCCTAGCAGTAAAAAACAACAATGCATTTAGTATTACTAAGCACCTACAACAGTTTGCAACCATTTCAAAAAACAGCAAAGAATTTCAAGGTCACGGCTGGGGATGCTCATGGCTTGATGATACAGGGGCATGGCAGCACTATAAAAACATAAAGCCAATATGGGAAGACAACCTTGAACAATTTGGAACAACTACATTGTTGATTGCTCATGCACGTAGTGCGTTCCAAGACAAAGACATTGTGGTTGAAAACAACATGCCATTTTACAATGACACGCTTGTGTTTATCTTTAACGGTGAACTCCACGGTGTTCGCATAAAAGCAGATGGCAGAATTGGAGCAGAAAAAGTGTTTAACTACGTTAAACGATTCACAGATAATAATGTACTCGCTGGTTTGAAAAAAGGAACAGAACTTATAACAAAACAAACACGGCATGTGAAAGCAATGAACATACTTATGGCAGACAAGGAAAACGTGTATGTACACGAGCAGTGGAATGAGGATGAAGAGTATCATACTTTACACACTAAAAACAATGAGGGTGGTTTTATTGTATGCTCAGCACCCTACCAAGATGATGAAGGTTGGGAACCAATCCCCAACAACACAACACAGGTGATGAAATGATAATTGTGAAGATTGGCGGTGGGGCAGGTATCAATGTTAAAGCTATTATTGCAGACCTAGCTGGATTGTCTGAGCAATTTATTATTGTACATGGTGCCAATGCAGTACGTGACAAACTAGCAAAAGACCTAGGCACACCAAAAAAAGTCATTACATCAGTATCAGGATACCAAAGTGTTATGTCTGATGAAACAGCTATTGATATTTTTATGATGGCCTATGCAGGACTCAAAAATAAGCGGATTGTAGAGCTCTGCCAGCAAAACGGTATTAATGCAGTTGGTCTTACTGGTTTAGATGGCAAGGCAATTGTTGGTGCGAGAAATAAAGGCATCCGTGCTAAAGAAGGTGAGAAAATTAAGATCGTGCGGGACTTTTCAGGAAAACCAAAAAGTGTCAACAAAGAACTGTTGCAGTTATTGTTAGACAAGGGGTATGTGCCAGTTTTATGTCCACCTATACTTGACGAAGAAAACAATGCAATTAACACTGAGAATGATAATGTTATCAATAGGCTTGTTGAAGCATTTCACCCAAAAAAAGTCATTAGCTTAATTGAAGCGCCAGGATTCTTAGAAAACAAAGATGATCCAAGCACACTAGTACCAACCATTAATCAATCACAGCTTGCAGAGCGAGAAGCACAAGTAGAAGGACGAATGAAACGAAAAATGCTAGCACTCAAAAAACTTTTTGAAAACGGTGCAAGCACAGTTATTATTAGTGATGGGCGAACAGAAACACCAGTAAGCGATGCACTTGCAGGAAAAGGAACAGTGATACAATGAACACAGATGAAATAATGCAGCTAGATGACAATCATAGTATTGCTGGCTTCAAAAAAAGAAAAAAAGTCATTGTTCGCGGTAGCGGCGCAGTCCTTTGGGACGCTGAAGGAAACGAGTACCTAGATTGTGTAGGTGGCCAAGGAGTTGCATGCGCTGGTCATTGCCCTGCTCCTGTAACGTCACGTATTAAGCAACAACTTGACCAACTGATTATCAACCCTGCATTGTTTTACAACGACAAAACAGCACTGTTGAAAAAGAGACTTGCTGACCTTTCAGGATTGTCACGCGTGTTTCTCTGCAACTCTGGCACTGAAGCAGTTGAAGGAGCATTCAAGTTTGCACGCGTAAGTACTGGCAAGCAGGAAATTATTGCAGCAATGCGCGGATTTCATGGTAGAACATTCGGAGCATTGAGTGCAACATGGAAAAAACCTTACAGGGAACCATTTGAACCTTTGGTGCCAGGTTTCAAACACGTGCCCTACAACAACTTTGAAAAATTACAAGAGGTTGTTAGTGATAACACTGCAGCAATTATATTGGAAGTTGTGCAAGGTGAAGGTGGAGTGATTCCTGCGGATAAAGAATATTTGGAAAACGTGCGCAGGCTATGTGATGAGAAAGGCATTGTTTTAATCTTTGACGAAGTACAAACTGGTTTTGGAAGAACAGGAACAATGTTTGCATGCCAACAGTATGGTGTACTGCCAGATATTATGACAGTGGCAAAAGCAATTGCAGCAGGCATGCCCATGGGAGCAATCCTTTGTGGTGAAAAAGTTACTGTGCCTGACAAGCTTCATGCAAACACGTTTGGTGGCTACCCTTTGGTGTGTGAAGCAGCACTTGCAACACTAGACTATTTTGAACAAGAGAGATTAGTTGAAAAATCTGCAGAAACAGGTGCGTACTTTGTTGAGCAATTACGTGGCATTGAGTCAGACAAGATTCGTGAAGTACGAGGTAGGGGTTTAATGGTTGCAGTTGAGTTAAAAGAAAAAGCAGGACCAATTGTTGGCGCACTGATGGACAAAGGAGTCCTTGCATTATTGACGGGTATGAATGTTATTCGTTTCTTGCCACCTTTAGTTATTACTAGGGAGCAGGTTGATGTGGTTGTCAAGGCGCTCAGAGAAGTTCTAGCATAAGTCCGGAAATTCTTCGATTTTGTCGTCGAAAAAGTTATAAATATCAAAGTTATAATTTTTTATATGGAAGAGTATCAATGGGTTTGTAAGAATTTCTCTCCTTATTTGAACCTTATTCTTCCTATTTGTTTTCTTTTAACGATTACCTGGTTGTTGTTTTGGGCTTTTGGTTTTTTTGAAGCTCCATTTATTAGTGTATTTTTTGCTTTTTTTACTCTTGTTATTTGTACCTTTGACTATTTTTTCTTTAAAATTAAACACTGAGAAAAAGCTGTTCTCATCATGGCAGGAATCGCGTTCGTGCTTCCTCTGTATTTCTGCGATACCTGCTCATATGTTTTAACGCATCTTGAAGTATGCTGCTAACAAATGATAAAACCTGGGGGTTTTTGTTTGTTGTTGACAAAACTTGATATCGTGCGAAGAATTTTTCTAGTTTAGGAGCTGCTTCATAAACTAATCTGTCAGGAAGTTTCTTGGAACGCCACCAAGCTTTGCCCTTTTCAACTTTTAGTATGTTAGCAAGCCATTGAGGGGATTCAATTGCTATCCTTGCTTCTTCTTGTCCTTTTTCCTTTCTCTGATAACGTAAACTAATTACACCATAGTCTCCACTTTCTTCTGCATCATAAAATCCAGTTGGTTCCCCACGCTGATCCTTTTGTATTTTTTTCTTATACTCCCTTATTTTAATTGTAACCTTAGATACATCTGCTGTATGTGTGCATACAATTCTAGTTTTGTACCAAATCTTATACAACTCATTTTTATGCATTGAATCAAATTCTGTTTGATAAACAAATTCTTTTACCACAAACTCACCCAACGCTATATCCCCTAATGCCTCATGAAACTCACGCAATGCACCACCATATTTTTGCGCTAGTTCTCTTGCTGTTTCTGTAATTTTATCAGCAAGGCTAGGTATAAATGTTCGGTAGGTTTTATTATCAAGAATTGCTCTCACAGCTGCAGGGTTAGCAGTTCGTAGTTGTTGAGCAACAAAGGCAGTTAATGTTATCTCCGTTTTAGCAATAGAATCTAAGGCAGCGTGTGCTTGTTCTTCGCGTACACGCTGATCTTCAACATCAATGAGTGCTTCAAGTCTGGAAGCATCTATCATAGAAATAACCTTATCCCCTTGTAGTCCTACTTCCTGAACAAGAGCAGCTGCTTGTTCCTCATGCTCATCCTTCACCATACACCCTTGTCTTGGCACCTTTCTATTAAATCTTACCCAAACCTTTAAATACCCCCTGGGCTCCCACGATACTATGGCACAAAACAACAAAGTTTCAATGCCCAGCTCAATGGGAGGACTTGTACGGTACTTTGATGAATACAAGTCTAAGTTCGAACTTAAACCTGGACACGTTGTAGTGCTTATTATTATTGTAGTAATTCTAGAAATTCTTTTACATTGGAAAGGCAATGCCCTACTTGGTATTGCATGAGGTGGTTACATGTTTCCTGGAATGAATCCAAAGATGATGCGTCAAGCCATGAAAAAAATGGGTGTGCAACAAGCAGAACTTGACGCAGTTGAAGTTATTATCAAAACAAAAGACAAAGAACTTGTCTTTCCTAGTCCTTCTGTAGCAAAAATTAACATGATGGGCCAAGAAACCTACCAAATTACTGGTGAGTGTCACGAACGTGATCGAGGTTCAGGTGCTGACGACGCTGTTGAAATCAGTGATGATGATGTAAAGACTGTTATGGAACAAGCAAGTGTTTCTGAAGAAAAAGCAAAAGCAGCACTTGAAGAGTCAAAAGGTGACTTGGCTGCTGCTATCATGGCATTGCAGGGGTAGGCTTTTTAGTGATCGCGTTATTTTGTTCCATTGCCGCCGAGCGAAGTTTTCTATTATATAGCTATACAATGCTTAGAATCGTTGTCACATCTATAAACTAAGCTAACGGAGCGCGGTAATGGAACCAGAAATATGTTACATGCTGCTGCGGAGCAAGACTGCCCACATCCAGTGGGCAGAAAAAGACCTTGCCAGGCCTGCATAAATCAGCCTGGCTCGTGACAGACTCCAAGGCAGCAGCATTTTAGTACTCAACCCTACAAACCTTTATATACCAATTCTACCTAATACTTGTATGGAGAAGATGACAGGGGCAAGGGATAAGGCCCTTAAAAACCTTAAAATAGCAGATCACATGCTCACCCAGACATACCCTGTAATTAATGATTCCAAACTACTCCTGGCAGTGTTAGAAAACATATTTCTAGCAACAACCAACGCACTTACTGCAATACTCCACTATGAGCAGCAATACCATGGTCTAGGCCAGTTTAAGGATGTTTTTGACACGAAATTTAACATTTTTAAGCTTGAAGTAGCTCAAAAATATAAGGTCACACCAGATGTCATATTATTCATTCAAGGCCTCAAAAATAAGGTTATGGCACACAAGAAAAGCCCTGTGGAGTTTGCTCGCAAGGATAAGTTCGTTATATGCGACGAGACCTACAAAACAGAGATTGTAAGCTTACCACAACTCAAAAAAGACCTGCAAAAAGCAAAATTATTCATTCACTTTATGAATAATGTGCTGGATGGCAGTATAAAGAAATAAAAGCAAAACATAAATACCACGAAGGTTTACTAAACCGCATACTGAAAAAATGGAAGAATCACTGACTAATGCCCGGGAAGAACTTAAACGTGTTGACCATCTTATTTATGTAAGCCTAAAATACACACGTACCTGTGATATTTTTAAAAGTATTATCCAACGTCTTATTGATTCTCTTGATTTCTCTCTCACTGCAATTCTGAAAAAGTTTGAAGAAGAACGTAAAATAATGGAAATTCCAGCACAGGCAGGCTTGAAGTGCAGTGTAATTAAACAACATATTGAAGATGAAGAACTTGACAAAATTATTGAATTTTATTTATTACTCCGGCAGATAAACCGATCTGAATTTAGTCGCTTTAGAGAATTTAGGCGGCACGTTACCATGACAGTGACTGTTGCAGGTGAAGACCTTGAAGTGACTATTGACAAAGTCACTGACTATTACAAAAACGCAAAAGAACATATTGAATATGTGGAAAAACTTTTGCGACAAGAAGAACCTTCTGCATAAGGAGCTGGGGACATGGCACAAACAAAGTTTATTCTTTTTGCATCTGGAAAAGGCGGAACTGGTAAAACCACCACTGCAATAAATATTGGCTGTGCACTTACTAACTTTGGAAAAGATGTTGTGCTTGTTGACGCAAACTTGAGCACACCACACGTTGGTATTATGCTTGGTTCGCCACGTTTAAGAAATACATTGAACAAAGCCCTTGCTGGCTCTCGTGACATTCGTAAGTCTGCTTACGTCCACCCTTCTGGTTTAAAGATTGTTCCTGCAAGTATTGAGCGTGGAGAGTTTGATGATGAAAGTGTTGCAAAACTAAAAAACGTGCTGGTTGAATTGGCAGGCACAGCTGAAATTGTACTGCTTGACGCACCAGCAGGACTAACTCCTGAATTTACGCATTTGTTGCGTGCAAGCGATGAACTTATTATTGTTACCAATCCCGAACTTCCTGCAATGTCTGATGCTCTACGTCTGTCTCAACTTGCTAAAGAGCATGACATTCCAGTTCTTGGTGTTATATTAAACAAGCAAAACTTGCTTCACAGTCTCACTCCACAAAATGTACAATCTTTTCTTGAACAACCACTATTAGGCATGGTTCCCCTTGACAAGTCAGTAAACAGTGCTCTTCTTAACAAACAGCCTGTTGTCTACATGCATCCTGACAGTCCAGCGGCAGTGAACTTTAAACGTATTGCAGCAAAAATGATGGGCCAGCATTACGAGCCAGAAATTCGAAAGCCAAACAAGCCAGGATTTATTGACAAGCTCATTGATGCTATCAATAAAATGGGCCAGAAGAAGTAGCACCTGCTCATTCTCATTTAATAACACAACATTAAAAAAGACATAGTGCCTAGAATACTTCAAAAAGAGGTACCTAATGCTTCATAAAAAGAAACCACTACACCACGCCCTTGCATCAAAAGGGTGGTCACATGATGAAATACAGAAAACATACGACATTATGTATGATCCTAAAAAGCAAAAAAAACACATTCACCACACACAAAAAGCACACACGCTTTTGTACTGGATGATGCTTCTTGACCTTGGTGTGTGTAACCTTATTATTTCTCTTGGTCTTGTACCTTTCCTCATGGTGCTCAGTCCAAAGTACGTGTACCCCATTGTTATTGTTCTTGGTTTTGGTATGGGTGTCTTTTTTAACATGCTTATTTGGGATCTTGAACACGTTGAAACAAAACATCATTTTATGGCAATGATATTTGTACCAGCAATGGCCATTCTGAATATCTCTATAATGGTGACGATCTCAAACTCTATGGCTGAACTTATCAAATCAGGCACACATGAGAATCCTTTGTTACTAAGTATTGCGTACGTTGTAGCTTTCATGTTCCCTTATTTGCAAGCAGTTATTCGGCACGAGCTGCAAAAGAAAAAAGAGGACAAGCTACCGCCTAAACGCGAATCTCACCCTCACGAACCTCGGGCAAACCATCCAGGGTATGAACAGTATCAACAGTTCCGACGAGAGCAAGGGATTGAATAGATCTAAATGAGTTCTCATAAAAGGTTATGTATCAAAATTGGTTTGAGCCTGGGCTTTTTCATAATCCAATCTGATATTGCACAGTTCTAACCGCGCCGAGTTCCGGCGCGGATTAAACAGGCACCGCCTGTCAAATCTGCGCAGTTGAAAATCCTCTTTGATTTTGATGAATTTGCTGAACTTAGCTCAATTACAAAAAGTCAAATTCCTTATTATTAATTAAAAGAAGAGGGCAGCTAGTGGGAATACCACATAAGAACTTACAGTTCTTATCAACTCGTTATGCAGGAGGATTTTCGCTAAAGCTCAAATCCTCAGAAAGATAAAGAGGGCAGCTAGTGGGAATTGAACCCACTCCTGGAGCTCCACAGGCTCCCATGCTACCATTACACAATAGCCGCCATACGAGTTCTAAGCATCCAAGATTCTTATAAATGTTACGGTATATTCCTCTACGCAGCTACGTCATACCTAGCTATTGGTTTATGCTTCACGAGTTTTACTATTCCGTTTCGTGGACGTTCATAGGTAATACAACCCTTTGTTTGCAGGTCTAGAAGACGTTCATGTTTCCTTTTAAATCTTGGATCTTTTTCATCCCCTTTTTTAGGGCGAAAGTATTTGTCAATTCCACTAAGGTGTGCTTCTCCTCCAACAGCTAATGCTTGTAAACAGTTTTCAACACCCAGTTCAGGAAAAGTAAAATAACAAAAGGCCATGTTTGAAAGAATCAAATCAAACGATTCGTGAAATCGTGCAGGCATTCGTTCGCCAAGAGCAAGTACATAGGTAACAGGAAACATGGCCATGCCATCAGTCACTGTTAGATTAGTGGCTTGTAGATTTGCGTATCGTTGTTCAGCTTCCCATGCTGCTCGTCCAAGTGAACCACCTACATCGAGCAACCTAATCTCATCTCGTCCAGTTCGCTTCCTTATTCTTTCGATAATTGCATCTAACCTATCTAAATCACCATACGTATCCTCGTAGCTGTACTGGGTAAGCGGCCGATTTGCCATACCGAATGATCCTACACATCTGTTAACGCGCATGCTTGCATCTGATACTATCTCAATGTCTGTATAGATTCGTTCTTTGTCTTGAGGTGTTAATTGCTTGGCACCAAGTTGCAAGAGAAAAGGAGTGTGCAAGGTTACTTCATCACCAGGTGACATTGGATTCGCCAACCAAAAATGATTATTCCCTTCAGTTACACTAGCTCCTTCAAATGAAATTCTTCTTGGCTTACTTCTCGTATGCACGCAGACATCAAAACTATACCCATCTCCTTGTAATATAAACTGATCATAACTTATCTGTGTGATAGGCGTATGTGTCGGGAGTCCATTAATTGGAGGAGGAGGCCTCCATGGATCTGTTCTAATTGGTTTGCTATCAAGTGTACGTTCCACCTGTGTACAGCTCGTGGCAACCTCTTTTACTCGTTCAAATACTGCAGCATCTGCTTTCAGATGTAGAACAGGGTTTTCAGCCAATTTTTTTAATTTGTCAGAATCACGTCGCACATGTACGTGTTGCATTGTTTTTTCCCGTAATACCCTCTCATCCTCTGCTGATAGTGGAACCAATGCAGGCCCGGAAAAATGTATCCTATCAACTAACCCCTCAGCCATTTCTTCAGTAAACTCATCCAAGGTCCCTTTGCGTACCCCTTGCCAAAAAGATTCGTAAATTGTTGGTTTTCTCATGGTATCCTATTTCCCTCCCTCTACCTCTTGTATATTTTGAAATGTCTTAAAAGCCTTTCTACTGCCCACATCACCCAAAAGCTTTATAAACCACCTCTTTATCCAGGGGTATAAAGCCCGAGTTAACGCGCCTGTAGGGTCAAATTAGAACTTCTACAGGATATATGGGCGTAATCGATGATACTATGGCAGAAGAACAAGCTCAAAAACAATCAGGCGAATTCCGACACATTGTTCGTGTTGCAAACACAGACATTGATGGTAACAAAAGTATTGGTATGGCCCTACTTAAGATCAAAGGCATCAGCTTTATGTATGCTAACGCACTTTGTAAAATAGCTAAGATCGATGCTTCTAGCAAAACAGGGGAGCTTGATCAAGCTTCTATTGACCGATTTACTGAAATTCTCCAAGATCCACACAAACATAACATTCCAACATGGATGCTTAACAGACGAAAAGATTATGAAACTGGTGACGATGGACATCTTCTCACCGGCGATCTTGACTATGCAAAAAGTAATGATATTAAACGACTTAAAATGATTCGATCATACCGTGGAAGCAGGCACACAGCAGGTCTTCCTTCACGAGGTCAACGAACACGATCAAACTTTAGAAAAAACAAAGGAAAAGTAACTGGTGTGCAGCGTAAAAAAGGTGCACAAGGAAAAAAATAAAGTGAGTAACAATGGGAGATCCACGAAAACTTAGGAAAAAGTACAACACCCCAAGTCATCCATGGCAAAAAGCACGGATGGACGAAGAGTCAGACCTTAAACGAGAATATGGTCTCAAAAATAAAACTGAAATATGGAAAATGCGTTCTATACTTACTACATCAGCTAACCAAGCAAAGCGACTTATGACACTTCGAGGGGAACAAGCAGAAAAAGAAGAAGAACAACTTCTTTCACGTCTAGCACGATTGGGTCTTCTTTCAGGTGGAGCAAGCCTAAATGATGTATTAAGTTTATCTGTTCGAGATGTTCTTGATCGTCGATTACAAACAGTGGTCTACAAAAAAGGTCTTGCACGAAGTGTAAAACAAGCTCGACAATTTATCACTCACAATCACATTCTTGTTGAAGGTAAAACTCTCGGTGTTCCTTCATACATTGTGCCTGTTTCAGAAGAGGCAAGTATAACTTTTGTAGAAGCATCTGCTCTTCAAAGTCCTGACCATCCTGAAAGGCAAGAAGTAACTAAGGATGAGGCTGCACCAAAGAAGAAAAAAGAAAAGAAAGATAAGAAAACAGAAGCTCCTGCAGAGGCTGCACCAGCTGAAGAAAAACCTGCTGAAGCACCTAAAGAAAAAGCACCAGAAGAAAAAGCAGGAGCTCCTGCTGAAGAAACTACTCCTGAAGAAAAACCAGCTGAGGTGGAAGCATAATGCCAGCACCAGCACGACCAGCATCACGACCCTCTGGAGGATCACGTCCATCAGGCGGTGGATACCGGCCAGGAGGCAGTGGACGACCAGGCGGAAGCGGCGGTCGACCAGGTGGTTTTAGAGGAGGTCGAGGTCGAGGACCACGAGGACCACCACGACGAATGCCACGATACCATGGTAACCTTCGATGGGGTGTAGCTCACATTTATTCATCTTACAACAATACTATTATTCACATAACTGATATTACTGGACGCGAGACTATTGCAAAAGCATCTGGAGGAATGGTTGTAAAATCACACCGAATGGAATCATCTCCAACAGCTGCAATGATGGCTGCAAAAAAAGCAGCTGATGAAGCTCGCGAAAAAGGAATCACTGCTATTCATATTAAAATTAAAGCACCTGGAGGCCATGCTGGACCAAACAATCCTGGTCCTGGAGCGCAAGCTGCTGTCCGAGCTATATCGCGTATGGGTCTTCGAATTGGTGTTATCCAAGATGTAACACCTATCCCACATGATTCATGTAGGAAAAAAGGTGGAAAAAGAGGACGGAGAGTCTAAAAATGGAACTTATGCTCTTGAACCAAGACAAGAAAACAGGCAAGGTATCATTCCTTGTAAAAGATACATCTGCAGCATTTATGAACACAGTTCGACGACTTGTTATGGATGAAGTACCAACCATGGCAATTGAAGATGTTGAAATTCGAAAAAACACGTCAGTACTGTACGACGAAGTTGTAGCTCACAGACTTGGACTTATTCCACTAAAAACAGACTTAAAATCATACGAACTTCCAGAAAAAGTACCTGAAAATCAGAGGGAGTCAGCAAAGTGCCAACTCAAACTTACACTTAAAACAAAAGGAACAGGATTTGTACCTGCAGAACGCCTGCAATCAATGGATCCAAAAGTAGTTCCTGTTCAACCTAACATGCCTATTGCTAAACTTATCAAAGGACAACAAATTGAACTTGAAGCAACAGCAGTGCTTGGCCGGGGAAAAACACATGCAAAATGGTCACCTGGACACGTCTGGGTTGTAAACCAGCCACAAATTACTGTTGACAACAATGCATCACAATTTGAAGAATTCAAAGACAAATACCCCCCACAAATATTCAATAAATCAGGCAAAATCGACAAGAATACTATCCTTGACCTGAACCTTACTGACGCTTGCGACGGTGTATGCGACGAAATTGTCAAGGTAGAATATCAGCCGCACAATTTTATTGTGCATGTTGAACCATTTGGCCAACTCTCCTCAAAAGAAATGCTTATCACTGCAGTAGATGTAGTTGAAGAAAAAATTGCTGAGCTCGAAAAGCTCATGAAAGCATAATATCCGCTTGTTCATATGCGGGCGTGCCGGAGTGGTCAAACGGGCTAGGTTGAGGCGGCGATTGGGCGAACCCAATGAGGTTTGTGCCTTCGTCACAAACGCCTAGTGGCTTAGTGCCTGCGCGTGTTCAAACCACGTCGCCCGCATTCACAATCACACATCAAAAAAACAACACAAGAAAATGGTTAAACGAACAGGACCAACAAACCCACAATTGCAAGAGCTCATTGTATCGCTCAAGAAGTTAAGTAGCGAGAGCAAGGCAAGCGTTTGGAAACGTGTTGCAAGTGATCTTGAAGCACCAACACGAAATCGACGTGTTGTTAACCTATACAAAATTAATCTTCACGCAAAAGACAATGAAATTATCATTGTTCCTGGAAAAGTCCTAGCAACAGGAGACATCAACAAAAAAGTCTCAGTTGCAGCATACACTTTCTCAAGCAATGCACGAGAAAAAATCAAAAATGCAAAAGGGGAAGCACTATCTATTCCTGAACTTATTGCAAAAAAACCAAACGTACAAAACGTACGTATACTCGGGTAAAAATGGCAATCACAATTGACGCAACAAACATGATCCTTGGAAGGCTCGCAACATACGCAGCGAAACAAGCACTCCTCGGTGAAAAGATAACCGTAATTAACTGCGAGAACGCGGTACTTTCAGGAAGTAAAGCACAAATTGTAGACCGCTACAAAAATCGAATCTCACGAGGAATTCCACTCAAAGGACCGTACTTTCCACGAACACCAGACCGAATTGTACGACGAACCATTCGAGGCATGCTTCCATACAAAAAACAACGAGGTCAAGAAGCATTTGACAGAATCATGTGTTACATTGGCACACCAGCAAACATAGAAGGTCAAGCTCAAACAATCAAACAAGCTGATGCAGCAAAACTACCAACACTCAAACGAGTAACTGTTGGAGAAGTTGCAAAAATCATCGGTTCAAAGGTATAAAAATGGCGAAAAAAGTTATTCACACTTCAGGAAAACGAAAAAGCTCCATTGCTCGTGCAACAGCACGCCCAGGAGTAGGTAAAGTAAAAATAAACAGCATCAGCTTAGATGTGTACACACCAGAAATTGCACGACTTCGAATGCAAGAACCACTTATCCTTGCAGGAGAGCACGCACAAAAATTTAACATTGACGTAAATGTCAATGGTGGTGGTGTAATGAGCAGCGCAGACGCTTCACGCCTTGCAATTGCAAAGGCACTTGTGCAAGCTGCTGGAAAAACAAGCAAACTACGCGAAAAATTTTTAGCTTACGATCGTCAATTACTTGTTGCTGACGTACGACACAAGGAAACATGCAAACCAAACATTTCCCGAGCGCGTGCAAAACGGCAAAAAAGCTATCGGTAGGAGGAACAAAAAAATGATTATACCACTCAGATGTTTTAGCTGTAACAAACCAGTTGGTCACCTTTGGGAAGAATACCTTGACAAAACAAAGAAAAAGAACGCTGATGTCAAGAAAGTCCTAGACGAAATTGGTCTTGAACGCTACTGCTGCAGAGGACTGTTCCTTGGACAAGTTGATCTTATTGATACAACTGCACAGTTTAAGAAGTTTTAACACAACTTATATATGCTATTTCTTCCTTTTTATTTTACATGAGAGAACTTGACAAAGTCCTAGGTACAAACGAACACGTGATGTGGGAAGGGAAACCAGTTTTTTGGCCGTTCTTTCTTGGCAGTTCAATTGTCACTACAATCTTTGGCATGATCTGGCTGCTCTTTATGATACCTTTCTTGGTTGTAGCCATAATGAGTATTCTCCAAGGAAATTTCTGGGGCTTTGGCATATTACTCCTGCCGCACTTTTGGATTGGTGTCATCTTTGCCTTTGGTATGCCGTTGTATCAATACCTGGTATACAAACACATCTACTACGCTATCACAGACAAGCGTGTTATTTTCCAAAAAGGTCTTA
This sequence comes from uncultured Methanosarcinales archaeon, assembly GCA_964343705.1. GTDB lineage: Archaea > Nanobdellota > Nanobdellia > Woesearchaeales > UBA12501 > JAUSFM01. The sequence goes on from CAYFJX010000006.1 coordinate 56,036, forward strand.
TTGGACGTGACTTTGAAATGGTAGACTTTGACCAGATAACCAATGCAGAAGTTAATGTAAACCTGTTTGACAAGCTCTTTGCAAAAAACTCAGGCAGTATTTTCATATCAACAGCAGGATCATTTACCTACACACGACGTGGGCAAGTATTAAAACCCTACACCCTACGAAACATACAAGATCCATACACTGTTTTTAGACTCTTCAAGAAAGTATCTCATGCAGTAAAGACTGATATTCAATATCCTAACAAGCTACGACCAAAAACCAATCCAGGGTATAAGACCAATTTGGGTTTAAAAAGTAAGAAGGGGGTGTGTCCCGAATCTTGCTTTTTGTGCAGGAGGGATAGCACTGCGAAGGTTAACGCTCGCATCCGCTCGCTGATTCTACGTCGGCACCCCTGCATAAATCGGGGTGCCTCCGAACAGACTTCAAGGCAGTGCTATCCCTCAGAAAGACTCTCGGGACATACCCGTAAGAAGGGTAAGGCTTAAATACATCTTCTTTTCCCTTTTTTTCCATGTTACACACATTACTTCGGAATTTACAAGCTCGTGCACAGCAGCTTGCAGAAGCAGAACAACGCATGCTTGACGCACAGGATGATAACGCAGCAGTGAGAAAGCAGTATCTTGATGTCTTACTCGATGACTTTTTTGGGGATGAAGCTTTTTTCAGGCTTTACCAAGGTCTTTCTTTTAGGAGTGAGCGTCCTTTTGGAATCATAGATAATCAACTTGTATCTAATGAACTGTATGTGGAAACTGATGAGTATCAAGCATTAGCATTTGCAGGGGAAGAAGTTTCACCTACTGATGATGTGTTTAGAAAGGGATTTCTTATTCAACGGATAAAAAAAACAGGTGATGTTGTGTTGTATGCTTTGCAATCAATACCTGATCGTAGGATGGAAGGTGATGTAGGTAAATATCTGGACAAAAAAATCTGGGTTGGTGGCTCAAAAAAGAACAAATAACACGTGAAGCACTATGCACTTTTACTGATGATGAGTTATGGGCACAGCCATTTATGTGTTTTTACCATGGTCTTCGGCAGATCACAGAAAAAACATTTGAAGGATATGACGAAAAAAAAGGTATATATTCTAAAAGGCAAGATGGTATTGAGCAAGAACAAGCAAGCCTTGAAGACGGTCTAGCTCAGCTCAAAGCAATGCAAACCTCAGATTAGTTCTTGTGTTTTTCAAACTTCTCAAAAATTAAAACAGAGTCAGGACAGAATGTTTCTTTTTTCATTAAGTCTCTCAGTGCGTCCAGTGTCATGAACTTTCCTTGTTTAACTTCGTCTTTTTGCAGGGTTATTTCTCCATCATAGACGCATTTGTACACTTTTGCTATGGCGTTGTTTCTTGGTAGGTTATGACGTTCATCAAACAAAAATGTTAAAGGAACACCAGTAATGCCAAGTTCTTCGTGTACTTCACGAGCTGCAGCTTCCTCATAGGTTTCACCTGCATCAACTCCTCCCCCTGCAAACAAATCCCACATACTAGGATAAATGTTTTTAGTACTAGTTCTCTGATGGACAAAAATCTTATTCTTAGAATTAAACACCATAATGGCAACACCACGATGAAGAAGATTCTTAGCTCTGATCTCTTTTCTACTTGCTTGTCCTAGTATGTTATTGTCCTCATCAATAACATCCATCATTTCTTTCATGTTCAGAACCAACAAAAGGTATTATATAAACTTATGGCTGTATAATAGTCTCCTCGCGATCAGGACCAATGCTAATGATGGGAAATTCAACACCAGAGAGCTCTTCTATTTTTTTAACATATGCCTGACACTTGCCAGGTAAGTCTTCTCGCCGACGAATATGACTTACTGGTTCATCCCATGCATCTGCTTCAACCACACTTCCAGGAACGCAATGTTTTAGAATATTCATTGGAGGAAACTCTCGTAGTACTTGTCCATTGCGGTACCCTGGAACATCTGGCCCAACATACACATAACTATCAATAACCCTTATTGTTCCGATGCCAGTGAGCACGTCAAGCTTGGTCATAACAGCTTGTGTAGTTCCATTGATGCGGGCAGCATACCGTGCCATAACAGCATCATACCAGCCACAACGACGTGGCCTACCAGTTGTTGCACCATACTCACCACCTGCATCACGCAATTTTTTACCCGTGGCATCATGTAGTTCAGCAATAAACGGTCCTTCACCTACACGAGTAGTGTATGCTTTCAACACAATAAGTGGTTGCTCAACATGTGCAAACCCTGAACCAGTAATCATACCTCCTATAGTTGGATTGGAACTGGTTACATACGGGTAGGTCCCATGATCAATATCTAAGAACGTACCTTGTGCTCCTTCAAAAAGTATTTTTTTGCCAGCTTTGCGTTGTTGATCAAGAAACAAAGAGGTATCAGTAACGTGCCCAACAAGCTTTTGACCAAAATTGTAATACACCTCAGTTAACACAGCTGCCATTGAATCAATCCACCGAGAATCAATCGTTGCGTGCGAGTTAGCAACTGCCCGGATAATACCAAGTGTTGCTTTGTTCTGTTCTGTTTCAGGCGTGAAAGCATAAAATTTTCCACGAATCTCAGTATCACTCAAGCCATAACAGTGTCGGAGTGTAATCACTTTTTCTCCAAGACTTTCTTGTATCTTTGCATGTAACTGTTCACGATAAAACAAATCCTGTATACGAATACTTGTTCTGTCAGCTTTATCCATGTACGTTGGTCCAATTCCTCGCTTGGTTGTGCCAATTGCTCCAGCAGTTCCAGCTTTTGCCTCTTCCCGAGCACCATCCAAAAACTTATGGTATGGCATAATAATATGCGCGTTACTGCTAATAAACAAATTAGAAATACCTTTTCCTTTACTGGTGAGCTTGTGTATTTCATCAAATAACACAAACAAGTCAAGCACAACACCATTGCTAATAATATTTATCTTGTTCGGGTATAAAATACCAGAAGGAATCAAATGAAAAACATACTTTACCCCCTCGATGATAATAGTGTGCCCGGCATTATTCCCACCTGTTGGACGAACAATAATATCATACCACTGAGCAAGCAAGTCAATAATCTTACCTTTGCCCTCATCTCCCCACTGGCCACCAATGACTCCTCCAGCAGGTAGCAGCCAGTTTGGCATTGGTGCAAGATTATTCATGACGCACTTCTCCAGTTACTTGTTCACGCAGTGCTTCCCAATCTCTAATTGCACTATCAGTTAGCTGCTGGGCATAACCAAGATAGGTTGAAGGCTTTAATCCTTCCAGCTTTCGTAGCACGTCTTGTTCTCGCACATCAAGATCTGCCACCATTGCAATATACCCCTCACGGTCCATGTGCTTACCCCGTGTTGCCTCTTTTACTCTTTCATATGGTTTGTCATATCCATGACGTCGTAGCAGTGTTTGAGCAGCCTCTCCAAGTTGGGCATATTCCTTATCAAGATCTTCAAGCATTTTATCAGGGTTAGCAACAACACCTCGTAAGCCGCGAAGCAAGTACACCACTCCTTCATACGCTTTTGCCATGGGGAAACCAATATCTTTCTCAACTGTTGCACCAGAAAGATCTCGTTGCAAGCGTGAAACTTGCAGTGTGTAAAATAATTCAAAGAACTTGCTACTTTTAACAAGGCTGCCCTCTCCATGTTCAAACTTAATAGGGTTGACCTTGTGGGTCATGGTTGACGAACCAACTTCTCCTTCTTTTACTTCTAGAACAATATAATCATCAGAAATGTACTGCCATATGTCACGTGCAAAATCAAGCAAAATATTATTTATTCGTTGCATAGCATGTACGTGTTCTACTAATTCATCGTGGGGTTCAATCTGTGTAGTGATCATTACAGGTTCCAAGCCGAGCGAGGAAACAAACTTCTTACTAAATTCCAGCCAGTCAATTTCTGGAGAACCAAACAAGTGAGCATTAAAATTGCCCACAGCACCAGTTACCTTGCCAGCGTACTTGTGAGGATACACTTTTTCCACTTGTTTTCTGACTCGGTCAAGAAATACAGCTGCTTCCTTTCCCATAGTGGTGGGTACTGCGGTTTGCCCATGACTTCGACCTTTCATACGAGCATCTCTATATTTTCCAGCAAAACCAGCAAGCTCATCCAAAAACTCGGTGAGTGTAGGTATGTACAGGTCTTTCATAAATCCTTGGCGCATCATGCCAAACGCCAGGTTACTGACATCTTCAGACGTAAGTCCGTAATGCACCATTTCAATAACATCTTCAAGCCCAGGATGTTCATCTTCTATTTTAATTTTAAACAAGTACTCAACTGATTTTATATTGTGGTTTGTTGCATCTATCTCTCGTTTTGCATCTTTGTAGCCAAAGCGTTCAATTCTTTGAATCGTAATTGCGTCACCCAAGTCAAAATTGTCAACAAGTCCACGCATGAATTCTTTTTCTTCACGTGTGAAATCTCGAACCACAGGTGTGTCTGAAAGCGCAATAAGGTATTCAACCTCTGCCTTGAGAACATGTTTAAAGAACGCGTATTCAGAAAAATACTCAACCACAGGAAGATTAGTAAGCCTATCTCGGCCATCTACTGTGGATATAGCTTGCAGTGCATGAAAGAATAAATCAGTTGGCCCAGGCTTTTGTTCTAGTTGCTCTTCAGAACCTTCTCCAGGATTTCCATTGGTATCATTATCACCCATATAATTAACGCATACACACGGGCTTTTTGATGATTTCTATACTGTAAACAATATATGATAGTACCTACAATCTTAGACATAAGCTTTAAATATCTTTTACCTGTACTTGAGGCTCATGGCAATCTTCACAGGACTAGATAGGAAATGGCAGAAAAAATGGGCAGAAGCCTCACTCTTTAAAGTAACTGAAGACCCAGAAAAACCTAAGTTTTACTGCCTTGAAATGTTCCCTTATCCTTCTGGAAAACTACACATGGGGCATGTGCGAAACTATACTATTGGTGATGCCCTTGCTCGATTTAAGCGAATGAGTGGTTTTAACGTACTTTATCCTATGGGCTATGATAGTTTTGGTCTTCCAGCTGAAAATGCTGCAATCAAAAACCAGTCACACCCATCAGACTGGACAGAAAAATGCATTCAACAAATGGAAGAGCAACAAAAACAACTTGGCCTATCCTATGACTGGGATCGTGAAGTTATCACATGCAGGCCAGACTACTACAAATGGAACCAATACATCTTTCTCAAATTCATGGAAAAAGGCCTTGTTACCAGAAAAAAATCAGCACTTAACTGGTGCAATGACTGTGGTACAGTACTTGCAAATGAACAAGTAGAAAATGGTACGTGCTGGCGATGCCACAAAGCAGTTGAAATTAGAGAATTAGAACAATGGTTTTACAAAATCACTGACTATGCAGAAGAACTTCTGAATGACTTGGAAAAGCTAGAGCATTGGCCAGAACGAGTAAAAGTTATGCAGAAGAACTGGATTGGAAAAAGCAAAGGAACACTGGTGAATTTCACCCTCAAAAACCCACCTAAGGGAATGTCAGCACAACTTCCTATTTTTACCACACGGCCAGACACTTTGTATGGGGTCACGTTCATGGTTTTTGCACCAGAACACCCACAAGTACTTGAACTTGTAAAAGGAACAAAATATGAAGAAAAAGTACACGAATTCATAAACCGCGTTGTGTTACAAGAAAAATTCTCTCGTACAGCAGAAGACAAAGAAAAAGAAGGTATGTTTATTGGCTGCCACGCAATAAACCCCCTGACAGGAGAAGAAGTTCCTATTTACATTGCAAACTTTGTACTTATGGAATACGGAACAGGGTGTATCATGGCTGTTCCAGCACATGACCAACGCGACTTTGAATTTGCAAAAAAGTTTGACATCCCACTCAAAATTGTTATCAGCCCCCAATCAAACAATCTTAAAATAGAAAAAATGACAGAAGCCTACACAGAAGAGGGTGTCCTGGTTAACAGCGGAGAATTTGACGGGCAAAACAACAGGGACGCCATTGACAAAATCACCAAACACTTACAATCAAAACGCTGCGGTAAAGGAACGTTTCAATACAAGCTTCGAGACTGGCTCATCTCCAGGCAGCGCTACTGGGGAACACCTATTCCCATTGTCCACTGTGAAAAATGTGGTGCAGTGCCTGTTCCGTACGACCAACTTCCTGTTGAACTGCCACGAAAAGCAACATTCTCAGGAAAAGGCAACCCGCTTGCAGGGGTCACTGAATTTGTAAACACTACTTGTCCAAAATGTAATGCTCCTGCAAAGCGTGAAACAGACACCATGGATACTTTTATTGACAGCTCATGGTATTTTTTCAGATACTGTGACCCAAAAAATGACCAATTACCTTTTAGCCATCCTACAACACATTGGATGCCAGTAGATCAATACATTGGTGGCATTGAACACGCAATCCTACACCTACTTTACGCACGATTCTTTACTAAAGCACTGCGAGATTGTGGCTTAACAAACATTAATGAACCGTTTACACGTCTTCTCTGCCAAGGAATGGTAATCAAGGATGGTGCAAAAATGAGCAAAAGCCTGGGCAATGTTGTTGACCCTGGTGCAATCATTGACCAGTACGGCACTGACACAGTACGTGTATTCATGCTTTTTACATCCCTGCCAGAAAAAGAACTAGAATGGAATGATGATGGGGTTGCAGGATCATTTGGCTTTCTCAAACGAGTCTTCTCACTTGTTGAAGAAAACATTGAAGGCAAAACAATGGAACAAGGCAACAAAGAAAAACACCTTATTTCAAAAATGCACAAAACCATTAAGCGCGTTTCTGAGCTTATAGAACAATTCAAATTTAGTCTTGCCATTGGAGCAATCATGGAACTTGTTAATGCACTCTACAAGTACAAAGAAGGAGAAATCCACAAAGATGTGTATGATAACTGTGTAAAACATCTAGCCCTTCTTATTGCACCATTTGCACCTCACATTGCAGAAGAAATGTGGGAAAAACTAGGGCAAGAAGGATTTATTTCAGTAGCACCATGGCCAAGCTTTGACGAGTCAAAAATAGATGAGCAAGCAGAAGCTGCTGAAGGCCTAGTTCATGAAACATTAAGCGACATTAACCGAGTTATGAAATTTGTTGGGAAAGAACCAGGAAGCATTGAAAAAATAACACTCTTTGTTTCACCCACATGGAAGTATGAGTATGTTGAGGTACTTAAGGACTACCTTGAACACACCCACAACCAAGGTGAGATTATGAAAAAAATAATGGCAATTGACGAGCTCAAAAAACATGGGCAAGACATTGCAAAAATGACACCAAAACTTGTCAAAGACACATCACGCTTGCCAAAAGTCTTGCTTGACCAGGAAAAAGAACATACGATTCTTGTTGACAACAAAGAAGTATTTGAAAAAGAACTTCGATGCACTGTTGAAATAGTTAAGGCAGAAGACACGAGCGAGCCAAAGGCAAAGCAGGCAATGCCAGGAAAGGTTGCGATTGTTATTGTCTAATTTTGTTTTTAAACAATTCTAAACCTTTTTATACATTCTCCTTCTCCACCAGTGTATGGCAGGCGGGGAGATTAATGATGGGTTACATCTAGCACATGAGCATAGTGACCTTGTTCGCGCTTTGCTTGACACTCCAGAAGTGCAGCGAACAGAGTTTATCAACCAGACTGGTATGGCCTTCAAAGCATTTCCTTCTATTCGCTATCCACGAAAAACACATCTTATTGGTGTTGCAGCACTTGCTCCAAAAGCGTACCAGGCAATACTAAAAAACAGCAGTGTACATCTACCTGGAGCATTCAAATCACTCTTAGAAGTTATCATGATCACCCATGATATTGGGCACTGTCCTTTTTCACATGGTTTAGAAAAAGTTGTTGATAAAAAAACAGGAAAAAGTCATGAGCAAATCTCTGCAGAAATTGTGAGGGGGGATCTTAGTTTTGTTGAATATTTTAGTGAACGACCACATCTTTTGGGAAAGCCTGAATTTGTTGCACAAGCCTTGGAAAAATATAAAGCTCTTGACACCATTCCACAGATTCTTGAACACTTTGGTGTAGATCCAAATCTTGTTGTTCGTGCTCTTTGTCCTGAGATTGGTGGTGAACTTTCGGATCAAAACCTATTTTTGAAAGAACTTATTGACGGCTCATTGTGGGACATTGACAAAGGAGATTACCTCCCCCGAGATGCGCGAGCCGCGAATATTCCAGAGGGACTTATAGAACCTTCACGATTACTCAATGGTCTAAGTGTTGTTGAGTTTGGAGAAGCACGACGAGTTGCACTACCAGATAGTATGCTCCCAGTGCTATGTCAGTGGGTTGCAGCACGTAAATTTATGTACCTAACAGTGTACCACCACAAAACTGGTGTAAAATATGAAGCAATGCTTGGGGAAGCAGTAAAAACAAGTATGGATGACTTTGCAGAGGATGGAATAGAAATTCATCTACTTACTGACGCTCAGTTACTCAGTCTTCTTACACAATACAATCCAGTGAGTGCAGAGTTGGCACTTGATGTGCAGTATGGTCGTCATTTTAAATACTGTGAATCCTTTACTATCCTTTCAAAAGAAGTTGACGAGCGTGACGGAGGCAATGAAGCGTATCACCAATTGCAAGCAGTGAATGTTTTTGCCAAGAAAGCAGAAGAGGAAGGTGCTGATTTCCCTCTGGATGTGTTACGTGACGCAATTGTTGCAGAAGCAAACTCTGGTGTTGGCGAAAAAATTCAAGATCATGAAGTGATTGCCTACTCCCCAACCAAATTTAAAACAGCTGACCAGTGGAAGCAAAAGCTTGACATGCTTATTTACGCTCACAAAGACCCATCTATTGTATGCACACTTCCTGACATGGTTGATGGCACAGCTGAACTAACAGACACACGAGCACAAGACATCTTTTATGAACTATGCAAGCCACAATCACGAACATACTTTGTTGTATATGCAGCACCTCAACACAAAGAGCGTGTAGAACGTGCAACTGAGAAGGTTATACAAGAACTCATGTGAATCTTCTTCGGCACACTCGAAATTCTTCCACGTTTCTTACCTAAAGACTTATTAAGGGAAAAAACGATTTTCTTACTATAACTTCTTGGAGGTGTTTACCATGTTAGAGAAAGCTCTACAACGAGCAAAAAAAGCAGTAGCAAGTGCAGCAATCGTTGCAGCAATAACAGGATGTGTTGGAGGAGACTACGGCCCAACAATAGATGAATGTGTAGGTGTACAAGAACTACACTACGACGCGTACGGACGAGACAATCAAAATTTGAATGGGGAATATGTTATCTTCAAAAACCTGTGCAACATCAATGTGCCAATACATGAGTGGAGTGTTGCAGATGAAGACAACAACAAGTACACGTTTCCCGAACGAACCATGAAACCAGGCAATCGCATTTGTCTTCGTTCAGGATCAGGGCAAGACACAGCACACAACTTACACTGGAACAGTAAAGGCAGGCCAATCTGGAACAACGATCGAGACACATTGTACTTACACAATGAGCTTGGTGGTTTGGTGTTAGAGGTTTCGTATGATAACACAACACGATAAAGATGGAATGAACTGGGAAGTTTCTATTATGCAGTTGAAAGACAATGGATCCTTGTTTAAAGTCACAAGAAGGATTCCTCACCTTGCTGTTGCAGAAACAAAAGTCTTTCCTTCAAAACGAAAAGCATTAGCACACTTCAACAATTGGCTTGAGTACATGCGCTACTTTTGACCTGAGCAGGGTAATTAGTTCAGGTTGTTGGTAGTGGTATGTATCTTTAACACCCAAACAGAGAATGCGTTTTTGCAGGTATTGTTTTGGAAAACGTTTAGCAAGCTCAGCTCGCTGATGTTCTTCCATAACCAGTACCACATCAGCCCATGCAAGTTCATCAACACTAACAGGAGTTGCATTGTACAATCCAGCAGACTTAGTTTCAAACCTATCTTGGAATATCTCAGCTGCTGTCTTGCTTCGATCCTGGTTTTGGTTGCAGATAAAAAGGAGTCTCATAAAAATAAAATAGACAGGCGTGCTGGCAATGGATGCGGAATTCAATCCCTGGTTGAATCCACATGTTTCCTCGTTTCCGCTTCCCCGCAAGCACCAGTTCATATCGTTAGTGCTGCTCCATTCCTGGCCTGACACGGTTCCCATAGGAACCAATCCTGCAGGACAGAAAGTCAACGTCCACATGCGGACCAAAAACTTCATTCAGCACCGCTTGTCAGCTTCTGCTCCAACTAAAGCTCATTGAAGGTAACAGGAGAGAGCTAGCCTCCCAGCATAGCCTGTCCAAGCCTGTAAATGGCCAGGAGTTTTATAAGCTTTGCGGAAAAAGGTTATAAGGAGGTTAGTTTTTGCACAGGCATGACCCTCATTCAGATCCCAGAAGGAGATGAGCAATCTTTTGAAGAATTTGTCCGTGAATACTATCGGCAAGTAAGTGAGGGACTCATACGACCACATTTTCGTGATGCATTAAACACTGATTCTATTGGAACATCCCTTGGCCTTGTTGCTATTCTTGCTGACACCACAGATGCAGCGATCAAAGGTGTATTAACGTATCAGAGTCATCACCCAGAAGATCATGAAGCATTAGAACCACTTGTACTCCGAGCACCTACTGGCAAGCGAGATGATCTTGTGTGCACAACAACACCTGGTTTTCGAACCTATGACTTTTCCCAACCTCTTATGCGTCTTCGACACATGGAAGCACTTCAAAAAAAAGAAGGAATAGGGACTCGTCTTGTAGATGAACTTAAAGCAATGGATTGCGCAGGCATATTTTGTGATGTTGGTGCAGGTGCATCAGGGTTTTATAGAACACAGGGATTTCTACCTACAGGAAGAGTAGCACCTATTAATCGATGTCCTGTCTATATCTGGATGAGGTCTGGTGAGTATTAACCGTTAGTTTTATAAAGGACTTCATTTTCTTTCATCATTACTCCGCATGCGGGTGTGCCGGAGTGGTCAAATAAAACCAAGCATTTTGTTTGATTTTAGGCTAGACGGAACAGGTTTAGGTGAACTCTCTAAACCGTTGTGAGGTTCTAAGAACCCTGTTGGCTTAGTGCCTACGCAGGTTCGAATCCTGTCACCCGCATATATCTTCTTGTTGCTAATAACTTTTTGTCGTTATAAAACAAACTTTTTATTGGGGTAATTTTTACATTAGTTTAAGATGCAAAATAATGATTTACCAGAAGTTTTAATTAAACGGAAAGATCTGGAGGTTATTTTTAATTATGAATCCAGTATTAACAACCTTCTTGGTCGGAAGGTCATACCACTTCATAAAACTCCTTTGTTGGCTAACTTATGCGGGCATCTGATTGGTGATGGGGGACTTCAACTTAGAAAAAATAATGAGGGTCATGTAAGGTTTTACGGTACAAAAGAAAAACTTCTAAAAATTAGTGATGACTATTCAATTATTTTTAACAAAAAAGTGTCATTACGTAAACGGCAGAGATCTTTTGATAAAGGTTACATGTTGGCCTTTGCAGACACAAGAGTGGTAAAACTGCTTTCTTGGTTAGGTGTTCCCACTGGAGATAAGGTTCTCAAAGAATTTCAAGTCCCAGAGTGGATAATGAATTCGAATAAAGAAATCAAAAAAAAGTTTCTTCAAGCGTTGTGTGATGATGAACTTGAAGGATTGTATAAAGAGAAAGGAAAACCTAACACTTGGCACGGACTCAAATTTAAAATGTCAAAAGCAGAGCAACATTTAACAGGTCATATTCACTTCTTAAATCAACTTAGGAATTTATTTTTAGAGTTTGGGATAAAGACATCTGAAGTTAAAATTGCATGGAATCAACCATATGATAGGAAAGATGGGAATATAACTTATCCAGCATATTTCAGAATCCAAAATAAGAAATCAAATAGGTTAAAATTTCAACAAGAAATCTCTTTTTTTCGTGATGAGAGAAAAAGTATGCAACTAGCAGAATCTTTGGCTTAACAAGACAACAAACTATAAAAAGAGCAGTGCCATTAATTATTGCATGTCACAAAAAGGGGATCCAGTTCACAATCCAGTTATTACTGCACTATTATTACTTCTCCTTGCAGGACTTTTCTCACTTACATCACTTGACGGTCTTCCAACAGGCTTGCTTAACTTAGATCTTAAAGTTAACCAAAACATTGGTGATGAATACAGAGTTATTACACAACATGAATGGCAAGGACTTGCAGATGGTGTCATTTACGCTGATGGTAAAACAACATACTCGCAAAGTCTTGTTTTTTCAGACTCAGGCGAGGATCCTATTGAGTCGTGTACTGTTTCATTTACAAAAAACAATGAGGGTGAAACAGGCAATTTTCTCCGATGTCCTAAAGGAGGGGATATTTTTGAGTACCGCCTTGTTTTTAACACAGGCCTTACCAGTGCTATAGAAAACAACCGATTGAAACATTTGGAAAATGAAAAGCTCATGATGCTCGGGCAAGACTTTACTATTACACAAGCAAGGATAGTCGGGGATGGTGTCAAACTGCGTATGACAGGAGGTCCAGCACGCGTTGTTATTGAAGAAGGCAAACAAGAAACACTTGTTTTTGATGATCAATCATACACTATTAAAGTTTTGACTATTTCAGACCAAGAAAACCCCAAAGTTATTCTTGATATTAATGGTCAGCGCAGTTCTCCAATCGAAGCAAAGAAGATTATACTGCTCAAAAACAAGATTCCTCTTCTTATTCAAGATGTCATGCTTAATGAGGCAGGCGAGAAAAACGCAATGCGAGATTCAATCACCCTTATCTTTGGAGGGGGCAGATCTGTTACTTTCCATGATTCGTCCTATGCTGACAACAAGTTCACTAAAGGTGGAACAATGGTAAACATGGAAGATATAACAAACTCTAAGATTAATGTCTTTGCCACTAAGTCAGGTGATGAATTTACTATTCACACTATTTCCTATCGTCTTGGGGCTGCTGGAAAGAAAAGTGGGGATGTGTACGTTGCTCCAGGAACAGGTCTCACACAGTTCTTACGAAGCCCCCTTGGTTTATTGTCGTCAACATGGGATATTACCTATAATGGTCTTGGAGGAGATAGTGCTGCAACACGATCTTTGTCCGGAGCGTCATCTCGAGTAGCATCGCGTGGAGGAAATCCTATTACCTTTGATGCATACGGGAAAGGGTACAGACTTGAATTTACTAACAATAATGGTATGCGTTATCGAACTCCATTATTGGCTGCAAAGAGTGGAACACTTAGCTATGGGGATGGTTCACGCGATCTTGTTATAAAAGAGGGTAGCAGTGAATCTGATTACAACATTAACGAAGGTGACTACTTTATTGTCAATAGTAGGTCAGGGGGTAAAGGAAGAACACACATTGTACAATTTGAAGGCATACAAAATGGAAAACATGCAGTCTTTACTGACCTTGCAGGAAGCACCAAAAAAGTAGGCATTGGTCCAACAGGTGCAATGGTAAGTATGTTTGATGACTTATTCACCAATGATAAGGATGATAAACTTCTTGTGCCACTTGCTTCTATAACTGGCAATGCAGTTGCAGGTTCAGGTGCAAAAAGAGGGGTGTTAATGCTTTCTGGTGTGTCATACAACTTCTTTGTAAATAGCGACCATGACAAAATTGTAGTTGACCAAAACGCTGATGGTACACTTGATGGTTCACGAGCTCAAATTAACGTGGCAGGGAATGGCATTCTTGAACTTGGATCAGCAGGTGGAAGTGCAAATGTTGTCTTGCGAACTCCTAAACGTTATCTTCAAAATAAGACCAGTGACGAAACTACAACAATAACAATGACAGCAAGTGGCAATGCAGCAGGCATTACTCTTGATCGTGATACTGACTACAACAAAGCAAAGAAAACACAAGAAGCTCTGACACGGTATGGTACCTTCTTTTCACTAGAATCAAAAGACTTGAGAAATGATCTTCGCATTTTGTATCCGTCGTCACAACAAAGCGCCAATCTTGGTGTGACTTCTGGGAGGTAGTTACAAAAATTGTATTTTTGGCCTATTTTTCCGTAAATTTTTTAAAGCAACCTACCTAAAACAGGTATATTAACCAAACATAAAAAAAAGAAAAGGTGATACTCTATGGCAAAAAAATCATGTATGCCGTGCGGCTGGAAAGGCTGGGCGATTCTTATTGCAGGTGTTTTGTACCTAGCAAATGATATGGGCTGGACATGGGCAAGCTGGTGGACACTTAACTGGTGGACTGTAGCATTCTTGCTTGTAGGTCTATGCAAAGTATCTCAGAAATAAGTCTTTTTTTCTTTTTTTACTCATTTTTTTTAAGGTGAACACATGAAATATGATAAAAACTGCGCACTCAAAGTTGGAGCAGCTGTCTTTGGCATTGTAGCATTTGTACATGCTCTACGCCTGGTACAAGGCTGGGACGTGACTGTTGCAGGTCAATCCATATCAATGACAGTAAGTGGAATTGGCTTTGTGGTACTTGTAGGACTTAGTTACTGGTTCTGGAAGCTTGCTAAGTAGATAATTACTTGCTAAGTTGTAACATCTCTTCCACTACTTGTAATGCAATCTCCCTCTTACTTGGAAATGCAGCTATGGAAAGCCGTACGTGATAGCAGTCTCCACTATCTGTGAGTTCATACACTCCTTGCATAAGTTCTTGTTTCTTAAACCGCAGAAAAAAATGTAATTGTTCATCTAAACGAGTCCGTCGTTGCTTACTGATAAGTTCTTTTTGTTCTTGTGATAGTGTACTCAGTAAATTAGTTAGAAATGCTTTGCAGAGCTTTTGTTTATCAAGATACAGCTCGCATATCTGAATTTTTTCATTGTTAAACCCTGTTGCAGCTGAACACTTAATTACCACTCTCTTTTTAGGGTCTTCATCAGCAAACGCTGTTTTGTTAAGTCCAGAAAGCTGTTGTAATCCTTCTTGTATTGCTTGCTTATCCTCTCCAGGCTTTACAAAAACTCTGAGAGTCACATTATGTATATGCTTCATATAATGTAACAAAATCTAAATATTTAAATAGTTTCGTATGCCCAATCAGGGTATGAAACATTCACTACAAGTCACTCTTATTATTATTGCTTTGTTTGTTGTGACTCAGCTTGTTGGTCTTGTTACAGTAAGTCAACATATTCAACTAGATACCAATGAAGCTGGTGAAGTAATAATTTCTCATCCTGAAACAGTTCTTGGTGAACCAATGGAGCTAGAAGAAGAACAAAAAAGTCTCTCTTTTCTCTATATTGTCGCAGGTGTCTTCATAGGAACCTTACTCTTGCTGTTATTCATTAAATTTAATGTGAAAAGCGTTTGGAAATACTGGTTTCTACTCGCAGTTATTATGACTCTTGCAGTGTTTTTTGGTGTCTATCTTGATTTTACTGTAGCGTTTCTCCTTGCACTAATTCTTGCTTGGTGGAAGATATTTAGGCCAAACCCTTACATCCATAACCTCACAGAAATTTTTGTGTACACAGGTATAACTCTTATTTTCCTACCGATACTTAATCTTAAATCAGTGATCATACTTCTTGTTTTAATCTCTCTTTATGACATGTATGCAGTGTGGCAATCTAAGCATATGATTAAATTAGCTAAGTTTCAAACAAAATCACAAGTCTTTGCAGGATTGTTTATTCCATATGGTAAAAATGCACGTGCAAAAACAAGCATCAAACAAGCTCCCAAAAAAGCAAAGTCACGTAAAACTAAGGGAAAAATGGTGACTCGCACAGTAAAAAACGCAGTGCTTGGCGGGGGGGACATTGCATTTCCTCTTTTATTCTCTGCAACAGTCATGGAATTTTTGTTAAAAACAGCAGGAATGGCAAAACCATTTGCTCTTGGCTTGACAGGGATTATTACTTTCACAACTGCATCTGCATTGTTTCTTTTATTGTACCTTGCACAAGAAGATAAGTTCTATCCAGCAATGCCTTTTGTTTCAGCAGGGTGTTTCCTTGGTTTAGGTATAATATGGCTTGGCTGGCTGTTGTGAACATAAACTATATAAAACAAAACAGCTTTATTTCAAAAAACAGGTGATACTAATGGCAGGCAAACGATTTCGTGCAGCTCCTCTTTCAAACAGCTTCTTTTTTACAGCACTCATGGGTTTTATACTTACAGCAATCTATTACCAATTTGGTGGGCTCAACAAAGACTTTGCTTTTACCTTCATGCTTTTATTTGGGATTATGTTTGTAGCAAGTCTTATTTCAATGTCTAAAGCCCCCATTGAAAACTTTACAGAATAACTCTACACCACAACCTTTTTATACAATAATGAATTGCCCCTTGTTAGTACAGGTGTTAAAAAAATGAGGTTACAACGATTACTACCAATTTGTATGATTCTACTTCTTGTTATAACTATCCTATCTGGATGTAAACTACAATCTAAACCAGAATCAGCAGAAAAAGTTGCTGAGCCAATTGAACAAGAAGCAGCAGAGGATGTAGAAGAACTTCCAGCTGAAGAAGAAAAACCAGCTGAACCAGTTGTCGAAGCTCCAACAGAGCCAGAGCCTGAACCTGAACAAGAAGCAGAAGAGCCAGCTGCAGAACCTGAACCAACTCCAGAACCAACTCCAGAACCAACTCCGGAACCAGCAGTGGAAGCTCCTGCAGAGCCAGCTCCAGAACCTGAAAGTTCATCAAGTGCTCCAGCAGATGACAGAGTTCAAGCACTGCAAGCAAAACACGAAAAAACAAACAGTTACAGTTTTTATTATGCAACCTCAGAAAATTGGAACTTGCTAAGAGACCAATACTTTGTCAAAGGTGACAACATAAAAGTAAGTCTGTACGAGCCAAACCAATGGACAAAAAAAGACTATTATGATACTGTCTATCTAAACCTAAAAACAAAAACTGCAGAAGCGTATTGTGAATCACGTGATCCTGTGCGGTGTTCAGACAAGGACAAGATGTATGAGGTTTCCTACGCTGATTATTCCATAAAAACCCCTACTGCTTGGATGGCGGGTCTTCCTTCAGATGCCCACGTTGTTGGTTCTGAACAATTTGATAGTAGGCCAGCACTTGTATTTGAGTATGCACGGGATGATGGTGCAACTGTTCGTATCTCAGCTGACAAGTTTTCAGGCACTCCAGTCCGTGTGGTCGTCTACATGGGTGAAGTTGAAAATGTCGTTGAACGATATGTGTTTAAGGAGCTTTCAATTAACTCAGTTAAGTCATCTGATGTTTTGAAATCCTAGGCTGCTCTTTTCTAAATGGCAAAACCAGAACATTTATATAAGATACATCCCAGTATTTTTAAAGAGTACATTGGAGTTTAGCAAAAAAGAGGTATCTCATGGTAGGTTCACATCATAAGAAAAAAGTCACACTTATCAACTCTATCATAGGCCTGTGTCTTCTAATCGTTGTTCTTATTCTCGTTGCAAACGTGGTTAAAGTTCCTTATGAAAAAAGTGAATCATACACAGTAGAAGAAGAATATGAGGCGGTTGAAGTATACACTAGTGCTGAAGAATACGAAGTTAAGCTACCTTACCTTGATTATGAAGAAACCACTGAAGAAATTGCGATTGGTACACCAAGCGAATTGTTAGATCCACGACCAACACAAAATCCTTCAGATTGTTACCTAATACCTTACAACTTCACTGTAAATTATAGCCAGCCCGCAACAGAACACAACAAGTATGATCCGGTTACTAAAGCAGGATATTATGCAGGTGCTGTTCGAATTATGGCAACTATTTGTAACAATGAACGGATTCGTAGAGGTATGTCAACTGACTTAAAAGTCTGTAATTATTTTGGAGATACAAAGGTTGACTGTATTGATAGTTTGAAAACACACGTTGCTGGAGGCTCATGCGTAAAACGAATGCTCAGATGGAATACTGCTTTTGACCCTCAAAAACATATTAAACTAGAAATGGGAACTGTCTCAAGTAAAATGGTATGTAAAACTAATTACGTTAGTAGAGGACGTGAAGGAAAAGATGAGTACACAGCTATTTCACGAATACCATACGATATAAAGTTTAACCGATTTATTGTGGATAAAAGTCCACGTATAAAAACACAAAGTGGCTACTTTGCAGTTCCAAGGTCTCGAGAAAACTTCTTTGCAGATGAAGTTGCAAGCGCTGTCAAGCGAAAAGTTACTGAAGTTGTTAAGTACAGGACTGAAACGCGAGAACGGCCTGTTGAACGCAATCGGACTGTAACCAAAACAAGAACAGTGGAAAAAGAAAGACCTGTAACAGGTTACCGATCCTTGTGGCAACACATTATGGTTCGTATAGCAGAAATGCAAAATTAAGACTTGTCAAACTTTTCTTTACACAATGTGTCTTTCCAGAACACTACATGTGATGCCCTTTTGTCAAACAAACTCTGAGCTATGCGCACTACGTCTTGTTGTTGAGCAAATCCTTCTTTAGAAATTACTTCCTTGGCATCTCTCAAGCACTCGCTGAACAAACGCTTGTTTTCTTGTCGTGCCTGTTCTTCCACTTGCTTTTCTTCTTCAGAACTAAGCACTATCTCTTCCCACTTAGGGTATGATCTTCCTTCTATATCCCGGGGGAATCGTTTTCCATGTGTCATGATTTTGAGGTGTTTTTGGCCTATTTAGGGATTTGTATCTTGTAATAGTTCTATTCTAACCCATACACAATAACCTGTTTTTACCTGTGCTACTAATTGCAAAAACTTTATATACGGCCTCTTTTTGCACTGAGAGTAGATGACACGACCTGTACCATATAAGATTCGTATTGCACTTGCTCTGGTAGTACTGGTAGTTTTACTATCTGGTTGTCTACGACTTGAGCATTCTGGTCAAGTAACCAACTCAAAGCGTGTTGCAAAGTATGAACTTTCCAAGGTGGATATTTTTTCTCTTGAACAACCGTGGTCAGGTGAGGATGTATCTGTTTTTGGTGTGCAACTTGGGGACACTAAAGATGATGTTATTGAAAAAGTTGGACTACCTGATTTAAAGACTGAATATCCTGGTTCAACAAACTTTGAGTATAGTAGGGGACTTGCAATGCCTAAGATTGGTTTGCTTTTCCACTTTACTGGTGATACACTTACTCGAATGACATTCAAAGAACCCTTTAACCGGTTTCTTCATGGTAAAACAAAGATTGGGGCGCTTGACAAAGACGCTATTTACAGGGAATTCAAAGCACCATCCAAATTACAACTACTCACCTTTTTTACCATGTATACATACAAAGATAAAGGTCTTGAAATCTTCTTAAATGGGAGAAAGATGAATGGCTTTAGCTTGGTATCTCAAGAAGGTATTACTGAGCTTGCTGAAACTCCTGAACGAAACAAGAAGATTGCAAAACACCAAAAATTAGCACAGGTCAAAAAGGACGTGTTTGGCGAAGAAGCCGAGTAAACTTATTCTGCGTATTGTTTTTTTACTTGTTCTCTAGGTTTTTCTAAATACTTATCTTTCACAAACTGGTACTGTCGTGTAGGATACCGTTGTCGAGCTTCCTCAATAGCCTGTTTGATTTCAACATGTGCGTGTACCACTTCATCTTCTGTTCGGGAGCCCTTAGCAACCACTTGTCCTCTCGGGTCAATAACCATGCTGCTGCCGTAAAAGTGAGTGTCTTTCAAACCACCAAGGCCCTCTTGCCCAACACGATTTATCATAACAACATACACCTTATTATCATAGGCGCGCACGCGAGCTTCTGCTTCCCAAATGTATTCTGACGTTGCTGCCACTGTTGCAGCTGGAACAAACACCATATCTGCACCTCTTTCTTTTAACATGCTAAATCCTGCGCCAAAATGTCGGTCAAAACAAATATACACACCAACCTTGCCATGCTGTGTCTCAAAAACTGGCAGGCCTGTATTGCCTGGTGCAAAATACTCTTGCTCATTAAAACCCCAGCCATAAGGAATATGGATCTTTTGATACTTGCCAAGGAAATCACCATTAGCGTCAATTACAGCAGTGGTGTTGTAGTGTTGGTTGTTTTCTTCTTCATAAAAAGGCACAATAAGCACCATGTTGTGCTTGTGCGCAAGCTCCTGCATTTTTTGAATGGTTGGGCCGTGCTCATGCTCTGCAAACAAGGTCCATTGTTGCTTATTCCCTGGTACTGCTGGGAAAAATGGTCCTGCAAAGACTTCAGGCAAGCCCAGAACGTGCACTCCTTTCTGTGCTGCATCTGCAATAAGTTTTTCATATGTTTCAAAGGCTCGCTGTTTTAGCTGAGCAACAAGCTCAGGAGTCACTTGTTTATTATTGATTGCTTCTTTTTCATGCTCTTCCAAGTGTGTCTTTGCTTGGGCAGCTCCAAGAATTACTTTGTGCATTTCTGTAGTCATACAAAAAAGAAAAATGAGGTTGTTTATATGTGTATGGTCTTTATGCAGGGAAATACTTAAATTCCTTTCTTTTTCTCCATCAAAGCACTTGGTGACTCACCACCATGCCAGGTAAATCGTGGACGAACCTGCATAGAATACATGCGCTCATTAGTATCATCAAACATAACACATGCACCATGTGAACGGGGAAGATTGTTAATATGGCCGTCAAGACCCTCACGCATGTAACTCTGCATTAGCATACCCAGAGCTTCAACATCTAATCGGGCAGTGATACGATGGCTCAATACAGTATCAGACTGGGTCATGACATCTGTGTGAATTTTTCCTGGTTGTTGCGTTGCAAGAATTAGTGAAATTCCTGGTTGTCGACCTTCACGAAGAATAGTTACTAGTGGTTCAGTGGCTGGGTTTGAACCAGTGCGGGGCAGGAATTCGTGCGCCTCGTCAATAACCAGCCAAACCAAGGGCATTTTACGTTTCTGTTTTGCAACATCATCACTAAAATAATGCATTGAACTTTTTAGTTGGTCATGCTCTTCTTTTTTCCGAGCAACCATACGTTGTATAAACAATTTTTGTGCAACAAGGCCAACAATAAGGTGTTTAATTTTCCAGCCACCAGGCATGGTTGCATAACAGCTCACGTCAAGAACAGTAACCTTGCCACCAAGCGCAAGCTCGTTAAGTCCAGTACCTTTCATGCCTTTTTCAGCAAACAAGCCCCAACCTTTAGTTGTCATAAAACGGTTTACTGCCGCATCTCGAGCGTTTTTGTCAGCGTCCTTGTCAGCTTTTAATGCAGCTATAATATCGTCAATGGTAAAAAGATCTTCCTTATCGCGCAGTTCATGAATAGTTCGCTCAATAAGAATGCTTGTGGGGTTATTGGGGTCAAGCTCAAAGGTCATTTGCCAATCACTACTATCGAGCTCGCTTGCATTCATTGAAAAAGGATAATCAGTGGGGATACCTTCTTTTTTGTATTGCTCAAAATACTTGTATGGTGTGAATATTTTAACATCCAAGCCTTGACCTTTGAAGCCCCACTCTGCCAAGAGTTTAGTGTCTTTTTTGTTAGGGTATTTCATGGTCCAATAAATCCCCATGGTGTCAAGTAGGATAAAAGAAAGATTTTGTCGTACACTCATATCTAGGCTTGCCATACCCTCGGTTATAGCTCCCATTGTGTATGAATTATGAACAATAATGTCATTAGCAACGAAGTTATGTGTTTCTGGGACGGTGAGGTCATACACTATAAAACTTCCTTCTAGGAATTCCAAAGAGACTATTTCATCCCAAAAAATATCGGAACAAGCAAATTTCTCTAGGAGTTCTGATTCATCAGCTCTTGCTATTTGTAATAGCTTCTGTCGTGATGGTGAATATCGTGTGCTTTCTCGCAAAGCTTTTGGATGCTTATAACCTATTTTTCTGCCAATTTCAGCCCAGCTATTTGGCCTATACAAATCCCAAATCTCCTTAGGGATAGTGTCTACATTAGGGTTGCGTACAATCTTAATGCTTTCTTGTAGGGCGATTGCAGCTTTTTCCTCTTTTATTCCATAAAATCCTATCTCTGTTATGAACGTACTCACATGTTCTCCAGAACATACCAACTCATTTGTTGGTACATATTTTTCTCTATATTTTACTGTCTTTTTTCTTATCCTGGAAACAATACCAAAACGTGACAATAAATGTTGGACCTGATTTATAAGTTCATCTGAAGAAGAACAGTAACTCACAAACCAGTGTCCTTGTTTTTTGTAAATGGTCCCATCACATGAAAAAAGGCGATTAAGAAACAAGCTAATTTGCCTTTTGGGGAGTGTAAAAATCTCTTTAGGGATAAACTTTTGCAATGAATTCTTTCCATAGAGGTTCATAATTTCAAGCCATTTGCGTAAAGAAGATTTGTGTTCAAAAATACTCCCTTGAGAGAATCTACCTTTTGCATCTCTTTCTGCTTTTTCAGTTGAACGCGGTTTATGTTCAATAACTCGGAAACAGCTTTCTTTTGAATGTTTTTTAATAACGAGATTTTTATCAAAATCAAGAATCGAATCTTTAAATTCTCCAACAATCTTTTCATCTTTATTTGAAAAAAGAACAAATCCATTTCCAAGATGTCCTTCTGCAATTAGATATGCTAATAATTTTACTTTGCTTTCTTTAAGGAGTGTATCACCAAACGCCTCTATTTTTCTTGGTGTGGCAATTCGAGCTCCGAGATGTAATTTTTCAGCAGGCATCCACCCTTTTACTGTTAAAAGAGGGTGTTCAGGTGTTACTTTGATTTTTTTACCGCTTCTAAGGGTTAGTTCTAATAGTTTGTTTACAGGTCGTTTATAGAAATGGCTTTTTGAACCTTCTTTAATCTTAAACTCATTATTTAGCGTGAAAATTCCTTTTTTATCATTTTCTAAGTCTTTTATGGACACTTGTGCTCCATCAGAGAGGGTAATGAGTGTATCTCCATGCAGGCACTTACCCGCTCCTCGCTTACCACAAATAAAGAAAACATGCGCTCGGCACACATCCAAGTAGATTTTGTTGGCAAGAGACACATTACGCCCCATTTGGATGTATTGTTTTCCTAATAGAACAGTTCCTAACGTACCAAACTTCTCCTTATCGCCTTTAGTGCGACCTACAATCACATCATGCATGTACTCTCAAGGCGTTCATACGGATATAAAGCTTTGTCAATATCACCCAGTAGTACTCAAAGCTTAAAAACCATAGCACCTTGGCATTCCTTATGAAACTTGAGTTAAGTGCGTTTGACATTCATTATGTGGTAAAAGAGCTAGGAGTACTTGTTGGCGCAAAAGTAGACAAGATCTACTTGCCTCACAAGGACGAATTACTCATACGTTTTCATAAAACAGGCATGGGCAAGCTCATGCTTCGCATTCTTACAAGCAAATGTTTGTACTTAACCGAGACTGCATTCAAAAACCCCTCAGCACCACATGGGTTCTGTTTGTACCTACGAAAGCAGTTGGGCAATACCTTTGTTCAGTCTGTTACCCAGAGGGGCTTTGAGCGAATAGTTGAGATTGGCTTTCAGCAGCGAGACAATAAAATTGTACGTCTTATGGCAGAGCTGTTTAGCAAAGGTAATATTGTGCTTGTTGATGACCAAGATGTTATTATGTCTGCTCAAGAAACACAGGTGTGGAAAGATCGTACTGTTCGTAAAGGTGAAAAATACACTCACCCTACACAAGACTACAATTTTTTGACCATGACACGCAAGGATCTTGTAGATTGCTTGGGGGATAGTACACGTGATCAATTGGTAAAGGCATTGGCGATTGGTCTTGGCCTAGGAGGAGTGTATGCAGAAGAGCTTTGCCTTCGTGCCAAAGTAAAAAAGAACATGAGGCCACGTGACGCAAAAGATGAAGACATTGACTACCTGTTTGAAGCTCTTGAAACAATGCGTGATGCAGATCCAGAACCAATGGTTGTTTCAAAGCTTGGAGGGGTTCATGATGTAACACCACTGCCCCTTGAACAATACGCTGACCTTGATGCTGAACCAGCAACAAGTTTTAATCACGCCCTTGATAAAGTTTTCACTACAGAACTTACTGTGCAATCAGAAGTAAAAGAACAAAAAAAGAGTAACAAGGCACTTACAAAAACACAAAAAATAGTTGAGTCTCAAACCATCCAAGTTGAACAATTACAAAAAGCAGTTGATGAAAACCAAAGAAAAGGGGAACTCCTGTATGAAAACTACATTCTGCTTAAGGGGGTTGTTGACCTAATTAAAGATTTACGTAAAGAAAAGTCTTGGAAGGAAATTAAAGAAATGTACAAGACCAGTGATGTGATTAAATCTATCGACGAGAAAACAGGCAGGATTGTAGTTAATTTGGGGACAGAAACCTAGATTCGATTCGGTGAGATCGAAAGAAGTACGTCTTTTTCTTATATCTCTGAAAATTTTCTGGCAGGCGTTGGAGATTTTTCAACAGTGCCGAATTCTCATTGTTTTTTCTACCAATGCGCTTATTAAACAGAAAAACGACTTCTCTTTTATGCCCTGAAAGGGTATGGAGGTATAAAAAATGGTAGATAAAGCATTAAAAAAAGTAGGCAAAATGCCTTACATTGAAAGCAAAGTATTCAAAAGTAAAAACGGTGCATTGCTTGTACACAGAACAACCATTACTGACGTCAAGCCTATCAACTACTACAAGAAAGTTGTTGAAACAATGCAAGATGAGGATGAACTAGAACTACAAGAAATTGCTGTTTAATTTTTTCTTTTTTCTATTTTTTTATATCCAACATACAGGAGGATAAAAAGAACAAGACCAAGTACTACCAGTTTTAGGTATTTACTTGTGTAGTCAACCCAGTACTCTTGCGTGTAGATAAGCATCCATAACAAGGTCAGTACACCGCCACCTAGGAGTCCAGAAGCAATTGCTTCAGCACTCACCACATACATGCTTGCGAGGATTGTTGCAATGCCAATAAGGATAAGAATCCACATACTATTGCGTGCGTGCATTGTTCGTGGTGCTGTTTCTTTCCAAGCATCTTTACATTTCTTAAGACTGTCTTGGCATTGTTTGTACTCAGGAGAACTATAGACTTTCTTGCACTCCTCTGTATCAGGAGCAACAAGACGTTCCTCTACAAACTCGCCTTCAGGCAGGGGTGCTTTTTCTGGTCTACAATTATCAAGCATTTGCCTACATTCAAACTTGTCATCACAGCCAGTTTCATCAGGCATACCATAGTAATGGTTCCTTTCAGGAGGCTCGTACACAGTGTACAATCCATACGCTATAAACACTACAAAAACTACTGCAATGCCAATGGATAAAAATAGTTTTGCAAGTCGCATAGTTCTTATGGTGTACTGGGCCTATTTAAATTTTGTTGCTACTCCACTACATAAAAGCTTTTAAATTATTTCTCCTGCTGTGAAGGTTATGTCACACCCACATGATGCCATTATGGTTAGAAACATTGGAAAAGTTGTAGAGAACGGCAGTGAACGCTATCGTATCATAGTTGGTGATCCTATGCCCAGCAGTGAGCGAAAAACATTTCCAGTGGATGCTGGGAAAGCTGGCGATGCTGTGACTGGTACTATTGGATTTCTTGATTTTCGCGGTTTCTACACCAAAGACGCACAAGGTAATGAGGCGCAAGTAGCAGAACTCTTACGAATAGGTATTGAACCTGGGTACGAACGTCAAGGTTATGGTCTTGGTATGGTTGAATGTCTTGCAGGTGTTGCAGCTGCTAAGGGTGTTGAATCTCTTGTGAGTCACGAAGCAGGGGATGAAAACTTTCCTAATGTTCGAGGCCTGCATGAACTTGGCTTTTCTTTGGATCGGCGATATCAACAACCTCATGTTATGCACCTAGATGACAAACAGAATTTCTTTCCGTATGCAGCTCCTTTGCCTTTGGAACTTCCTGAAGGGCAGTGAGTGTTTTGAGCCTTTTTTCTAAGAACGATAGATAAAAAGAAAGGTGAACAGCTTTCTCAGCTTCCCGTATCAAATACAGTACCACTGAAAACGGAGGCGTTCTTGACTTCTGTGTTCGGGATGGGAACAGGTAGAACCACGCCCCTATGGCCGTTCAAGGTGAATGAACAGCAGGGGGTATATAAAAGTTATGTTTTTAGGCCAATTAACTTTAAATACATCCTGCTGTACGACCTTCTTATATGGCGATATCGCAGGCGGTAATCCTCGCAGGGGGTCTGGGGACCAGACTGAGGCCTATTACGTACGAAATTCCAAAAGCACTTATTCCAGTACATGGCAGGCCGCTCACAGAGCACCTATTTGACCTTCTTAAAAAGCATAATGTCACCAATATTAGCCTTGCAGTAGGGCATATGAAGGAAAAAATCAAGGATTACTTCAAAGATGGCAGCCAATTTGGCGTGTCACTTTCATATCTTGAAGAGCACGAGCCACTAGGCACAGCAGGACCACTCTTGCTTGCGCGTGATCGATTCACCAGCACCTTTATCTGTCAAAATGGAGATGAGCTCAAAAAGATTGACATCCCCAAAATGCTTGAGGTTCACCGTCAAAACAATGCTCTTGCAACAATTGCGTTAGTAAAAGTAGAAGATCCAACCATGTATGGTGTTGCACGCCTGGACCAAAACAAAATTCTTGAATTTGTAGAAAAACCAACACGTGAAGAAGCACCATCAAATCTTATTAGCTCAGGATTTTACATTCTCGAACCAGAAGTGCTTAACTATATCACACCAGGATTTTGCATGTTTGAAAAAGCAGTTTTTCCCCGGCTTGCACAAGAAGGAAAACTCTTTGGTTTCCCTTCTGATGGTCAATGGTTTGACACAGGCAACATGGAACGGTATGAAAAAGCAATAAAAGAATGGGAGGACATTTCATAATCTTTTGGTGGAATGCATGACTAATCCGATCCATCAAAAGCTTGTGCAGGCAAAACAAGCAGGAACACTGCCAAAGGTTCGCGTATACAATCGCATAGACGGCCCAGGTTCAAGTCTTGACCTTCGCCTTTTTCAACAATCCTTCTGGAAACTACATAGCATGCCTGACAATCACCAGATTGACCCAAGCAGGGCATGGTCAGCAGGATTACCACGAACAATTGGCATTTCTATTTCAGTAGGAACAGACATTACTGCAACACCTATAGAGCCTGGAAAGATTGGTGTGGAGAGTATTGACTTTGGTTTTAGCTATGTGTACAATCGCGATGCTATTCCCCCAACACGAGAAAATTGGCTACTTCGTGTCATGGACATATTCAACCTTGATGGAGTTAAATTTATTATTCAAAATCAGCGGCCAGAATTAAAATCAGCAGGACTAGGCGGCAGTGCTGCAGTTACTGTTGGTGTCTGTCTTCTTGCAAACAAGCTAACTGGCAACAAGTTAAACCCCACTCAGATTATTGGCATGGCTGCAATGCTTGAACATGATCTTGGTGTGAGCATTACTGGCACGCAAGAACAATCAGCAGCAGTGTATGGAGGTGTACGTGATTATGCATGGTACCCCTGGGGGATTCCTGGCCAAGACAACTTTTATGGTGCATCACTTCGGCAAGAACTCTTAACACAAAATGATTATGCTGACCTACGTAGCAGAATGGATATTTATTTTACACAAGAACGGTACAGTGCAGATACCAATGCAAAATGGCATGAAGAACTTAAAAAAGCATCAGGGTTCAAAATGCACAAGAAAAAATGCTTGCTTGCTTACCAATTCAGAGAAGCAATACGAAATAAACACTGGCATACCATAACAGAAACAATTAATGAATATAGAAACATTCGAGTACAACTATGCGCTGGCTACATGGTTGAAGCTCATAAGAAACTACAAGAAATGGCAGAACGCCACAACTGTACTACTTTTCCATTAGGTGCAGGAGGGGGATCAGTACTTGTGTATTCACCTAATCCTGAAAGCCTTGCAAAAATGCGAACAGAAGCAATGGAAGAGTTTAATTATGTTGATTACACTATCATGGATAAAGGCCATGAATATGAAAACACTCAACCTTTTGAACAGGTGCAACCATGAGAACTGTCATCTTTGACATGGATGGCGTGATTGTTGAAAGCGAAGACTTTCACTGTGATGCATGGGTACAAGCATACAAAACAATTGGCATTGAGATTGATCATAATTTTTATTTCTCGCGAATTTGTGGTAAGCATGGTTTGCAAAGCACACGAGAAACACTTGAACATTTTGGCAGGCCTGAAAAAGATGACCAACAATTTCGTGAAATGCTTATTCTAAAAAAAGATCATCTTGCTGCAGACATGATGCGAGGAAAAATTCCACCACGTCCAGGAGTCCTTGCACTCATAAGGAAAATAGCTCAGAGTCCCCGTAAAATTGGTTTGGGAAGCACCACCAGTATGATTGGTGTCAACGCAGTCTTGCACACTCTTAACATTGAAGA
Organism: uncultured Methanosarcinales archaeon; assembly: GCA_964343705.1. Lineage (GTDB taxonomy): Archaea > Nanobdellota > Nanobdellia > Woesearchaeales > UBA12501 > JAUSFM01. The sequence continues at coordinate 84,397 of CAYFJX010000006.1, forward strand.
CCAGTTTAATGTAATGATTGGAGGGGAAGGAGTGAAAAGTGGCAAACCGCATCCTGAAGTGTATCTTAAAATTGCTCAGCTCCTTGAAGAAGAACCACATAATTGTATTGTTATTGAAGATTCAAAAAGTGGGATCAATGCAGCAAAGAGTGCAGGTATGAAATGCATTGCAGTTCTCAACGAGCGTAACAAAGCAGAAGACTTACAACATGCTGACATGGTTATTGGTTCGTACGCAGAAGTAACAGATGAGGTTATTGACACACTATGAGGCACAAGAAACTTTTTGGAACATCAGGTATACGAGGCTATGCTGAAAACTTAGAAACAGAAACGCGTAAGGATTACGTGCACTTAACAAACGCATTTTCTTACACCATAACACAAGCTTTTCTTGATCATGTAATACAACAACGCGGAAAAAAAGGAGTTATTGTTGTTGCGATGGATATGCGTCCAAGTAGTCCACGAATCAAAGATGCAATAATGCAAGCACTTATTGATCATGGGTGGACACCATCGTATCAAGGAGTTGTACCAACACCTGCACTTGCATGCTATGTTAAACAAAAACGCTGTGCAGGAGGCATTATGATTACAGGAAGTCACATTCCAGAGAACATGAATGGTATTAAATTCTTTCTTGAAGAAGGCGAAATCTTGAAAAATAATGAGAAAAAGATTGAAGAACTATATTATGACCTTGAACAATTCACACCCAGTGTTAAACCAGATCAAGTTAATCTTGAATTTGGAGCGCGCGACCTGTATATAGATATGCTCAAGAAACATGCACGTAAGGTTGCACAAAAACGTATTAAGCCATTTGACGGGATTAAAGTTGTTCTTGATACGCGAAGTAGCTGCCAAGCATTTATCATGCCAAAAGTCCTCCGAGAGCTTGGCGCAGAAGTTTTTGAACTCCAAGACACTGGCACATTTACCTCTGTTGACACTGAGCAAACTACAGGAGAAAACACTGAAATGAAACAAGCCCTTGCAAAAAACATGGCGCATATAGGTGTTGGTTATGATGGCGATGGTGATCGAGCAATGTTCTACCGCAGAGATGGGAAGATGGTCATGCCAGATGTTATCTGCACCCTTATTGCTCGCAATTTTGAATGTGTCGTTGCTCCGGTCAATGTATCATCGCTTATTGATTGCATTGGCAAGCCAGTACAACGAACAAAAGTTGGAAGTCCTTACGTTGTTGCAGCAATGAAGAGTGAACTTGAAGAAGGCAGACGTTGCTTTGGTTTTGAAAGTAACGGGGGTTGTATTTTTGGTGAACACCTCTTAACGAGAGACGCAGGTCTGCCAACAGTAGAAGTCATTGCCATGATTAAGGAAAAACCATTTATTACTGTACTTAGAGAATTACCTCAATTCCACCAAGTAAAAGACAAATTTGACTGTCCATCAGTGTATAATGATTTTATCTTGGAAAAAGCTCGAGCTTTTGGAGAAAAGTTTGATGACCAGTTTGAAACTATTGAAGAAATGGATGGTGTTAAAGTTCAACTTGTAAATCATGCATGGGTACTGTTTAGGCCTTCAAGCAATGCTCCAGAATTTCGCGTTTTTGCAGAGGCAAAAACAGAAGAAAAAGCAGAGTACCTCGCAGATATGGGTTTACAATTTGCCCGTACTGCAATGGAAGAAGCAGCAGGTGAGATGCGATGAAGATAACCATTGTGGGAACAGGATATGTGGGATTGTGTTCTGGCGCATGCCTTGCCAACTTTGGTAATGAAGTAGTATGCTTAGATATTGACGCTGAAAAAATAGGGAAGTTAAACAATGGTGTTATTCCTATTTACGAGCCTGGGCTTAAAGACGTTGTTGTGAGCAATGTAGAAAAAGGACGATTACGTTTTACAACCAATAAACAAGAAGCCATTGAACACGGAGATATCATTGTTATGGCAGTTGGCACGCCATCTGCAGAAGATGGGAGTGTGGATCTGCGCTTTGTAGACAGTGTTGCTAACGATGTTGGCCAACACATTGATCGATACAAAATTATTGTAAACAAAAGCACTGTTCCTGTAGGAACAGCTGATCGTGTTAAAGATTTGGTTTTGAAAAAACAAGCAGAGCTTGGTAAAAAAATTGAATTTGACGTTGTTTCAAACCCAGAGTTTCTTCGTGAAGGATGTGCTGTCAAAGACTTTCAAAATCCTGACAGGGTTATTGTAGGTGTTGCATCTGAAAAAGCACGGGTAGTTATGGAAGAAATGTATGGTGCAATTGCTCGAATTGGACGACCTGTGGTGTTTACTGATGTTAGGACAGCTGAAATGATAAAGTACGCGAGCAACGCCATGCTTGCTACACGAATTAGTTTTATGAATGAAGTTGCGCAGTTATGTGAGTCAATTGGTGCAGATATTAAAGGTGTTGCAAGGGGGATGGGATTGGACACTCGCATTGGCCCACAATTCCTGCAAGCTGGAGTCGGGTTTGGCGGGAGCTGTTTATTGGGTGCTGAAACAATTATTGTCAAACGAGGAAACGCTATTTTTCCTCTGCAACTTCAGGAAGTTTATATTTTATCAAAAAAAGCTGATATCGATGTTCTAAGTTTTGATTTCAAGTCAAAAAAAACCGTTTTTAGAAAGATCAAATCAGCAACAAAGAGAAAATATACTGATACTATTCTTACTATAAAAACAAGAATGAATAAAACAATAGAGGCTACTAAAGATCATCCTTTTTGGGTTTTTTCAGATTCAAGGCTCAAAGTAAAGCTGGCAGAGGAGCTGTGTTTGAAGGATAAATTGCCATCTTTTCTTGGTTTTCCCTCTTTAACCTCCACTACTCACATTGATTTGATACATCATTTAGATTCAACTTTTGATTCTCGTAAGGTGCGAGTCAGACCAAGAACTAAAAAGTTTGGAGAGTGTAAGGAAATTCTGTCAACTAAAATTAAAGCAACAAGGTTAAGAGATGTGCTTAGGTCAAATTGTATGAATCTCAAAGAATTTCTTGCATTGGAAAAACTACTTTCTAAAAAAATCCAGAGGAAAGACTTATCTTTATTTACTTCTAAGGGCAACACTACTGAAATCCCCGCAGTTTTTAATATTGATAAAGATCTGTGTAAACTTTTAGGTTATTATGCCAGTGAGGGAAATATCTCAACCGAAGCGGGAAAGAGAGGAATCAGAAAAAGAATCCAGTTTCATTTTCACAAAGATGAAAAAGAGTATCTAGACGATGTGAGAAGAATCATGCAAAAGTTAGGTGTAAAATATTCACAACATACTGATTTGAAAAATAAAACAACTTCAATCACTATATCTTCACGTCTTTTTGCTTTTCTTCTTGATAATTTGTTTGGCTGTGGTGTCAACTGCTATGCAGCAACAGTACCTGGCTTTATTTTTGGTCTGAAAAAGAGCCTCAAGATGTCTTTTTTACAATGCTTGTTTCGTGGTGATGGCCATGTTCACTTTCCAAAAGGAACCAATTCTGTGGTCTATGATTTTGGTTCAATCAGTTATGATCTAGTTCACAAGACCATCTTGCTTTTTCATTCCTTGGGGATTGTTCCCAGTTATAAAACATCCCAGTCAAAGAAATCAACAGCTCCAGCCCATTTTTTCCGTGTTTCGACAAAAAAACAGATTGAAAGGTTGACTGGCTTCAAAGACAAAAAAACTCAGCAAAAAATTGATGCCACATTAAAACGATGCAAGGATATCAAGCCAGTTGGTTTCAAAAAATTTGAAGGTTATTGTTTAACTGATATAGTCAGTGTAACAAGCAGACAAGGAAATGATTATGTTTATTCACTGGAAGTTGAAGAAACAGAGACATTTGTTACCAGTTTTGGTTTGATCGTCCATAACTGTTTTCCAAAAGACGTCAAAGGATTTATTGACATAGCACGACAGGGAGGAGTACATTTTAAGATTCTCAAAGCAGTCCATGAAGTAAATGAACAACAAAAAGCTTCAATGCTTCCAAAAATTCGCTCATTGATTGGTGATATCCGAGGAAAGAAAATCGCTCTATGGGGACTTTCGTTTAAACCAAAAACAGATGACATGCGAGAAGCACCCTCTCTTGTTGTTATTGATCAAGTTCTTCGTGAAGGAGGAACAGTTACTGCCTTTGATCCTGAATCAATGAGTGTAGCACGAACTATTGTTGGAGATAAGATAACCTATGCTGCAGATCCCTATGCAGCATTGCAAGACGCAGACTGTTTAGTCTTAGTTACTGAGTGGGATGTGTTCAGGCAGCCAGACTTTGAACGAATGAAACAACTTATGAAAAGTCCTAATATTGTTGATGGAAGAAATATATGGGAGCGAAAGTTTATACAAGAAAAAGGGTTCAAGTACATGGGGGTAGGACGATGAGTTTGCTAGAAGCTGTAAAGGAGTTAGCAAAATGGGATCATGTTATTTATCAAGATGTTAGTAAACAGTATCATTTTTTTTCTGGTGTAGTTACCTATGCTTTTACTGGTTCTGAAAAAGAAGCAGGATTCAAATTGTTGAGCACTGATTTACGTGTTGGAGCTGAACAACCACGGATTTATGCAATCAATGATATGGTGTTTTACAAAGTTCCTGTTGAGTTGTTTATAGGGGACATGAGTGAGGATGAGATTAGAGCAATAATAGATAAACAGAATGGGGTTATGCTTCCAGAAGCATTACAAATACCAGAAATTGCGGGCATGTATCCTGAACAAGTCCTAGAACAACTTGCGGATCTCAAAGAATTCTATGTGGCACCGGGTGAAATGCCAAAGGTTGAAGTAATGGATGTTAGTCATTTGTTGGAGTGATTACCACTCAGCAGCTTTATAACAACTACTTTCACAATATTTTCTGCCTGATTCTGGTGAAATAAACGCATCCTCTGGTCGGAAAACATCAGTGCACGAACAGCGTAGATATCCTTGACTTACTAATCGTGCTTGACGCGCTTTTTTCATTTCCCTTTCTAAGTCCCACTTTGCTTGTTGTCTAGCTTGTTCTTTGTCATATGCTTCATCAACACGTTTATCAAAATCAAAGTCACACTTTGCCCATGCTTCCTGCCGTGCTTTACGATGTTCAGAAAGTTGACGAGCAAGACGGTACTGGACATTTGGTTTTGTGATGTTAATATCAGCTCCAATTCTCGCAAGCATTACTCCTTCTTCAAGCGAGCGTTCGACCTTATTACCTCTTGAGGTAACTTTGTAGGGCGGAACATTCCAACTTTCATCCTTGAAACCAGAACCAGGAATATTCTTTTCATAGTCTAGTCTTTCTTTTTCAAGTTGTTCATGTTGTGCCCTCTGAACAAGATGTGCATGTCTAAAAGCTCCAACTATGCAGCCAGCTAATGCTCCCATGCCTACTGAGAGTATATACTCAAAGTCATTAAAATGGGTAAGAATACCAGCTCTTGAAAGTAGTACATTTACTCCTCCTCCTACCACACTTCCAACACCAGTATAACCAACTAATGTCTCAAGAAGATTTACATTCTTTTTCATCATGAACTCGGAACCAAGAGATATTTAATTAACTTATGCTAAACCCTTAAATACTCCTTATTTTTCATCCTTATATGGACAGAGATTTTGAACTTGACCTTATCTTTGGCGATGTTGGTCTAAACATTGCACAAAAGTATCTTGAATCCAGTTCACGCGTGTATGCGCTCGAAGATGTTTCTGCAGATGATGACTTCAAGACCAAAGGTGTTGATCTCACCTGGCGTGTTATGGACTTTGAGGAAGATGATTATGGTTTCTGGGGCGAGGTAAAACTCGACCTCAAAGGACATGTTACAGGCAACTGCTTTATTGAAATCGTAAGCAGTGTAAGACAAGGAACTCCTGGTTGGATGCACTACACCCAAGCAGATAGACTACTCTATGTGATGTTTGGTGAAAAAAAACTGTATGATCTTGATATGCGCCAAGTACTTAATCATGTACGAGCAAACCAGTGGTCCTACCCTGTTGGTCATGCAACAACACCGCTTCCTGGTGGGGGAAGTTATAAGACTCGAGGACTGCTTGTACCTCGAGATGAGCTACTGCAAATGACCAGTAACTGGCAACATCGTGGAATTGAAGAGTTTCTTTAACGTAGTTTACACACTTCAACCTTCTGAGGACTTGAAACAACTAAGTTCTGGCTACTAGCTGCATACTTTGTTGCAGGCGTGTACACAGTTGCTTCAGTTCCAGTGCTCAGTGAGTTCACACTGATTATCATACCTGGCATTCGCTCATCAGATGTTTTCTTCTGGTAGAGTAAATGTCGCTCAGTTAATTTTGGTTGTGCAACCTCAATGCCATTCGGTTGCTGTGGAAACATGCTCACACCGTCAGTGGTCACATCATACACATGTACCTGCTTTGCAACACCATCAATGTTCAAGTGAGTGTACGCTACATTCTTACCATGGCCAGTTAATCCAACAGGACCATTTCGTACACCATCACGAACTTCCCGTACTGTTCGTCCATTACGGACATCAACCACTTTCAGAACAGGACAGGTTGCTTTGAAATTACATGCTCCATCTTCAGAATCAAAGTAAGCAACAGCGCGTGAGGTCAAAACACCATACACTCGCTCATCTGAAGCTTCTTTAACACCACGAATTTCTACATCGCCACTGTCAACATCCCACTCTTGTAGAACAACATCATTATCAACATACTTACCAATCAAAACTTTGTTACCAGTAAAACCATCTGGCACAGCAAGACGATCTTCATGCTGGTCTTCAGATGACAATGCACAGTTTTCTCCAATAACATATTCTAAACTTTCACCAGCGCGAGGAAGGTCACACACCAGTACTTTGTTTACACGGCCTTCCATAACACCCACTTCAAGTGCAATGCGGTTTTCAGAAAGAATAGCGTACCCATCACTGCGAATAGTTGCAAGCATTTCTTGCATAATGCCACCAGCAGGACCTTGATCTTCATACTGTAGAACAATAGCACCATTTGGCGTGTCAAAAATCTTATTACCCTTAGTATCATTCACCACTATTTTAGAAACATCACCCCATGTTGCTTTAAGTGCAACATAATCATCAGTTACAGAAGCAACATCAAATTCTAGCTCATTGCTTTCAGCTAGGGTGGTGAATTCATCACAGTCACCCTCAACCCATTCATTATCAACACAATCATCAATACGTGTTCCAATACACGCGTCACCACACTCTTCTACTTTTGTTTCCCCATCTTCACATTCTGGAACATACGGTTCAGGATCAGTGGTGACAACTTCTTCAATTTCAACTGTGTGTTTTTCTTCTCCACATCCTTGATACAATACTGCTCCAGCTCCAATGCTAATTGCTAATAATAGTTCGTTTTTCATAGTGCTCCCTCGTAATAGTTTATAAGTGTAGAAAGGGAGGGCAGGCAAGGGATATAAACTTTTAATGTAGTGGGCTGGACTGCAGGGTAAGGCTTAAATACCTCCTATTTCTCCCCTTTATCATGCTACCCTTACACGAACTTATCATGAAGTCATGGGATGGCATGACTGAGTACGAAGCAGACGTTGCATGTTACCAATATGAAGCAATTAGACTACGGCAAGAACTAGAACGAACAGGTACTGACTTAGTTCTTGGAAAAGGTGGTAGGGAATCATTTCAACCTTCAGATCTAGAAATTGATAGTTTGGGTTTAGGATTAAATGCTCTCTACAAAGCAATGGAATAGTTAACACAAGAAGGTCCATTAAATGTACAACAATACATGGAATTACAAAAGTATGTGATTGACTACTTACCTCGAGCAATCTGGGACAATGGAGCATGGTTTAAATTCTTTAATAAAAGTGTAGAAGAAAATGAGATTCCTGTTGATGAAGATGTGTTAGGGTACATGATGCAAAATCAGCGGCTGTACTTTGAGTATGCAATGGGTGGTGCCATACAAAGAAGGGATGGTACAAGTGATGAAGAAGCAATGGGTCGTGCTGCAGTAATCAAATTAAAAGGAGTTGACATTGATGGCAAAGGGGATATAACACCCTCTATCATCGATGTACTACCACCAGACGCAGATGCTCGACAAATATATGAAATCTTCACTGGTAGGAATGTTGGTGTTACATTGCAGTAACTCTTAAATACTTCTTATTTTTCCCTTTACTTATGAGACCTATATTAGAGAATGCCTTTGTTCATTTTCCTTTTTGGATTTCAGGCTTGGATGCAGGTAGAATTATCTACAGGGATGCTCGTCGTATTGCAAAAGAAGAAAAGCATGTAACTCGCGAAGAAGTAGCTGATACTTTGGAAGATACGGTGCGACCCTTTGAGAATGGTGCTGCAGAAGCTATTTTTGACACTATTTTTTCAATTCGCTTGCAGGCAGAGGCATCAACTTCAAATATCAGAAAACCAGGCTACTTTCTTCTTGAATTCAATCCTGCACTTGATGAAGGCAAGAAATGTGTTGTTGCACTTCAGAAGATGACATCAAAATTAAACGGTTTTCATGCAGCAGGTAATATTATACTCACCAAGCATCTACGGCCATCAACCCTGCGTCATGAAACAGGCCATGCAGTAGACGCTTCTGGATTACTTACAAAAGAAGACCAAGAGGTAATCCACGCTGCACATTACGATGTATACTGTCATGTTCATGCTAGCGCACGACAAGGACAAACTATTGACGAGGCTTTGAAAGGAACTGGTGTAAGAAGATACGCTCACATACATGGACACAGACTTAGTCGCGGACCATTTTACTTAGAACGAGGTCACATTGCAAACCTGTGTGGTGTTACAGAAATAACCAAAGAGCAATATGATGCATATGTGGCAGCAGGTATGCATGAATTATCTCCTAAGGATTATAAAGCCTTTCGTTGGCACCAAAGAAGAGGATTTGATCATAGTGAAGCTTTTGCAGACGCGTTTGCAAAACTCACCAGTGGAGAAGAACTTGTTGTAAATGATGTTGGTTATAAGTTTCACACTGCAGTGAGAGAGGTATTAGAGAAAAGACTCGGCAAGATGAAAGATAATTTGGTTAGGGTGTAATCGGCTCATTCCACTGGACACCCCTTTTTCTCCGAAACTTTTTCGGATCTGTGATGAATTTCGAAAAACATCCGGGAAGTTTTGCTTCACTGGACACTGGACATGTGCGCGTAAGGTATTTAAATGGGGGGGTGTTATACAGTTCAAAGTGAAAAATAGATATCAGAATAAAATAATAAAAAAGGAGAGTTATGGAAAATAAAAAAACCTTATTTGGTAAGATACTAAAAGGCCTGATTACTTTAGGAGGTTTTTTTGGTCTTATAAGTATAACTGATTTAAGAATCCCTTTAAACATTTGGGCAATAATTGTAATATCTTTGATATTAATTATAATTATATGGCATGGCTTTGAAATGTACAGAAAAGTGTTAACTTACTTTAAGAAATTAGAAGAAAACATAAACTTTATTAAAAAAAGAGTATCAAAAAAGAGGAGACAAAAATGATTAATTTAAAAAAAGGAAAAATTGCAGCTTACATAAAAGAAATAATTATCTCTGTAATACTCTTGTATATTTTATGGATTATTATTAAATCTCTTTTTTTAGGTAATTGATTATTTTTTAGTTTAATCAAACCTCATCAATCCCATTAAGACAATCAAGAATAATCTTCTTGCAATTACCAAGCTTGTCAGCTAGATTCTTATCGCCAGTTGCAGCTTGTATCTGTGTGATCTTATCAAGCATTTGCCTGAATAACCGAATCAAATCACCTTCTAATAAATTAGTATTATGCAACAAGTCAAAGATAGTCATGCCTTCATAAGCAGGTACCAGCAACGCCGAGACACTCTTCAAGCTGTTCCACTTTCGCTCCCCTGACACTGACTTGTCACGAGCAAGCATTTTCCTCAAGTGCTTAACTTCTTTAGTAACATAGGTCTCGTAAAACTTGGTCTTTTCTCGTGGTTCATAACAAAAACATCCAAGAATCATGAGCATCTGGAACTCAGTCAATTGTTTGTAAAACTCTGTTGCAAAGATTTCACCAGTCAGTATCTCATCTGCGTAGATCTTTGCACTAAACTCACCTTTCAAAGTCAGTCCAGCGTGGTCTACATAGTTGAACTTGACCAATTGCTTTTTTATCTTCTCAAACCGCCTATGTACCACACCTTTCTGTGCTAGGCTAAATGATTTTTTATATTTTTGAAACGTGTAAAAGTTCTTTGATAGTACTACATCAATCTCTTTTTGTGTGTGGTTTTTGATCAAATTCAAAACAGTATTAACACACAACCTAAATTGTGACTGTATTGGTTCAACATCAGCAGCAGTCATTTTTATAACTGTTCTATAATCAAAATCACGACGGTCCATCATGGCATACACAAAGCCCTGTTTATCTAATCCTCGGCGACCTGCTCGTCCAGCAATTTGGAAATACTCTTTAGAATTCAAAGGCCTAAAGTTTATGCCATCAAACTTACGCAATGACTCAAAACACACTGTTTTTGCAGGCATGTTAATACCTACAGCAAAGGTTTCAGTGGTGTACAACACATGCAGCAACCCAGCGCCAAATAATTCTTCAACAAGTTCTTTCAACAAAGGAATCAAGCCTGCATGGTGAAACCCAATGCCATACGGCAATGTTTGACGCAGCAAGCGTGTTGATGACAAGCTTCTAATTTCAGGTGATGCCTTGTCAAGTTTTTCTCGTACTCGCTTGCTAATCTCAGGATCAGTGCCAAACACTTTACTTTTCATCAGTTCAACAGCGTTATCTTGGCACTTTTTCCGTGAAAAACAAAAAAAGAAGCAAGGAATCTTGTTGGTTATCTCTTTGACAAGGCTAACATGTGAGGGTCTTCGTACAAACTGACGTCGCCTTTTTGAACGTCGTTGTACATACTCGTAGCGAGGAATGTCTTTTACATCGCGGATTTCTTCAGCAGTACAAATTCCTAGTTCACCATCATAAAACAGCTTTTCTAAGGGAACACTTCGTTTGTGGTGCTTGATTACTTTAACAGGGTGCTTGTTTACTGCTTCAATCCAACGCGCAAACTCGCCTGCATTGGGAATAGTTGCTGACAAGCACACAAACCGCACATGAGGCAAGGAAAAAATAATAGATTCCTCCCACACATACCCACGCTCGCGGTCATTGATGTAATGTACTTCATCAAAAATAACATAGGACACAGCATCAAGCATAGGATCGTTGGTAATTGCCATGTTACGATAAATCTCAGTAGTCATGATCAGAATAGAAGCGCTTGAGTTCTTAACAACATCACCAGTCAGCAAGCCCACATTCTCAGCTCCGTATGCTTCAGAAAACTCCTTGAACTTCTGGTTGGACAAGGCCTTAATCGGCGCTGTGTACACAACCTTGATGCCTTGCTGGACATCTTTAGAAATAATATAGTCTGCAATCAGTGTTTTTCCAGACCCAGTGGGGGCTGAAACAACTACTGATTCGTTCTTTTCAATAGCAGCAATTGCTTCTTCTTGAAACTTGTCTAATGTTAATCCTTTGAACTCCATGCTTTCTTTTTATGAGCTTTTCTTTATTAATTCTTGTGTTCTTCAAATCTCTTTTTCACTACTTTCGGAAATCCTTCGTAGCCTTCGAAATTCTTTTGGAAAAGAGTGGGCAATGCTTATTAAGGGTTCTCAACAGAATTGATTCTTAATAAAAAAGCTTAAATATAAGGTCAACTTTTAATGTTGACTATGGGGCTAAAAACAAAAAAAGAGGTTGGATATGCGGAGAAAAAAGTTTACTGTGCACCTAACGCACATAGACTGCTTAGATATTACACTGCTCTTAGAAGGGGGCAAGTTATTGTCATTTTCCATAAACTACCGAGCATGTATTGGCAGCACCTGGTACGAAATATATCGCGTCGATACATCTCATGGTCCGCTACACGAGCACAGGTTTTGGCACAGTCGAAAAATGAAAGAGCTTGTTGGCTATCCAACTTTAGCGCAGGCATATCTTCATTATTATTCTCTCATCACAGAGAATTACACTTTGTACAGAAAACTATTTGAGGAATCAAGCAAACATGAAAAAAACTAACAACAAACATGCTGAAATGATGAATGATCTTACTGAACAATTGCTTAATGGTTCAATTGACATTCCTGATAATGCTGCTATTTTTCTTGACCCAGTTGTGCTTGCAGCCGTATTCACCAAAAAAAGATTGGAATTGATAAGAACTATCAAAAAAAATAATCCCCAATCAATTCAAGAACTCGCAAATCTCACTAAGCGCACTAAACAAGCAGTTGATCGTGATGTTAAATATCTTGAAGGTATGAACATCTTGGAATTGAGGAGCAAAGGTAAGGCAAAGGTTCCAAAAGTTAAAGCTCCTGTTTTGTTAGTTCAGTTGGTCCCAGTAAAAAAGAAAGAGTTAGTTATGTCAGGAGTTTGTTAATTAAAATTGTCTATCTGGTACGAAAATCTCTTTACATCCAGCTTATCTCCAAGATCAAAATAATCAGGGCTAATGATATCAAAAATAGTAGCCAGCCATTGACCTTATACTTATTCCACAATTGGTGTATGAACGAAAATGTAAGAAAGATTAGTGGGGTTGAAAGTGACCTTATAGTCTCCTTCATATTTTTTTTTGGCGGTGGTATGTGTTAGTAACAAAATCAAGATGAAGATACGTATTCCAATTGTGTGGCTGTGGCACTACATGAACTTTATTATCTCTAAAATAACTAGAAATATTTTGAATTGATCTGACTTCACCCACACTTAAAATTGAAATACAATCGCCCTTACATCCATACTTTCTCCCTTTATCAAAAACGAAAGACCATTTTTCCACTTTATGATCTGGGTTTGTCGTAATAAAATACCTCCCAGAAAAATCAATTATTGGAGCTACAATTTCTACATCGGTACCATCATCGATTTTTACTCCGCATTTCCATTGTCGTCTTGTCGTTGATTTTGTCTTGCTACATGATTCACTCATGTTTTCACCATTCACCCTCAAATAGGGATTTGCATCAGCACCTATCGTCACAGAAAGAGACTCACCTTTCACTCCTTTTAAGCTAAGATACAAATTAGAATTAGTATACTCTATGTTAATTTTTTCGTAGCCTGAAGCGTTGTTTAAGATGATTGGCTGGTAGTCATCATGGAATTGAGTATTTAATGTAGAAGCCATGTAATATGCAAAAAGAGAGACAAATAATAGGAAAAGGACCATTCTTAGGAGATGTTCTTTTTTAGTAGTAAGTATTAAAAATGAAAATTTTCTTTGAAGCTTTCTTTTAATTCTATTAACCTTTAGAGTGATTTTATCACCCAAAGGGGGTTGTACTCTTTTTCTTTTCTTCTTACCTTCTTTCGTCTTCTTGCGCTTTGTCATCTATTCCTTCCATCCCTCAATAATCTTTCTAAAGTCAACAGGATTTAGCTTGCCTAAATCAATATCTTTATTCAAACTCCAGTATCCTTCCATGGTGTGATCTCCAAAGCGTCCTACACTTTTCATGCCATGATCTGCGATAATAAGGACGGTATCAACTTCTGGACGTGAACGTACATCTTCTGCAATTTCATCTAGTTCTTTGTAGACAATCTTCATCTTGATTTCCTTGCCAAAGCTCAAGTGTGCAATGGTATCTGGCAGGGCAAAGTAGCCAAAGATAAGTTCTGGATGATCTTTGCCATTTCTTTTATTCTCACACGCCTCATCAAGATGTCTAAAAAAATCTTCTTTAACTTCTCTGTGATGCCGAAAACACTCTTTGTCATACTCTTCAATGGTGATTTGCTGTTGCATTGCTTGTGCCATTTGCTTCCTGTTAAGATCATGTGGTTCATCTTGGTAATTAAACCCTGGAACATCAATGGCAACATGCTTAAAATTGCTCAAAAATGTTTGTTCAACTGGCACTTGAAATCGCCACAGGCTTTCAGCTGCAAGAGCGTCTTTTTCAGTATTTTCTCCTTTTAAGAATGATGACCAAATACAAATTGTTCGTGGTTCAGAAAAGCCATCAAGATTGGTTATACCATACTTTTCTTGCATTAAGTTTTTGAAGCCAAACTTTTCAACATAGGTGATTTCAAGTCCGTCATAGCCAAGAATGATAATCATACTATAATTCCACCTGCTGTTACATCATTTCCTCGGACCAGAACAAACCGTCCTAGTTCTTCAATAGCATTGAAGTTTTCAACAACAATTGGCTCGTCAGTTTTAATAACAACTTCACCAACCTCTGTGTCTTGTAGCTGTGAAGCGTTTTCTTCCAATACTGTTAGATCTGATGAGTTAATTCGCTTTGAAATTCGCTCAATACGACAACCAACTTCCTGGGTCGCGCATTTCAGTGTTAATTTCTCATTAGCATCAAATGCTTGTTTGTCCATCCAGAACACTCGTGCATTAATTGTGTTGGTTACCGTTGGTGTTTCCTTTGTTACAACCTCTCCACGTTCAATAAAAAGTGGGTCATCAATAGTGATGCCTACGCTTTCACCTGCAGTGGCATTGGTTGGCTTTGCCAGGAATTTTTCTACACTTTTGATCTTTGATGTTTTTCCTGAAGGTGAAAATACCACATTATCTCCGACAGTTACACTCCCTGATTCAACACGTCCAACAAGTATTCGCTTGTCATCAATCTTGTACACATCCTGTACAGGGAATCGTAATGGCTTGTTTTCCTGGGCCTTTTTGTTTTCAAATAAATCAAGTGCTTCAAGAATAGTGGGTCCAGTGTACCAATCCATTTTCTCTGCTTTCTTGGCAACATTATCCCCTTCTTTTGCAGAAATAGGAATGATTTGCTTTGGTGTAATACCTACTGTTCCTAGGAACGCAGTAATATCATTTTTTACTGTTTCAAACCGTGCAGCGTCATAGTCAACAGCATCCATCTTATTGATAACAACCATTACTTGTTTGAGTCCAAGCATACCTAGGATGTACGCGTGCCGTTTTGTTTGTTCTTCAACACCTTCTTTTGCAGATACAATGAGTACACCGGTGTCAGCCTGGCTTGCTCCAGTAATCATGTTTTTCAAAAACTCCTTGTGTCCAGGAGCGTCAATAATAATGTAATTCCTTTTGTCAGTGGAAAACCAACTTTGCGTGGTGTCAATGGTAACATTTTGCTCTCGTTCTTCAGCAAGACTATCGAGAACATAGGCAAATTCAATATCTTTCCCCAGCATTTCACATGTTTTCTTAACTTCTTCAATAACACCTTCAGGAAGGCTATCTGTATCATAAAAAAGTCTGCCAATAAGTGTGCTTTTTCCATGGTCAACATGACCAACAATAACAATCCGCATGAAGTTTTGTCGAATGTCCATCTTTATTGCCTCTCTAATTCGGCTCCTCCACCTTTATCCAATAGGCTAAACCATAATTTTATTCTCTTTACTTTTTTAAACCAACCGAAATATTTTTCATCCCAGGTTGGTTCTTCTGCTTTTCTTTGTAAATGATGGATCACATCATTTACAAATCTTTCAGTTTCCTCACCCATTGCTTGCCAATTCCCTCTGACAGTCCATTTCCCTTTTATCATGTTCAACCATCTTCTTTTTAGTCCTTTGGAGAAATCAGCTAGATCTTCTTTACAATAAATCTCAAGCTTTCCATGGGCCTTACTGAGTTGATTGTATTCCATGGCAAATGGATTGTGCGGGTTCTTTCTTCTTAACTCTCTTTTTAATAAGTTCTCATATTTTTTTGCTTTCATTTTTATTTTACCTTATTTCCTGGATTTCTATGTGGGATAATTGATTCCACTTTCTTAAAGAAAATATCTGCATGTTTTGCTCTAATCCATATCTTATCTTTATGAATGTTGTTACTTATATTCAAAGCATCAAGAAGACCGCTTACAAATTTCTTTTGTTCTGCATTATGGCTGCAGATTTGTGGGCAACCACAAGGATGCAAAGCTCCATCTGAGTCATAAAGACCTTTAAGATATTCCCATGCAACCTGTTTCTTAAGAAGCCACCTCTTCTTCTTTTGTGATGATAAAGATAGGTACCACTGAATAAATTTTTTTGAAGAACCCCATACAAACCAATGACTTTTATTGTCTTTTTTAGCAAATTTCATATTTGAGTTAAAGCCAACCTTTCTCAATTTATCTTTAAATTTTTCAGCAAATTCCTTTGTTTTTGTCTCTAAACCAAGAGTGTATGTCTTGTTAGTGTAACCATCCCCATCTAATACACCTAAGATATAGGCTAGTTCTTTACTTTTCTCAAAGTCTATTTTAATCAAGTTTTTCTTAGCTAAACACCTTAATCTATCTTTAATCTCTTTACTTGTATTATAATCTTTCTTTTTCCTTGCTAATTTCAACTTCATAGCTTTGAGTTTAATGGCGCTCCAAGTTCTATGGGGAAGTACACTCAAGAGTTCTTCCTTTGAAATGTTCAAGTAAGCCTTTTTTAGTATTTCTTCTTCTCTTGCATCCCATTTATTACTATTTCTACTTGCAATTCCATATCTAGTCATTAATTCAGATATGCCTGGCTGAGTCCAGCCAAAATGTTGAGCAATTTCTCTTTGAAGCATTCCACTTTTGTACAATTTCAGTACCTCATTCTTACCTGGTCTTTTTTTGCGATTTCTTGCCTTTCGCTCGTAAGGTTTTTGTAAATTTCGTTCCATAATCTTTAAAATATGCTTGAAGATATAAAATTTGTGATTATTAGGGGGATAATCATGTAGCCCAAAGCCCTTAGCTTTTGCATTGTGTAGGCCCGCTCCTTGTCTTGTGCTCGACCTGCACGCTCAGCACTTTTTGTGTTTTTCAATTCTTCAACAATTTGTGGTACTGTTGCAGCGTTTGAATCAATAGGTTTGGTGATTGGCATGCATCCTAAACTTCGGTACCGCTTGCCATCTTTTGCAAAGTACAATTCATTGCAAGGAATTCCTTCTCTCTGTGTGTACAGCCAAATGTCAAGTTCAGTCCAGTGAAGTAATGGGTGAATTCTCATGTGGTTTCCTGCGTCTTTTCGATTCTTGAATTGATCCCACAATTCTGCTGGCTGGTTTTTGTAATCCCACTTGAATTCCTCGTTTCGTGGGGAAAAATATCTTTCCTTTGCACGAATGCCGTGCTCATCTCGTCGAATGCCAACAAATAATCCTTCAAACTGGTGTTTGACAATTGCTTTTTTGAGTGCCTGGGTTTTAAGTTGGTCGCAGCAGGTAAATGCGTCGTGGGTGGAGTAACCTACACCGCGGGCAAGTGCTTCTTCATTTTTTTCTACAAGTAGTCGAAGCCCCCATTGTTGTGCCCAGTGATCACGAAATTTGTACATCTCAGGAAACTTAAATGTGGTATCCAGGTGCATGACTGGAAAGGGTAGTTTGCCAAAGAAAGCTTTTCTACACAACCATAAGAGGGTGGTTGAGTCTTTTCCAATGCTCCACAGTAAGGCGAGATTTTTGTATTGTTTGAATGCTTCTCTAATAATATAGATGCTTTTGCTTTCCAGTTCGTCAAGATGGTCCATATTGTTCACCTAGTTAATATACCCCAGAGCTTTGAGTCGTTCTTTGACTTTTTCTTCATCTTCTTTTGAAAATGCTTCTTTTTCTGCTGGTTGCTCAGGAGCTTCCTTTTTCTCAATGTTAGAAACAAGTTGTCGTAGTACGTACGTGACGTAACTGCTCACTGAATTAAAGCCAGTGCCTTCACACCGTTTTTTGATTTTTTCTGCCAATGGTTTTGGCAGTGATATAGTACTATAGCCGCTTTTGTTGTCTTTTTCCTCTGTCATGTCTACACACCTAATTAAGTTTAATTATATCTCATTGAGAATTATTATCGGATTTATAAAGATTGTGCGTTTCTAGAATACAACTACTTTTGTTCAGGATGTTCTTTGTACCATTCCCACATTTTTTGCAGGCCTTCTTGTAGTGGTACTTCAGCAACAAAACCAGTCAATGCTTTAATTTTAGAAACATCAGGACACCTGCGTTTTACACTTCCTTCAGGAGCATTATGCACTTCAACCTTTTCTGGCTTCCAATTAAACTGTTCAAACATGCGCTCAGCAAGATCCACCATGCTAATCTCACCCTGGTCAGTTCCAAGATGGAGGATTTCACCAGTTGTCTTGTCAGAATCCATAACCATTTGCGTAGCGCGCACAGCGTCAGTAATATAACAGAACGTCCGAGTATTATCCCCTCCATAAATGTTGAAAGGATCCTCTTTTTTCATCATCCGCACCATAAACTCAGGCATGACATGATCATAACCCATACGCGGTCCGTACACATTAGCATACCGAACAATGGTCATAGGTACACCAAGCTTTTTCCAGTAGGCAATGCAAAACAGTTCACCAAGAATTTTACTTCCAGCATACGACCAGCGTAAGTTGAAAGGGTCAGCAACACACAAAGGTGTGTTTTCTGGTGTTGGAATAGGAACATCAGTCACTGATGAGGTTGACGCAAAGGTTTCAGTGGTTGATGAAAAAAGTAATTTTTTGTTTTTGTAATCAGGTAAGGTCACAAACCAATCAAGAATATTCATAACAGTCAAGATATCAGCCTTGAGTACTTTAGTGGGGATTTCATAAAAATGCCTAGTGCCATTAATCGCAGCAAGGTGGTACACTTGATCATAATCAGTGCCAAGCCCTGCAAGCTCGTCTTTGTTCATCAAATCAATTTTCTTAAATTGTACACCTGCATTAATGAGGTCCTGCAAAGCTTGATCAAGTTTTCCTCTAAACAGATTATCACAAATGGTAACATTGTTTCCTTTTTCATGGAGGTCTTTTGCAAGGTGGTAGCCGATAAAACCAGCTCCGCCGGTTATCAGAATTTTTTTAGTCAAAGCCAATGCCTCCATGGTCAATGCCTTCAATATTCTTCAAGTGCTTTCTATTAAATATTTGCCAGCAGTCAAGAACAACAGCGGGTTTATTCATGCGCTGTACAAGATTTTCAATATCAATTCGTTCATAACTCCGATGGTTATTTGCAATGATTACACAGTCTGCTCCTGCAAATCCTTCTTCAATGCTCGTCGGCATAACCTGCAATTCACGCAGTTGATCCTCTGTCACAATGAAATCATGGCCGTAAATAGTAGTGACACCATGCTTTCGTAATGCGTCAAGCAATAGTAATGTGGGTGAGTCTCGTGTGTCATCTGTTTCAGGACGACCCTTAAATGCAAAACCAGAGACAAATACTTTTGCAGTTGCAATGTTCTTACCTTTTGCAGTAAGTTTTTCTGCTGCTTTTTCAACAATGTGCGCAGGCAGTGACTCATTCAAGCGCCTACCACCCATAATAAGTTCAGGAACATGGTTCTTCTGCTTACACACAGACAGTAAAATGTATGGATCTTTGCTTAAGCACGCGCCACCAACAAATCCAGGAATAGGAACATTAGATCGTTCATACCCAAAGTTTGCAGCCTTAGCAATCTCAACAGAGTCAAGTTTTAGTTTTTCACAAATAAGCCCCATTTCATTTGCATACGCAAAGAGAACATCACGGTATGTGTTGTTTACAATTTTAATCATTTCAGCAGCTTCCAGGCTTGACACTTCCATGATGGTTGGTGTTATTTTTCTAAAAAAGTTTGAAGCCTTAGAAACACTTTCATCATTCAAGCCGCCAACAATCTGGGGTAGTTCTTTTAATTCAATAAGTGCTTTTCCTTCAATGGTTCGTTCAGGACAAAATGCAAGATGGTACTTTTTACCAGACTGGTCCAGAATTGGTTTCACTACATTGCGTGTTACACCAACTGGTACAGTGCTTCGCAGAATAACCAGGCTGTCATCTGACAATGCGTTTTTTACACTTTCAGAAGATGAGTTAATAAATTTCATAAGTGGCTCTCGAGTGTCATTATCCACTGGAGTTCCAACTGAGATAATAAAGACATCTTGTTTTTCAGCAGGCATGTTAGTGGTAATGTGCAAGTTCTTGCCAATGTGCTTTTTCATCATGCGATCAAGACCAACCTCATGAAAGTGGGGCTTGCACGCATTGAGCTTATCAACCACTTCTTGCCTGATTTCAACGCCAGTCACGTGATAGTCAGCTTCAGCAAGCACTACAGCAAGGGTTAATCCTACATACCCCATTCCAATAATACAAACATTCTTCATACAGGCCTGACTTTCCCTCTGCTTTAAAAAGTTTATTGCAACGTATGCTACAAGCCTTTTAAACTCGTATTAACACTAATTTTTTAAAGAAACCAGCTTCTCTCAAGCCCATGAAACGCTTAAACGTTGTGGTTCCAACACCAACCTTTTTTCCGGTTCGTGGTGGCGCAGAACAGGTTATTTACGAGCTTTGCATGCGTATGTCTAAAAAGCACAAGATGGTAATTGTTACACCACGTATCAAAGGAGCACCTAAGCAAGAAATGATGGGAGATGTGAAAATATACCGTTTCCCCACTATACGGCTTCCACTGCTCAACATGATCAGTGCCAACATAATGACGTTGTTCTACTTGCCGTGGGTTATGAAAAAAGAAAAAATAGACCTTATCCACCAATATCACATTTACCAAATGGGAGCTGCAGTGGCAATGGTCAAGAAGTTTATGAAAAAACCATTGATCACCTACCTTATTGGATGGGACACCTACGATCCGATTCGTCCAGTTCCAAAAGTTTTCTGGCCAATGCTTCGCTTTGTCTACCGAAACTCAAACAAAGTAATCACCAGCTGTCAAAGTATGCTGCGCGCAATAAAAAAGCACGGCTGTAAAAAAGATGTTGCCCTGATTCCCCACGGCAGCTTTATGTATGAAGTTGATGAAAAGCCAGATGTAAAAATTCGAGAACGATATAACATTCCTAAAGATAAAAAAATTGTTTTTTCACTACAACGACTCTTTCCCCGAAAAGGATTGCAGTACCTGGTTAAAGCAATGCCTATTATACTTGCAAAACACAAGAATGTACAGTTCATTATTGGTGGCAAAGGCCCTGAGCGGCCAAAGCTTGAAAAACTTGCAGAAGAACTCGGTGTGAAAGACAACCTTATCTTTGCAGGCTTTATTCCTGACGATGAACTAAAGAATTATTATGCACAGTCAGACTTGTACGCACTTCCCAGCTTGTACGAAGGCTTTGGTGTGGTGTACGTGGACAGTTTATGTGCCAAGACACCTATTGTAACCACTAAGTGTGGTGGTCCTGAAGATATTGTCACACCAGAAACTGGCATTCTTGTTGAGCCAGGTGACGAGCACGTGTTTGCAGATGCTATTATTACAGCCTTGGGAAAAGAGTGGGATCCTGAAAAAATACTTGCACGCTCGCGAAAGTACGAATGGCGCACTGTTATTCAACAGTACAGTGATGCGTACGATGAAACAATGCAATCATTATCATGAGTTCTACATCCAAAAATCCAAGCTATGTTCGCAGGGCAGTTCGCGGAGCATCAATCATCTTTCTAATGGGACTCCTCGCAAGCTTCTTTGGCTATTTGCTTAGGTTCTTATTGGCTAGGAAGTTAACACCTGAAGAATTTGGATTAATATATTCGATTCTTGCGCTGTTTGGTACTATCCAAGTTTTCAAAGAACTAGGATTACGGCCAGCACTGAGCAAACACATATCATCTTTTATGGTGCATAAACAGTTTGGTAAAATCAAAGGAGCCTTTGTCATTGTACTTGCAAAGCAACTTGCCTTAACCGTGATTATTGGGAGTGCGTTTATTTTCTTTGCTCGCATACTTGCCAGAGAATACTTTCACACAGCAGGCGCAACCCTGCCAGTGATTATCTACGCCATTGCATTCATGATTCATCCTTTGCACGCCATGTTTAAGCCAACGTTTCAAGGCTTTCAATTTATGAAACTCTACTCACTTATTGACTTTTTGAAAATTATTGTTGCCTTTATTTTTACTGGCTTGTTTCTCATGCTTGGCTATGGTGTCTCAGCGCCAATGATTGCTTATGGTATTGCGTTTGTTGGCTTGCCAGTGTTTGTGTACATGCCTCTCTTGTATCGTCGTGTTAAGAGCATTCCTGGGTTTATGAAAGCAAAAATTGAAGTAAACTTTGGAGTATACAAGAAACTCATGCTCTTTGGACTCCCGTTGATTCTTGGCGAGGTTGCAGGGCTTATTATGAGCAATATAGACACCCTTATCTTGACGTATTATTCCCTTACACAAGTTGGCCTGTATAATGTTGCATTGCCTGTTTCTAAATTGTTATGGCGCTTTGCATCAGCATTCACCACTGTATTGTTTCCTCTGTCTTCAGAGTTGTGGGAGCGAAAAGAAAAAGCAAAGCTTGAACGTGGCATGCACACGCTTCACAAGTACACCAGCATGATTATCGTGCCTTTGGCAATTATCATGTTCTTCTTTGCAGAAATGATTATTCAACTACTTTTTGGCATGCCGTATGTTGGTGCAGCAAATGCTTTAAGGGTGCTGGCACTAGGAAGTATTTTTTACACCATGGCACAAATAAATTTGAGTACCTTGCTTGGTACAGGCAATCCAGTACTTGTTACTAAACTTACTGTGTTTGTTGGTGTGTTAAACCTAATTGGTAATGTTCTTTTAATCCCGCACTATGGCATGATGGGAGCAGTAATCACCACATTCTTGAGCTTTGTATTGTTGTTAATTTTTTCAACCATTAAACTAAATAAGGTTATAACACTTACTCTTCCTTGGAAAATCTTTGGCAAGGTCTTGGTGTTAAATGTACTCTTTAGTGGCTTGATTTACTCGTTTGGTTTAATTTTTACTTATCTTGAAGTAAACAGGTGGGCGGCAGCTGCCATTGTGGTCTTATTGGCCTCAGCATTGTACGTGCTTGGCCTTTTTATCTTCAGAATAGTCAGCAAAAAAGAAATACTCCACTTATGGAAGCTAGTGGTGAAGTAGGTAAAGGCTTAAATATGATCAGCTAATTCTTGCCCTTATGGGAAGCTTTGATATACAATTTACACAAGAGGACATTGTTGCACGGGTGCTTCCCCTGTTTGAGTTGGGTACGGATGAGTGCCTTTCGGAAGCTGCACGTATAACCCACCACTTAGGAGGTCCAACTCATTATGTTCTCATCAGTGCTAGTGAATTTACCTCTGAGTCAGAGAAGAAGGGTCAACGTCCAACTATCCACCAACGAGCACTTGTTGATATTATTGCCACTACAACTGGTTTTGTTGACTTTATGGTTAAAAGATTGCTTGATCTTCCCCTTGACAAAGACCTGTTGAAAACTACTGAATCACGAGCAAAGCGTTACGCACGAGAAATATCCGAGGAAGTGCAACGGCTAGATGCCTATAAGCATGTTGCAGAAAACGTGAGGGCACTTGGGGAGATTGCTCCTAGGCGTGAAAAGGATTTAATGCGTGTAGACAATGGAGTGCGTCTCTTCTTTTACACATACAACCACTTTTTCTCACCAGCTTTTGAACGCGATGTATATAGTCTCCATGATGATATACGACAATATGCTCTTGTTGTTCAAACTGGAAATGCAGAAGACATCAGATTAAGAACAACACGCCTACCACTCACAGAATTTGCTCTTGATTATTTTACCAATGCTGTTGTGCCATTGCTTTCAAATGCGTATGATCATGCACTCAATCCAGATAATGATCTTCAAGGGAGGTTAGAGTCAGATGCACGGCGTTTCAGAGTTGATGTAGACTACGAATCTCCTAAAACACCAACTGGTGAGCTCGTCATAACTGTTAAAGACAATGGCTTTGGCATACAACCAGACGTCTACGAGCGACTCTTTGAACAAGGTGTAACCAGCAAAACAGATGATACAACCCCCCATGGTATTGGATTGTGGGGAGCAAAAAGGTTTGTTGAAGAACAGGGTGGTCGTATGTGGTGTGAAACAGAACTCGGAGAAGGCACAACCTTCTCTTTTACTATTCCCTACACTTCATTTGAACATGGTGTGTACAGGCAATGAAACTTTATAATCCTAGATACTTTCTTTTTCTGTCATAATACTTGTGTTTATCAAGAAATAACTCAATAAAATACGCGTTTTTTTCTTTTGTTAAGATTCCTCGTATTCTGTTGTCATTTGACTTATAAATAAATGCCATGAGATGTCTATGTTTTTTGCATGGTGCAGGTATTTCTGTTCCTTCTTTACAATCTTTTATCCATTCTAATATATCGTTTTGGCGTTCTTCTGTGCAGTTATTGATAACCTTGTTTACATGGCCATCAAAATTTATAACAACTCCTACAAGCTCTTTTACCCTCAACTTAAATTCTTCAGCTTGCAATGCCAATCACCTCTTTAAATGCGCTGACAATATCTTCATAGTATTTTTTGTGTTTTGGATACTCCTTTATTACATCATCATATGATCTGATCAGTTCTTTCATTTCTTTCAAAGCTTTTCGCTGTGTTGTACTCATTACAACGGCTTGCACAAATATTTTTTTAACAAGTTCTTTAGGTTTTTTTATAGAAAGTAGGACATCGGTTTGCTCTTTTAGTTGAGGGGAACTTGGGATTTCTGATCTTGAAAGTACCGCTGCTTGCAATAGAAAATCTCTTGCGCTTTTTTTAACTCCTTTGAAGTCTTTAGTAAGATCTTGGAATAATTCTTGATATAATGAAGTCAAAGTATCAAGGCCTATTTTTTCTGTTATATCTTGCTTTTTAATTTTTTTATTTGAAACACACACCTTTTGCGCACTCGCAAAAAAAAGCGAGGAGTATACATCTTTGGATAGGTAATTAATATGGTGCTTTCCTTTTTTATAATCATCTTTTTGATATTTGGTAATCACAAAAATATCAATATCATTATATTTTTGTGCGTAAAGAAAGCTTCCTGTGATAAATACCTGTTTATTTTTGAATTTTCGTGATAATTTTTTTAGTAGTTTCTTTGCTTGATCCAATCTTGCTGGCAGTATTTTTTCTCCACCATATACAAAAACATTTTCTGTTTCTTTTTCAACCATTGCGTTGATTGCTTTCATTTTCCGTGATATTGTTCGTGAGAACTCGTTCTTTTCACTTGAAGTCATTTTTTTATTTGTAAAACGCTTTTCTATGAGTTCAAATTGGTGTTTTGTGAAGATTACTGGCACTATACTCTGCTTTATCTTTCTAAACTGTGTAAGATCCACATCATACCCTAATTTTCTCATAATAATATGTTTATGTATTATTATATTTATAAAACTTTTGGTTTTCGCTACCTTTTTATGTCTCAAAAACTTTGGATCATCCCTGCAACGCTGTCCGTACTGTGGAAAGCCTGAAGAACTTGTGTGGGTGCAGTAAAGGACAAGAATATTAGATTTCCTTTACTGTTACGAACAGACAACAATTTAATTATTATTGTCTGTGAGTATACATGGTCATGGCCAGTGCAAACACTGTGGTGCTAATGTTGAAGAGTGCTGTAGGGGCGAGACGTGTCAGAGTAATCAGTAGAAATGAACTTCTAAACCGGAAAATCTTCGGGTTTGTCGTCGAAAAAGTTATAAAGGATGAAAGCAATAAAGGGTGTATGCTTAATTTAACGTTTGAACAGGAAATGAAACTATATGACTGGATTTTTTATAGTTGTATTGCTATCATTGTAGTTTGGCTTATTTTGAAAATGACAGGCGTCATCAATACTCCTTTGATTGTACTGTATTTACCTGCAATTGTTGGTGTCCTTGGATTATTTGTGAGTTTCCACAAAGTGTCAAAATATTTTGGAAGACTCAATGGTGATATCTCCTATTTGAAGGAAGGGGTCAAGGAAGGAAAAGAAGAACGTAAGCACTTGTCCTCTCAAATTCACAAACTAAATAAAGAATTCCATGGACATCTCAAACAGTTTCATTGAGTACTGACTTTTATTCTGCCCAGTTTTGAAACAGCATTTGAGGCATTCTTTCCTTATATTTCTCTCGCAAACCCTTAATTTGATTATACGAAACATCAGTAAACTTTTCAATAAACAATTTTGATAATAATGGGTAATCTATCTTATCTGTTGTGTGTAACATACGTGCAGTAGCAAGCCCATACTTGTAGACCATTACAACTTCACTCACAAACTGGTCAAAATAAGGGCTTCCTGGCAAGGGAGTTACCAAAGGAAGATTCATCTCCCACACATTGTCTTCCTCAGCAAGTCGCTGCGCAAACTCAAGTGTTTCTTCAAGGCTTTCTTTTGTTTCTCCAGGAAGACCAAGAACAAACGAGGGAAACACGCCAATACCATGCTTTGCAAGTAATTGCACGTCATCAACAAACGCGTCCATAGAGTACCCCCTTTTGTGAGTTCTATTAGGACTCGGTGAGTCAAACTTAGAATCAGCAAAGTATCTTGATGATTCAACACCAATAAAAACTTGCACACACCCCATGCCTGCGAGGTCAGCTGCGTATTGTTCAGTAACCATCCCAGGGTACAAGTACATTCTGGTTTGTACATGTTCTAAACTTTGTGGTCGTGCTGCTGCAAGTACTGCAGCTTCTTTGATAGGGAAAATATCTGCTGTTTCAAAAAACTTGTCAATACCAGCTTCATCATAAAGTTGTTGTATCTCTTCCCAGAATGCTTCAGGTGTTGACCCTCGAAGGCCTTCAACAGGAATTGCACAATACTCACAGCGTTTTACTCTAAAACAACCACGATATTTTGAGAGGGGAAAAAAGATTGTCCTGATCGCTTTGGTCCTTGTTTCCATTCCCAGGGACTTTTAAGATTCTTTAAAGAAATAGGGGGGATTTTTGCCAAGGGTGTTGAGAAATCTGGAAAAGGAAAAGGTTCTTTTCCAGTCAGCAATTCTATAAATCCTCTTTCACCATCACCAGGTATGGCATAGTCAATGAAATCATTGTTGCGTTTTGCTTTTTCAGCAAGACCAAGCATGTGCGGTCCTCCAAAAACAATCTTACTTTTTGGATGGTGTGCTTTGACTTTTTCTGCCAATACCAATGCATTGTCGTAATTACTAAACCACGTACCAAAACCAACAATGTCAGCGTCAATACTATCAAGAAGCTCTTTGTCACTCATAACATTGCCATCAAACACTTCAACTTCAGCATCAGGCACTTCTTGTTCTGCATACACTGCCAATGTGAGAAGCCCAAGTGGTGGAATAGGTTGGTCCTGTGTTACTTTCCCTTGACTATGTCTTGAAAATATTAATTGTGCTTTCATTATTCCATCTCAAATGTTATCAGATAAAATTCTCGTGGACTATAATCTAGCTCTATGCCTTGCTCTCGTAATCCTGTATCAATTGCTTGTGCAGGAATAACATCATGACGTAGCACTTTGAAGCCAGGAAGCATTCTTTGTATCTCATACTCATCAATAAACTCTTCAGGAGGATGACTATGGCCAATTCGTACGTCATCTATTGCACGACACGCTGCAATAACATCAGCGTACTGTTCTGGATCTTCACGTATTCGTTTGGTGAATTGGACGTCGCCTATGACTGCATACCTTTTTTTTTCTAATTGTGTGGTCATTCGATCAAGCTCTTTCCCAAATGCTTCTTTACTTCCAAGACTAAGTGCAATTTCATGGGCTGCTTTAAGTATGAAAACAACCCCTCCATAATACTTGTATCTTTCATTAGGAATATCTTGCATTCCTAGGCTTTCAGACTGATACAATACACTAACATATCCTGGTGGGGTAGGAGATCCCCGTAATCCATACCCTTCGCCAGGAATTCTTGGTCTTGTTTTTCCTAACTCTGAAGGTTCATAACCCTGTATTGACGCGTCAATCCCTGCTTCATGAAATAGTTCAGCCAAAACTCCTGTGCCAGAGCCAATGTCTATAACATGTGGAAGTAAGCTAAGTCTTCTTTGTCTTGCATACTCAGCAGTCATGCCCCATCGTCCTGCAACAGCTTCAGGACTAAAAAATTCTTTTAAATGCTCTATAACCAGATCATAGAATTCAGTATCTCCTCTAACAAAACGTTCATTATACTCAGTCCCGTCCATTTCGTTAAACTTACTCATCGTGGTATCAACTGATAAATTGAAAAAGTTCCTTGCTGTAATCCAGTATCTACTTCTTGTTGTTTCAATTCATGTACGTCATAGCCGTGCTTCGGCCCGTGCACTGCTGGATTATTTCCTTCTCCAGCAAAATGAAAAAATGGGTGTAGCAAATACCCACCAGGTACAAGATGGTGCTTTGCATCGTGTAAAAAACATTGAAGCAAAGGTCCAGGGTCAAGCATAGCATGTGAAACAGGAAATTCTGAAAAAGGCCAGCCATGAAAAAAAGGATGGTTGAATGTGATTACATCTGCACGCTCAGGAACATTTTCAAATAAATGTCCTTGGCGCACTTTACAGATATCACTCAAATCATAATTTGCTACATTTTCACGAGAATTTGTAACTGCGGCATCCATGATGTCAGTGAGGTACACCTGGCTTGCCCCACCCATTGCCATAACAATGCCTTGTATCCCCGAACCACAACCCATATCTATTGCAACTTTTCCTGTGTAATGCTCTGGGTGTGTATGTAAGTATCGTGCAAACTGCACTGCAGTCATAACTTCAGGACGAAGTACACCCGGGTGTACAACAAACCCTGCGAGAGTTGCTCTTTCATCCAATTCAATATCTATTTCATACTTATCATGCTGGTGCTGCTCAATCTGCTGACATACATGTTCCTCTTGTTCTGGTGTGAGTGTCATTGTACAATACATGGTCTTTTCATTTCTTCAATCACCTTTGCATAACATTCCATTCCTTGCCAGTGCCATCGTAATGCTTGCGCAATTCTCACTGGTGTTTCTCCATATGCTTCTACTATGCCTCTGATGGGAAACCAAGTGTCATTTCCTTTTCGTGCTGGATGTGCTCTGTCAAACACTGGTAAAGGAACATTTCCCACTATCAATGGTTTGCGTAATCTATAAGCATCTTTGAGAAGTAAACCCTCAGCACCATACCTTCCTTCGTCAAGCCAATACTTACTTCTTTTCCCCATCCCCTGCACAATGCCAAAAATAGTATCAATGCCTTTGCCGCCATGGTGGCCTCGTTTTGTCTTGAAAATGATAAGTTCATCTTCTTTGAGTTTTGCCATATCTTCCAACGTGCTTTGAATTATTCTTGGATTTTGACGCCGCTGTTGTTCTGCTTTTATAGTAGCTTCTCTTTCTAGCTTTCGCTTACATCTCTCTTCTTCAGCTCTTCGTAAAGAGCTTGTCTGTTCATCATATTGTGCTTCGTCGTATGTCATTGTTCAAAGGTTTTATACAACTCTATTCATTTTTCAAAATCAAAAAATTATTTCATAATCCTCACAAACACACCTGCTCGTGTGTCTACTGGATCAAATCCTCTGTTGTGGTAGTCCATGTCAACTTCTCCACCAACACCTGCACGGAGGTTGTCCATGAGGTCATAGCCAACATGTCCTCGGAATACTCCTTTGAACACATTGTCTCCTTTTGCATGAATTGTTTCTGCATCAACAGTCAGTGGTCCAATATCATAGCTTGGCATGATAACTTGTACTTCACCAAGTGTTACTGGTCCAAATGACGCCCTTAGACTCGTGACTAACTGGGTGCCGCCAATATCATTTACTCGGTTAGCACCTGCTACAGGAACAAGATCATCACCCACCATTCTCATCTCACCATAGGGGTTTATTCCTGCAAGGTCTGGGTCAAGTGTTACTGTGCTTAACATGAAAAATCCTGTCTTGTTCATGTCATAATCTACAGTTGCACGTACTCTTGTAAAATAGCCTATGTCTACTATGCCAAGGTCAACTGGGGTTGTTCTTGCTTTTACTTCAACTAGAACATCATCTCCTCGTGCAAACACTTCTGCACTTGTTGCATGTGCAGTTGCTACTGTTTGTGTTTTGGCAAGCGCGTCAAGCGTAGCAGCAGCTGGGTCAGCAAGTGCCACTGTGCTTAGTGCTTTACTTAGCACTCGTGCTGCTCTATGTTTTCTGTACATGTCTCGTAGTTTTCCTAGTAGTGTCATTGTTGTCATCTCCTTTCTTGTTTAGAGCTCACGCTAGGTCTGATTCTTTTCAGAAGCTTCCCAACACCTAGCTCTTTTTTTTCTTTATTTGCTCTTTCTTACTCTTTAGTGAAGCAAGCTTACTTTATAAGTGTTACCTCGCCCTAAGGGGGGAGAAATAGGAAGGTTTATATGTTTTGACTCTTTAAAGTACCAAAAATCCAAACCTTTATATGTAAGGTGTAATATATGACACTTATATGACACAAATATATCGTACCACAAAAATACCTGAATTTTACTTTAAACAGATAGAAGACTATCTCAATACCTCATCAGAATTTGTTTCAGTTTCTGAATTTATTAGGGATTCAATTAAAGATAAATTAAAATCTATTAAGAGTGCTAAATTACCTCATTTTCTGTTGACTAAAGATCTTGTATTTAATGAAGAAACCATAAACATAGTTCACAAAAAAATCCTATTAAAAAATAATGAAAAAGAAATTCTCAAAGAAGCCATGTTTCAACCAATAATAAATAAATCGTTGGATATGGATTACATGAAGTTTATCAGCAAATTTTTAGTGTATTTTGCTAAAATTCATCCTTTTGAAGATGGTAACAAGAGGACATCATGGATTTTAGTAGATCTTTTTTTGCGATTAAACAACAAAAAATTACAACTTAAAGCAAAAAAAGAAAGTGAAACACCTGATGAAATGTTTATCTGGCAGAACAGTACAAATCAAAAAACAACAAGTGATGTAACTGAGTTTCTTAAAAAACATATTGTTGACTACAAAGAAAACAGTGAAGATCTTGATTTAGAAATTGAAAAATCAATAAAAGAAAATAAATTATTGCTTACAAAATTGTCACGATGATTATCTTAAAGAATTTTCTAGACTTAGAGAAGAAACACTTGGATCTTAATACATATCAAACTATTGTGATTTTAGCAAAATACAATTTTGGTAAGTCATCACAGTGTACAAATAAGATATTTAATTTTTTTGGAAAGGAAAAAACATCATATGTAACTTTCATAGACCAAAGCAAACCAAACTTTAATCCAAGAAAAAGTGAGCTTGAGTTTGGTCAATTAGTTGATGGTAAAATAATTATTTTTGATGAGATAAGTGATGAAAAAGCAAGGGATGTTGGCACCTATCTGAGGACATTAGTTAAAAAGAATAATGTGATAATTTTATCTAATCCTTATGGCCACAGCAATAATCCTGAAAAAGAGATTGCTTTATTCAAAAAAATTGAGAGACTGGGAAATAATTGTCTTTTCATCTATGTGCAAGAAAAATGGAACTAAAATTACTAGAAGAAATAGGCCTTACAAAGTCAGAGATCAAAGTCTACCTAGCCCTCCTCGAACTAGGCTCCTCATCAACAGGCCCTATTGTAGACAAGTCAGGAGCAGCAAGCAGTAAAATCTATGAAATTCTTGACCGGCTCATGCAAAAAGGGCTTGCAAGTTACGTGATCAAAGCAGGCACCAAGTACTTTGAAGCAGCTGACCCTAAGCGGTTACTGGATTACATGCAGGAAAAAGAGCAGCAACTCAAAAAACAAGAACAAGAATTAACAAAACTACTGCCAGAACTAGAACTAAAACGCACATTAAGCAAAGAAAAATCAGAAACACTAGTTTTCAAAGGTATGAAAGGTGCAGAAACAGCATTTAATGATATTCTAACAACACTCAAGAAGGGAGAAGAAATGATTGCCATTGGTTTTTCAGATGTCCACCAACAATTTCAGAATTTCCTGATAAATTTTCACAAGAAAAGAGCAAAACTTAGCATACGAGCACGAAAAATATTTGGTGAAAGTCTTCGCTCAATGGTTGAAGAGATTAACAAACAACCCTATACAAAAATAAAGGTTGTTCCAACACAAAAAGACCCTGTTGCAATACTTGTGTACAAAGACAAAACCCTTTTTTCGCTTGCATGGGATTATCTATGGATTCAGGTAAAGAACAAACGACTTGCTGACGCTTTTAGAAACAACTTTGAAGCACTGTGGGATGAGACAGTACATATCACTAAAGGCATGAAAGGAATGGAAACAGCATTCAATGACGTCCTCAAAGTCCTGAAAAAAGGCGAAACAAATCATGTCTATGTTGTCGGTAAAATTGATGAGCCAATGAATGAATTCTTCAAAAAACATTATGCATTGCGGGCAAAAAAAGGAATAAAGACAAAAACAATTTTCTCAGAAGAAGGAAGAGAACACTATGAATCAAGAAAAAATATTCCAAACTTTGAAGGAAAAGTTATTGGAGGCCTTCCCTCTCCTGCAACAGTAAATGTTTACGGCAATAAAGTTAATATTAGAATGGGAGATTCAAAAGACGTTGTTTCATTAGTAATTGGCAACAAACATCTTGCTGATTCCTTTTTAGAACAATTTAAAATGATGTGGAATCAAAAAGTGCACGCTTTTGAAGGAGTTAAAGACGTAACTCTCTTTTTCAGGAACATCTTGAAAGAGCTCAAACAAGGTGACGAATACTGGGTTCTTAACCCAACTTATGGTTTGGGGGAGCCAAATAAAAAGCTTCTTGATTTTTTCCTTCCTTATCATAAAAAAAGGGCAAAAAAAGGAATTAAAGTCAATTTTTTAGTGAGCACTAAAGAAAAAAGAATAAAACCTCTTCTTGAAATACAGCCAATTTCTTACAAATATCTGCCTCCTAATTTTGAATCTCCTTTGCAAGTTGCATTCTATAAGAATAAG
The DNA here is from genome assembly GCA_964343705.1 of uncultured Methanosarcinales archaeon. GTDB lineage: Archaea > Nanobdellota > Nanobdellia > Woesearchaeales > UBA12501 > JAUSFM01. The sequence goes on from CAYFJX010000006.1 coordinate 117,180, forward strand.
TTATACATTTGGATAGCACAGAAAAATCCAGTTGGCTTTCTTATAGAAAGTAAGGAGGCAGTTGACGCTTTTAAGTCTTATTTTGAACTTCTTTGGAATGCTAAAACTTAATATCGGCAAGCACGTCTTTAATCTTGGTTTCTTCAGCAACATGCACAGATGGTTCTTCTTTCACACTAACCTTTTCCTTGCCCATTTCACTAAAGAACTCATCAAGCACACGCCCATCCATATCCCTAATCTCATTCTCCAACCCAAACAATTTCAATACAGTGGGGCTTATGTCACGAACACTCAATTCCTTATTTTCTTTTACACCAACAACATCTTTTCCATACACACCAAAAATACCATGCAAGTCATGCGTTGCTGTCTGAGGATCCTTAACAAAATTAGTTCTCTTTATTACCTCATCTTTAAACGGATACGCACTTGACGTCAGAATCTTACCTCCTTCAACAAAAGGAATCAGGTCTGGACACTCACCAAGAGCTCCTCCTGTGTACACTTCATCACGTCGGTGTACTTCACAAGCAACCCCTTGTTTTTCCATGTCAGCAACAAGTTTTGTACGAATCTCATGGCACACCTTGGCAGCATCTTTTACTTCAACACTCCCTTCACGCTCGCGCCCCTTAATATTCAAGAAAATATTGCCGACACAACCAGCACTAAATGCCTTGGTTTTTTCCCAGTCAACATTCTGTTCAATTGCTTCCCAAGAAACATTACTCCTCTCTTTTTGAGGAAGAATCTTTTTCCTGATAGTATTGTATAGTTTTGCCACTCCTTGTGGCATGTACCGCATCATTTTAGTTTTAATAAGGAGGCTAATAACAGGCATGGTTGCTTTTTCAAATGTTTGTGCATTCAAAAAACTCTTAGAACCAATAGCATCTCGCTTCTTTTTCTTAACTTTATCCTTGAAAACCAAGAATCCATTTTTCTCAAGCCACTTGTTAGTATGGAATGTTCCTTCCATCTCACACATACCATGATCAGACACAATAATTAATACATCATCTTTCCTCAACTTTTCCATGGCCTTGCCCATGCGCTCATCAATCAGCTGAAAACCTTTTTCAACCACAGGGCCACAATCATTATTCCTACTTGTCTTGTCAGTATGCCACCTAAAATGTTGCAGTGGATCAATAACGTACACAGTCAAAGCCATAAACCGTGCTCCTTCCTTATCCATCTTCTCAGTTAGTGCATATTCAAGCTGGTCAAACTTGTTATGCATCATCTCATTAATACGATCAGCAAAATCCTTGTTTTGGTATACAACACGAGCATAATTATCTTTGTTTTTCCACTCGTCAAAATTAACCCAGTCTTCACGAAGATGATCACCCTCGCCAAACGCAGGCTTTTTTCTAAACGGTGAACTCATAGGCACGCCAACAACACCACTCTTAATGCCATTACGGTCAAGAATCTCCCACAAGAATTCAGCCTTGCAATCACTTGGATTATGAAACTTAGTCACTTTCAAATCTGTCCTGTCAACAGGGCCAAAGTCACACAAGCCATGCTTACCAGGGTTTTTACCTGTGTAAATAGTTGGCCAACCCATTGCAGTAATAGGGGGTACTTCAGTTCGCAAAGTGTGAAACAAACCCTTATCTAGCAGCTTCTTAAAATTGGGAAGTTTTCCCTCACTAACCATTCTTCGTAGCTGAGCATAAGGAACACCATCAACACCAAGAACAATAACTCTGCTCATTTTCGTCCCTTCCCTTTTCTAATTGGTTTTTCTTTTGGCTTATGCGTGTAGTACGCTGCAACAATATTCTTGAGTGTCACTACGTTTATTACCACTGCAAAAAACAAGAGTACCATAAATAACACATTCACATGTATTGTTATGTCCCCACGTGAAAAAGCAAACCAATGCCCATTCAATAATAAACCAAGACAAATAAACACGTACATAAACGCTGTGTCAAAACCAATTCTCTTAAGTGGATTTTTTGACGTGAGTGGAATGTTAAAACTAGTTTTTGTTTGTAAAGCATTTAATCTCCATAACGTGGTGCTCGCAGTTGCCAAAGCACCAAATAACACAACTAATGCAGTTGGTGTTTGCCTAAATAAAGCAACAGTTATTGCTGTAAATAAGATTACATCTCCTACCCTGTCAAACACACCATCAAACCAAGCTCCAAAATCACTTTGCAGCTTCTTGATACGAGCAACCTCGCCATCAACCAAGTCAAGAATAAATGAAAACCATAAAATCACACCGCCCACAAAGATATCCCACACGTTCCCTGTCATAATATAACCACATGCAATCAAAGTCAGTACAAAACTACCTAGGCTAATTGCATTCGGCGAAATACTAGTGTTTGCAAAAATCCACGTGAATGGTAAGGACCACCACCTACTAAAATCAAACAAGTATGATTCTTGATAGCTTTTCTTTCGTTTCTTTTGAATGTCTGTAATACTGATCATTGTGTTGCTCCTTTGTACACCTGCCTTATTAAGATTTTGCTCCTGCATACTCACCAGAGGCTCGAGGAGTAAATGTCCAACCATGCTTCAACAGTTCTTTGTCTGGGACAGTTCGTCCTTGTTGAATTTCTTTTCTCTTACGCCACATTTTTCTTTGACTCAAAAGAAGCTTTCCATATGCTTTCAATCGATAAGGTAGCTTTCGTGGTTCAAGCACGTTTGACACAAGCATTTGTGCAGCCATAAATGGCAACATTTTGATTGTTGTCCATGGCTGGTAAAACGTGAGCAGGTTCATTGTTCTATTCCGCTCTCCAAGATACACAGCAAACTTAGAAAAACTCTTGCTTGATTTTCTGACAACATTATGGTAGTGGTCAACCAACGAAAGCGGTGCAAACATAATCTTGTAACCCCTGCTTCGAAGAATCCATGAGAGCTTTGTTTCTTCTGCGTAAATAAAATAATCTTCATCAAATGGAATTGGCGCAAGCTCGCGTCGGTAGATAAATGAGCATCCTTTGATTGCAGTGCTCTCAAGCAATGCTCCATTTTGTAAGTCCTCAACATTAAGTCTTTCTTTACGTTTTACTTTCACACCATACTGCAGAACATTCATAGGAAAATGGTATTCTGCGTGCGTTTCTAATGGCACTTTTTTCCCTTCACGAATCTCATACGAATTTACTGCTCCAATTTTTTCATCTGACTCAATAGCGTCAACCAGTCCAGAGAGCCAGCCAGCATGCACTTCAGTATCATTGTTCAAAATCACAACGTACTTTGCCCGTGATTTTTTTGCAGCAATGTTATTACCACCAGTGTACCCAAGATTTTTCCCTGTTTGAATCATCTGCACTTTCTTTTCATTGCCAAAAGCTTCTTGAAATTGCTTCCATGAATCATCATCTGATCCATTGTCTACTAAGAAGATTTCAAATGCTCCTTGTGCTAGTTCTTGCTTTAGTACTGAGCGCACACATGCAAGTGTGTAGCCAGGTTGATTCCAATTTAAAACAATCACTGAGACTAATGGTGCAGCTTCCTCGGTGCCAGCTTTTTTATCATTCATGCTGGTCTACGACTTCATCATTCTTTATAAATATTTATATGGCCTCGCCTGCCATAATCTTTATAAAGAAGCCAACAGCCCCCAAACACTAAACACCTAACAAATACAGGGGGTACAGCATGTTTAAAGATAAAAAAATACTAGCAGTGGTTCCAGCCAGAGCAGGCAGTAAAGGCCTACCTGGAAAGAACATTCGTTCTGTAGCTGGCAAGCCCCTTATTGCTTGGACTCTTGAGGCAGCAAAGCAGTCACCTTACATTGACAAGGTTATTGTTTCCACTGACGGATTTGACATTGCAGAAGTCGCAAAAACATTCGGTGTTGATGTTCCTTTTATGCGGCCTGAACACCTTGCCTCAGACACAGCATCCTCCCTTGATGTTCTCTTTCACGCTATTGACTTTTTTGCACAACGTGGTGAAACTTTTGATTACATTATCATGCTTGAACCAACATCGCCACTGAGAACTGTTGAAGACATAAACCTAGCAATTGAAAAACTAGCCAGTCACCCTACTGCAAAGGCAATTGTGGGTGTAGCAGCAACAGAATCAGCACATCCAGACTTTACTGTTGTCACAACAGAAACAGGACTTATCAAACCATTTACTGATGGCAGTGGTCTTGGAGCACCAGGTGTTGCAGTTAAGAGACGACAAGACCTCGCACACGTGTACTTTCCTGAAGGAACCATTTACATTTCAGACATTCCAACACTACGCGAAAGAAACACATTCTACCATGACTTAACACTTGCTCATCCTGTAGATAGGTACAAACAGTTTGAAGTTGACGAAGAAATGGACCTGGTAGTCATCAGCGCTTTACTTAAAAACAGGGAAAAACAAACAATACAAAAGAGAACAGCATCAAAAGGAGTGGATCTCTGGCGTAGGGCAAAACAAATCATTCCAGGAGGATCGCAACTTCTTTCAAAACGATCAGAACTATTTTTACCAGACCAATGGCCATCTTACTTTACTAAAGCAAAAGGAGTCACTGTTACTGACATGGATGGTAACAACTTCATTGACATGACAATCATGGGAATTGGAGCGTGTGCACTTGGCTATGCAGACGAAGATGTAAATGAAGCAGTAAAAAAATGTATTGACAATGGCTCCATGAGTACACTCAACAGCTTTGAAGAAGTTGCACTTACAGAAGAGCTTCTCAGATTACATCCATGGGCAGGGATGGCACGGTATGCTCGAACAGGAGGCGAAGCAATGGCAATTGCAGTACGAATTGCCCGAGCAAAAACAGGCAAGGACAAAGTAGCCTTTTGTGGTTATCACGGCTGGCACGACTGGTACCTTGCAGCAAACCTGTCTGACGACAAAAACCTTGACGGTCACCTGCTTCCAGGACTTGAACCAAAAGGTGTTCCACGAGCACTCAAAGGAACCAGCATCCCTTTCAAATACAATGATATTGACGCACTTAAACACATTCTCGAAACAAACCCTGACGTAGGAGTTATTGTGCTTGAAACAAAACGTCACACAGAGCCAGAAAACAACTTCCTGCAAAACGTTGTTGCTCTTGCAAAACAACATGGGGCAGTACTCATATTTGATGAGATCACAACTGGGTGGCGAGCAGGCCTAGGAGGCATTTTCCAGGACTACAACGTAATTCCAGATATTGTTGTCTACGGAAAGTCAATAGCAAACGGCTTTGCAATGTCAGCAATTGTTGGCACCAAGGAAGTCATGGACGCAGCACAGACAAGTTTTATCAGCAGCACATTTTGGACTGAACGAACCGGCTTTGTTGCAGCACTTGCAACCATCAAAAAAATGATTGAACACAATGTACCAGCACACCTAGTTAAGATCGGGAACCAAATCAGTGCAGGCTGGAAACAACTAGCAGAAAAGCATGGCCTTACCATTGAAGTGTGTGGCATTCCTCCCTTAACAACATTCAAAATACAACACGAACAAAGCCAAGTACTTCACACACTATTTACACAAGAAATGCTTAAGCGAGGCTACCTTGCATCAAAAAGTATCTATGTATGTTACGCACACACAGAAGATGTTGTTGCCAAATATCTTGAAACTGTTGACGAAGTATTCGGTGTTATCAGTCGATCACTTGCAAACAACACCTCATCAGTCTTACTCAATGGCCCTGTTGCACACGCAGGCTTCAAGAGGTTAACATAATGACACCTGATATTTCTTACCTGGAAAAGTTCAAACTCACTGGTAAAACAGCTGTTGTCTGTGGAGGAGTAGGTCTTCTTGGCAAGCAAATTTGTATTGCACTAGCTCAAGCAGGAGCACATGTTATTGCACTTGATATAAATACTGAACTGGGAAAGCAGTTTGAACAAGAATGTACCCAAAAAAATCTCAAAGTAACTTTTAAACAATTTGATTGCACTGCAATTGACAAACTTGAACAAAACATACAAGAACTTAACACTGAACTTGGTGGCATTCACATCTGGGTAAACACCGCATACCCGCGAACAAAGGACTGGGGAGTAGGACCTGACGCTGTCAGCGCAGCATCATGGCAAGAAAATGTTAATATCCACATGAACTCGTACTGCATTGCAGCGCTTGCCATGGCAAAAATAATGAAACAAGCAGGCACTCGTGGCTCAATCATCAACATGGGTTCAATCTATGGAGTTGTAGGTAATGATCTCACTATCTATGAAAACACTGACATGACCAGTCCACCAGCATACACTGCAATCAAAGGAGGCATTACTAACTTTTCACGCTACCTTGCATCATACTTTGGAGCAAATGGCATTCGTGTCAACTGTGTATGCCCAGGTGGAATTTTTAACAATCAAAACGAAACTTTTGTGCAACAATACTCACACAAGTCACCACTCAAACGAATGGGAAAACCAGACGAGATTGCAAGTGTCATTCTTTTCCTTGCTTCTGAAGCAGCATCTTTTGTTACAGGAGCAACCATCATGGTAGATGGTGGGTGGACTGCAGTTTAAGCAAATACCAACCTATACAACATCAAAAAAATATACAGTTATGGTTATCACAATAGGGGAACGGACAATCAGCACAAACACACCTTGCTTTATTATTGCAGAAGCAGGTGTTAATCATATTCTCAATCCTGAAGATCTACAACGAGCACAAGCCACTTCCCCTCTTGAGGTTGCTTACAAAATGGTTGATGCAGCGCACGCAGCAGGAGCAGATGCCATAAAATTTCAAACATTCTCAGCAGAAAAACTACAATTTAAAGGAACAGAAAAACCAAAGTACCAAGTTGATAATCTTGGCTCTGACAATACCATTAGTTACTTTGACCTTCTGAAAAAACTTGAAACCAGCAAGGAAGACCAACAACGCATTGCAGACTACTGCAAACAAAAAGGCATACTCTTCCTCTCAACGCCGTATGATAATGAAAGTGTCGACTTTCTTCACACACAACTTAACATTCCTGCTTTTAAGCTTGCCTCAATTGAACTAAATAACCACCTCTTTGTTCGTAAAGTTGCGCAAACAGGAAAACCCATCATTCTTTCAACAGGTCTCAGCTCACTTGCAAATGTTCGTACAGTAGTTACCAATGCAAGAAGAGAAAGATTTGCCAATCGCTTGGTTCTACTGCAGTGCACAACTAATTATCCTACTCAACCTCATGATGTACATCTCAATGTTTTGAAAACATACCAAAAAGAATTTCCAGATATTCTTGTTGGATTATCAGACCACACTCCTGGTGTTATCGCAAGTGTTGGCGCAGTTGCACTTGGCGCGACTGTACTTGAAAAACATTTTACCTTAGACACAACCTTTGCAGGTCCAGACCATTCTGCATCACTTAACCCCCAGCAATTAACACAATGGATTAGCTCAATACGAGAACTAGAAACCTCAATGGGATCATATGAAAAAATAGTTACACCTGTTGAAAAACAAAATGAGTCAATGCGAAAATATCTTGTTCTTCACCCACAAAAAGCAGGAACCATAATTACAGAAAGTATGCTTACAACTATGAGGACAGGGACAGGTATTCTACCTGTTGATCAAAACCTTAACCAGATTATTGGGAGGACCCTTGCAGTGGATGTCCAGGAGGCAACCCCTCTCACATGGGATATGATACAAAAAGTACCTGAGGCTATTATAAAGGCTGAAAATAGCCAGGAAAACTTTAAAAACAATGAGCTAACCAGGCTTTAAGAGGGTTTACAAAAAATGCGAGTGGTTATATTAGGGGCAGGCGGACAAGCACGAGTCATTATTGATATTCTTGAGCAGAACAAAAACATGGAGATTGTAGGAGTCATAGACAACTTTAGACCAGCAGGTGACAAGGTTGCAGGCTACACAGTTATTGGATCATTTAATCAACTTGATGGTCTTATCATGGACTATAAAATTGATGGAATCATTGTTGGTGTGGGAGACAATCGCATCCGCGCAGACTATTACGCTCAACTACAAGACAAAAAAATAGTACTTATCAACGCAATCCACCCCTCTGCAAACATAGCACCTAACGTGAGGATGGGAAGAGGAGTTGTTGTTGCTCGTGAAGCAGTTATTTGCACTGGTGCAAGTATTGGCAACAATGTGATTATTAACACTGGCTGCATAGTTGATCATGATTGTGTAGTTGGGGATCACTGCCATGTTTCATCAGGAGTTAATGTTGCAGGAACAGTCACCATCAAAACAGGAACCTTTGTTGGTATTGGTTCAACTATTATCCAAGGAATTGTAATTGGAGGCAACACCATTATCGGTGCGGGATCAGTTGTCATACAAGACATTCCTGACAACGTCGTTGCTGTTGGCGTGCCTGCAAAACCCAAAAAAGAAATTGATTATCATAAAGAATTCGGTGAAAAACAAACATATGAAACAAACAAGGAGGTTGTTCAACTATGATGTCTACAGAATCAAACACTCAACTAAATACCCAATCAAACAATTTTGATACAACAAGTTTTCAAGGTAAAAATGTTCTTGTCACAGGAGGTGCTGGCTTTATTGGATCAACCCTTGTTCGTGAACTACTCAAAGAAAACGCTAATGTTTTTGTCCTTGATAGCTTTATCAGTGGCAAGCGAGAAAACCTGCAAGAAGTCGCACACCAAATTACTCTTATTGAATGCGACATCCGTGACCCAAACCTTGCTGAGCTTATGAAACAACACCAAATTAATTACGTTTTTAACCTGGCAGCAGAACCATACATTCCACACTGCTATGATCGGCCAACACAATTCTTTGACATCAATGCAAACGGTGCAATGAATGTTATGCTTGCAGCAAAAAAAGCAGGAGTCACACGAATTATGCAATACTCATCATCAGAAGTGTATGGAACAGGTCAACAAACACCTATGGATGAGTATCATCCAACCATTCCTTGCTCTACCTACGCAGTAAGCAAGCTTGCAGCAGACCGACTTTGTTTTACCCTATTCCATGAGCAAAAAATTCCAGTGATCATAGTACGACAGTTTAATGTATACGGGCCACGGGAAACACACCCTTATGTTATTCCTGAAATTATCACACAACTTAACAAAGGCAATCGCTTAAAGTTGGGTAATATTTCAGCACGAAGAGACTTTACCTATGTTACTGATGCTGCACAAGCAGCAATTCAGCTAATGAAATGTAAAGACGCAGAAGGTGAAGTTGTCAACATTGGCTATGGTACAGACTGGACCATCAAGGAACTTGCTGAAATAATCGGCAGGCTTATGGGCCACCAAAGTATTGACATTGAAGTTGAACCAGGCAGGCTCAGACCACTTGATGTTGAACGCCTTCACTGTAACTACTTTAAACTGCATCAACTTACTGGCTGGAAGCCCAAGGTTAGTTTTGAAGACGGGCTTCGTATGACTATTCAAGATTTTAAAAACAATGGTTGTAAATGGCTTTGGGAAACTACTTTTGGAACTGAAGAACAATTGTGGAAGCCAAAACAAGAAGGACAGCAACACGAACAGCAGCCTGTTCAGCCAGCACCACAACAGTCAGCTCCTGTTCCTCCGCAAGCACCACCACAAACACCACCTGTTCAACCACAACCTCCTGTGCAGCCCTCGGAACAACCACGGCAGCCAGTTCAACAACCTCCGTTTCATCAGCAGGTGCAACCCCAAGGATGATACCTGTTGCAGAACCCTCTATTGGAGACGAAGAAATCAAAAATGTTTTAGAGTGTGTTCGTTCAGGCTGGGTTTCATCAATAGGCTCGTTTGTAAAAAAGTTTGAAGAAGATTTTGCTCAATTCTGTAATGTCCAATATGCAACAACCACATCAAATGGTACTGCGGCATTACACCTTGCACTTGCTGCACTGGACATAGGGCCTGGTGATGAAGTTATCATTCCTAGCTTTACGTTTATTGCCACAGCAAACGCTGTCAAGTACGTTGGAGCAACCCCTGTGTTTGTCGACGTAGAAAAAAGAACAGGAAACATTGACATAACAAAAATAGCACCCTGCATAACCTCACGAACAAAAGCAATAATTCCAGTACACCTCTACGGCCACCCGTGTGACATGGATCCAATTCTTGCACTAGCAGAAAAACACAACCTGTACATTATTGAAGACTGTGCTGAAGCTCTTGGAGCAGAATACAAAGGAAAAAAAGTAGGATCCTTTGGCCATATTAATTGCTTCAGCTTTTACGGCAACAAAATAATCACTACTGGAGAAGGTGGCATGTGCACCACCAATGATCCTGCATTGTTTGACAAGATGACGTTACTCAAAAATCATGGCATGCGGCCAAGCAAACGGTATTGGCACGAAGTTGTTGGATTTAATTATCGTATGACCAACCTACAAGCAGCATTAGGAGTTGCACAGCTTGCACGCTGCGCTGAATTTGTAGAAAAAAAGCGAGAAAACGCTCGTTTGTACACTGAAAAATTACAGGGAACTCCGGGTATCACCCTGCCAGCTGAAGAAGACTACGCAAAAAATGTGTATTGGATGTTCAATATTTTCATTCAACCCTCACTGGGGGTTGACAAAGAAGAACTGCGCAAGAGGCTTGGAGAAAAAGAAATTGGAACACGCCCTCTGTTCTATCCAATGACAGCAATGCCTATGTACAAACAAGATGGGTTTCCAGTTTCTGCAGAGTTATCATCAACAGGCATATCCTTGCCTTCCTCAACAACACTCAAAGAACAAGACATAGACACAATTGTTGCTGCAATCAAAGCGAGTGTGCAACAATGACACAACACATTTACCTCTCCTCATGTTGTCTTGCAACAAGCAAAGATGTCAAAACAGTACTTGATACATACGCTGATGCAGGGGTATCGAATGTTGAGCTGAGTAGTTGTCATCCTCACACACCAGATGTTCTTAATCTTGTACAATCCTACAACTTCAAGTATCTTGTTCACAACTACTTTCCCCCACCTCGCGAGCCTTTTTTCTCAAACTTCTCCTCTACAGACCAAGCAGTGCGTAAGAAAAGTATGACTCTTGCAAAAGAAGCAATTGTACTATGCACAAAAATAGGAAGCCCACTCTACACAGTGCACAGCGGGTTTCGACAGGATGTTGGCTCAGGCATAAACTTTGATCAAAACAAAGCAATAACACCTTACGACAAGGCCATTGCCATTTTTAGTACATCAATGCGTGAACTCGTAGCCTTTGCACATGATCATGGCGTCAAAATTGCTTTTGAAAACCAGCCAGCACTCACACCACGAGGAAATGTTTCTGAATTTATAACCTTCAACAAAGCTGAAGAGTATACCACGCTCATCAACGACATTGGCCCTGAAAAAATAGGCATGCTCCTTGACGTGGCACACCTCGAGAACAGTGCAACAGTACTGGGATTTGACCTCGATACGTTTATTGAAAATGTCAAAGACCTTGTGCTTGAAGTACATGCATGCCAAAACAAACCAGATGGAGTTCATGCACACTTACCCCTCCAGCCAGGTAACAAGCTGTTACAAACGCTCAAGAAATTCAGTCATGTTCCAATTACACTTGAAGTATCGTCTGATATGCAAACACTCTTAGAACAAATCAAGCTTGTACAAAACAACGTTAACTAGCAGTCCCGGTACCTTGCTTCTTACTTTCAAGTTTCTTAAATCGTAGATACACTGCAACACTAAAGATAATTGCACGAACTAAGCTATACGCAAAGTAGAACAGTAAGAACCATTCAAGGCGGTGAACTAAAACAAAGATCAGTATAAGCACTTTTATCAATAAATAATTACAAGGGATACAGAACAACGTAATTAACTTCTTTTTTAGACTTGTATCAACAAATAGCTTGCTAATCTTGTCAGTTGTCAGATCTTTACCAACAATAGCTTCACCATCAAAAAATAAGATTGAATTTTTTATTTCTAAAATGTAAATTGCTACCTGTTGCAACAATGCGGTTAGGAAACCCAGTGAGAGATAGATTATGTTACCAGTCATGTGGTATATTCCTACTCCAATCCCTGCAAAAAAGAATACAGGAGTTACAACATGGTACAACCTGCCAAGATAGTTTGCTTGAAAAACAGAAGTTTCTCCCCTATATCTGGCAACAGTTCCATCAAGCCAATCTCCAAACTCTGCAATAAACAGAAGAACACAACCCCCTATGGAAAACCAAAAATCTCCCACTGCAAGAAGTCCTGCAGCAACAAGGTGCATCACAATTGAAATCCAAGAAACCATGTTCCCTGTGAGTGGAGTACGAACAAGACCAGCAGCAAGAACTAAATTAATGTAACGCATGGTCGTATCAAACGTACCATACAATCCTTGCCTGTTAAGTTCTTTTCCTCTGCTAAAAACAGCGTCTTTTAGCTTTTTACTGAACATACTTCTGGCTATTTTTGGTTCTTATTTAAAGTTTCTGTTGGGTGTTTCTGCCTTCTTAAATGGGTTCCAGTAATTTTATAAAGCATAACATAACGCCGATGCACTACCATGTGTGGAATAACAGGTGTTTACGACTTTAATGCACGCTTACAGCCAAGCATCAAAAAAGTTGCTACACGAATGACCAAACTCCTAGCTCACCGCGGTTCAGACGATCGTGGAGTGCATCAGGTAGACAAGCATTGCGTGCTTGGACATGCTCGACTTTCTATTCTTGACCTGAGTAAAGCAGGCCACCAGCCAATGGCTGATGGTGACAAACATGTATGGATTACTTTCAATGGTGAAATTTACAATTTTGAAGAAATACGAAACGAGCTTATTGCGAAAGGGCACAACCTCACATCTCAAACAGACACTGAAGTAATCCTCTATGCGTACAAAGAATGGGGCATTGATTGTATCAAACGATTTAATGGCATGTTTGCCATGGCATTGTATGACACGCAAACTCAAAGCCTTTTTATTGTTCGCGATCGGCTGGGAATCAAACCATTGTATTACACACGTCACCGAGACACCAAAGGCAAAGACATCTTCATTTTTTCCTCAGAAATAAAATCATTACTTGCCTATCCAGGATGTAACAAAAAGTTAAACAAACAAGCCATTTCGAGTTATCTCTCATTCCGTTATAGCCTGGGTGAAGAAACACTGTTTGAAAACATTTATTCTCTTCAGCCTGGCACGTACATGGTTATTGCAAAGGATGGCAGCACTGAAACAGTTCCCTACTGGGATATACCTCAGCTGCCCAGGCGTGATAGGGGTGAAGAGTACTATGCAAAACAAGTCAAGGAATTACTCACTGACTCAGTTAAGCTACGGATGATTTCAGATGTTCCACTCGGTGCCTACCTCAGTGGAGGTCTTGATTCAAGTCTTGTCGTCGCAATAATGTCGCGTCTCACTGACAAACCAGTAAAAACATTCACTATAGGATTCTCTGAAAAAGAATACAATGAATTTGAGTATGCACGCCTTGTTGCTGACATGTACAAAGCAGACCATCACGAAATCTTGTTGCAACCTGACAAGTATGTTGAAACACTCAAGAAACTTATCAAGTATAAGGACCTGCCTCTTAGTGTTCCCAATGAAGTGCCGCTTTACATCATGTCAAAGGAACTAAAAAAACACATCACTGTTGTTCTTAGTGGTGAAGGAGCTGATGAAATATTTGGTGGGTATGGGCGACTCTTCAGAAGTCCAACTGACTACAAAAAAATGAAGTTGTTACGCTTGTTCCCAAAGAGTGTGGTGAAACGTTTTTTCCCTGATTTTATCAAAAAATACGGTCGCAATGGCAAACTAAGGAAATTTGCATCGCCAACTGATCATTTCCTACATTTATATACGTACTTTCCTTTTGAAGAAAAAAAGTTCTTGTTCACTGATGAAATGAACGCCTTGCTTGCTGATGATTTCAGAGTAAAAAACATGTTCAAAAAATGTTTTGCAAAATACAAGAACTACACGTACGAAGAACAAATGCTGTTTGTGTTTGAAAAAATGCACTTGCCAGGCTTGCTTGGACGAGTTGACACATCTACTATGGCAACAACAGTGGAAGGCCGAGTTCCTTTTGTAGACCATCGCCTTGTTAGTTTTGTCTTGAGCATCCCACGAAAGTACAAAATAAAATGGAAATCCTTTGGCGACCGAGTGGCATCACTATTCAAAACTTCTGATGATATCAGCGAAAAACATGATACTATAAAACATATTTTGAAAAAGGCATTTAGAGGTTACTTGCCTCCTCCTGTTGTACATCGTAAGAAAATTGGTTTTCCTGTTCCTCTTGACTACTGGTTTAAAAATGACTTTAAAAAGCTCATCCAGGACGCGCTTTTAAGTGACAAAGCAAGAATAAAAAACGTTATAAACCAGCAGAATCTTGCTCGATGGATACAGTTCAACATTCAGAATCCAGAAAAGGACAAGAAGTTTGGCCAAAAACTCTGGATGATTTACAATCTTGAATTGTGGCTACAAGAATATTTTACAGAGGCAGATCTGAAATGAAAATCATCTTATTGGTGGCAGGAAAGGGAAGCAGACTCTATCCACTAACTAAAGACATTCCTAAATCACTCATACAGATGAATGATGGCAAGTCCATACTTGATAAACAGTTAGAAGCCATTGAAGAATGTGGTGTTAAAGACGTTGTATTAATCACTGGGTACCGCTCTCATATGATTGAAGAAAAAGTCAAGGATCATCCTTCTATGAACCTCAAAATTATTTTTAATCCTTTCTATGACATATCCAACAATCTTATGTCCTTATGGTTTGCACACCAAGAATTCAATGATGATGTAATTATCATAAACGGAGATAATCTCTTTCATGCAGATGCATTAAAGAAACTAGTGGATGAGCAGAAAAGTAAAGGTATGTGCATGGTGATATCAAAAAAACCTGCGTATGATGATGACGATATGAAAGTAAAAATCCAAGGAGATAGGGTGGTGGAAGTCAGCAAAAAGATAGCAAAAGACGAAGCACACGCAGAATCAGTTGGTATGATCAAAATCCACAAGGAAGGGCGAGAAACATTTGGTAAAATTCTTGACACTATGGCAAGAGATAAGGAAAACATCAATGTTTTTTGGTTGCATGCCATCCAAAAATACATGAATGGCCAGGGTGGTATAAGTTACCTTGAGATTCCAGCAGAGCACTGGTTTGAAATGGACTTCCATCATGACTTTAGCATGATAAACCACTTGCTTGGCTTACGGTATCAAAACCTTGATTGGATTTGCAATGAGAAAAAAGGACCTCAGTGAGTCTTCTCAAACTTTTTCATAATCTTCTTAATATTCTCTACAGCTCTCTTAGGTCCATCTGCATCTTTCTTGTAAAAGAACAATCGTACAAACTCCTTTCGTTTTGTATCAAGATCTTTTTGTAATTTTTTGTCAAATAGTACCTTCTGAACTGTACTCTGTAACTGTCCAGTATCGTTGGGATCCACTTTGATAACTGCCTTGCTGTTCTTAAAATACATGCCAGACCGGTCAACAAAATGGCGATCATACAAATCAATCATGACAGTGGGGCGGTTAAGCAGGTTTGCCTCTGAAACTGTTGTTGAGAAAAACGAGACAAACGCGTCACACTCATGAATCAACTCATATAACACATTTTTACCCATGCCCTCGACAACAGTGATGTTTGTAGCTTCAAGGTCTTCAATGACCTTTTGATACTCTTGTATCTCCTTTTCAAGCGGGTGGAGTTTAAGTTTAACAATGCAATTTCCACCATTAACCTCTTTTAGCTCAGCCAAGAACGTCTTCATATGCTGAAAATACTTCTCCTTTTCAATAACATTCTCATCTATCATAGGTGCTGTACAAAAGAGAACCACTGGAATCTTATTGGGTGTTTTTTCCTTTTTCCAATACACTTCAATATCCTGTAAAAACACAGGGCCTGTAACCACACTGCTTTCTGCAGGTGCACCAAGCTGGATATTTCGCTTTTTCTCAAGTTCATTATTGGAGAGAACAAAAAAGGTTTGAGGGTATGTCCATGTTGTGTATGGTAGGGTAAGTCCATGCATAAGCCTGATTGAAGGAATGCTTAATTTTTGTGCAGCCTGTATAGCAGCACGTTCAAGTGTCATTCCAGACGCGTACACCACCACAGCATCAACCTTTTTTTCAGTGAAGATCTTCTTGAAGGTTTCATAATACAACAGGGTTACTCCAATTGTTTGCCGTGAAAAAAAGAAGTCAAGAGCAGGTTCAAAAAATTGTAGGTATTCACTCTGTTTACCAGTAAGTGTTGCACGCAGACCTTTTTTGAATTCCTTCCAGGAGTTTTCAAGAATTTTCCCTTTTTTCTCAGAGCGCAATGCAATTTCCTTTGTCATTTCTCTGTGGATCAGGTGAGGGTACTGTGCCAGTTTTGATGAAGCCTTTGCTGACAAGGCATCCATAACAACAACCCCTGCTTGAAGTTTTGGATCTTTTTGCGCTAGATGGTACACTGGATTAACACGATCAATACGCGTTATCTCATCACCTTCATGTTCAATCGCAATGGTGTGTGCCAGGAAAAGAACATTCTTTTTGTCTGTTTTTGTTTCTTCTTCTTTTTCTGGGTGACGTTTGCCTGCAACTCTTCGCTTGAGCTGGTCATTAATTTGCAAGCCTTCAGCAAGAATTCGTGAGTGTACACGTTTTTTGTACAAGTGCATTTTTGCACGAAGCTTAGTCTTTTTTTGTAGTTTTAGAAAATCATTAAAATTATCAAACTCGCGTGGAAGAAGATCTCTCATAAATCGAACCTTGCAAAACCACCAGAGGGGGATGCCCTCGTATTGGATGCTGTTAATGGTGTTGCCCTTCACTTGTAGGTTGTCTAGGCTACAAATAAAGTCATACAAGGCATCCTTTTCTTGTCGCTCTGCTGGAGTCTCCATGAGCCGTGGGGATAAGTAGCTGTATATAAAGTTGCTTATAGAAGTCACTCAGAAGCTCTGCTTGGGCGTAATCGATTAACTAATTTTTGCATTCCAATAAGAAGCTCGTTTTTTACAAAGCCCCTCTTAGTGTAGTCTCCTGTTTCATAAATGTAAATTGCACGCTTAAAACATTTTCCTCTATCCTTGTCACCATCTGCTGTAAGTGCATGCACTTTTCTTGGATTAAAACCTTCTCGGTCAAGAACATATACTGCATTGATTTCAGCTGCCAGTTCAGAATCATCTAATTTATCAAAGTGGATTGGTGCACCACGATACGCTGCTATCTTTTCTTCTAACAGTTCTAAACCACCAGGTATTTTTGCAGCTGCATGCTGTTCCTCATGTGCTCGTGTCCTAAGCATCACATCATACCTATCCCTTTCCATGTAAGCAATATGAATGTGTATTTCTGGACCTTTTATGTACTGGTGTGGTCCCCATACAAAACAAATTCCTTCTGAGTGCGCTTCACCCATTGCCTCAGCCATGAGTCTAGGCATCATATATCTTGTTGCTCACGCGTTTGCTTGTTCTTCTGCTGTAACTGGGTCCACACCTTCCATCTCTATAAGTCGACGCTTATCATGCTCTGCTAAGAGCTTCTTGACTTTAGAAGGAATAGTTGTCGGCACCTCACGTGGCAAGAAAATGCTTTGTACTATTGCACCCTCGTCATGATAAAACCATCCTTCTGGAAGAGGAACATGTAGGTCAGTAGCTTGCAAATGTGCAACAAAAAGTGATGAAATATCAGACATGCTTTGGGGTGATTCTAGGGGGTATTTAAGCCTTATCCTTTTTCAGGGTGTGTCCCGAGAGTCTGATTAGGTTTAAAAAAAGGTTGTGAAGTATGGCTT
>CAYFJX010000007.1:0-134741 GCA_964343705.1 uncultured Methanosarcinales archaeon
ACGCCCTATGGGCGTGTTTGAGGGTTATAAATATTTCGAGATTCGGGACACACCCGGAGAAATAATGGTATTTTATTCAATATTAACCACAATACATTGCACTTAGAAAATATCCAACAATAAAGCCTGCAGCAGCTGCACCAATGATGTAAGCACTGGTTTCTATTGGTTGAGGACCAAAAGTTTCCATTGCCTTCTTAACAAATTCATCAACTCTTTCCCTGCTTGGCATAGGAGGGAAATCATCGGGTGAAACAATTGGCCTATGCACGTCGTGAAAAAGTTGTGTTTCTTCAATCACAGTTTGCCATTCTTGTTCAGTTGCTGGAGTTAATGTAAGGAGAAGTTCTTCACCGTTTCTTTGTAATTGCGCATGTTTCACTTTTTGTGGTTTGCATAGTTCGTAATTAAGAATGCCATCATGGTCATAGAGAAAAACTTCTCCTGCAACTGTTTTGTATATATCACATACTCCTTCTAATTCTTGTGGCATTGTGAGTATTGATCCTAATTCTTCAAGCCATGCTTCTGTTTCAGGGGTTGTATGTCCCATGGCTTCAAGATGTTTTACTGTGTTATCTAAGGAAATGTTGTATATTGCATCGGTTAAAGAAGGGTGCTTGCGTAGTTCATCTCCTATTCCCCGATCTAATGCTATTGTTAATTCTTGTACCATTTTCTTAGAATGATTTTGTTGGACATTGTCTTTCAAATCTTGGCTTTGTCCAAGGTCCAGAACCTTTATCTTTCTCGTAGTGTTTCATGAATTGCATAGTGCCATCATGTCCACACTGGTATTCACGAACATCATCAAAAATACCATCACCACCATAATCTTGTTCGCGTTTTATAATAAATCCATGTTCATTGTATGTCCACATCACTGTTTCTCCAGGTATCCCATTGCGGAAACTTTGTGTTGCAATCAGTCTATTTTGGTGATCGTACAAGTTTCGAGTCTCTGTTGTTTTATCAGGTCCGACATCAAGCCATAATTTTTTTAAACTTAGAATATCTTTATTTTTGTTATACTGAATTGTAGTTATCCGATCAATGCCTCCATCAAGTAGTTCTGTTCCTACGCTCTGGATATCTCTATACTGTACTATTCGCTGGGGGGTTTCTTCCACACCACAAACTAAATCCATGACTTTATTGCTTGTAGGGTATATTGTCGCGTCACATACAATCTCTTTTTCTACTACAACCCTCCCTTTTATAAAAGACTTTTTCAAGCGATAGGCTCTTACTTCATGTTCTAACTTGGCAAGGAGCTTGTCAATTTGTGGATCACTTGCATCTAAATCTTGCCATTCTAGCTTCTTTGGCTTTTCTTCTTTTGCTGTTACATCTGCAGGTGCTAGTGCTAAGTATACTGCTGTTATAATTGGCATAATTGTTTGTTTGATTTTCATTGTTTCATCTCCTTACTGGTATGGTTTTTGTTCGAATGCTCTTACACATTGCATTCCATTATCTATGCTACCAATAATTGCATCATCATATCGTACACCTGTTTGTGTGTCACTTGCCCTTTCTTTTTGATATGTTCGTCGCCTTGAACCTTCAGGTCCTTGACTTCGCTCATCTATTCCTTGACGGTGTGTATTTCCCTTACAGCTTGCCAAAATGCTTGCGGCATTCATGCGTGCTATGTCCATATGCATGCCTGTTCGACTTCTGATTTGTGTACAGGCTGTTGCTATGTAATGCGTGTCTGTTTCCACATAACCAGTTGTCCACTCGGTTCTCATTGGTTCTGTGCAAATATCGCCAAGTTTACCACCATCTCTTCTTGAAACACGCATGGTGAGTTCTGTTAGAGTTTCTGGTTTTACTTCTGGCTGTGCATCGGCAGTACGGTACAGGATTCCTGTTCCACAACCTGAGTTTAGAAGTATGCCTAGTGCAAGAACTCTTCCATACTCTACTATTTTTCTAGGTATTTCTCTCAGCATTTTTTCACCTATCGTATCATTTCTAAGTATGATTCTCGACCTTGTTCTATTTCTTTGCACAAGTCAAATGCTCTCTCAGCTTGCTCTTTGCAAATATCATAGGTGTCTTTGTGAATTATGCCATTGATACTACTGCCTTTCTGTGCACATGCATCTATTGACAGTTCGTAATCCATAACGCATTTTGTCAATCCTATTTGCAACTCATCTTTGAGATCATCAAGATCTCGATGTGCATGCAAGTGAGAACCTACTTTTGTTGAACCTTCACTTTGTTTTTGAACCTGGGGTGTTGGTTGCGGTGCAGGTACTGCTCCATGATAATGAGTTCCACCAGCACTTCCATTGGGGTCAAGTGTTGAATGTCTTATCTTTGTTTGTCCTTGGTAATCTTCCCTACCATTGCAATTTCTTTCCCCGTAACTTGTTGTACATTTGCTTTCCCATACTGTTCGTGATTGGCTGTTAATGGTAACATCTTGTGGTTGATGTTCAACAATTACAGTTTGTCCATGTGCGCCATTTCCTTCAAGAACTTTTTTCCCAATAAGTGCATGCGCATCTTTTTCTGCTCTCTTTGCTTCGTCTTCTGGGCAGACTTCAGTTTTGCTTGCATCAATATAACAATCTGGTCCAGAAACATCATCAATTATAAGAAAATCTCGTATTGATGCACATCCAGCTGGTGCAAGTGCTAGATATGCAGCTGTGGTAATTGCCATTAATTTTTGTGGTATGTTAAGTTTCATAGTATCATCTCCTTACTCGTTTTTACTTCCTGATGTACTTTTTTCTGCTAAACACCTCCAAACCTGTATTTATCATTAAGTGGGTACTTTCTGAATACTTATATATATCTTATATGAATTATATAACTTATATAAAAAAACAAAACCTTTATATATGAGCTCATCTTTCAGCACAGTAGAACGCAGTAAAATTGAGGTGATGGAGAATGCAGAGACTACTGGATTACGCATGGCATGGCAAAGGCTTTAGAAACAAGAGGGCAATGAAAAAGAGCTTTTCTTGGGAATTCCGAAGCATGTTTGAAGCTTCGTGAACTCATAAACGCGTATCCGTACGGAGACTATGAGACGAAAGCTTGTAAAACAAGGACAGAATGCACTGACACTTACGGTCCCAGCTAAATGGACAAAGCTTAATAGTATGGTTGCAGGGGACGAAGCCAATGTTCTTATTGATGGGGCACGTGTTGTAATTACACCGGTGGAAATAAAGCATCCTCCACGTGTAGCTCATATTGATTTTTCTACAGAACATTTACATCTTACAAAAGAAAAAGGGAAAAAAGCATTTACTCGGAAAGAATTTCGTTTTATTAATCGTATGCTTGCTGCAAGTTACAAGTTAGGGTTTGATGAAGTAAAGGTGTATAGTGATGACAAGCAGGTTCTTGAGTTTGTTCGAAAAAATATAACTGATTATGTTGGACACGAAATAATTGATGAATCAGAGACCTTTGTTCACGCAAAAAGCTACGCTGATTTGCGAGAGGAAAAAATATCAGCATTAATTAATCGACTTTTCTATTTTCATGAGCAATATGCAGGTGATGTTGTTGATGCAATAAAAAAGAATGATCGTGAAAAACTAGTTCGCCTTCTTGAAATCAAACCAAGCCACAGTCGCTTATCAGATCTGTGTAAGCGTATTGTGATGAAAAAAGTTAATGAGCAACCAACTGAATTCAAACATTTATATGTTATGGTGATGGATGCGCCACGTATTTTACGGCAATACCAGTGGATGATACGACAATTATTACAACTTGATACATTAAAGAAAATTCCAAAGCCTGTTCTTTCATTTATGACTGGGGTGGCAGACTATGTTGTCTTGTGTAATTCATTTATACGGACGCCAAGCATTGAGAAGCTTGCAAAGGTTTCAGAGCAACGTAATAATCTTGAGGAAAAAGGGTATTCACTCATGGGAAAGCAAAAACAAGAGTCACTGTTTGTTGTCCATTTCTTATTGAATATTGTTATTAGGTACTATGGAATTTTAGAGTCTGGCTTATATTATTCAGGTCTTATTAAAGAAAAAGAGCAAATAAAGGCTCAGGTATAAGTCTACTTTGCGGGTGTTGTACCATCCATTGAGGTTGGTGATATAGCGCTATAGGTCTTGTCAAAGAGTGTGAGTAAACCATCACGGCCATGCTTATCAAACATGTCACTCACGCTCTCTATGATGACTGTGTAAAATTGGTCAGTGATAACTTCTGCAAGTTCCCTTGCTCCTTGTGTTGTGTCAACACAGTGTGAAGGAATTGACTTTCTTAACATTTCTTTGTCTTGTTGTTCTCCTCCTCTTCGTGTCACAATATAATTGTTTGCAATTAAACCAATGAGGGCATCGGTGTCAACAACTCCTTCCTTAGTTGTCTGTTGTAAATACGCTTCTAATTTTGCATAATTTTCTGGTGTTGTGAGTTCTTCCTGTATTACAAAGGCTTGACTTGTATCAGCTACTTTAAGATCGATTCCGTATTGCACTCCGATTTCTACACTTGTATCATGCCACTTGAGTACATTACGGTATGTTAGGTGGTCATTTTCGGATGTTTGAGTGAGTTCTTTGAGTGTCGATCGGATGCCTTCTTTTTGAAATCGTTGGGTAACTCCTTCATACGTCCATGGCAGACCCTGTTTTGACGGTTGTTTTGGCGCGGGTGCACAGGTTATCATAAGTTCACTTGCTTGCCTCATATTTAACATTGCGTAAGGTGATGTGTCAGTTGGTGTTCGTACAATCGGGATCACATGTCCAGGTATTGCGTCAACACCAACGTGTTGTAATAGCTCAACTGTTGCGTCACGTGTAGTGCCAGTTCTAATCCAATCATCAAGTACGCGAATCCTTTTTCCACTATCTTCTTCTGGGAAAAAATCTTCAAAAGCTTTTTTCATAAAATCTAATGCGTACGCTTCAGCTGCTTGTTGCCCTTCTTCAGCAAGAAGACGTTTACATTCCTCGTCATGTTCCTTTAGGTACTTGACTGTTTTTGGTGTTGAGGTAAACTTAAAATAGCGTGTTTGAATTTTTTCCATATTGGGCTTTGTCACTTTTAGCTTTTCCATATATGCTTCAAATGCTTTTCCAAATGGTCGCGCTCCTCTGTCTGCAAAGTAGATAACTTCAACACCTTCTGTTACTAAATGTTCATACAGTTTTGCAGCTGCAGCGGCAAGATAATGTGAATCAAGCTGGGGCGTTTTTTCTGCTCGTTGTTCAACTTCCTCTTCAACAGCACGCGGTTGTCCATGTATTAGTCGTTCTAAGTTTTCTTCATAACCTTGTTGGGTAAATAAAGGGACAGTGGGGGAGGTAAGATTGAGATCATATTTTGCTAATATCGTTCTACTTAGGTCTATGATTAGATTTTGTTCTAACATGTAATAAGTGGAAAGATTAATTCTTAATGAGGTAATTTCTGTTTCAGTTCCATCTTCGTTAACTCTGTAAATGCGGATATTATTGTCACTTGATTCATGCACATTTTCTTTTTCCCTTGTTTGTTCTTCAGCCATTTCAAGAATAGGATCTAAAGTTCGATGTAATTTTTTAATTGTTTCACACATTGTGGCAATATCATGCTTAAAATCCTCTTTTTCTTTTTGATTATTAAAGAGCGCATCATAGCCGTCTATCTCATGTATATTTGATTTCATATGTTCGCAGAAAGTCCATGCAAGGGTGTGCGGAGATTCACCATCTATTTTTGGAACTAAATTTTCTCTTAATAGTTCAAGTTCTTTGAGTGCTTGCGCTTTATCTGTTGTTTGAGCAAGTCGTTCTTCTCCCATTTGTAGTTGTGTACGTGCACTTGACCATCTCATGTATTCTACTAATAATCTTTCTTTGACTACACTTGCTCCTGGTTGAACTCTATTAAACTCTTCTCCTCGAGATAAAACTTGATAGCCTCCTTCAGGATCAGGGATGAAGTGTACTTGTTTTCCCTGTACTCTCTGTGGTTGGGGAACAAGGTTTTTAAGGAAATCATTTACTGTTTCAAATACTGGTTGGTCAGGAACGTGGAATGGTTTGCGTGCACCTCCAAATAAAACTCTATATACAAGTCTACCATTTTCCTTTTTTGTTGTATATAGGTCATCAAGTGCTTTTCCTCTGGATTGTCTTGAATTTCGTAACTGGAGTTCAGCTATTTCTCCTTTATAGCGAGCCATTGCAAGTCCAGGATCTGGATTAACAAGTCCGAATCCAAGTGCAAAACTGCTTGCACCAAAAGTGTAATGTGCAGTCTTGAGTCGGTCATTTACTCTAGAAATTATGCCATCACCATCTTCAGTTTCATATTGGTCTTGGACTTCGTAACCTTTGTGTCTTTTTCCAAATCTAAAATGGTGGGCCTTATTTTTTCTAGTATCGAGTGCAACTTCAAAAATAGCATCATGGGGCATGTATAAATGGGGTGCCAGATCCCTGTCAATATCTAATAATTGTGCCAAGATGAGTCTGTTCACTGCGCGATGGCCGGTCACTGCAACACTTCCTTGGGTATCGCGAATTTCTTCAAGAAATTCAGCAATGCGCTCTTCCATTTGTTGGTAACTTTCTCCGTTGGGGTATTTCCAGTGGTACTTGTCATTGTCTCGTGCTACAGCAAGATTTCTATATTGTTGTTGAAATACTGCTTCTGGCACATCATGGAAATCACCAGCATCTATCTCATCAAGAAGTGCTGTTGCAATGATGCGTGTTCCACGATGGCTGCGTCCTACTCTTTTTGCAGTGTCTTGGTTTCGACGCAGTGTTGAACAATGGATGGCTTCAAATTCAAGATTGCTCAGTGCATGGCCTACCTCAGTAGCATGTCTTTTTCCCTGGCGTGTAAGTGGCGAGTCTCCCCCAATAATTTCATCTTTATTGTTTTGGGCCTCACCATGTCTAAATAAGTATAGTGTTGGTCCACTCCTTGGTTTGATTGTAGGTGCGCGATTTCCGAATATTTTCTGTACAAGGCTCATTGTTGACCCTCCAAGAACTTTAGAATAGCTTCTTCTACAAGGTGGCTTTTGTTACGAAAAGCCCTTTTTTTGGCTGTTTTGTGGATGCGGTCGATGGTCTCTTGGTCCAGAGAAATGCTAAATACTTTCTTCATAATTCTTAATAAGATTTAGGAATCCTATATAAGCCTTTGTGTTTTAACCACTGTTTAGTGAATATATCCAAAAGGTTTAAATAGTACTTATATCCCTTCTAAGGCCTATGTTGGAAGAATCTGTGCAGAAAGTAGCCAAGGCTATGAAAAATACACTACGTAAAGCACCCCCTTGGGCAGCTTCAGCCCTGATACATGCAGGGACTCTTGCAATGATTCTGCAGTACATGCCAATCGGTACATCAGTGAGAGGTTCAGCACACGCAACAAGTAGGCCAGGAGTAATCAGTGGCCTGTCAGGGAATGGTATTTTTGAAGAATTCTATAAAGGCCAAGGTGAAGCAGCAGTTGATGACGCACTTGAAGCATTAGAAGATCAATTACCGATGGATGAAGACTCCTTGTACGACTTTCTTACACCCGAAACAAAGCCTGAAAAAGAAACAGCTCCACCCTCTTTACCCCAAATTGAAGGGAACTTGTATGTAAAACCACGAGCGCAACAAAAAGACTATATTGCAGCAACATTACAAAAAAAAGAAGCACCCATACAAAAACAAGTACAAAAAGAAAAAAGGCATAGCACAGCTCAAAAACCAGAATTTGCTTTTCCAACAACACTTCCTGAACTAAAAAAAGCGCAAGAAGAATTTTATGCAACACTGCTTGCTGACATGAATGATGATCCTGAAGGCCAAGTTGATCTTAACAGCATGTCATTTCTTGAATTCTTTACTAACAACTGGTATTACAATTATGCAATAGAACAACTTGAAAATGATGAACCAATCTATGTCACACCTAATGATATCAAGAGAAGCTTTGCCAAAATAAACTCTATAGCCGAAAGGTATGTGCGACCAGACCATACAGTTATTCAAAAAGCAAAACTTATGCACGCTGCCATTATGTCGCAAATGCGTGGTTATGAACTGAACAGTTGGGAGTTTGGTAAAGCAGCCCATTATGGGGTTCTGAATTGTAATTCTGGTACGCAATTGGGTGTAGCAGAATATGATGCGCTGGGCATTGATGTACAAGTGAATGTTACCTGGGATCATGTACAACCGGCTTTGCAAGTGGATGATGACAACAAGTTGATTTTTGAATTTACCACACCAAAAGATCCTGTCCGTAAAAATTCTCCAGGGAAACTGTTTAAGCCAGAAGCGTATGTTGTTGGCGCACTTCTTGATCACAGCAATGCTTGGATCACTGACTTTCCTGATGAAGTACAAGACTGGTATGATTTCCCTTTTCCAAACTTAATTGTGATGCGTGAAACTTCTACAGGGCTGCCTTTTGTAGGGGAAGAATCAGGCATAAAAAAACCAAAACCTGGATTCAAGCCGTTTACTACAGGATCTGACTTTTCTGACAAAGTAGAAATTAAGAAAGAAGTTGAAAGAGATCTTACAGCACGTGATTCAGGTTTGGACTGGAGAGTGGCCTGGAAAGAATCAAGCTCGCCAGTCACACACAACCAACTTGAAGCACTACGAAAAAAGCACACAACATGGGATGAAGAACTTGCCAAGCATGTTCTTACAACATTACAAACCCTTAGTTATTTTGATTACAAAAAAATTGAAGAAACTGTTTCTAAAAATGTTAAGAGTAATCTAATTAAGATGGGTTGGGTAGTTAGAGCTAGTAATGGTCCTTCAGACTTTCTAAAACAAAAACCTTGGGAAGATGTTTATTCTGGTGACGGGTTTGAAGAAGCTGGATATCGACCTGAGCGAACAGTCCTCCCAAAAGAATTACTGCATGCACACCCAGAAAAAGACCTTGTTGGGTTATTTGAAGATTTAGAAGTTCCAACACCTGAAGAAGGGCAGATATATATGGGTTTTTTCAGAGTTCCTGCTGTTGATTGGTGTGAGATTGGAGAAGGGATTCTTGATAACAGGATCCTTTTATATGGTCCAACACTACCTGATCAAGTAAAAGGAATTCATATGAGGCAGCAAGCCTTGAACAGAGTTCTTTCATTTACTCTTATGGGTTGTGATCTGAGAGGCGATGCAGCAGAACGAGTTACTGTTGTTGAACAACTTCTTGCAGGTGAAAAAGTACCTACTGGTATAATTAATGAAACATTTCGTTGGTTTGGTTCATACGTTGGATTTGATGCTGACCCCCTGCTTGATTTTTATTACATGGTTCACTCACAAGGAACTGAAGGAGTATCACTTTTTGCACTTGAAGACCTGCTTTCTTTTAGTGGTGAACAGAACACTGTGGACAGAGTGATTGAATACTTGCAACGTCCTGATGTTGAACTTGAACGAGAAGGATATGGTCGTCTTATGGTGTCACTTAATAATCGTCTGATAACGCACCGTGATTACTTTGCAACTCAGCTTGAAGAATTTCTTGGTGGGGATGCACCTCAAGAAGCAAAAGTAGCAGCAGCTCAAGTCTTGCATAGTGTGGGGAAAAAAAGCAAGCGTGTTCCTGACACTCTTGAAGAGTATCTTCTTGAGCAAGAGGAATTAACAGTTGAAGATGTTCTTATGTTTGCAAAAACTGGGTTAGGCATGGGACGTGCACGAAGAGTTATGCGACGTGAATTCAAAAAAGCATTTGATTCACTTTCTCATGGTCAAGCAGCAGAGTTACAGGAAAAGTGGACTGAAGAAAACAGGAAACATCATACCAAGACAGGAGACCTTCCTCCAATGCCTGAAGAAATCTGGAAAACTCAAGCGAGGATTGATGAAACCTTTGCCATTTTGGCAGCGCTTGGAGATAGGTATGGATTTGAAAAATATAAAGAAGCATTTGATGCAAAGTTTAAAAGAACTGGCAAAGATAAATATAAACTTCTCAATGAGCACAATCTTGCTGAAGATCTTATAAGACATCATGCTTTTATTGATGATATTATCCAAACCTATCTTGACAGTAAAAATCAAAAAAAGTACTTAACTGGTGCTAAAAAAACAAGACCAGTACCTGCTCCCCATAGACTTGTAGGCTGGTTACACAAAGCAGGTCATGGTGACAAAGCAATTGGGATGTTGAGAACAATACTTGATAATGATCAATTTGCTTATGGCTATGATCATCGGATTACTGCTGCAATGACCTTGTTTACCTTGGGGGAACACGATGAAGCACGAGAAGCAATCTTGGGAATTCTTGAAGAAGGATGTTATCCTTTTGGTATCCAAGCAAAGCAACATTATCAAAAGTCCAGGCCAGGAACAGGAACTAGTCCTTTTGAAAACGTTTCTTGGGAAGAATCAGTTGCACGTGTTGTAGTATCCCCTCAGAACAATGATGGTCAGGACCATGTGTTGAACGATTTTGGTAATGATGAAGTTCGTCCAGCATTGGTTCCATTACATTTACTTGCACAAATGGGCCTTAAACAAGTTCATTATGATAAACTACATCAGCTTGCAAGAGATGGAAAAATGTGTTTTCCAACAATGCATGATCCCACTCCTTCAAGAGTCACAGCTGTTTTAACTGATGAAGCAAGGGGAAAACTAGGGAGGGGGGAAGTAATGAGTGCCTTAAGACCGCTCTATAACATGCTTGTCAAAGAAGCTGGTCGTAAGGAGGTTTTAAAGCAAACAGCAGAATACCAAAAAGATCTTGTAGCGCTTGGCTTGTTACCTGATGCATTGTTTGAACATCATAATGATCATCTTGATAGTGCACAGAATGTTTACTTTGATTCAAGTCATCCTCAGGTGCAGAATCAAATGAAAAGATTGATTGGGCCTTTAGGAATGGCTTGGCGAAATCCGTCTGCGACTATTAACCATTGTAATGAAGTGCATGCATATCTTATTTCACAAGAAAAGTTGACACCTTTTGACGTTGCAGTGCTTCGTGATTGTTCTCGTACTTTTTTGGCAACAGGGATTGAGCATCCACTGTTTGATGACTATACAAACTTGCTTATTGCTAAAGGTCATGTGTTGGTTGATGATGTAGGTACAGTAACCTTTTATGACTCGCCACAATTTACACGTGAGCAAGGTCCTCCTGTGCAGAAGGAGTAAGCAGTAAGGCTAGTTGGAACCGCAATCTTTATATATTAGTTGGTATCTATAGGTAGCATGAATACGCAAATTAACGTTCGAATGCCTGAAAAACTTCTTTCCCATGCTAAGAATTATGCTGAGGAACATGGGTTTGGTACTGTACAAGAATTCATTAAGGAGGCAGTGCGGGAGAAAGTATTTGAAGAAGAATTAACTGGGAATGAAGTTGCTCTAGTAAAGAGATTATTAGAAGCAACTGAAAAAAATAATCTTTATGGCACTGAAGAAGAACTCTTTAAAAAATTAAAGAGAAAATAAGGATGGTATTCACATTAAAACCTTCTAAGTTCTTTTTAGAGCAGATTGGTAAATTACCTGATAAAACTGCAAAAATTCTTTCAGAAAAACTGAAATTAATAAAACTAAATCCATTTCGTAATAAGAGAATTAAGGGGTTTAATTTATTTTTATAGAAAATGGATGCCCGCTAATACCCCTCACTTCAGTGTGGGGATAAAGCGGGTTAGCTAGCATCCATTTTCTATCCCGGAAATGTCTCTATACATTTACGAGGCCGGTACATACCCCAGCCTTTAGGCTGGGGATAGGCCGAGTCAAAAATAGAAAGAGACATTTCCGTTATTTAGAATTCGTTTTGAAGATGGAAGAAAAGAAAAAAGAGTTATCTATCTTGTTGACAAGCCCTTTGTTAAGGTTCTTTGTATTATTGACAGAGGTAATGAATACAAAGATTTAAAAAAATACTTAAAAAAACTAGGATACTAATGACATCACACAGAGTTCAAAAGATCATTGCCAATGCAGGCTACTGCTCACGTAGAAAAGCAGAACAGTTAATAGAACAAGGAAAAGTAGCAGTGAATGGAAAAGTTATTACAATTGGTGACAAGGCAGATCCATCAAAAGACATTGTCTCAGTTGATGGTAAAAAAATCGTTGGTGGGAAAAAACGTTATATCATGTTGTACAAACCACGAAACATTCTAACAAGCCTCAAAGATCCAAGTGGTAAAAAAACAATCATTGATGTTCTGAAAGAAAATGCAAAAGAGAAAATACCTGAGCGAGTAGTGCCAGTTGGAAGACTTGACTATGATGCTGAAGGTCTTCTTCTTTTAACTAATGATGGGGACTTTGCAAATTATGTGATGCATCCACGCTATGAAAAAGTAAAAGTGTATCATGCTGAGCTTGACAAAAAAATAAGCAAGCAAGAATTGCAGAAGATAGGGAGATCAATCAAACTTCGGGATGGTCTTGTACGTATTGACCAACTAAAACAACTTGCACCAAACAAAGTTGAAATTGGGGTGCATGAAGGCCGCAACAAAATGGTCAAGCGTATTTTTAGAAAACTTGGTTTTATGGTGAAGCGATTAAAGCGTGTGCAGGTTGGAGCTGTGAAGATTGGCAAACTTAAGCCAGGTGAGTTGAGGGATTTGACAAAGCAAGAGATAGAAAAACTTATGCCTAACGTACAGCAACAATAGTGTAGTCTTCATCAAAGAAAATAGTTTCTCGTTTTACATTAACCTTTTCTCCAGCAGAAACAACTAACACGTCAACAGCATATCTATAGTTTCGAAAATTGTTAGAGGGGTAATGATGCGGACTATTTCCTGCAGTTGCAAGAACAGTTTCTCCAATTGTGTCAGTGTATTGACCACTTACTGCAACAGTTTCATGAATATGTCCAAAAAATCCTGCATGTGCATTGTGCTGTTCAAAGAATTTCAGTATTGCACTGCTTCCTAAGTGCATAACCTCACCACGTCGCCTTGTTTGATCAAGATTTCCTCCATATGGTGGGCAGTGGAAAAGATACACTGTCTGTGAAGGGTCTGCAAGTGGTAAAATTTTTCTTTGTAAATGTGATTCAAGTGAATCGTTGCTGGGCATATCATTAAAATCAATGGGTGCCTCACCATTTCTAAGTATGTGGTATCCTTGTTTCAGTCTATCTTCTTGCTCTTTTTCTGTTTCTGTAGGGTCACTCATGTCTTGTTTTTCCCAATCTTTTTGTAAAAAGGGTGTTAGTGCAACCCATGGCATGCCAACAACATGCAATCCATTTGGTAGTTGGTAAGCAGAGTCATGTAACAAAGTAAAATCTCCTCTTGCACTTTCTTCTTGTAGGAAAGTTTCATTTATCTTAAAATCATCATTACCCATTAATGCAACAACATCAAATCCTTCTAGGTTTGCAACAGAGAATAAGGGAAGCATTGTTTCTTCATAGAATCTAAGTTGTGATTCAGGGGTTCTTGTTGTATGTCCTGGTTTCCAACTTGCACCATCTCTGTCATTTCCTTCTTTTGGTGCAATATCACCACCGAAAAAGATCCCATCTAACCCAAGTTGTTTTGCTCGTTTGTATGCAGCTACAAACTGGCCTGTATTCCCATGCACATCAGCTGTGAAAATGAATCTATATGGTTGCATACTGCTTGGAAATAACTACTCCTATATATAATTATGTTTTCTTAAAAATAGCTTTTATTTATCATTAATATGAGTAAACCTAAGAAAATAAAGAAAGCAGCCCAAAACCAGCCCCAATCTATTTCTTTTATCCATATCCTAATTTTTTTGTTTACTGTCATGTTGTATAAACCCCTTTGCTAGTCTGAGGTGGCACTTTTTCAAAAATATCCTTTATCTATCATCAATATAAGCATTGCAAGAAAAAAAACAAAACCTATCCAATACCAACCCCAATCTGTTTCTCGAATCCATACTTTAATTCTTTTGTTTATTGTCATTTTGCATAAACCTCTTTGTTTTTGCAATTGTTCCGAGTAGGCATATAACAATAGCTGTACTAATCCATGCTGATCCAGCAATGCCCAAAATCTTAAACCGCACTTCTATGAAGTTGATTACTGCTATGAATAACCCTGCAAGGCCAGTGAAAGCTATGATCACAGTGGCCATTGCTGTTACATATTCTATTCTTTTACTATAAATAATTTTTGGCATAGTTGTATACTCTTTTTTTTCTTTAATAAGTATTGCTCACAAAAAATCGGAAAATTTTCGGTGAATGCAGAAGCTTGATCAGAAAGCATGAAATCTTGTCGGTTTTTGCTGTTCTTTTCGAGAAATTTCCAGAAGCGCCGAAGCAGCAGACACGTGCGACATTTATATAACATATACCTAAATTATATAAACTGTTTTATACTACTTCTATTCAGGTTTTGCTATGGTAAATAGAATTGTGCAGGATTTGAATCAGTTCAATCGTAAGCTTGGACGATTGAAAGAAGAAGGGTTGCGTGAGTATTTTAGCCAGGATGGTTTTCTACTTCCCCAATCAGATGGTTCTACAGTCAAAATTCCCATACGAACTCTTGAAATACCCCGTCTTCGACTTGGTGATAACAGTGGCGTTGGTCAAGGAGAAGGTGAAGTTGGTGATGTACTAAGTGAGGGTCAGGGCAGGCCAGGCCAGGAGGGTCAAGGTAAACAATCTGGTCATGGTTATGGTGAACGTATTTATGCAGAATTATCACTTGAAGAAGCAGCTGATAGGCTTGGTGATGAACTGGAATTGCCCAACCTTTTGGAAACATTTACTGGGGCTATGGATGTCGAATCAACACGGCGTTATAGTGGCATTACTGATGTTGGTCCTGAATCATTACGGCATCTAAAAAGAACATATCAACAAGCTTTGAAGCGTGAGATTGGTTCAGGAACATGGTATCCTGGCAAACCAATTGTTCCTATCCCTCCTGACAAACGATTTCGCACAGCAAAAGAGGATACAACGCCTGCAACAAATGCTTTGATAGTTTACTTGCTTGATCGTTCTGGTTCAATGGATGATGTTATAACTTTTCACCAAAATGTTGGGTGGTGGGCAACTGCATGGCTTAAGAAACATTACAAAGGTGTTGTGCAACGCTATATCCAGTATGATTCTCGTGCTGAAGAAGTTCGAGCTGAGGACTTTTTTACAATCCAAGCAGGTGGCGGTACACGAATGAAAGCAGGACTTAATTTAGCAAAGCAAATAATTGAAGAAGAGTACCCTGTTAACCAATGGAACGTGTACCTTGTACATTTTACTGATGGGGATTGTCATGGTATGGAATTTAGCAAAGAAGAGATGGATCATTACGCTGGGCTTGCAGATGAGTTTCCTGATTTAGGTATTTTCGCAGATATCTTTCAAGACACAAAAACTCCCAATCCTTTAACTACCTATCTTATACCTCGATGTAATGCTGTTTTTGTTTGTGAAGCAGGTGATTGGAGTTCAGGAGCAGGAACCTCAAGATATAAAGTTAGTGGGGTTAATCTTAGAGGGAGTTATGCTGGCATGCTTAACCGTTTTGAGCGTAAGTGGCCAGGTATACATAGTAAGCTTAGGTGGGTTTCATACAGAACAGATGATGTTTACTCAAAAAGTGGTGAGTTGTTACATGATACATTGCAAGAATGGTTTACTTAGTATTGGAATATCGTGTGTGTTCAGTATCCCTTAACCACTTGTATTTATTAGTCACTTGATCAACAACACTTTGCAGTGCAGGATCCTGGCCAATAATTTGTAGTTTTCTATATCCTTGTGGAATATTAACAATTGTTCCTCTGACCAGATACGTTTGCGGGCCTTCAATGCCAACCCTACAATGACATCTTCTTCCCTCGTCAACTGCATGCTTTGCTTGGACAGGTTGTCCAAGGCGTTCTGCTCTTTTGGTATCATCTGCAGTAGGAAGTGCTTTTCCACGGATTTTTATTGCATCTCCCTCTTTTACAAGTCCATCAAAATAGGTGATTAATTTGTGAACTTCATTGGGTGTTGGTCCTCTTCCTGCCCAACCTCCATTGTAGGTTCTTATTTTGTATGCTCCTTCATGTGTTAGTGCTGCTAGCTCACGTGCTTGTTGGAGTTTACCTGCAAGCGTTTGGTCTAACAATAGTGAACGCTTATCGTCTGGTGTCTCACTTAATTCTTCCTCTATTGTTGCTTCAATGTTTTCATGGTCTTCAACTTCAAGTGAACTCCCACCTATTTCAGCATCTTCAGGAAAAATGTCACCAACTTCATAAGCATCCTCTTCTTGGTGAGGCAGAACTTCAAACACTCCCTCTGTTTGGGGTGTTTCACTGGGTTGGTTTTTGACTGATGTTGTTAACACTCTATAAGTGAGGCCTATGAGGGTTAGACTACCTGCAACAGCCATTGTTATTTTCAGAATGTCTGTACTATCCATTGTAGGGGATAATGAGAACATCTTTTTATTGTTTGTTGTGGTGTAAAAGGTTTTGTTAAGGGAACTACGACAATGAAGCAAAAGGAAAATTAAGGTAAGCCTGGGCTTTTTCAAATTAGTATCTGATATTACACAGTTTTAACAGCGCCGTGTCCCGGCGCTGATTTAACGGCGTTGCCGTGATATCTGTGTAGTTGAAAATGTTCTTTGATTTTGTAGAATTTGCCGATGTCAGATTACTTTATTTTATCCTTGCGTTATTTACACAAAAAAGAAAATAAACGCCGACGCCCGGTGAACCTGCACTGTTTTGTTGACACAAAACAGACAAAATGTGGGCGAGCTCCTCGTTTCACTCGGAGCGCACCTGAGATGGTCTATTAGAAGAAAATAAACGCCGACGCCCGGATTTGAACCGGGATATCCGTGAGGAAACCGGTTGGCTTGATGTATATTCAAGACCGGCGCAATACCAGGTTATGCGACGTCGGCATATGTGTGAATTAAACTGTCTGATTTATATGTGTTATGTGTGGCCGAGCGCGCAGTGCGAAGGTCACACCCGGGGGTTGATAAGGGCACGTTGCCCTTATGCGCATCCAGTTATGCGACGTCGGCATGAATGTCTGGATAAGGCAGGCCTTTTTAAAGCTTTTTGTGATTGGCCTATTTAAATCCCTCCGAAAGGCTTATAAGACAGTTCTTGGTCCCCTAACTCTATGAGTGGGGATTCAAGTATACGGGACTTTTTAGGAATAAATGATGAACTAGTTACAATACCTGAAGAGGTTAATCAGCGCTATATCGCTCTTCTTCTTGATAATCAACCCGAGGTTCAACTTCCTGACTTTGGAGATATGTTAGTTCATGAAACCTATGAGCGAGTTCGGCAACAATTAGCAACTCAAGTTACACTGGCTGGACTTATTGGCCATGAAAGTCTTGCGTCACTTGTTGATACATGGGTTGAACTTCAAAAAGGCTATGCAGAACATCTTATGAAAAAGATGGATGGGATTTTAGACGATCAACGCCAACTTCTTAGTGCTGCAAATGATGACCTTGAAGCAGGACAGCCTGACCGAGATGAGCTTGCACAACTATCTCAACTCTCAGCAGGTGAAATGGAAGATGACCAACTCAGTAGAATGCTTCAACTGCGAAAAAAGGTTGAATCACTTGACAAAACAGTAGAAGAGCGAGATGAATTTCAACGAAGTATTGCAAGTGCCTCCATAGTTGAAGAAACTCTTGGCGCTTTATCAAAAATGGGCAGGCCAAGTATTCATTATGGTTTACAACCTATAGCAAGTTTGCAAGACGAACTTGCTAAAGGAACCTATACAGGACCACTTCTTGACCCATTTACTATTTATACAAACACAAAGATTGATGACTTATTTAGTAGAGATGTTAGTATTCCTTCCATATTACAGAGTAATTTTGACCCTGCACCAACCAACGGAGATGGTAATGGTGTTGACCACAATGGTGACACTGCAAACGGCAATGGGGATGTTGACCTTTCTGAATTACCAGATGTTCTTTCTGATATTGTAAAATTGTACGAAGCTGTGCGAGCAATCGAGCCAGGGCAGCACATTGATTGTACAAAACTTAAAAATGAAAATGCGCTTGATGCGCACAAAACACGAGCTATAAGTGGCTACTTGAGCAATGATGAATCAGTGTTTGGTGTTGAACTAAAAATGATCAGTAAACGTCGTCAATTTGTACGTCGTGCAGGTGGTACACCTCAGATGAGTCGAAGTGATCTCATTAAGTACATGCTTAAAGGAAAAATTAGTCAGCCGTACATGAAACTAATCAATCAATTCTATCTTGAAAAAGCAGCAGAACTCATGAGGGAGCATCCCAAAGCATATGATGGATTTACAAAGACAGAGCTTAAGAAAGTTGTAGCAGATAATGGCTTGCATGTTAGTGCAATGTATCTTGGTAAAAACTTCCATGAACTTGATGGTGTAGAACGAACACATGAAGGGGCGTATCATGCTGATCCTGATGTGTACGTCTTCACAGAGATCCAAGCTTCTGAAACACAAATAGCACATGTTCAATTGGCAACTGAAGAATTTGGTATTAACCGATTTGAGCCAGGTGACCTTGTTGCTAAAGTTAAACAAATGAATGGTGGATATGTTCTAGCAGAAAAGGTAGCAGCACATATTATGGATGCTAATCTTGAGGAATGGGGTTTCCGTCTTGCAAGCAAAGATCCTCTACAATATCAAAAAGCAGATCGTTCTGGTTCAGCTGAGGCTTTGGTTGATGATGAAGAGGCTGGTCAACGACTGATGTAAGATGGGATTTCCTGAAACAACCATTGCTTGGGCAAAGGAAAAAGCAAGTGATCTTTCTAAACTTCTTGACAAGGCAACAGGCGACGCCTCAACAGAATCAAAAAAGGCATCTGGTGTGAAGGTTGTATCAGGTACGGGCAATCCCACTATTACACTTTCTCCGAGATTACAAGAAATGCGTAAAAAAAGTCGTCTTACTCCTGGGCGTAAGAAAAGTCTTGTCACACTTTTGTATGGTAGTTTAACGTTCAAATACGGTTTTGCAGAATCACTTGAGTCAGGAAACTGGTCACCCTTTCCCGACGAGTTAAACATGGTAAACTGTTACAGTCAAGCAGTTGCAAACTATGTTGTACTCAAAGAGGCAGGTTTTGATCCAATACTTATGGAGTTTGTTGGTTTCCAAGAAGAAGGTACTGTTCAACGTGGTGGTCATGCTTTTGTTGTTGTCGACGTTGGCACTCCAGAAGAACCTGAACTATGGGCGCTTGACCAGGTTATGCACATGTATGGGCCTGTGACTTTTGATACTCACTCCTTAGAAATTGAAAACAAAGCTGCACGACAAGGAAGAACAGCTCGTAATGATTTTAGAAAAAGGGAATATGGTTTTCTGAGAACGATTGTAACTAGTGAAGAGGATATTGTTGCTCAAATTGAACAGTCACGAGAAAATCCAGAGTCAGTATTGTACGCTGGACAGCGGGTAAGTATACCTCGTATAGACACTTGGCAAAGTGAAAAAGAGCTTGAAGCACCATGGCTCCTTACCTATGAACCTCACCAGGGTGGCGAGCACAGAGGAACACTTAGTTCACGACTATTTTGTAACCGATTTGGGATCCAGAGCCGTGGATTAGAATACAGGCTTGTAATAGAAAATGAAGATGAGTCAATTGGAAGTGGTGCTATGGAAGGTGTGCGACGGAGATTTGCAAACGCAACAACGTCAAACATGATAGCTGAAGAACGAGTCACTGGTTACTTTTGCAGAGATCTAGCATGGACAGATTTTGTTGGGGCAGTACCTCTTGTTGATTTGTCCTTGACAGATGTGCAAGCACTTATAGAAGGTCTTACTGATATTCCGCTGGAAAAACGTCCGGCATTTGAGCGTGATCTTATGAAAGAAGCAATGTCAGACGGCCCGTATAGTGAGCGTGTAGAAGCTGCACGTCTTGCTTTTGAAAATGTGAAAGAAACCAAGTATGGTCCTCTTGTGGTTGCCATGGCAACAGTTGAAGCACTGTACCAAGACGAAAAAGGAGATAAAGATGAGTATGTTAGTGAGCATGAACGAAAACGGTGCATTGATTTATACAAAAGTGAAAATGATCTTTTTAGGTTTTATGCACGTGAACACAGAAGAGCGGAACGAGCAAGAAAATCTAATAAAAAAGCTAAAAATATTCTCGACAAAACTCCTTTAGGTCGTATGCCAAAAGGTTTTAGGTTGCTTGACGACAATCAAGTTGATGATCCGCGGACACGAGCGTACCTTGCAATTGAAAAAAGCGAAGAAATGATTAGTCATATGCTTGAACAAAAACCAACGTACATTACTGATGCCCTTGATAGGCTTATTTTTATGAAGCGAAGGATTAAAGGGCATGAATCTGAGCTTAGAGAACTTGCTGAAGATGCTTTTGGAAATGATTGTGACAAGGCAATCTTTGGTGGGTATGTACGTATCTTTGCAGAGTTCCTTGGCCACTTTGCAAGTACCTTTAAAGAGCTTACGCTTGACCAATACAAAACAGGTATTGTAGAAAAAATTACATCAGCTGAGTAGCTGGTTGTAAATATTGTGGTTGTTTTCCTGAAGGTGCAGTGCTTCTTCTTGATCGAGGTGCAGAATGGCGAGATGGCTCTCTACTTCCATACTCGTGGCCTCTTCCGGATTTCTTATCTGTTACAACCCATGGTGCTCCAACACTTGTTGTTGTTACAATCGGTTGTACAACACCATCTTTTACAACTAATGTTGCTTCAGGTTTTCCATATACTTTCATGTGTGCTGTTTGCTCATACACTGTTGCTTTAACTTTGTTTGAGGTGGTTACTGCTCTTTTTTCTGCATCGCCCATTGATTTTTGGCTAGTACACTGTACTGCAATGCTTTTTCTGGAGAATTTCCCTTTTGGTAATACTCCATCACTATTGTATTTTTTCTTACTGTGTAATACTCTGTATGAAAGTGAGTCAGGGTGCCTGTCTAATCGTGCACCATATGTTTTTGCTAGTTGACCAACTGCTGCTTCGTGATGTTGGTTAACACGTGTTTTACGAACTGATCGTGATACAACAGGGATAGTAAAGTATTCTGCTTCTACTGTTCTGTCAATTGAAACACCAATCCGTGCAGGATCATAATCTTTGTTTGCTCGTGCAGCGTCTGCTGCTTCAAATGCCTTGTCAATACTCTCGGTGCTGGTGCCTGTTACTGTTTCATCAGAAGGTTCGCCGCCTTTAAGCAGGTATAGAGTAACTTCAAACTGTTGTGCTTCATCAAATGTAACAGCTTCTGGCTTAAGACCGGTTTGTTTGTCCAGTTCTTGGTTAACAGCTGCTGCTAATCCTTTATCGAGTTTATCCCGTTCCCCTTCAAAGGTTGCTTGTAATGCAACAATATCTTTTGGCATAGGTGCTTGCTAGATTTTAGACTTAATAAAGGTTTCTATACTTGAGCAGTAATGTTTTTATACCACCCCTAAAATGGCAGTTATATGGGTAGGTGGGGGAAGAAACTAAATTGGGCAATTATTGGTGGTGGTATTCATGGTACTTACTTTGCTAGGCGGCTACGTGAACTATCTACTCGCAAGATTAGGATACTAGATGCTAATTCTACTCTTCTTGCACAATGGAAACGACAAACAAAGAATTGTGGGCAAACACGATTACGTTCACCACATGTTCATAATTTGGGGAGTTATGAAGAGGATCTTGCTCGTTATGCAGCAGCAAAAGGTAAACAACGTGAGTTAGCTTATTTAACTGGGTATACACGCCCAAGCCTTGCCTTATTCAATGGTCACGTTCAAACAATTATTGATGCACATAAACTTCAAGATTTACATACTCAAGCAGTTGTACAAAAAATATCTCCTGGAAGAAAGTCTCGGCGTAGAGGGACATTCAAGCTTGAAACAGACAAGGGAGTTGTTGAAGCAAAGCATGTTGTTCTTGCCCTTGGGCAGGTGGGTGGAACACATTGGCCAGATTGGGCATTGGAATATAGGGGTGAAGGAAATGTGTATCACGTGTTTGATCCTGATTTTGACCTTGAAGCAGTTATAAAAGCACCAAGACCAGTGTATGTTGTCGGTGGTGGTATGACTGCAGCACAACTTGCTGTAAGACTTGTGAAAGAGAGATATGCTTCTGCAAATGCACAACCAGTTACCTTGTTTTCTCGCCATCGATTGAAAGTTTCTGAGCTTGATGCGCATGAAAATTGGACAAAAACAGATCATATTACTTACTCGTTGTGGTATGATGAGGTTGAAGAGCGAGAACGTGTTGTTGCTGAAGCACGTAAGGAGGGGACTATTCCTAGGTATGTATCAAATGCAGTGGCAGATGCTCGTTATCATAACTCCTTAGAAAAAAAAGTTGATGAAATCATTGACGCAACAGAAATTGATGGGGCTTTAGATCTTACTTTTGCATCTGGCATGGAAGAACGGTTTGAAGGTATTGTTGTGCTTGCAACCGGATTTAATCCGCCTGGAGGGGATGGATTAATTGCTCAGCTTAGCAGAGATTTTGATTTGCCTTTAAGTCCTTCTGGCTACCCTGACTTAGATGATGATCTTGAATGGGAATGTTTGCATAACTACGGGCGAATATATGTT
This sequence comes from uncultured Methanosarcinales archaeon, assembly GCA_964343705.1. GTDB lineage: Archaea > Nanobdellota > Nanobdellia > Woesearchaeales > UBA12501 > JAUSFM01. Next base: position 22,542 of record CAYFJX010000007.1, read on the forward strand.
ACAGGGGAGCTGGCAGCTTTAACACTTGGGCCACTTGCAGGCAATGTTCGTGGTGCGCAAATGGCTGCTGAACTCATTCTTAATGGGTATTAAGTCTTTTATAAACACTATAGCAAGCATTATAAATGCTGAACACTTACTATTTCTTAATAATCATTCGGGGTATGATAACATGAAATGTTGCAGTAAATGTATGACAGTATGTGGTCTATTAATGCTAGCACTTGGTGTTTGCTTTTTACTTGTAGACCTTAATGTTTGGAGTTTTTGGGGAGTTAACTGGTGGACAGCAGCGTTCCTTTTGTTCGGACTAGGAAAGTTCGGAGCTTCACGATGTCCAGACTGTAAATAAGAATTTCTTTTTTTCTTTTCTTTCATACTTGTCGTAGAAACTGATTTGTTTTCTTTAACTCACCTAACTTTGCAGACATACCACCATAATCATGACCAGGGTAGACAGTTAAGTTGTCGTCCATTGCTTTGATGCGTTTAAGTGATGCGAGAAGTGTTTGTGTGTCACCGCCTGGTAAGTCTGTTCGTCCAGCACTTCGTACAAAGAGTGTGTCGCCAGTTATGAGTTTATCTTCAACAAGAAGACAAATTGCATCTTCAATGTGTCCAGGGGTGTGAAAAACTTTGAGTTGCAGGGTTCCAACAGAAATAGTGTCTCCTTCTTTGACCTGGGGAAAAGCAATAATTTCTGCACCAGTTGCTTGTTGCAAAGCTTCATTGCCTCCAATGTGGTCATGGTGTGAATGGGTATTTATGATCTTTGTTATTTTCAAATTGTTTTCACAACACACACTCATAATTCCTTGGATGTCTTTGAAGGTGTCAATAACTGCGCATTCTCCAGTTTCTGGATCACCCACTATGTATATTAGGTTGCTATCCATGCCGCCTCTGAGTTGGTGAAAGAACATGGGTGTTGTGAATGAATATTTGTATTTAAATTTTTTTATAGACTATGCATTAACTTTTGTTTTCTTTTTTTCCTTCTTCTCACTAATTTTTTATTTTTTTTATTATAACGTTCAACTTCATGATTCTCAGCAAACCACATATATTTACTTCTTATCTTGGTCTTATCGGTGCAGCAACGTATTCCATCACGATAATCATCCCAGTCACTCCAATATTCTTGTGGATCTAATGCTTTGTTAATAAGTTCTTTTGGTTTTATTGAAATTGATGTACGTGTTGTTATACGTCCACTATGTCGTCTTTTTTTCTTATTCATTAAACTTATGCAAGAAGGTCAAATATTAGTAATTTTACTGGTCTCTAATTACTTAAAGAATAAAATATTGGTCCATTTACTAAAAGAAGCATGTTTAAAAGACATCTCAACTTTTTAAGAGCATTATCATCTTTTCTGTTGTTAATGTTGTGATCTCTTCTTGTTTTTGAAAATCTTTATCATCTGACCAAATAATTGCATTTCTTAGGCACATTGCTGTTGCAATAAATGTTACATCTTCTGGATCAATGTTCTCCATTATTATTTTTGCCTCTTTCCAATGTTTTTTTATTTCTTCTCTTGAAGTAAGCTTTATTTTAGTGAAAAGATTTTTTATGATTTCATTATATGTTTCTTTGTCTAAATTTGCTTTCTCTTTAATGTAATCTTCATATTTTCTCATTTTATTCAGTGAAGGTTCTGGAAAGTAGAAGTCAAAGTCAGATTCCATGATTATTTTTCTTGTGAGTGAATCTTTGATAAGGGCTGAAAGTAATATGTTTACATCAAGAACTATTTTCATTACCTATTCAGCTCCTGAAATACTTCTTTGTTTATTTTGTGGGCGATGGTTTCTACATCTTTTTTTGTTAATTTGCTTTTTTTAGTGAGTTTGTCCAATGTTTCTAACACTTCAACTTTTTCTGAAATGCTTTTTCTAACTACTTCACTCCAGCGTATTTCTGAATGTTGTTTCATTTTTGTGTGTAGTTCTTCTGGTATTGCTAAAGTTAGGTTTGGCATATGTCTCCCTCCAGATGGTTATTTATGTGTATTAATGTGTTTTCACATATTTAAATCTTTTGGTTTTTTACTTACTATTACATAAGGTTTAAGAGGGCGTAGTTTTTTCTAGGCAGCATGTCACAAGTAGTAACACTACAAACACCGACTGAAACACTAGAGGGAGTTATACTTACCTACACTTCTGAAGAAGGTAAGGGTGGCTGCCAGGGTTTTGTCAGGCCAGGGACTGTTGAACATGATGGAAAAGTTAAACCTGTACAAATAAAAAAATTCTATAAGCACTCTGTTGATGATAGGGGCGAACCCTTTTCTCAAGATCCTGATGAAGAAGCACAAAAAAGTTATGAAACACTGCAGGTCTTGCAAGAAAAAGGATTTAAAGTCTGCCCCTACTTTGCACTTGCAACCTCTGATGAAGGTAATGTGCTTGTTCTTGAAGATCTTACACAACAAGGTTCACTTCAAGTGATTGATGAAAAACACATGCATCAAGATAGAAAAACTGCTGATTTGATTTTTAGTGCCCCGAATTGGAAAGACGTTTCATTAGATGGTTTTCGAAATGCTCTTTTACGGAGACAGTATCATGTGAACATGGGTTATGGTGTTGCACGCATGTTTACGCGCGATCCGAAAACACACCTGGTTGAAAGTTTTATAACAGATGTTGGTGAGTGTTTCAAAGAAGGATGGCCAGGCAAGCTCTCAGAAATTCTTCCGTATAAAGATTTTGAAGCAAGTAAACCACTTGAGGTGTATGCTGCACTTCTTGGCAACGAAGAACAAGCACAGGAACTTTTTGCTCGTCTTGAACAAGAAGATCCAGTTAAAATGGATTTTATGCGTTTGGTTCCTGATTCAATTATCTCACATTCTTTCTGGTATTTTTTTTACAATGGGGACAACTATAAGTTTGGGGTTGCCAATTTTGCAAAAACGGATTTCCATGAAGATTCACTTGGTATAAAGGTCAGTGCAGATCATGATATGGTGTTCTATGAAGCACTACGGGGACAACCCTTGTTTAACTGGGGCAGTGACGCACAAGCGGTATTTGATGCTGCGCTACAAACAGGGGATGAAGAAGGACTCATGTTGGGCATTGACTATGCTCACCTGGTATGTCTTGATCGTGACTTATTTTATTTAGATCAAGTAAGGAAAGCTAATGCTGTTGTTGAGCGAGAACCCTTACCAACAACTGTTGTGCCTCTTTTGTTTTTTGATGATAAACGTAAAGAAGAGCCATTGTTGCCAATTTTTTGTGAGGGCTTACTTTCTAGACGAGGAGAACTTATGTATCAGATGGATGTTGCTGTTAGCTGGAGTGATGGTTATCGTTACGCTAATCATGCTACATTCCCACTTTTTATTATGCCTGAACAGGTTCGGGGTGTGTACGTCTCCCAATGGGATGATGATCGGATGGAGTTTGTAAGAACACCTATTCCTGACTTTGACCAAGAAAGAGTTCGATTAGAAATTACTGTGTACACAACTGAAACAATTGCAACCTATGTACATGATACATTGAGGTTTCATACACAATGTTTTTTTGATGATAGGGAACCAGAATGCCAACTACCACCGATGGAAATGCTGCAATCAAACCCACGCGTTGTTGTGCACGACAAAACTAACCTTTTCTAACGTCATCATAACTAATTGCTGCTGGAAAGTTTCTAAAACAATGCTCTTTATACGCAACCCAACTCTCGTAACGTTTAATCCTGTTGAAGAATGTCTTCTTTATGTCTTTGATGGTGTTGTGGAAGTGTTGTGGTTCCTTTGCGCACACGGACAGGAGTAAATCAAATTTTCCATAGGTCTTTACACAACGGATTATATGGGGGTGTTCACGTATAAACTCTCTAAATGTGCTTTGGCTTTTTTTATCAAATGATTTCATGGTGATGGCAAAAGTAAACCAGTTGTAATCTAGTTTTCGTCGATCAATCAAACTTGTAAATCGGTTAATGATATGTGCGTCGTATAATCGTTTGATTCTTCGAATAACTGCGTCAGTGCTTAATCCAACATGAAGCGCGGTTTCAACTGCGTTTTCTCGTGCGTTTTCTGCCAAGCGTTGAAGAATTTTAAAATCATACTCATCTAGTTTTATTTTATCAACAGTGTGGTTTGTTTGTTTAAGCTGATACCCTGCTTGCTTGTAAAAATCATAAGGCAAACGCGTGGTGTAATAATACTGCAATGTTACTAACTGATTTTTTTCTATAATGCAGTCTTGGTGTTTGCTCATTATCTCTGTCATGAGTTTGTCAAATTGTTCAAGACCTTGTGTAACAAGAATCCATTCCATGTCCCACCGGTCATGGTATTCCATCACTGATTTTGTGTGGGGATTGTTAAGTAGGTCTTTGAGTAGCGCTTCTTTTGCTTCGCCATGGAGTTCATCCAATAAAAAGTACACATGACAGGTTGAATAGCCAAAAACACCAAGGTTAATTTCAGCATAGAACTTACGCAGTACACCATTATCTTGCATACGCTTGATTTTATACTTTACAGTGTCACGATTAATGCCCAGTCGTTTTGCAATTTCTGCAACACTCAACCGAGAGTTTTCAGAAAGAATGGATAATATCTTCTTATCTCGGAGATCCATCTTTACTGCTTGTTGTTCTTTCATATCTCCGATTCTAGTATGTATTCCCATAAGTCACCCTCGCCCTGTTTTCTATTATTAGTCTCAAATACTATTTAAAACTTGCGATAAACAATAAAAAATGAGTCAAAGGATTATTATATTTCTTTTATCACAGTTAGTGTATAAGGAGGTGAAAAGACGTGGATGTGAAATATGTGCCTTGGGACATGGGCGTGCATGTCGTGGTTTAAAATAGTGTAGACCTGGGTGAAGTTCCAAGGAGATCAGACATGCACGTTACTCTATCACCTCAAGTAAAAAAGAATCAAGAGCCACTTTGATTCTACCTAACGTGAGTGTAATAACTATACTGAGGAATAACTAATGAAACACAACAATGACTATAAATGTCATGTGTATTTACCAAGCGAGAATGACAGTTAGTAAACTATTCAAAAAGCAAGAACAGGAGGCAGGGAACAATGGCAACAAAACAACAAACTAAAGATGAAGGATTTGAAATTCATGTTAAAGGTTCTGAAGAGCTAGAAGCACTACGTGCACAAAGACAAGCGCTTGGTGCAGATGTATATGAAAAACTAGAAGCTGCTAACCAGGTTGTATATAAACTTGGAACTGCAACTAGCGAAGGCGAGCTTGCAGAAGTCTCCAAACTTAAAGAAGCAGTTATGGACTTTGCTGACTTTAAGGGAACTATGGCTGATCAGGCTCTGGGTGTCACAGCTAGTCTTGATGACTTGCTAGGTTATGCAGAAAAGAGTCAACTCTACCAGGGTATGGAATGGTGGGCACACAAATTCTTTTTCAGAAAAACAGCAGACAGGTGGCGAGATGAGAGGATTAGGGAACAAGATCTTAGTGAGAATCTTGAGGAAGTTGTTCAGCGTGGAAGAACACTCTATGTTGACTTGTCTGAAGCACGAGTTGTTATGTACAAAGCAGCAAAAGAACTTGCTGCCCAAGATGCTGTTCTTACAAAGAAGATTGCAGAATACCAACCCAAGCAAGAAGCACAAAAACAACTTGTTGATGCGACTCAAGAACAACTTGAAGCTCTTGAGAAGAGGATGGAAGGTGCAAGCGAAGCAGAACGAGCTGATCTAGTTGAAGAACGTAATGCTGTTGAACTAACTCTTGCAGAACAACGCCATGAATACATGCAGCTGTTTACAACATACAAACAGGCACAGGAAATGCTTGAAGCAAACCGCGCAGCAAAAGCAATGGCATATCAGATGCAAGAAGACTTGGCTGTTCAAGCAAAGACAATTCTTGAAAAAATTGACAACGCTACAACACTTTACAAAACAGTACCTGTTGTTGGACAAGCTCTTATGACAACACAGGGGACAGAGGTTGTCAATGAAGCATTTGATGTTGCAACACAACGATCTCTTCGAATGTTTTCCAAAGCAGCAAAGGGAATCCGTGATGCAACTCTTCAAATAATGGAAAAACAAGCAACTGATCCAGGAGTCATGCGTGCAGTGTATGATGAAATGGCAGACACTTCACGTGATTACATAGAAAGATTTGAAGAAATTGATAGGATTGCAGCATTGCCTCCAGAAGAGAGGTATGATGTTGCGCCGGCGGATATTGGAACTCCAGGCGCTCAACCATAATTTTTAGGATGTGATATGTTATGAATGGTCTTCGAGAGAGTGGGCACACTGTTTTTCATCGATATGATGTTCAAGCTGATCTAACAGGTGATCGGCATGGTTTTCATAGGCTGGAAGACAGAGCTGCGTATGAACACTTGACAAGTTTGTCAGCTCATTTGCGGCTACTTGCCACTTTTCTCACGGAAAAAATGCCCAAGGAAGGCGGAGCTAATGTTGACTTGCGTAATTACATTGATCGCTTTGCCAGCACTTTAGATGTTGTTGTTTTGAAACACCGTCTTGATGGCAATAGCATTAATGCTGACATAAAAATGGATTGTGCAATAGATGGGAGTGATTCAGGTTTTCCTTTGTTTGTACGAGACTTTCCCCTGATAGAAAAAGATAAAGAAGATGCAGAAGCAGAACTCGGAAAATTACCAGAATACCAAGAGATTATTGATGGTGCACTGTTTGCAATGTTTCGTAATGTATTCCCAGATGAACAAATAATGCAAAAGCTTCGTCGCGATTATTATGGCGCACTTGCTGAACTTGAGTTTCCTCAACCAATTGAATCCCAACGGTTACTGCAAGGTCCTGAAGAGGGAGGTATGAGGTTTTACAGAAAATCTGTAGCTCGTCTTGATAGGGAACATAACATCCCCCGATTTTATACTGTGTATTTTCGTGTACCTGAAGCATCATTTGAACGTAAAGACCAATGGAGAAGTGAACTTCTTGGGACATTACATGCAGGTCTTGAATTGCTTGCTGATGTTGAGTTAGCACAACTTGCTAAGGCTGTTGATATGATTGCAGGTATTCATCTTGATCAAATTGAACGATATGATATTGGGCCTTTTTATGGACCTCATACAGTAAACAGTGGGCCAGTTGGCGAGCTCTTGGCAAATGGTGATGCAGATAGTAGTATGATGATGTTTCGACGTCATGCTGTGCAACGTATGGGTGAAAGGGAAATGGAAGGTATCCGTGCTTGGTGGCGAGGACGCAGAACAGGTGATCGGCACGCAGGAATATTTTCCCCTGTTGTGGTAAGTCCACAACATGTATTATTACCGCATCGCCTTATTCAAAAAGCATACTCTGCACGAATTGATTTTGGAAGAAATGTAAAAATGTATGGAATAACAATGGATGGTGAGATCAGTGACTGAAGCAAACAACCCAGTGGATGTAGGAAGTGAAGTAGTTAGGCAGTATCAAAAAGATGTAGTGCATCAAATAACTCATTATAATTTTGGTGGACGGACACAATCATTACCTGAACTTATTCGATCTATTGAACCTGAAGAAGACCAAGTCATGACAGATGCAGAACGAGGGACCTATCTTGCACTCAGAGAGGGTATGCAAGTATTTTATGCAGTTACTACCTTAGTTAATGGCAAAATAGGTTTTAATGCAAGACTCCAAGAAGTTGGCTCACAAGGGGCTGAGGCGATAATTAACGATCCAAGACTTAATGAAATGAGAGATTTTGTTCACACCTACGCAGCGTTTGCTGCTTCAAAATATGTTTCACGAAAGCTAGCAGAAGTTATTGCAAAAGAAGGTGGTGTTGAATCACCAGGTAAACCTGACTTTTCACCATTTCAGTTACGAGCAAGGGAACCAAGTAAGGAATCAGTTCTGAGATACATGCTTGTTCCAGTGTATGGGAATCTTATTGAACATGGTGCAGGGGGAGATGAAGCAAAGACAGGTGAAGTATTCAAAACCCCCTTGGAATTCCCAGTGTATGTAAAAGATCTCTTTGATCACTATGCAGAACTTGCTCTCCAAAAGAGAGATTCACATCCAGAATTTTCAGGACACATTGAAGGTCACCAGTTTAGAATTATGGATGACACTATTATTCTCGATGGTTACAATGATATTAGCGCACCACACGAGATAACGGGTGGTGAAGAAATGCAATCTTTTAGGCGTATCGAGTCAAAGGATATTGTTGGTAACAAATACGCAAAGATTCAGATTGTGCGTACTGTTGAGCGCCTTATGTTGTATGATGCTTTAGAAGAGCGCAATCCAGTCCTTGAATTGGGTGGGGTGCCTTGGAGTGTTTTGTTTGATGGATTACCTGGTACTGGAAAGTCCTCATTGTTTCGATTGGTTATGACTCGTGGCAGTGATTTATCCGAAATTACTGGACTTCCTTATGGTTTTTTTCTTGTTGATTCATCTATAAAAAAATCGTTTTATGGTGATACAGGAAAAGCACTGCTTGAGCGTCTTGGTCTTGCGAAAGATCGTAAGCGGGCAACGTCAGGTATCCTCGATGATCTTGACATGCTTACAACATCCCGTGAACATGCACAAGGAGCAGACAATGATATTAGCAGTATCCTCATGCAGTATCTTGATGGTGTTATGACAGAACGTCTTGGTAATGTGGTAAACTTTGTTGCATCAAATGATCCTGCAGGACTTGATGCAGCATTGCGTAACAGAGCAAACGCACGTTTCCTTATTGATGGTCCTAGGACACCTGAAGACATGGCTGATATGGTTTTCATAGTTGCACATGATCATATTGAGAAAGGTATTATTCAAATTGAAACAGGATATGAACCGTTTGCAACCCAGGCAGAACATGTTGATTCTAGTGGAGAAGCAGCTTACATGGCAGAAGAATTTGCTCAATACAGAGATGCAACAGTGTTGGACTTTGGTAAGTTTGTCGCTGGTCTCAAGAAACAAAACGAGCGTATCACTGGTCGTTCAATGAATGCAATCATGGAAGCAGTAAAAGGACGTTCAGCAGACTTTGACATACCAGCAGAATGGTTTGAAGACAGACCTGTTTTCCTTGATCAACCCTATGCACGAAAAGTTTTGATGCTACAAGATCTTTACAAGCCAATAACTCCTGATGTGTTATTCCAAGAAGCACAGCGATACTTTGACTCTGAACAACGGTATGCTGAAACAGAACACGAAGCTGCAGTTGAAAGACAAGTTAAACACTTGGAGGCAACAACACAAGCACGGATTCTTTGGTTAGAAGACGGGCTGCATAAGGAAGGAAGTGATCTACAGCGTGTATCTGAGTTAGATGCATTACATAATTTGCATGTAAGCTTAACTCGTGAAAGAGCACTTGCAGTTGCGAAAAAATCTGAGGGAGCACCACCCGGAGAATAGAAAGGATGACACGAACACTACAAAGCGAAGGAATCTTGCATGATGACTTGTTTCCAGTAGATGGTGAACTTGTTGAGCATTACAATCGCGCACTGATGCTCAAGACAGGCAAGCAAACAGGGCTAACTGAGTTTCGTGTTGACAAACGTGGGGAGTCTCCTGAGATTGAAGAAGAACTTGGTCAAAACTATTTGCAGACTGAAGCAGCACATCGTTTTATGATAGCTGTTTCGCCAAATCAGCGAAGTACAAGGCTTATTCATCCTGAGTTTTCATTTGATGATAGGGTTATTGACTTTTTGTATGAGCAATTCTTCCCTCAAATAAGTCTGGTAACTCGTGTAGATGGTATGGTTGGCGAGCTTGATGATGGTGTGCGAACATATCACACAGTAGAAGACTTGTTACTGCTTCATCATGTTCATGTAGAACTTCACACTGAATCTTATTTCCTACGTAAAGCAAGAAGGTTGCAAGCAGCAGTTGATAATCTTCGACAGCACCCAAACTTGCTCACACATGATGATGCTGCGTACGTAAAAGCAATGTGTGGTTTAATTGTTGAGGTTGGAGATGTCCAAGGTTACAATCTTAGTCCTGTTTCACTTACCAAAGAAGTAGGCAGTTTTTACACTCGTTTATTTGATGGGGCATATGTATTTAGGGCAGGTGGTGGAACTATTGGTATTCATAGGCCAGGTACAAAACCTAAGTTACCAGTAAACCCAGTTCCTGACAGGGATGTAGACAAGACAGTTGTCTTCTATGGTGATGAAACGCAAACTCCTGATGAAGGACCTAATGCCATCTTTTTTCCCTTGTCAAATGTGCAAGAAGTTGTTGGCTACTTAATTCTTAGTGGCTACGCACGTTTCTCACCTGAATTAGCTGATAAGCGTCTTGATCAGCTTGATGATCAGCGATTACTAGGCCTTAGCTATCCTGTTTCTCATATGAACAGAGCTGAACGTACACGAGCACTTACTGATACGCGTGAACATGTACAAGAGTCATATATTGAACTTCGAAAATTAAGAGTTGCATTGGCAAAAGGGACGCAGTTCAGTGAGGCAATAAACCATGCATCTCCTGAAGTACAAGCCATGCTTCTAGAACCAGTTAAAGCACCTGGCAATCCAGCACATGTTGTTACCAATCTACTAACAAAACTAGTGCCATTTGATTACGCTGGACTGTACAGGCATAATACGCGAGATTTAGAACATGTATTTGGAGCAGCAGACAATAACACAAAGGATTACATTGCTCATGTTATACATGATGATATCAAGGAAAGAGTACACGGAGAATTAAGACAAGCACAAAGGTGAGATTATGACAATTGGAATGGATGCGTTTTTACATGGCATTTTGGGTGTCACGTTTTCAGTGGCAGACTATGCTGCCTATAGGTGGATGAATGGGAAAGAAGCGCGTATGCAGGAACTTGCAGAAGTACGAGATAGTATCGACGTCATATTAATGGCAGACAAGCCACCTGAAGAACAAGAAGGAAGTCCAGTTGACCCAAACTCATTGCAGTATGCAACCAATGTACATCTAGTACGTAGTTATTTAGAGCGTGAGGGTGTTGCAGAAACAGATATGGGATTTTGGAAAAAACTTGGTGGCTTTTTCAAAAACCTAGCGTATGGAGAACGAATTAATGGACAGTCATGGAAAGTGCAGCTTGGAGAAGCAACACTTATCGAAGCTGGCCTAACTCTTGCAGGAGGAATTGGTGAAAACCAAGCAGGAACACTATTACGTAATTTTTATCAAATTCCAGCAATGTTTGGGGGCTTTTTAGCCGGAGAATACCTTGTTCGTCCAGTACTGCAAGCAACAACTCGTTCACGAGAAGAAAAAGATGCAGAAGATTTAATCCAAGAAACATTTCGGAAAACTCAGATTGTAGATATTGTTATGGGTTATACTCCTCCATCACAAATCCAGCAACAACTTGAAGAAAAAGGCATCATGACCTATGCAGCAAAACTTTCACGCTCAGGCAAACGAGCCTACAAAGAAGTAGTTGAACGAGCAGGAGAGGGTGCTGACTACTTGCTTGATTTTGGTGCTCGATCACGTGATGCTGAAGCAGAAAGACGCAGAGGTCACATAGAACGAATGAAAGAGAGTACTGCAAGAAGCACGGCAAAACCAATCCAGGAGTAAAACACAGGAATAAAAATGACAAACGAAACACCAGAAGAACGGTTTAGAAGACGACACTTAGGTGAGAAATCACTTGGCGAAATTGTCGACAAAGAACAAGGTACTGGTGAGTCTAAAGAAAAGAAAAAGTACTTTAGCAGACTAGGTGGTTGGTTGTGGGATAACACTGCAGGTCTTGCATGGAAGGGTGTGAAGCATGCTCACCGAGAATATCCACGAGCATCAAAAGCTGTTGATGCTGCAGTGGTTGTTGGTTTACTTACAGGTGGTTGGTTTTTTCATGACTACATAACAAAGCGTCAAGATTTTCCCAGTCGAAACATTCTGTACCAATGTCAAGCACATGTAAATTTTGAAGGTGGAGAATTAGGAAAGTCAGCTGAAGATATTGACAAGATTTCCAGGTACACTATTCACCGTGGTGAAGAGCGAGGAACTAAAATTGGAGATAAACTAGCTACATTTGTCAAGAATGTAACTGATGAAATGGATCATTATCGTTTAGAAAATCTCAACAACAGGAGACTTGCATTTGCAACAGCAAAAAGCGAGCGCTTACAAGCAGGTACACGTCTGCGTGGATATATTGATTTTGGAGAATTGCAATCTAAGATGTTTCAAAAGCCAGCATCTGAAGAAGAACTTAAAGGAGATCAATCTGGCCCAAAATTTATTACATTCTCATTTATTCCTGAACGAGGATGGAATGACAGGGAATTGCATGTTCTTATGGATGAGAATGATGACCTTCATCTTGTTAATGAGTTAGTAACCTATCGACATAATCCACTTGCTGCTATTTGGGGAACAAATTTTAGGTCAGGTACAGCATTATATGATTTTGATGACACTCCAGAAAATAACAAGAAGAAAAAAAGGATTCTTGATGGGATTCAAAAATACATGCACTCTGAATTATCTTTAGAAGATCGTGAGGACTTTATTGATGAACTCTTGGGTGAATTTGACAAACTTGATAGAACTCCTGTGTATGTCAGTCATGAAGATGGTATTATCAAATGGTTACCTCAGGAGTCAACAACCTACCTATTTTCAGATCCCACTGTTCTAGAACGGAGAGGGCAAGACTGGCATGATTGGATGGCTTGGTGGGGATTAGAAGAGTCACCAACAACTGTTTCAGCAAAAGCAAAACCAGTTCAGCCAGAAAAGGAACAATTGGTACGATCGAAACCATTACCAATTGATAATCCTGATGGATCACTGCCAAACATTCGTGTGGAACAACACTGGGACTTTTGGCCAGGTAATTATCCTTTGCTTAATCGAATTACCTTTGGTTCAGAGCGCGATGTGATTAGGCCATTTGGACATGAAAATAATGGGGGTTATACTATTGAAGATAGTCATGGTGTAATCGCTCGTGTTGATATACAAGACTTTATGTTGTATTACGGTAATGATGTATTGTATTTGTACTATGTTGACAAAAATGGTAATGGTGTAATTGAAGAAGACATTGAGTTAGTGGGAAAAGTATTGTATCGTACAAGCCATGATGAAACCGCTGATCAAGAGCGACAAATAGGTGAAAAACGAGCAAAAACAACCATTACAAAATCATTCTTCTACACATTCATGGCAGGAGCAAATTGGGATACGCGATTTGAAGACTTTTACTTGTGTAATGCAGTCGAATCATCTATGCCAAACGAACTTAATCGCGGATTTGGTAAGCACTCACGGCTGGGTTGGATAAATCACCAACGCTCTAATATATTATTGTTAGAAGCACGGACTGTTCCTAATCTTGCACGTGCATTAACACCAGAAAGCGCTTTGGTTGCAAAAGATGACTTAATTGCATTGCTGCGAGCTGCAGGCCGTGATTATGTTGAAGGGTATATTAAGAAAGATACACCAACGCCAGCAGTGCAAAAAGAGACAGCTGCTCCAGCATACCAACCTGCAACAAAGTTACCAGCACAACCTGTACCGCCAGTTGTTACTCCTGAACCTCCAGTTGCTGAACCACCTAAAATTGAATACCAAAAAGAAATGGGTCCACCAGCTCCAGACATTGCAAAGTAGTTTTTTCCGATTTTGTAGTACTAACTTTCTCAGATAGGGTGACTACAATTACATCCAAATGTAGTCACCTAAAGCAAAAAATTTAAATATGTAGTCACCTATTTTTGTTGTATGCACCTCGAAAAAAGAAAAGTAAAAGAGAAAATTAAGTACTATCTTGCTTATTCCTACAGGGAAGGGTCAAAAGTCCACAAGTTTAGGAAATATCTTGGTCAAGATTTGTCACAGAAAAAACTCAAAGACAGAAAGTCAATAGCTGAGAAGCTTATTCTTAAGGAAATTCACAAATACAAAGTCATAAGAGACCCTTTGCATTTTAAATTATCAAAAGAAGAACTTGAATTTGTCAAAAAACTTGAAGCAGAAATTCCAGTCAAAATACACCATTTGTCAAAGAAGGATTGGCAGATATTCTCTGAAATTTTTACGTATAACACGAATGCAATTGAAGGAAGTAGGCTTACCTTCAAGGAAGTAAAGCATTTACTTGAAGAAGATAAGTGGCCTGATAAATCCAAGGAAGATATTGCAGAAGCTTTTGGCGTTGATGAAGCAATAAGATTTATTAGAACTACTAATGAGCATGTTTCGATTGCTTTAATTAAAAAAATACACAGAATAGTATTCAAGAATTCAAAATCCTTTGCAGGAAAATTGAGAAAAAAAGGCGAGGAAGTTGTTGTCATGGACAATAGGGGGATTATTGTTCATGAAGGTGCACCACAACCAAGAATTCGGCATTTGTTGCAAGAGCTTGTTGAATGGTACAAAAAAAATAAGTCCAAATATTCTCCTTTAATTCTTGCAGCGGTAGTACATAACCAATTTGAGAATATTCATCCATTTGCAGATGGTAATGGTAGAGTTGGACGCATTCTACTAAATAATATTCTTTTAAAACATGGTTTTCCACCTTTAAACATTGATCTTAAAAACAGATATGAATACTATGCAACTTTACAAGCTTATGGGGTAAAAAAGGATTTAAAGCCTACGCTAATCTTATTCATTAAAGAGTATAAGGCACTCAAAAAACAGTTAGGTAAGTTGAAGTAAATCAAGCATTCCAAAAACTTTATAAATAAAACTTGCCATGAGTAACTAAATTTACATTAAAATAAATAAAAAAGGGGTGTTTGATACATGGCAGAGTTCCTTTTCCAAATAGGACTTCTTCTAATTATAATAGCTGTTATTGCAATCCTACTACGGTTTGTTAAACAGCCGCCAATTGTGGCGTACTTGCTCACTGGTCTGATAGTGAGTTATTTTGGGTTTAAACCTGACACGCACGTGCTTGAACTTGTAGCAGAGATAGGAATTATACTCTTGTTGTTTTTAGCCGGTCTCGAGGTTAAACTCAAGGAGTTCCTTGCACTCGGCCCTAAAACCTTAATGGTTGGTGAAGGGCATGACTTTCTTATGGGTGCACTAGGATTTATTCTTGCGTTCTTCCTGTTGAAAGTTGGCGTTCTTGCAAGCTTTTATCTGGCAATTTGTTTAACACTATCATCAACTATTGTGGTTGTAAAAGCGCTTAATGCGCGTAAAGAACTTGAAGCACCACATGGTAAAATTCTCATGGGGACAATGATCCTTCAGGACATTGTTGCTATGGTTGCTTTGGCAATTTTTACCAGTCTTGACAAAGGTGGTAGCTTACCAAAAACAATTGGTTTAACACTTGGTAAAGCTGTGCTTGTGTTCTTTATTATGTACTTCCTAGGAAAATGGGTACTCCCAAGGGTATTCATGTTTGCAGCTCAGTCTGTTGAACTGATTTTTATCTTAGGACTTGCGTGGTGTTTTACTGGTGTTATTGTTGCACACTTTCTGTCCTTTTCAATGGAGATTGGTGCATTCCTTGCAGGTATGAGTATTTCGGAACTACCATTTAGCTTTGAGATAACTGATAAGGCACGTTCGCTGCAAGACTTCGGTCTACTGCTCTTCTTTGTAACAGTAGGGCTGCAAGTGAATATTAGTGTAGCGACGTTTACTAACTGGAAACTGTACGCATTACTAGGATTTGTTATTGTAACAACACCAATTGTAACAGGGTTGATTTCAAGTTACCTTGGTTTCTTGAAAAAAGAAACGTTCTTGTTATCTATGATGCCAGTGCAGGTTTCAGAGTTCTCACTGGTGTTGATAGCAATTGGTAAGAAGCTCGGTCATGTAAGTGATGAACTGTTCACTATTGTGACAGTGATTACTATTATTACCATTGTGTTGTCTTCAGGCGTTGTTGCCAATATTGGTGGCATCTACAAGCGACTTGAGCACTGGCTTGACTTCCTTGAATGGAAAGTTGTAAAGAAAGCTCGTGACACTGAAGAGAAACTTGAAGGCCATGTTGTAATTCTTGGCTTTGGAAGTCTTGGAGAAAGCATTGCTCGCTACTTCAAAAAGCAGCGAAAGAAAGTGGTGATTGTTGACTGGCGACCAGAAGTCATGAAGATTGCTAAGAAGCTACAATGTAAAATGTTGTATGGTGATGCTGGTGACCCAGACATTTGGGAGCAACTTCGCTTTGACAAAGCACATGCAGTTATCAGCACTATTGGTAACAACCAGGACGATGATATCAATATCATCCGATGGCTGAAAAAGCGAAAGTTCCAAGGCATTGCTGTTGGAGAAACAAATTTCCCTTGGGAAGTAAAACAACTGTACAAAGCAGGATATGACTTTGTCCTTGTACAAGACGATGCTGAATGGCTGGTGCTACAAGACTACTTGAAGCGAAGCCCTGCACAGCGTCGAAGCATGAGCAGAAAATTACATGATATGATGATGCAGAAACACTACAAAGAAGAACGTGGTGGCTATGCTGCACGTCAAGGATTGTAAGTTTTTTCTTTTTTTCTTTTCTTTCTTCTTTTTGATTACAACAATACTTAAAAACGAGTAGTTTGTTGTAGGGTGCATGAAAAAGGTTCGAACTCTTAAAGATGCAGCAGCTCCGCTTGCACGACTTATTCACACGCATTCTTTTGATTTTCAAGCAATCGAGGGTGTTTTGGTGTATGGGAGTTTTATATCAGGACGTAGATATAATCCTGAAGATGGGAGCAGGTCAGCTGAGCAAGTAGAACCTCAAGATATTGACATGGTTATTATTTATGATGATTCTAGCCCTCATTTAAGAGAATTAGAAGAGTTTCATGGCTTTAACCCTTATGCAGCTGAAGAGGGTATTCGAGAAGTTGCACATGCTGATCAGCCACCTGGTGAATAAGAAGATGGAGTTAAGAACACACGAAGTTATGCATTTGCAATTCTGCAAGCCCTTGGTAGTCCTGAGTGGCCTTATGAAGCAGGAAAGCCTCGTATAGAACGAGATCCTGCATTTGTCGTTGATGTAACATTAGAAGCTCTTGAACGCGAGGGATGTTCAGTCCCAGAGGATATGCCAAAGCTACTTGACCTGTCTCGGGAGGGTATAAATCAGTATGTTAGTGAAGTTGCTAAGGCAGCTGGGTGGGAGAGAACAAATCAAGCAGTCGGTGGTTTATTCCTGGGAAAAGTTTTGGAAGTTTCATCTGAAAGACGACGTGCATGGTTAGAATATGGAGTCCTTGAGCAAGCAAAAAAACTCTTTGCACCATTAGGTGTTGAGATTAATCCAGATCTTGACAAAGTACTTGACTTACATGTAATGCCTGCGCGATTGCTTACTGACATTGGTGAACATTCTGCAGCTCTTCGTTCTCGCTATATTGAAAACTGTCGGGATCGAACATTCTGGCACACGGTGCTTAGTCAAGGACTATTATATGATTCCAGGCATGATAATTTCGCAACTTTTGCAGACCATAAGTACAAAGGCTGCCTTGATTTATTTCCTTCAGAATAGAAATATAATCGTTTCTAGGACAACAAACATTAAAAAGGTCTTCTTGAATCCTGGCTGTAATGGCAAAGCAAAAAGCAAAAGCTCCAAGCGTAGACAGTCTTGTAGCAGAGATGTTACCTGAACTTTCAACAGCTTTGAACCTTCATGGGTTTTCTCGTTTTGGTGGTGGTGATGAAGCAGGTGAATATTCTCTAAGGGGTAGCAAGCACCGATTTCGTGTTGTTGTACGTGGTGATGGTACTGGTGGAGAGTATGCTTTTGTTCACTGTGCTTTTTCATATGATGTGCCGGGCGGTGTTGTTGCATCAAGTCTAAAGCAAGCGGCTACTGAGGGATTTGATATTCCTGAAGGGTATGAAGATTCTGTTGTCCAAAGCAATGCTGGTGATGCGTTTCCTGCTCAGGAACATCTTCGCAGATTGTTTGCAGCCTACGCAGCTGTTCCTCATGGTCTTGCCAAGGAAGGAATCGAGAATGAGGGTACTCGAGTAACAGTAAACTATAGGTTTGGCTTTGCTCAAACAGGTCCTGACACAAAACCACTGACGCCTATGGTAAAAGAAGTTGTTGCGTATGTGTCTGACCGTGTAGCTGCACATCTTGACATGCTTGATCGTGTGTATACTAAATAAAACTAAAGAATGCTTTCTGCACTAAGAAGAATAACATAAAACTATTCATAAGCTTGAAGGAAATTCCAAATGCAAGCATGATAATAAATATTCCACACACCACATCTAGAATACTCATGATATTGCCATTCATTGCAAAAAAACCACCTTTAGCAATAAGGTATCCTGCAGAATAAATAATCATTTTTTGTGGCAGTATATGGCCCACCAGAATAACTATCACCGCTACTACATCTACCAACCCCATTAATTTAAGGAAAAATGACATAGCTTACCCCTGATACTGCCATAAGAGCCAGTATAACAAAAAAGTACTTGACCAATGCAAAACTTGAATGGTTCACTTCTTGATTTGACTTTTCTATGATCTTAATGATCATTAGTACAAACAAGGGGATTACTAAAAGCATAAGCACTACGTGAATAATGCCTGGAAAAAACACCCCAAAAATAAATTTCATTCCCATAAGGAAAATAAGTAAAACAATGGCTTTAATGGTAAACAACTTATTGTCTCCATCAAGAAATGGTTCGATTTTAGGGATTCGAAATACATCAATAACTATCTCATGCTGCTCCTTAATTCGCAGTCCTCCCTTGTAGAACTTTGCTGTCATTTCTCAACCACCATATCAAATACTATTGGATATAATATCCAACTGGTTTAAAAGCTTTGTGTTTTACTCTCAAAAACCAATAAAGAAAAAGAAAAAAAGATCCCCCCGGATCCTTCTATGGCTCCTTGAATACCGCGTCCTCACTTGTGTGATTATGAAAAAAAGTGTGCCAACTGTTTGTTCTCATATCGTCGGCTTACTGCTTTGTTTACTTTTACTACCTTATGCTTTCGTTGTAACTTGCGAAATTCAGAATCAAGTTTAAGGAATACCTGTCCCCCTTGGTCCTTTGCCAAAACAGGTATCCCCTTATCGATTAATGAGGTGATGAATGCGCGAATGTCTTCTTCTGACATGTTAATTGTTCTTTTAACAAAGTCTAGTGTCAGAAAATCTTTGTGTGAGCAGAGAACTTGGAAGAGTGCTTGCTCATCATTGTTTAGTTCAATGGTAATTTTTGTTTGCCACATGATTTGATTGAACATCATGTGCATAGTATCAATACGGGAGTTTAGTTTTTCAAGTTTGCTTTCTATTTGTTCAACACTAGTTTGTGTACTGTTGATTTCTTCTGTATTCTCATTGATTGCGAGAAGATGATCATCACATGCTTCTTGGATTGTGCTCATGTCTTTTGTGATTCCGCTGACTTCGCTCTTCAGAGAACTAACTATGTCTCTTTTCATACCTAACACCCCCAATGTATCAGAAATAGGTGAACAGTTGCTGTTTAAATGTTTTGTGTCACACCTTTCCGTGACACTTATGGGTACACATTGTTGTCGTTGTTGAATCACAATCACCTTTTTTTCCGTTACTTTTCTTCGTTTCCGTTATTTCCGATGCTTCCTTATAGTCCTTTCTAGGCGTCTCTTCCTTTAAATAGTTATGTCATCATCCTCCAGTGTAATCGGGATTTTACCGTTATTTAAGGTGGGAATTTGTATACTGGGGGAGTTTTAGGCACATTTAGCGAGCTAACATTAGTGACTATCGGAAATTTCCGATACTCGCTGTACACCACAAACTTTACATAGATTGCTTACCTCATTATTCCTATGGAAGATCAAATAAAACTATCGGATGTAGCCCCTAGCTTACCACCTATGCCTTCTAAAGTTCGTTTGGCAATGGAAATGTCAAAACTCAAAGTGTTTGACCAGCCAGATGTGCAGGCAGAGCAATATCCTATGGATGGGGATACTGGTGCAGAAGTATTATGGGATGCAAACTTTAAGGGGGATATTGAAGGTCGTCGTATAGCTGATCTTGGTTGCGGAACAGGTATACTGGGGATTGGAGCATTGCTTCTTGGTGCTGGGCATGTTTGTTTTGTCGATAACGATGATAAAGCACTTGCTATTTTGAAAGAAAATCTAACAAGTCACCCATTTGTACAAGAAACAATCTCAGTACATCATAAAGACGTGAATGACTTCACAGAAAATGTTGATGTGGTGATTCAAAATCCACCCTTTGGTACCAGACAAAAACACGCTGATAAGGAATTTCTCAAAAAAGCATTTGAACTTGCGCCAGTTATTTATACCTTCCATAAGGCAACTAGCAAGGACTTTATTGCTAAGATCAGCGAAGACCATGGATATGCTATTAGCCAATATTACGAGTTTGATTTCCCCATTAAAATGGCTCATTTATTCCACAAAAGGAAGATCCATCGGGTTAAAGTGGGGTGTTGGAGGCTTGAGCGGAAACAGCGAGTAATACCCAAAGCTTTATAAATGAAGTCAATTCTCATGCACATTATGGAACTTACAGTACTTGAAGAGACCAAAACCCGTATGGTATTTGAGCTAAAAGGCGAAGACCATACTTTCTGTGGTGTATTAAAAGATCAACTAAATCAAGATAAAGATGTTAAGGTTGCAACCTACTCTGTTGATCACCCACTTATTGGTTGTCCACGTTTTATTCTAGAAACATCTGGCAAAGAACCTAGAAAAGCAGTTACTGATGCTCTGGGAAAACTCAAAAAAACATTTGCTGCTTTTAAAAAATCAATAGAAAAAGAAGTTAAATAAGTTATTGCAATGCTTCTAACCTAATTGGCCACTTTCCTTGTTTTAAAATTTCTCTTGCAGCTTTTGCCATTAATTCTTCTGTTTCAGCAAGAATAACAGGGGAACCACCTTGTCCATTAGGCAGGTAATGATGTACTATTTTATTAAAATCAAATTCTATTGGAACAACTGCAGAAGAATGTATTAATCTTGCTTCATTTTCTCCTTCATCTGTTTGAAAAATATAGGCAGTCTGTCGCATTTTACCTGGGTCGTAAAATTCATTAATATCATTAAGAGTTGGGAGATCATCGCGCTGATCCATTCTTTCTTCCCAAAGTGCGTAGAAGGTGTATGCTTTTGCATCAATTCCTTCTTCACTGCCCTTTGGAATGTGGGTGGTAAGAAAGCTTGACTTACGTAAGTCTTCATCATTTCGTGGTCTGCGCCCATCAAAACGTACTAAGCAGTCACCTCCCACGTAAGGTCCTCCTTTTGCAACAACTGTTTTCATTCCTGTTCGAATAACTTCCCCCATTGCTCCGTCGTTGCCAACATCGTATTCGAGATGTACCACTTCAAGTCTTCCTGAAATGGTTGCATGTGCTTCTTTAGGTTTTTTATTTAGTCTTAGCATTCGTATGGGTGTTAGCCCATGATGTTTAATCGCAGCAACAATTGCTTCAAGTCCCTCGTCAGATTCTGCAAGCATCATTCGAGCACCATTTTTTGGTTCAGGCAAGATATGTTCAACAATCATTTCAGGACTCATGTGAAGTTGTTTAGGTGAATCACCATTGATTGCATATCTTCCCTTTCCTTCACTACTTTCTCTTTGAAAATAAGGGATTACCCGAGGATTTCCAGGATCAAAATATTTGCCAATTTCTTTTCTGGTTGGTAAGTCTTCTTCTCTTTCCATATCATCTTCCCACTTGCCATAAAGCACATACTCTTCAGGGGAAAGTCCATCACCAACATCTTGTGTGTCAGTTGCAACAAGAAAAGCTAAAGTTATTGGTGTTCTCCGTACTCTTTTGCCAGTAATTCTAACAAGGCACTCACTCCCCACATACTGTGCGCCATTCTTGACGTCAATAACTTCACCAGTTTCCACTAAATTTCCTACTGCTAACTCAATTGATGAGTGAGGGTTTGCTCTTTCAAGGTACACACGTTCAAGTCGTCCTCGTTGTTCTTCAGGTACTTCACCATTCATGGTTGGTGGGTAGAAATAAAAGACTTTTAAGCCTTACCCTTTATACCCTCGTCAAAGCACTAAAAACACAACCTTTAAAAAGGGGTTTTTGTCATTTAGGTGATAACACTTCAAAAAAATAGTATGTTTGGGACGGTGAGATGAACGAAGCATTTGGACCCCACCTGACACTTGACCTGTCGGGATGTGCAAGAGAAAAGTTGACCAGCCTTAAATTGGTCTACGATGTTCTAGATGATTTACCTACACACATGGGAATGACTAAACTAATTCCTCCCTATGCAATGGAATATAAAGAAGGAAAAGTTCCTACAGATTGGGGTGTTACAGGTTTTGTTGTTATTGCAGAAAGTCACATTAGCATTCACACATTTCCAGAAAAAGGATATGTTTTCATTGACTTATTTTCTTGCAAACCATTTGAAATTGAACGAGCTATTAAGTATTTGCGTGATATATTTCAGCCGCAAAAGTGTGCAATGAACCTGGTAAGTCGTGGATTAGACTTTCCAAGGGATAGACCAGCACAGCCTCCTGTCGTTGAAGATATTCCTGAGACAAGCTTGAATGTTGATAGGCAGTCATAACTTAAATAAATTAATTCTTTGCAGGTGCAACAAGTGGTACAAAGTTAATTTCTGGCCCTATTTTTTCATGTTCTTTTAACTCTCCATTCTCATAAGTCAATTTATGTAACAACTTATAAGGGTATAGGATGATGCCAGTTCCATCTCGTAAAGACTGTGCTATTACATCTGGTTTGAAAGTAGGATGCAGTTCTGAAAAAGGATAGGTGGGCAAGTGCACTACTGGCTGAGCAGAAAACATAATTCTGTCATAAGGGCCTTTTTTTGGAAAACCATTGAAGCCATTACCCAAGTATAGTTGTGCTCTTTTTCCATACTCAGGTCCAAAGTGTTTTCTCAAGTTTTTCCTGCCAAAGTTTACTAATTGTAATTTTCTATCAACCCCAACAACTTGTGCACCTAATTCTCCAAGCACTGCAGCAGCATAACCACATCCACTGCCAACTTCACACACACGCATACCCGGCTTAACTTGTAACTGGGTAATCATACTTCCAACAAGAGATGGCTGCGAGCATGTTTGCCCATAACCAATCTCAATTGGTCTGTCTTTGTAGGCATCTCGGCGAACAGTAATGTTAACGCTTTTAGCGCCATGTAATGTTGATGCCATTCTACCTATGATTCCAGGTAGTTCATCGCTATCTTGGTACCCTCTAATGAACTTTGCCGCTCCTTGATAGAGAATTTGAAACGTAAAATTATTGAGCTCATCTAGCTCTTTAGCGTCAACAACTTTCACTTGGTCCTCAGCCCACTCAGGTAGGAACTCTTTTCTATCAACACGCATCATTGCATCTAGGACAGCTGGATCAATAGGGAGATCTGATCTGAGAACACGTTCAATAAGCGTTTGTGTGGTTTCTTCTGGCATAGACTGCAAGATTTTGAGGTTCTTTTTAATATTTACTAATAGAAAAAAGAAAAAAAGAAAAAATTATGTTCCTTGCAGAAAAGAGGTAAGATCCTTGTATGCACGTTCCAAACCTTTAACCAACACACGCTCATTTGGTCCATGTAAATCAACTCCTTCAGGACCAAAGACTACTGCTGGACACGTTGCCCATTTTGCGTCAGTAGATCCTCTCTCAGCCTTAAGTGTGTAGCCATGGTTAAGCAAGTGCTGCACATCACTGTTGTTAGGATCTGTGTTTAATGGTGGTGCGTCAACAATAAAGCTTGCTTGTACACCAAGACGTGCAGCAATGCCAAGTATGTTGTCATAGACTTGGGTTACATTAAGGTGTGGCTGCAATCTAATATCAAAGCCAGCTTCAAGGTATCCAGGATTTTGGCCAAGTGTTTCAAGCGACCCAGTTTTATTAATATAAACTGGGCTGACAATTGATGGCCCAAGATCAGGGTCTGCACCAAGTTGACCAACATACCTATCAAGTTCTTCCAAGAAACGTTGGTATGTTCTTACAGTGTTTGCTCCACCTGTCTTCACATGGCTTGTATCATTTTTTGCTGTGACACTAAAACGTAATACACCAAAGTGTTTTGTGGTTATGGTACCACAGCGTGGTTCAAGTGCAATGACAAAGTCATCATTGCCCAAGTTTAGGTCTTCCAAAATTGGCTTTGCTCCATGATAACCACCTATTTCTTCGTCAGTGGTCAACACAAGTGAAGTGTTTTTTTCTAGCTGTTCCAATGGGACACTGGCAAAAGCGTGGAGAGCAGCGGCAGCAGGACCTTTTGCATCTGCTGTTCCTCTTCCAACGATGCAACCATCCTTTTTGTAAGGTGTCCATTGTCCTTCATCACTTACATCAACTACATCAAGATGCCCAACCAGAACATTGGTGTTCTGTTTTCCTGCATCTCTGTGTGCTATCAAGCTGTAATAGATGGTGCCTTTTTTTGCGTTCTCATAGCTGACAACATCTGATGTGATACCACACAACTGTAATTCATTCTGAGCTACTTCTATGACTTCTTTGCTCAATTCTCCTGTCTTGGATGGAACGCTGAGCAGGCGATCCAGACTTCTTACTATTCTTGTAACTACCATGATTATCCTCCTCCGAGTTGTTTATAGAATCGTCTGATACATATTGCAGTGCAGACTAGTTTTAATCAAAAACTGCGTCTCAGGGAGAAACATCTTATCAAGCTACAAAGTTGGATATTCTTATAGGCTTGTTAGAAAGACAAAAGACAATGAGACGCGATTATCGCATAGACATAGAAAAAACTACAGAAAACAATGCTTTATTTCCAAAAGATAATGATAGCTCTTGCATGCATCTATATACGCGCTCATCATATAAATACTTTTGTATTGCTTGCCACTTCAACATTTAGATGAAAAACTATTTAACCAATGACATTGTTGTAACTTGTATGCAAAAATACACCATGGAAAAAGACTTTGAAAAAATAACAGAAGAAGAACTGGCTAAACCTATAGCAACTAAGAAAAAATCACGCTGGTGGGCACTTGGTGTTGCAGGGTTTTTGATTTTACTTATGGCAGCCTTTGTGTTGCCAATGGATACAGTTAAGTGGGATCCTGCTCCAAGGGATGTTCCACAACTCAAAGAGGTTCTTGTTGGTCTTAGCATTGATGTTAACAATGAAACTAATCTTGTTGGTGCTGTATCACCTCAAGACTACAAGCACCTTGTGACTCCACAGGATCCAACTATAAAAGTTGTTGCCGATCGTGTTGCAGCGCAGTCCTGCCCACCACATGCAACGTGTACTGCCAAAGCTCTGTTCTATTTTGTTCGCGATAACTTTGCCTATGTTCCAGATCCTGCAAAGTTTGAATTTGTAAAAAGCCCTAAGATGGCACTTGCTAGCACTGCAGGTGACTGTGACGATGCAAGTGTGCTTCTTGCTAACTTGCTCCAATCAGTGGGTATTAGAACACGATTTGCTTTTGTACCTGGCCATGTTTGGGTGCAGGCGTGGATTCCTGATGCACGGAAACATTACAAAGTAAATGATAAAAACTCATGGAGTTATGGTTGGATTAATGTTGACGCAACATGTCACAATTGTGACTTTGGTGAACTAGCACCACAATATCAAAGAAAGAAAATGAGTTTTGTTTAATGCTTACGTTTCTTTACCTTCTTACACGCTTTTCGTAATGCCATGCACGCGGCAACAAAGAGAAGAACAACAATGGCACCGAGAGCTCCTGTTAAAAGTTCATCTTTTCCAGATTTTTGAATAGTAACAATCCTTTCTTTTTGCTTAGGAACTTCTTGTACTTGTTCAGCTAGTTTTGCAGCAAGTTCTTTTGCAAGCTGTGCTGCTCGCTCTTCTTCTTGCTGGCGTTTTTGTTGTTCAAGAGCAAGTTTTTGAGCTAATTCATCCTGTCTTTCACGCACATCACGCAGTTGTTGTCGTTGTCTATCTCGTCGTTCTTGTTCTTTTGCAAGTGCTGCTTCAAGTCGTTCTTCTCTAGTATCTTGTTCAGGACAGAACTCATAGTCTTGCAATGAGCACAGAAGTGATTCATCAGCGTTTGTTAATTCAAGACACTTGTTTTGCTTGTTGCACTTTTCTATTTGTGATTGTAATTCATTACAGTAAGGGTCTCCTCTAATGTTGTCACACCTATTGGCTAGGCTTGGAGCTCCTACACAAAAAGAGTGTATTGGGTTTTGTGTGCAGAATCGTCGCATTCCTACAAGCGCTGGATCGCACAGTGGATTACCTGCGTCCCTATCACAAATTTGTAACAATGCATTAAGTCCTAATCCTTTACAGAAAATGTTTCGTGGGTGATCTCTGCAAAATCGGTTATAATCAAGTTTTTCAATATTATCAGTTGGGTCTTCACAACCAGCGTCTTCTAAGTCAACAATGCCATTACCATCATCATCAAGACCATTGTCACATTGTGGACCAAACTCGTTTTTCTCGCTTGCTCTATTGCGATTATTGTTACACCCTGGATCATCAAGGTCAAACAAGCCATCATTATCATTATCTATATTATCATTACACACTGGTTCGGTTTCATCATTATCATTGGGCATGCCGCATCCAGGATCTTGCATATCTATGTTGTTATCATTGTCATTATCAATAAGATCATTACAATCAAATGCACCAACTGTTCGTACTTGTGCGCCAACACCATTGTATTCCCCTCTAAAATCTCTTTTTGCTATAGCACAGGTAACAGTGTCGCCATTTTGCAGGCCTTGTGGCCTAAATGAAACAACTCGCTTGTCAGTTTCACGACTAAATAGAAGTTGGTCTATATCATTGTTTTTGAAGAATTCAAACTTGAACACGCCAGCTTCTTCTACTGTATACTCACACGTCATTTGGGAAAGTCGTGTTGGGTGGGTGGGAGTTAGTTGAACATCATTGCCCCATTGCCAGGGAACAGCGCTTACACTAACAGCCATAAGACAGATTAATACCACTATTAGTATCCCACGTTGTTTCATAAGGAGTTGTGTGGAGTCTGGCTTTTTAAAGTTTGTTCTACCTTTAAAAAGCGAAAGGCTTATAAAGGACCTCTTCGAAAAGTGAGATTCAGAAGAAAAAAATGAGTGTGTTTAGCTGATAAAGAGGTGTTTAGGTAATGCTTAGAGAACAAACAACAGGTGCTGAGAACATGAGATATTTACGAGATTTGACTCCTTCAGAATTGAAGGGGCTAAGAGAACTTACTGAACAAGGCAAGCAGAAAGGTGGTTTTGCTTCATTTATTTCTGTAGATCCACATACTGGTGATGTAGTTAATCACCTAGATGGTGGTAAAGTTATTGCAAAGAATGTTTTGCGAGCAAAGAGTATGAAGGATGACAAACCTTATAATCCTACTGCTGCTGGTCCAAAAAATGTACTTGAGACTATTCGCGCTTCTACAGAAACAGGAAATCCAGTAGTAGAAGCAGGAACTGATACAGGCAATCCAATCGGTGATCTTGAAGAACGTGTAGAACAGGTTGAAATATCATCTGACGTTGCTGCATTTGAACAATCATTTGACACTGTAGACAACATTGCTTTACCCTATGGTAATACACTTGTTGTACAGTTCACCAAAGAAGCTCACAACAATGGAAAGAAATTTCTTAGAGCGTATGGTGAAGAACATGGTGTGGTTGACGAAGGTCGTCGAATTTACCGAGTAAAGCCAAATACACATTTACCTGATGCAGTATTTGATGGATTACTTGCTGCAACCAACTTCGCAGTTGTTGTTAACAATGATGTTATACCTCGCTATGATGCTAAGACAGACATTCTTTACTTTGATGCTAAACTATCACGTCTTGATCGAGTCAAGCGTGCTGCAGCAGGTGGTATGCGCATTAGTGCAAAAGATCTTGTTGTTCGATACAAGAATGGCAACACATCACAACTGATTGCAGAGGCTCAAGCGTATGATCTTGTACCACGAGCATTTGATCTGCGAATTGGTGTGGGCGTGTTTGGTAACAAAGCATCAGTTATGGAAGGTAGTCGTGTTTTACAAACTGATGAGAACAAGCGAGTTATTGACACTGACAAACTTGGACGATCAAGCTTGAGATATCAAGATTGGTCTGAGAGACAAGCTCCAATTATGCGATATAATTAATTCTTTTATTTATTTTTTATTGTTATTATCTATTATCTGAGGGCTAATCTGATAGTCTTGGATTTTATTACTAGTTCCCTCACGAAAAGAGCTAGAACCACCATGTAGTTGTGTATAATATCCACCCACTAAGCCGTCAAGGTTATGAGTGCTGCTTCCTGAGCCTATGACCTGTTGATAGCGTGGTCGTGCAAAGTCTTGACTTGCACACTTAAGCATGACTGTTCCTTCTCGTACTGCAATGTCAACAGCTGGTTCTCTTTGTTCCCAGTTAGGTGTGTTAGCAAAACGTTTTGGAATAAATAAATCTCCTTTCCGTACAAAGCCATGATAGATTGTAATCTTTGGTGCTTTAACTCTAATTACATTTGCGTATGATGTTCCTTCGTAGCGTACTTCAACCCGCCCTTCTCCAACATGGAAAACTCCTTCTGTGTGTGGTGTGCTTATTCGAACTGTTGCTTCTTCAGCTTTTAAGTGCACTTTGCCAAACCCACCAAAGTTACAATTAGCTCCAGTAAGAACTTCAAGAACTTCTGCTCGGTCATCCATATCGATTGCACCAAATTGGGTGTGACTAGCGTGTGCACAGAACCCAACAGTTCCACCTCCTATATGATAAATGTCAAGAACTTTTCTTCTGTATCTATGAACTTTCCTGAAACCTGATTCTATTTTTTCAGAATGCTTTCTTTGAGCTTCTCCGTATGCTTCTAACATTTTTTCGAAATATGCTTCAATTTCATCAACAGAAACACCTTGGTCTTCTGCCATTTGTTCATGTAGTCTGTCCTTGACATTTTTGTATGCTTCATCATCGTCAGCTTCTACTGCTTTTTTCATTTCATCAAGCAATGCCATGATTTCAGGATTATTCTGTTCCATTCGTAGTTCATTTTCAGCGCTTTTTCGGTGTCCTTCCATGCGTATAAGTTTGATTTCAGCAAAACTTCGTGTACGATCTCCTTGATGTTTAATAAATCCAGGGAAGTATTCACAAAATTCAGAAACACTATCATACTGTGCACGTTTGCTATGCTCTGCTCCCAAGTCTCCACCATCATCAAGAAGTACGTGTGAAATATCATTAACAAGCTGCATTTGTTCAGTGGCATGTTTTACTGCATCTTCTCCATCTTGTGCATGTTTGTCAGGATGGTATTTCAGAGCAAGTTCTTTTACTGCAGCTTTGATGTCATCAGCAGAAGCAGTTCTATCAACTCCAAGAATTTGGTAATATGCCCAAGGTACTTGGTCTGGAGCAATGTCATCTGGCAAGCCAAATTTTATGTCTCCAAGATTATTTGTTTTTACTACTTCTTGAGTCATACTTAAAAGGTCTTTTTAATAGTATATAAACGTTTGGCAAAGACTTAAATACTATTCTTTTACCCTTTGCTAGTACTGGGGTTGTTTAGGCGCAGACAGCTCATGGTTATAAACACCATGGGTAACAGGGATACTATGAACGTGCGACGAACAATCACAGGGATGCTTGCTGGAACAGCTTTATTTCTTTCACAATTTCTTTACAGTTGTAGTGATGAAGGTCGTCGAAATCCTATTTCACCACCTGTTGAAACCGTTGGAGAAGGCGAGGGTGAAGGAGAAGGTGAGGGAGAGGGTGAAGGAGAAGCACTTCCAACTATAGTTGACCGTTATGGTCCTCGTATTGAAACACAAGACGCATTTACAACCTACACACAACAAGCAATGGCATCAGCAACAATCATCGACGAAGAGTCAGGTGTTGCAGGTGTTGAAGTTCTACTCAAACCAGATACATTTTATCAAGACTTACCTGAAGCTCCAGAAGCAGAACGGCATTGGGGTGACGCACGAATTGTACACCTAACTGCTACTGCAGGAGATGACAATGCCTATTATTTTACACTACCAGCACAATCTTTGCCAGGTATGTATGAATTTAAAGTTACTGCAACTGACAATGAAGGAAATGAATCTTCTAAGCGAGCATTTTTGTATGTGCTTGATGATCATGTTGATGTTCTTGAACCAGAACCAGGAAACCTTCAATGTGCACAAGCAACAGCATGGCGTGGATTCCAACGATTTGTTCTTGACCTTAATGGCTTAGCACACATTGATGCTGAAGACAAAGCTTCAATTGAAAACTATCTTGGTGGTCTTGGTGCTCGAGAATTTAGAACACCTATTGGCAGAGTTGATTATCAAAAAGAAGTTGACACAGTCTATTTAGTAAAGAATGTATTTAATCTACGAGATGGAAAAGAAACAGGACCCTTTATGATGTTTGAACTTGGTGAAGGACACCAACGAGCATACATGGGAATGCCTTTTGGTGTATACGAGCGTGTAAAAACAAAAGAAGAAACACTTGATTCCTTAGCAACACAGATGGGTTTCCAGGAGTGTCAACAATGATGGCAAAACGATTCATGGGGTTGTTTGTTTTATTCATATTCTTATTTTCAAATGTAGCTGTTGCCTATGATTTTAGTGATCAGTTTGGCAAGCAATTCAAAGCACCACAACAGTATAATCCATTTGGTGATGAGCAGTTGCCTTCAGGGTATAATGACTCTTCTAAATCTGATAAAAAAGTAACTAAAAAAGCAAAGAAAAAGTCAGCGAAATCTAAAAAAACAAAAAAACCTCGACGACGATCAAAAGAAGGTCAAGCTAAGAAAAAAGCTCAAGAAGCAAAAAAGAAAGCAGCAAAGAAAAAAGCAGGGAAAGAAAAGGAAAAAAGCAAGAAAGAAGAAGAAAAGAAATTAGAAAAGAAAACAGAAGAAAAAACAGATAACGATAAAAAAGAAAAAGAGTCAGAAGACTCAAGCACAATTACCACACTTAGCTATATTGAATACGACGGCAGCAATGATGCACCCAAGATCACTTATCTTGAAGTTGACAATGACTTGCTAGTTGATAAAAGCTTTATGCTAAAAGTTACAGCAGAAGATGATCATGGTGTTGCTGCAATTGAAGTTCTCAAACAAGATGGTGAACGTATACGAAAAGAGTGTCCTGAACAAGAAGGTGGCATTTTCCGATTCGCGGCTGAATGTGAACACCAGTTTGAACTACTGGAAGTAAGACCAGGACTGTACGCATACAGAGTCTTTGCTTTTGACGAACAAGGAAATCAATTTATGGACTTTGTTGATGCACATGTTGCAGACAGAGATTTATTGTTTATTACCCAGGTGGAATATGAGGGTAATGATCTTGATGAGAGGGGACCAGCACTTGCTATTGAAACAGAAACAGATGCCACAGTAAGTGTTAAGTATGAAAATATTGGAGAATCAGTTCTTATTCTTGGAGGTGCTGTTGTTTCCATTGACAACAATGAACTAGGGGAAGAAGACTTTGCAATTCAAGCAACTTCACGAGAACGAGAAAATATAGAAATTGACGTTCCAGCACTTGCACCAGGACAACACACTTTGACTGTTGCTTTGAATGGTGAAGGCAATAATAATATACAGTACACAGACTCAAAAGTATTCCCACTTGTAGTTCCTGAACCACGACCAGACCCTGAACCTGAGCCAGAACCAGAACTAGGTGATTTGGAAATAACTCAGGCAACAATTACACAAAATGGTGCAGAAAACTTAGTGGGAGACCCATTTATGGTGGGAAGTCCTGTTGTTGTAGACGATATTTCTTTTGTTAACAATGGTCCAGGAGATATTGCAGGACGAGTTCGATTTGGATTTTCATTGACTAATGAAGCTGGAAGAATTATCCAAGAAGGAGGAGCAACACGAGCAATTGTTGTTGACGCTGAAGATAGTGATACAGCACGACTTGGAGGACCATTTACTTTTAATGATCTTGAAGTAGGAAGGTATGCACTTGAGATAACTATTGATAGCAGAAATGATATTGATGAAACAAACGAAGACAACAATGTGCGTGTATTTGAGTTTGAAGTAGCTGAAGAAGAAATAGAGCCTGACGTTGAAGAACGTGGTGATTTAGAAATACTTGAATTGACTGTTACACAAAATGGTGAGGAAGAAGGACCGTTTGTAACGGGCACTGAGATTCTGATTGAAGACTTGATGTTCATAAACAATGGTCCAGGTAACATTGCCAATAGGGGTAGGATTAGCTACTCTCTTGCAGCTGAAGATGGTGAGCCATTCAGAGAGATTTCTACTGAACGAGCTATTATAGCAGACGCTGGAGAAGGAGATATACTTAATCTCCAACCACAATTTACATTTTCAAGTAATCAGCCAGGACGTTTCACACTTACCTTAAAAATAGACATTGAAGATAGTATTGATGAAACAAATGAAAACAACAATGATTATGTATATGAGTTTAATGTAGTTGAGCCAGAACCAGAAGCTATTGATATTAGTATTGTAGTTCCAGCTCCACTTAATGATAATAATCTTGTTGTTGGTGATGCTTTAGACTTTGAGCTGAATATGCTTCGATTGCAAGGAAGACCACATGCGCGGTTGTGTAACCAGCATGTTCTTAATATTTTGCCTATTAATGACCTTCCTATGGCAGAGCCAGTTGAGCGTGAATGTCATGAAGAAGTTCGAGACATTCCTGCAGAAGAAATCATTAACCAGTACCATGTTGAATTTGACCGAGCAGGAGAATACACACTTGACGTTGAGATCTGGCTTGAAGATGAAAATGGTGAAAAACTAGACGAAGTACGGGAGGACAACAATGAACTGCAGTTCGTATGGCAAATTCCAGAACCAG
The DNA here is from genome assembly GCA_964343705.1 of uncultured Methanosarcinales archaeon. Classification (GTDB taxonomy): domain Archaea; phylum Nanobdellota; class Nanobdellia; order Woesearchaeales; family UBA12501; genus JAUSFM01. Next base: position 55,389 of record CAYFJX010000007.1, read on the forward strand.
CTCCTGAACCAGAACCAACTGGTGATTTGGAGATTGATGAACTGCATGTACACTCACCTGACCAGGTAGCTCGACATGGTCCATTTGTAGCAGGAAATGAAATTCAACTCAGAGATATTTACTTCATAAACAATGGTCCTGAAAACATTGCAGCAGATGTTGCATTTAGTATGCGTGTTGTCGATGAAAATGGAAATGTAGTTATTGAAGAGGCGACGCGTAATCATGCAATAGCAGTTGATGCAGGTGAGGACGAAGAATTTGACTTGGATAGGTTCGGGGGCGAGGCGTATACTTTTGTCATGGCTGAGCCTGGTAATTATACACTTGAAGTAATTATTGATAGTAATGATGATGTTCTTGAACATGATGAAGACAACAATTTATACAAACATGAACTTGACATCCTTGCGCAAGAAGATGCCTGTCCTGTATGGACTGAAACAGCACTGCGTCAAGTTGGTGGAATAAACAGTCAAATAAGAACCACTGCACATGAACTTGCTGATGCAGAGATAGCATTGATGGAAGCAGTGGACAATAATGCACCACCAAATGAAATTTTTCGTCTTCGAGAAGAAGTAGATGATCTTGAACAAGAGCTTGATGAACTAACTGATGAGGAATTAGATGATGTCCATGATGACTTCCGAGATATTTATGAAGTATGTGGACTCGCACCAGATTTGGTAATTACTGATGTGCGTGTTGTAACTGACTCACTTGATGTTGGCCTTGAACAAATCGAACTTGATGTTGATATTCAAAACCAAGGAAACTATGCAGTGTACGGACCATTTGGAACAGAACTTAACTATGACCCTGGAGCTTTTGTACGACGAGCAGTCTTGAGTACCCATGTGCGTGATAATCGTGAACTTGCAGTAGGAGAATTAGTAACATTTAGAACAAGAATTAGTTCACAAGAAATATTAGACAACGCAGGTGTGTATGACCTAAATATTGAGGTTGACGAATGTGATGTTTGTGAAAGTCACTTGTGGCACAATATAAACAATAACATCCTAGAATCTAACGAAGACAATAATGAGTTTGAGTTTCAAATTGAAATAGGTGATCCTGAAGCACAATGTGATGTACAAATTGATCAATTACGACGTGCAGCAGGGGATGCAAGGGATGGGTTAGTCTTGGCGGGTCGTGCTCGTAATGATGCTAGCATAGACCTTTGGCAAGCTCGAGATGCTGGAGCACCAGCAGAAGAAATTGCAGAACTCGAAGAGCAATTAGCTGAGGCACAGGAAGAAGTAAATCGTGCAATCCAAGCAGTTAGAGATGCGAATGATGTTTTAGTTGAAGAGCAAGCAGCTTGTAATAATAATGAACATCCAGATTTAATTATTGTAGGGGCAGAATTTACCCCTCATCCAATAAACGCTGGCGAACGTTATGAGTTTGAAGTTACGTATCAAAACATTGGAGATGCACCATTTTACGGAACCTATGTTGGTATTGAAGCAGGTACTAATGAGCGACAAGATGGTCCTCGAGGAAGGTTTAATGTTGCTACAGCAGCTCGTCCAGATGGACGTGCTATTCAACCGGGTGAGACAGAAACATACAGCTTTGTACGAGATGATGATAGAAGTCAGTTGAACAATCCTGGTGTGTATGATTACTTTGTAATGATTGATCAGTGTGATGACCATTGTGGTTCAGAATTTCTCAACCAATGGGTTGTTGAATCAAATGAAAACAACAATGTATGGAACGGCCAGTATGAAATTGTAGATGAAGCATTACAATGTGAAGAGGAGATTGATAATTTACGACGTGCTGTAGGTGATGCTCGTGATGTTCTTCACACTGCATATTGGGCAGCTACAAGTGCTGACTGGGCATGGAGAAGAGCAAGAGATAATGGAGAAGATCAAGAAGAGTTAGATCGACTTGAAGAAGAGCTTGTACGGACAGCTGAAGAAATGGTTGCAGCTGAAGAAGCACTAGAACAAGCAGCTGAAGATCTTGCAGCTTTACAAGATGAATGTGGTATACATGAACATCCAGATCTTGTAATTACTGATGTTAGATTCATACCTCATCCAGTTGTTCTTGGGCAAGCATATGAGTTTGAAGTTGACATTCAAAACATTGGGGAAGCTCCTGTATATGGAGATGGTATAGCTGTGCAAGGTCGTGCACCTGATGATGCAAATCCTCGAACAGGTTTTAATTTTGGTTCAAGAGCTCTTCTTCCTAACGGTCACCTACCTGCTGGAAACACAGTAACAATGAGAATAGAAACTTCTTCACGTAACAATTACTTTAGAAGAGCAGACACGTATGCTTTTGATGTAGTTGTTGATGAATGTTTACACTTTTGTGATAATCCTGCTATTGGTACTGTTGCGGAATCCAATGAAGATAATAATGTTTTCAACGCACAGGTAACCACTGTAACTGATGGTATTGATGTAACACTAGAAAACTATCCACGTTACTTAATTAATGTAGATGATGAGCAAACATATGTGGTTGTTGGAGAAAACTCTCCAGCTTCAGACACAATAGGAGCAACAGATATTAGAGTGCAATTAGTTAATGATATCTGCGATGACGATGATGCTTGTGCAGAAAATGCTGCAGTTGAGTTAGTACCACTCAAACTTGACAGTGAAGTATGGGGTTTTGGCTCAGAAAACCAAATTATGATCGGTGATATTTGTGAGAATACCATGTTTGGTAAAATCGATCCATCCTTTAGGGAAGACTGTGAAAACAATCCAATACAAACAGCTGAAGAACTCTATCAAGAAATGGGACTTGAAGACGGCATGGCACGAATATGGATCCATCCACATTTCCACCGCGCATCTGTACACATTGGCATAACAGGACCAGATGTGCAATGTCGACGAGAAGCAGCACGAATCCTTGCAAACTATGAAGATAATGTAGATATATTACAAGGTCAGGAAGCAATTATTGATTGTAGGATTGAAGAAGTACCAGAACCATTTGATTTAGAACTAGCAGAAATTCCAGATGCAGACCCGGCAGATGTTGTTCTTAACAACACCATTGAAGTTGAAGTGCCAATGTTTATTGAGGGCGGGATTGCTCATGGAAGATTGTGTGCACGTGAGTCAAATAGTTTTAATCCATTAGAAGGCAACAATGGTGGTGGTAGTGCTGAAACAGAATGTGAAGAAGAGATACGAGACATACCAATAGAGCACACCTTTGGACCATATGAAATAGACTTCAATGCCCCAGGACAACACACCTTCACTCTTGAAGCATGGGTTGAAGACGAAGACGGCAACAGACTTGCAGAAATTAACGAAGATAATAATGAAGTAACAAAGAGTTGGGTTGTTGAAGGGGAACCGGGATACTATCATGTTGTGTTTGAATCATCTTTCTGGACACAGCATTTGTTTGACATACGTGATGGAAGTTCTACACCTATTGTATCTGCAATTAACAATGTTCCACGTTATCTAACTTGGCATCCTGATGGTGATGAGTTTGCGTACGCTTGGTCGCGTGTTAATGAGCCAGTGTACAAAGCACGACTTGATGAAAATAATGAAGTACCTAATAACGCAGTTGAGATTGTAACACAAGGAATGCGTCAATATACTGAACTACAGTGGTCTCCTGATGGAACAAAGGTTGCTTTTAGTGCAAATATTGGTGACCGTGACTTTGCTGATTATCATGTGTTTATTATGGATGCTGATGGTGGCAATGTTATTAATGTAACAGAGAATATTGAAGGCCTTCAAAACATGCATGGACCTTTTTATGATCCAGTTTGGTCTCCTGATGGTAGCTTGCTTGCTTTTACACCAGAAGTTTTGGCTGATGACGGAGTTAATACTGACTGGGAAGTTTTTGTAGTTCAGGCTGATGGTGAAGGATTACAAAGACTTACCAACAGAGTGCATGCTACAAAGAGATTCCCTTCTTTCACAGCTGATGGTCAGCATGTTATTTATGTAAGTCTCTGGCCAGATAATGCTTTGTATAAAGTTGATATTAACGGAGAAAATAATGACCCTCTGTTTGGTGAACAAGGCTATGAATCAATTGCAGGGTTAGAAGTGTCACCTAATGGAGAACATGTTGCTTTTGTAGCTCAAAGAGTTAATGAAGATACGTATGGCCTGTATCTTGCGGATCCTGAAGGTGGCCAGCAACCAGTATACCTTAATGATGTTGAGAGTGGCAAAATTAGTTGGTCTCCTGACAGTTCACAGATAGCGGTCCTTGTTGAAAATCCTGATAATGCAAGGAGAGATGCTGCTGCACTCATGGATCTTAATGGTAACATTCGAATTCTTTCAGATAATGCTGATGAGAGTTACCATAATCCAGTCTGGCGTCCAAAGATGGTTGTATAAAATTAGAGAATTACTTTTTTGATTTCATCAATTTTTTCAAAATCTTTATCTTTAGTGACAAGTAGAAGATTATGTTGTTTTACTTGACTTGCGATCATAAGATCAGCAAGAGAAAAGTTGATACCTTTTTTTTCATATTTTTTCAGCATACGAGCCATTATTTCAGCAGTGTCAGGTGTTGGAATTATATAAGGAAACTTTTGAAGAAGAATATAGGCGCGTTCAAAGTTTTTTTTATTCTTATTAAGAAGCCCTGAAAAAAACTCAAAATAAGGTATGTAGGTTACAAAGGCAGGTCCTGGATGGCTTTTTCGTAGCTGCTGTAGTTTTTTAGTTGTTTCTTGAACTTCATTTTCAATGTCAATCAGCACTGATGTGTCTAATGCGAGTGTCATGTTCTGAAACCTCTTCTTTTTCTAAGTTTCTTTGTGAACTTTCGCATATCATTGGCTTCTTCATCTGAAAGAATCTTACCTGCATTAAGTATTTCATCCCACCAGGTATCACCTTGCTTTTGATAAAAAGCAACTAGCTTCTCAAAAAATGAACCAGCTGTTTGATGGTTTTTTGCTGCCAGGCTCTTAAACGTTGCCCATGTTTCATCATTTACTCCTTTTATTGTTTTTACTTCTGCCATTAAGGTAATAAAGTATTACTTGTATATAAATATTACTATTTTGATATAGTTTAATCACAACAAACTTTAAAAGTAGTTCTTACCTTACCTTTTTTATGGAGGGGCGTAAAATAGTTGCCATTGTTGGCATGTGTGGAGCAGGCAAGTCAGAAGCAGGTTCTATTCTTGAACGAGCAGGCTACACTAAAATCCACTTTGGTGGGGTTACCATGGACGAAGTTCGACGCCGTGGTTTAGAAATCAGCGAAGTAAATGAGCGTACTGTACGTGAAGAACTCCGCAAAGAGCATGGCATGGGTGCCTATGCAGTTCTTAATATTCCTAAAATTGAATCAGCATTGCAAACAAGTAATGTACTTATTGATGGACTGTATAGTTGGAGTGAATACAAAATTCTAAAAGACAAGTTTGGAGCTCAACTCAATGTTATTGGTATTCAGGCATCACAGCAAACAAGAAAGGAGCGCTTAAAGATTCGGCCACATAGGCCATTACAAGATCATGAAGTACATAGTCGTGATCATTCTGAAATTGAAAACCTGGAAAAAGGTGGACCGATTGTCATGGCAGATACCACTATTGTCAATGAGGGAACACTTGATGAATTATACGCACACATGGGGAAGTTAGTATGAGTGACAAACTGCATCAAATTGAAACAGGACCAAAGGCTGTTCCTCAACCTGCGCCTATGCAACCTCCTGTTGCACAATCAGTTCCAGTCCACAATCCGCGCCCAAGCTGGGATCGTTATTTTATGAATATTACCAAGGAAGTTTCTAAGCGTTCAACATGCATGTCTGCACAGTTTGGTGCTGTTATTGTCAAAGAAGGTAGAATTATTTCTTCTGGATACAATGGTGCGCCACGAAGAACACGAGATTCATATGAATGGGGATTTTGTATGAGGCGAAAACTTGGTGTTCCCTCAGGACAACGGTATGAAATATGTAGAAGTGTACATGCTGAACAAAACGCGATTATTAATGCAGCACGTGCAGCTACGAGTCCTGTTGATGGTGACATGTACTTGTATGGTAAGCGTATTTATGGGGGAAAAGAGGAAGAAGCAGATTCATTTCCATGTTTTATCTGTAAAAAAATGATTATTAATGCTGGTATTCGTCGTGTATACTGCCATACTAAAGAAGGCACGATCCGCTCATTTGACATTGAAAATGATTGGATTCGAGAATGGCGTGAACAAGACATGGTACATGATGCTGTAAAGCATGACATTGATTACAAGAAGTGATTTACGCGATTAATGCAAGTTTTAGATTTGGAATTTGTTTGAAGTGAGAATCCATGGTAATTAGTGTCATCTTGTTCTCAATTGCTTGAGAACCTATGAGAAGATCAAATCTGGGAATATTTTTTCCTTTCTTTTCTAGTTGTGCAAGAAGTGTTGAGAATAGTATTGCTGTGGTACCATTTGGTGTTAACAAGTAATATTTCTGTAGTTTTTTATATGCTTTGTTTTGATTAGCAACACTCTTGTTTCTCAACCCAAAATAAAACTCGCTCAAAGTAATTAGTGATAAATATAGTGTATCTTTGGAAGGGTCAACTATTTCTAAGACTGACTTGAGTGTCTCTTTATTTCCGTTTTCTATTTCTATGAGCACATTAGTGTCAATTACATAGTTCATAGTCTCTTACTCACATTTGTGTTAAATTCTTTCCTTATTTTCTTCCAATCAACGTCGTTAAGCATGCCTTTTAGTGGTTTTGGCCCACAAAGTATTTCATAGGCATTTCCTTTTTCATTGTTGTTTTTGTGTTCTTGTATTATCTTGTCAAAAAATTCCCCCATTTTCATGCCTTGTTTTGCAGACTCTGCTTTGAAATATCTCCATTTATCCTCACTTATGTTTTTGATGCATGCATCCATTTTCATCACTTTATTTAGTGTAGTTAAGCTTATATTTAAAGTTTATGTTTTTTATAACTTGTTATAAAAGTATAACTTTACTCTCACTTTCTATTATCTTGTTTTGGAACAATCCCATAATTTCTGTCATTATTCCATACCGACAAATGTTGTTATTGTTCAAATAATAATGCGGAATGATTTAAGCATTGTGTCGGGATAGTATCTTAACTGTTTATCTAAATACGTCGACAAGTAGAAGGGAAGAAACAGAACCATCAACTTTTAATTAACGCTAGCAACCTTTTGTCGTCTAATAACACAAAATTACAAGAACTGCTAAAAACTTTTTAGCAGAAAAAGGAAAACTATTTATTATCAAACAACCACCTGTATCTCCAGAACCACATCTTTCAGTTCTGCTGTCCACTACGCAAGTCGGGGTGGGCCAGTCGATGTTTCTGCGGTAATGGGGAGGTCCCTTCTCTGCAACGCAGTTGCAGAGCTGATTGTTATTTCTGGGCTCAAAAGAGCAAACAATGCCAACAACTTTTTGTTGTTTTTTCGTTTGTCGTCGAGATTTTGGCATAATTTTATAAACAAAAATAAAAAGAACTAAACTGAGGTGATACCCTTCAAACCAAACAAAATAATATTACAAGACCATGAACCTTCCATGGCACCAAGTAGTGAAGAGCTAGCAGCTGTTGTGCTTGCGAGAATTGGTCTAGAACCGCGTAAAAAAGGATCAACAGACAAAATGTATCGTGTTCTTGTAGAGCTCTATGAACGCTCTAAACTTGCTTACAGAAAGAAGCGACCAGAACACGCAGTGATGACTGTCGAAGAAATGGGCTACTTTGCAGGCATTAGTCGACAAACCATGTATGACTACCTCAACCGTTGGACAAGCATACGGCTCATTGCCAAGACTAGTTATATTGCTGATGGCAGAGTGGTTATTGGCTACAAATTAAGTGGCAACACACTTGAGCAAGCCTTTAACAAAGTAACAAGCCATGTGCAGATTCATATGGATCTTACGCAGCGATACATCCGAGAGCTCCAGCGTTTGATTAAGAACGAGAAGATAGCAGAGAGTCAGAAGCAAGAAGCAGCAGTTGAGGCGTAAAGCTTATAAGGGATTAGGGAATTTCCCAGTGTATGCTGGGAGAATTTGCTTATGGAATTGCTGGATTGTATTCTGAGAATCCAGGCTATTTTGGGCAGGTATTAGAGTATGCACGACTTGATCGTGTACGTACACAAGTAAATGCAGCAGCTGGCGCACTTATTGGGTTATCTCTTGGTATGATGGTTGAGACACTCTTGAATGATGGTGGTCAGCCTGATGGACCAATAACTCTTTGCACAACACTTGTTGGTGCAGGGATTTGTCTTACAAAAGGGTTTCCTGCTACGACTGACAAAACTACTGAAGAATACTTGGCTATGGCGCAAAAAATTCAACAAGAAGATTCTAGTTCTGATTAAAAGTTTTTAGCAGAATTGAATGCAGGCATTCTAACAAACGTTCTCATAAAATAGGTACATTACCATTCAGGAAAATAACAAATTTTTGACAGTTTTTTTAGTTTTGAAATAATTCGGGAAAATCCCGAACACCTTGATTCTCAAAAACTCATGCATTCTGGTATTGTCCCGTAATGTTTTCTTCTTTCGTGCATTTTCCCAGAATTTGTCGTCAAACTAGTTTGAGGGGTGCAAACTCTATACCCTGGCCTCGCGAGTAAGAATACAGCAAAAGTCGCATAAAACACCCCCTTTGAGAAACTGTTCTGGGATGATACCTGCAGTGTATACTGGTATGGGAAAGAAATGTTTTTTTTGTCTTTTAACTTTTTTATAGCGCGCTTACAATTTTCTAGCAAAAACAAGAATTTATTATTGACGTTTTTGTGCCTCTTTTTCCAGGCCTTCAAAATCCATAAAACCAATTGCCAGACTTGTTCGGATTTGATCTTCATAACCAGGAGGTGCTGCACCTACACTGTGTTCCATGGCAAGCAATGGTTCTCCTAGTACACGTGCTGTTTCTTCTGTATAGTTTTCCATTCCTAAACCAGGAATAAGCAGTCCAATATCAGGCTCATGCTCAAAAGCAAATTCCTTTCCTTTGTACACACCTCTTAATGCTGGTTGAGTTGCAGAGGAATGAAAATCCCAAACAAATTTGTCCTTATGTCCATCTCCTTTTTTATCTGTACCAATAGGAGGATAATACCATGCTTGCATGTTATGATAACCCTCTGAAGGAATTTCAATATTCAATGCTTGCATAATGACGCGATTGTAAAAGTCGTGGTGTCTAATGAGATGAGGAAAGCATTTTTCAACAGCCTCACATAGCTCCCTAAGGTTTTCTGGTGGTTTCTCTGCAACTTCACGTGGCAAGCTTCCTAACACACCGCTTGCGTCTTTGATTTCCCTACCGCCATTATGCATAAGCCAATTAAGTCGCGGACGACTACGAAATGGCATACCACCTTCTGCCACTACACGATGATATGTATCAGAGTCAATACCATAAAATCGATCAATTCTCCTTGAGGGTGCAAAGTATTGAGCAAGATCATTGATAGAATGAGAAAACAGTAATTCCAGCATTAAACTAAAGTTATGTAATCCTTGCTTTTGAACCGCAGCATAACCTTTTGTCCTAAATTGTTCTCGTACATCATCTACAAGAGCTGGATCAATATCTGGATTTGGTGCCATACAGTGCGGAGCTTAGAGGTTGTATTTAAGCCTTTGTACTAACTATCTATGACCTCTATCCCTTTGACTTTCTTAAACTCCTTGTCAAAAGTTGCAATATATTTCACATCAGCTAATTGCGCTAAGGCAACACTTGTACAGTCGGTGAAATTCAAGGTGTGTTTGCCTTGAAATAGTTCCCATGCTTTTTTGAAAGTTTTTACATCTAAATTAAGGATATGAATTTCTGAATCAAGAAGGTATTTGCCAATTATTTTTGCTTCATTTTTGTTCTTTTTTCGCATTGTAACACTGACAACTTCATCAAAAATAAAGTTAGTAGTAAAAGGTTCTCCATAAACATTTGTAACAATTCTTCTCATTATTTCTCTTGCTTTTTTATGATGAACATCATCATTGTTCTTAAAAGCATAAAAAAGGCTAGCATCTAAAAGGATTGCCATTATCCGTAAAGAACCTCATCAGCATTTTCACTGAGTCTTTCTGTACCCTTACCCCAACTGCTAGGCTTTAAATCCAATATGCTTAACTTAGGTTTTTTCTCACTTTTTTCAAGCCATTCTTGCATTGCTAATGTGAGTGCTTTTCCTACTTTGAGACCACCTCGTACAGCTTGAGCTTTGAATTCTCTGAAAGTATCCTCGTCGACATTTTTTACACTGAGTTGCATAGTATCATCAAAGTATTACAAGTCATACTTTTATTTAAATGTTTGCTTTTTCCTCTTAAAATTTTTAAGCGTAAAACCAAAAACCATATAAATAAGTTCAACTTATTCCAACTTAGGTGAGGTTATATGGTACAGGCGTTAGTCAGTTTAGATGAAAATACCAACAGGGTATTAAACGTGATAAAAGCAAAGTACGCATTGAATGATAAAGGAGAAGCAATTCAGTTTGTTGTAAGTAAGTACATCGAAGTAGAAGATGAACCAGAATTACAACCTGAATTTATTGAAAAAATAAAAGAAATACAAAAACAAAAAAGTATTCGTGTCAAGAACTTTGCTTCACGCTACACTCACAGACAATAATAATTGTCCAATTGTTGTCTGTTCGTAATAGTAAAAGTTGTTCAAATAATCTTGTCTTTTACTATATGGGCTGAAGTAAATGTATGATCTCACTATAAAACCTGAAGCAGACAAAATATTTGCAAGGCTTGCAAAAAAGAATCAAAAACAATTACTTAGTATTGAAAAGAAAATTCAGGAAATTCGTTCTAAACCAAATCACATTTACAAATTCTTACGAAAACCTTTACAAAGGTTTAACCGTGTTCATATTGATAAACATTTTGTCCTTATTTTTAAAATTGATCATGACCAGAAAGTTGTAGATATTTATTATTATAATCATCACGACAAAGTGTATAAATGGCGACCTAATTAATTCCATAGTTCCTCTTCCTTGGCTTTAGTCAAGAAACCATGCTCATCTTTTTTCACATCTTTAAACAAGAAACGAGAGCGCTTTTCAGGAAGATGAATCAGGTTCCATTCTAGTTCATCATTATCCAGCACTTTGATTCGCACATAGCCTTTTTTGCATGGCACAAGTTCCTTTGTTTTTCGATCAAGTGTGTACTCATCACGCCAAGGAGGCAGCTGCATAAACACACGTCCATTCTTAGTAACAATCCAATCTTCATGCACATGGCCAAGAACAACAAGTTTGCTTTTGATACTCTTTTTTCGTTTGACAACAGGAATAATGTGTTTGACATCAAAGTCACCAGACTGTAAGTGTGCAACCAGCTTACCAATCCAACCACTAGGATAAAAATGAGTGGGATCTTTGTAATAACGCCAAGGATAATACAAACTACTTTTGAGCAAATAGTACGCTGCCTTCTGATTAAACTTCTTGCTCAATTCTTTGTGCAAACCAAACAATGTTGTAATTGGTTTGACTCGTTCAAGAAACGGATGTTGCTCTTTGAGATTCACCAGTGAAATGACAAAGAAGGACATCAGGGGCAAGTTAAGAATCTTCTCATCTTTGTAATTCAAGAAAAGTTTTTTTTGATTTAATTTGTTCATAGGATCATATTGTTGTCCATGTTCTATATGGACGTCATGTTTTTGATAGGTTAATCCAGGAAAGTGAACATTGCCATTTCCTAATAATTCTTGTAACCGTTTTTGCACTGCAGGAAATGCAAGGTCTGGATCATGATTTCCTCTCACAAAAAACAAGTTCTTATCTTGTTTTGTTGCAAACGTACGTAGTGCTTCAAAAACAAGAGGGTGTGCTTGATGCATCAAATCAAGTTTTTGACATGAAACAGACTCGGTGATATGTCGAGGGTAGTACGTGGGGTGTTGCAGGCTAGCAGGACATTTTAGAAAATCAAAGGTGTCACCATTGAGTACAAGGTCAACTGGATGTTCTCGTTCACACAGTTCAAAAATAAGTGAAGAAAGTGCATTGTCACTGATAAAATCATCAGTGAGGTTACCAGCCCCCATTTCTGTATCACTGAGTACTATGATTTCTTTTTGCATGAATTACCCCAATATAGGGGTTTTCAGGGGGGTTTAAATACCTTTGCTTGCTCCAAACACAGTACCTTTATATACCACCTCTTCTCATTTTCATATATTGAATGACTATGGCGACCAAAATAAAAGTTGTTGTAATTGATTTGGGTGGCGTGTACTTCACGTCGGGTACCCCTGCTGTGGTTGATGCTGTCAAAAATGATTCTTCTATAACTGCTCCAGAGCAGAGAATTGATGAAGTTCTACGATGTAGTCCTGGGAAAGAAGGCCTTCTCTATCGACAGGGCAAGTTAGGACATGACGAATACTGGGATATTGTCGAGAAAGAACTTGCTATTCCAAAAAGTGAGCGGGAAAGACTTGAAAAAATCTGGTTTGAAGCATATCAACCTCAAGAAGGCATGCAAGCACTGGTAAAAAAGCTCAAAGAAAAGTATCCACTTGTTGTTTTTAGTGGGAATATCAAGGCACGTGTTGATTACTTGCAGGAAAAATACAAGCTTCATGATGACTTTATTGACTGGGTATACTCCTTTGATGCTGGCTGTAGCAAGGGTGATGTACACTTTTACGAGTATCTTATGAAAAAGCTCAAAGAACATGGGTTTGAACCTGAAGAAGCAGTATATATTGATGATCACCAGAAATTCTTAGATAAGGCCAAGCCATTTGGCATTAATACTATCTTATTTGAGTCTGCAGAGGTTCTTGAAGCTGAATTACGAGCTTTAGGACTTGAATTCTAATTGTACCAGTTAAGCACTATTATTTCACCAATTAGTGGTTAAAATCAGGAAAGGCTTAAATAGTATGGCTAAGCTCCAAAATATATCATGGTGAGTTATAAACACATTGCACTTCTGGTAGGAGCACTAGCACTAGGCCCTTCAGCAGGTTGCAAAAGAACCAAAGAAAAGCCTAGAGTACTACAATGGTCACCTGAATGGCAAGCAGAACACCCTGGTAGACATCTTGCAGATAGTCCTATTGTTGGTTCACGCGCTCATGAGTATGCGCAAGTTCAAAAAGCATTCAATGGTAATCTACAGGTAGAAGATTTTCTTAATCAATTTAACACATTAGAACTACTTGCAATAATTCCTGTGGAACACGGCGAGGCTGCACAAACCATTGCTGTTCAAAAAGTTGAAGATCATCTTAAACCATACAAACAAAAAGGTATCACTGCTGAAACTGTTGCTGAAAAACGGAGGTGGAGTACATTACCTCGTTTTGATAATGGTGTGTGGCGTTGCCCAACAGAGTTTCTTCCTCGTTATGGAATTGTTATCTGTGATGTACCTGAAGCAGAATGGTATCTACACACTGTTGTGGCAAATAGTCCCTATGTGGATTCTACAAGGGAACGTGTAGCTCCTGAAGGTGTTTTTCTTGATCATGAAATATCTCATCTTGAGTTATGGGGAAAAGAAAATACTGATGAAGCAAACTTAACAATACTCGCTGAACTTATTCCTGTTGTAGAAACTAATTTGTTAATTGATGAACTATACAAAAAGGTGATGGGTCTTCCATTAGATGAGGAAGTTACATATGGTAAAGTGATTATCTGGGGAGAGAGAAGCGCTGACACAGGAGAAATTGCACATACCTACAGAGGACTTGTACAACAATATGGCAGTGTTGCAGATGCAGTTGTTTCTCCAGAATCAGTAGCGTTCTTGACAGAGTAAATTACTCAGTTACTTCTATTTGTACTAACGCACTATCCCAGTGGCCATCAGAGTCAGTTGCGCGAACTTCAAAGATATGCATCCCAAGATTTTCAGAATCAAGCACGCCAGTTATGTGTCCTGTTTTAGGATTAACATCAAAAATTTCAGAATCGTCACTGAACAAACTATTGTTTGGATTGTTTGTTATAACATCAAAAGTAAATGGTCTTCCTAATGTTGCTGTAAGTCTGGTCAACTCGTCATCATTGTGTATTTGTATGTTTTGCGGTGAAGTATCAGTTGCATATTTAGTAGCAAAAGTAAACAGTGCTTGTTGTTTATTATCATCAAATTTTTCATTGTAAGAAAGTAAGTGAATTGCCACATAGTCTGGGGGTTGATGTGATTCAACAACAGAAACTTCAACATCATGTGGAATCATTTGTGTTACACAACTAAGACAATATTCGTCTTTAACAGCATACGCAACATTAGCACTCAAAAGCCACATGTCAATAAGGCGTGTTTGAATTGATGTTGTGTATTCTTGCAGTGTTATTATTTCTGCATCTTCTTCTGTTGTAATTGTTGTTGGCATGGTAAGTGCTAAGCGTAGTGTTTGAGAACCTGGTTTAAGATCTGCAATAACCTGAGGTTCACCAAAGGTTACATTATGGCCAGGTAGTAAGAATGTTTCAGTACAATTGCCAAGACGGTCTGTTGTAACATGAGCAATGCTTGCACGTACTGTATCCTCGGTTGGGACATGCATTTCATCATGTACTTGATAATAAGGAGCAACTGATACAACACGTGATCCTTCTGCTGCAAATTCAATAAACTCTTCTGGTGGTTCAGCATAGCCTCCGAGTCTTGCAACATATACGAGTGCTTCTTTTCCAGCGCCTTCAAGACAACCACTCACAAATGTTCGAACAATCTTTGCAGTTGTGGCACTAGAAAGTTCTTGTACCTGCGGTTTTTCATGTACCTCTTCATCAGTTTGTAAGACTATAAGCATGAGTATTAACAGTACAATACCTACAAGTATGTAGGTGCTTACTTGTCCTTTTTTTGTTTTGATTTTCATTGTTGTGTTGTAGACAGTGTTTGTCCTCTTTTTATTTCTCTTGAGGGAAGTGTTCGACACGATCCAGGTAAGAGCCTATGGCAATGTTTAATGGTTGACCTGCCCCATCCATTGCCATCATTAAACACAATTGCTTGAGGAGCTTTTTGTTTGTGCTTTTCTTCCCATTCTGCTCTGATTTCTTTATACACTTGTGTATGTTTAAAATCAGGTCCCATAACTTCATCTCTGTTGTAAGGGATATCTCTTCCCCTGGCAAAGTGCTCGAGTGCTCGCAGTGATTCTGAGGGGGGAACATCCTCTACTAGTTTTTTTACTGATCTGCCACGAATTGCTCGTCGAGCACGATTCCAAGCATCATATCGTGTTTGAAAAAGACCATCGATTTTCAAATTACTGCCTGTAAGGTCATTTAACATTTTTTGCGTTGCAGCTTTACGTGGACAGTCAATACCGCAATTGTACGCTGAGGTTACTAATCGTACACGATCAGTCCGATCAAGTCCATCAAGTGTCTCTTGGTACTCTGCCCATATTCTTCCTAAGTGTCGCTGTCCATGTTTTAATGCTCCATCTTTTGTTGTAAGTTTGTATGGACCTTGACTTTGGAATGGAGTATCCTCACCCTGGCGAGCATCGTCTTCATCAGCCCAGACAAAGTCATTTTTTTCAATCTTTCCTTTGTCGACTAATAGTTGCGCGTTTTGTGAGGCAGTGTCTGGATAGATTTGATAATAACCTTGACTTAACTCCCATGCAACGAAGTGGGTGGGTGGAAGTACTCGACTTGATTGTATCATTATGGTGTCTGCAACACTTTTTACAGATTGATGTTTAGGTTTGCGCAATCGTGATTCTTGTGTTCCTAATAATAATGTTGCATCTTTGAAATCTTCGTATTGATCTTCAGGAATGTTCCACTCGTTCATACGTGCTCGTGTGGAACGTGGCAGCATTTCTAGCCATTCTTCTGGTGTTTCTGAATCGTAATGGTAACTCATTCGTTCACTGATTTTTCCATCGGCAGCAATGCCTTCATCAAATCTGCTTGAGTCAAGGAGGGCAAACGCGTCACCTTGTTGTCCTTCTCTAAGAGGGATTGAATAGGGTATGTTTTCTTGTACTCTTTGTCTTACTTTTGCTTGTCTCATTTTTTCAGGATCAGGGCGAACATGTTCATACAATGAGAATTCTGGGTGTTCGGTGAAGAATTTTCCGACATCTTCTAGACGAACGTTATCATGGCCTCTTTCAACAGCTTGTTGAGACTGTTTTTTGCTGTGATACAGATGTGACATGATTGGTTTGGTTACTTTTACAGTGACTGGATCATTAAGAATAGTTATTGTCTTTCCACCACTTGTTTTAAATCCAGCATCATGTGATCCAAACGCAGCCAAACGTTGTTTTTTATCTATATTTCCTGTGAATTGTGCAATTTCATAGTCTGCATCAGTGTCGGTCTTTTTGATTTTGACAGGGTAACTTGCTAGCAATTTTGGATCTTGTACACCAAGTTTCTTCTGCAAAAATGTCACAATATTTTTCCCAGGTGGTATTGTGTACACTTCTTCTTTTTGCGCAACAATAATTCCAATATGTGAGTTCTTTCGTTTATCCTTGCCACTTGCCAGCGCTACTGGGTTGAAGACACTACCTTGGCGATACATTGAGATTACATCGCCTGGTTTAAACTGGCCAAAATCATATTGTACTTGTTCCTTTAATCTATCATCAAATCCGCTAAATGGTTTTTTTGGGTTTAATCGAGGATCACTTTCTTTCCAATACAGAGTTTTTCCTCCTGCTTTTCTAACATTAGATGACATTTCCCATGCATCACCATGCCTTCCAGTGTAATGATCAAAGGTTTGTTCTTCCCCTTCATTACCAAACTCTTTGTTCCAGCCACCTTCCATCCGCGACCATCGTCGTACAAATCCTGCACAGTGGACTTTTTCTAAGTTCATTTTTGTTGCCATTGCACAGCTTGGGTTAAGTTCTCTTCGTAATGTTCCTTGCGCAAGACTTTGTGCAACTTCTTTATGTGAAGAACGTTTTAGTGATGCCACAGGTTCCTTGTCGCCTGCGTCATAGAAGTTTATTCCAACGGCACAATTGCTCTTGGATTATGCATACCTCTTTTTGTAATTAACTTGTTGTCTTTTCCTTTGTACTCTCCTGTGCCGGCGTTAACATCAACATTACCAACAATATCTGCTTTAATGCCTTTATCCAGGTGAAAAACATGTGCAATACCTTTGTGCGGTCGTAGTGTAACACGTGAGTTCTTACTGAGTTCTTTAAAGTATGCTTTGTTTACTTGTTCATCCCAAACACCATTAGGTTCAAGCCATCCTTTATCTTTGGAGGTAAACTCGTTTCGTGCATTATATGCGTTTTGCCATGCAACAAGTGCTTGATGTGTTCGACCGTCAAACTGACCAGTGGCAGGCACGCCGAGTACGTCTTGTATTATTGCAACGTTTTTACCTTCGTTACTTGCTGTGTCGTAATAATATCCTTTTCTATAGGTGGTGCCTTGTAGGTTGAGAAAAAAGTTTGTTGGTTTTCCTGCTAGTACTTTGAGAGGGTCAAGAACCACTTCATATGCATTGCGATGCTTTCCAGTTGCGTACATTCGTGAGTTATCTGATGCAAAGAAAACTGTATTACCTTGTTGGTAATCTGTTCCTCCACCTGGTGCTCCTTTTTCAAGTAAGACACGCACACGACTGTTAAGACTTTTAACTTTGTATCCATTAACATAGGCTGTGTTTCCAGGTTCAACGTGAAGATCTTGTTTAAAATTAATGCCATCATTTTCAACATCGTGAAGTGAGAAGGTACCTCCTATTTTTTGAGGGATTCCTCGTATTTTTGTAGGGTAAGTAAAGCGATACCTGTCTGGTTTTCCATTCTTTCCTTTTAGAATTACCATGTTTGCTGCTTTACTAAATGTAAAGTCACCAAACTGTGATGTTCTAAGTTGTACATCTCCTTTGCTATTAATGCTAAATATGCTTCGGCGAACTTCAACTCCGTCGAGTGTCCCTTGCATAAGATGCATTTTTCCTTTATGCTCATTTACTGTGCCAGTGAATGTGTACCAATGTGGTGGATCTTGTTTTGAATCTTTTGGAATGAACTTTATTGTATTGTCTGGTTGTACTGCAAAGGCATATTTTTTTGCTAGTTTTTCTACAGCAATCTCTCCGTTTTTTGCCTTAATAGTTCCATGACGGGTATATTCTTGTACATCACCATCCATAACAATGGCAACTCCTTTAGAAATAAGATATTTTGAAAAGGAGATTTTGTTATTATTGACATTTTTTGCTTGTTGTACAAAGAACTTTTTTGCAACGTGCTGCTCATCTTTGAGTGTGGCACTACCAACAGAAAAAGATGATCTTCGAATAAAGTCTTCTGCATAGATTCTAACAAAGCTTCTGTCAAAGAAACGAAGTTGTTCTTGCCTGTTCAATTTTTTCCATGCACCAAAATGAGCAAAATCACTATCTTGTGATTTGTGTAAGTTAAGGAGGTCTTGAGCAGTTGGTGCTTCTAGTTGCATAAATGCATCTACTGTTTCTATTCTTTTGTTGGTGTCTTCTGCGTTGACCGTTTGTAGAATGAGGATTGTAAATATTACTAGTGTAAAAATTAGACTTACTACTTTACTTGTTTGTTTTTGATAGGACATTCGATTCCTCTTTTTAGCATGCAGACTACATGCAAGTGCAATTATTGGGAACTTTATTTATAAATATTCTGTAGAAATCTATAAGAGACCATCAAGGCAGAGCTTTAACTATGGTAATTGGTGATCCTTCCTTTAGTAAGCCTGCGTGAACATAGCTTTCAAGTTTGTCCATCTCGTTGTTTGTTACTACAACGCAGCCTTCACTAAAAACAGTTCGGGATCCGTGGCCATGTATTTCAATATAACTTCCTACTGTGTCATCTGGTCCAACAAGACCATTTTTTTGTTGCATGGCAAAGTCTGCGTTGTCTTCTGCGTTTGGGTAGTTAAGAAGAAGTGCTTTGTAAAACTTGGTGAATCCTTTTCCTTTTACTCTTTGAATTTTGTATTTTCCTTCTGGAGTTGTCATGTCTCCTTCTTTACGTTTGTCGTTGAAGGCATTTGCGCCAAGTTTTACTTTATACTGTTCTGTTGTTGTTCCACCACAAATAAGGTCTAGTGTTCGTGCTCCTTTATTCACTATGATACCACATTCTCCTGTTTTTTGAGTTTCAGCAATAGTGTCTTGTACTTGTTCTTCATAGAGCTTCAGCTGAGTAGGGGATATACTATTTTTGACCATTGTGTAGGTCATTACCTGACTTGCAGCATACCAAGCTGCATCTCCTACTGCTTTTCGCCATGAAGGGACTGCAGCTGCCACGACTAGCTCTAAAGTTAGGATTGCGGTAGCTACGGCTGTTCTGAGTCTCATATCTGTCTAGGTAAGAATTTCCCCTTTATAAACCTTTCTATTTATAACCACTTGTAAGTGGTTAAATTGTGGTTATTTTGTGTGGGGGAAAAAATACAAGAAAATTTATAAATGATATTGGGTCTAATTACGTTGTAAAAGGGGCTTAGATGGGGATTCAAAAAAAGGGGCAGTTATCACTGTATATGTTAGTAGGTATTGTACTTCTAATTGTGCTTCTTCTGTTGCTTAATGCAGATGAAGAGATTCTGTCAGATGACACACCTCCTGATACAAGCTTAGTTACTAAAACAGTGCATACAGGTGTTTCAACATGTCTTGAACACACTGGGCGTATGGGAATGCTCTTTGTTGCTGGCCGTGGAGGGTATTTTGTCCCACCAGATGACTACCTTGATTTTGCGGGAGAAGACTCACTTGTTGTGTCTAGCATACCATACTACCAAGTAGAGCATCAACTACATGTTCCAACTATTGAAACAGTGCAGGAATCTGTTGCTAGCTTTGTCAAAAATAGAATACACGAGTGTGTAGCAGGGATCGAGGTTGAAGGTCATGATATTACCTATGAAGAAGCAACAGTTGATGTAACAATTTCAACACAGGTTGGTGTAGATATTGCATCAGTAAAACTACATCTGCCAACAGTGGTTAGATCAATTGAGTCACAGCGTGAAACACGAATCACAAACTACAATGCTCATATCCCAACGCGCATTGGTTCTGCTCTGCAGATTGCACAATCCATTGTTGAAGATAACAAAGATGAACTGTGCCTCAGTTGCCTTGTACAAAATACACCGAAGGATATGTATTTGCTTACGTTTGAAAGTAACCAACCACCCCATTATGTTGTGGTGTACCAACTAATGTACAATGAAACTTTTAGTAGGGAAGAATTTGTAGATGAAAAACACAGATCAATCTTTAAGTTTGCTGCAAAGTATGAATCAGATGAACATGAATACAAAAAGAAAGTTCGGATTATTAACACAGAAGAGTATGATAATCTAACAGCACAAGTTGGAAAGCCATTTTCTTACACAGTGCAAACAAACAGTGATTCTGACTATTTGGCTGAAAGAGGCATTGTTTTTTCAGACAATTCTGATTTTTTTGATGTCGATCCAGTGACAGGAGAAATTCACTTTACACCGACGACAAATACACGATCGCACTTGTTTACCATTAAAGTAACAGATGCAACTGGGGAGTGGGACAGTGCTCTTGGACACATGGAAGTAACTGATGGAAGTGAGGTGACAAATGAATAAAACGTTTGTGCCGCTCATGTGTGTATTGGTTTTGTTACTCTGTACTCCACTTGTTTTAGCAGGGAAAGAAGAAGTTGCGTTTGCAAAGAATCCAAACTTTGACACATTCATGGAACTAGCAAATCCAACTGCAGATGACTTGCTTAAATTACATTCTGATCCAAAATTTACCCATATTGGTGCTTTCAAAAAGCTTTCACCAAATGAAAAAGTTAAGTTTCTTCGACAGAACTATGTTAACATCTACGCAGAGGTGTCCTTAAGAAAATTTACCTATACAGGTGCAAGCAAAGCAGACGAGTTGGAAATAGCTGACCTATTTTTTAGCAAGAAACCACGTAATGTAAATTTTAATCAACACTCATTCAGAAAGTTTATGCGTACCAATGGTGTTAACCTTGATCTTAAAGGGGATGTTACTGGGTATAAGAAAGGTGGAATTATTGTTGCTAAAAATGGAGAGTCAAACGTCATTAAACTCAGAAAAGAATTTGACTTTGAACTTGATGCTGATAAGGTGTTGTATCTTCGGAGAAAGGGTGGTGGGGCAGAAGCTCCTCGTCATACATTTACTGGAAGACTCCTTGCTGGAAAAAATGGAGCAGCACTTCTTGGTGGGACTTTTGACGGTAAACAAGTTGAGCATGCAAGTCGAATATACATTGATAGCAAAGATCGAGTTGTTATCAAAACAAAAAAGTTTGGATCAATAGAATTTGCTAGGCCGTCATTATTGTTTTTCAAAAAAGGAGTTAAGGGTAGACCAGATAAGTATACTGTACAGAAAAATGCAAAGATTATGAATATTAAACACCGTGTGAGTGGCACTTTTTACTTGCGAGAAGGTGATATAACCAAAGGTATTGTTGTTCCACCTGGCGATGTTGCCTATGTTAATGGATACAAAGTAAAAGGTATTAATGATAAAGTTGCTGTTCGTTTTGAAGAAAAAAGATTAAAAGATGTAAAAAACCGACGAAAAAATGAGATTTATGTTGGTGCTAAAAGCGGTTTGGTAATGGCAAGTGTAGGAACAAGACCGTATGAAGTTGAGTTTGATCCTGCATCGGCAATAGCAGGACAACAACTTATTGGTCAATACAAAGGTTTTCTTGAAGTACCACGAAAGGGTTATGCATCTGGAAAAAAAGCAAAGCTCTATGATCCTGGCAGTAAAGATTTTTCAAATATTCTTATGATCCAAGGGATTGTTGGCGCAGACCAAATTGGACGGATGACTAAAGGTACGGAAAAGAAGATTAAGGCCTGGCAAAACGCATTCAACAAAAGGAGAGGATTAAAAAGAGGGGACAAAGGATGGTTAAAACCAGATGGAAAATGGAAAAATAAGGAAAGCAGGGCATTTTTCAATGACATTCGAGATACATCACCAATTGTGCTTCAACCTCAAGGAGGAACAGCAAGTGTTGACCTTGCTAAAAAGGGCCTTGATATTAAAGTACAAGGCAAATTTAATTTTAATGCTGGTCCTGAGTCATATAAGTGGACAAATGGAAGAGTCATAGCAAAAAAAGGCTTTAGCAACCCACTTAGTTCTGCACCTTTTACTATGACAGCTCTTGATTCTAAGGGAAATGAAATAGCGACAATGCGAAGAGAAGGAACTGAGACCTACATGTCAGCACTTAACAAAGGATTTACAAAAAAAGAGTTGTGTTTGCCGTGCTTTATGATTAGTCGTTTTGGTACTGAAAATCTCAAAGAAGCAAAGTGTGCAGGGTTTGTACAACGCTTAGGTCGTGTTGAAGGTGGTTGGAACAAGCGATATGGAAAAAATGAAGAAACCTTTGATGAATACACAGGTAGGTATGGTAATGCGTGGCACATGGCGTCTAATGTTCTAGCAAAAGGTGGTGAAAGTTTGTTCTGGAAAGAGGATGGGGGGAGAGTTACTGATGAAGATACTAAAGTACGTAAAAAGAAATTAGGGAAACAAGTTACTTATGACTTTGATAATTTTAAGGAAGGTGATGTTATTGGCATTTATTTCACTGGAAGTAGTTATTTAGACCAAGCTCTGGAGAAAGGGTTTAATGGGAGACAAAACACACATGTGGCAAAGGTTATGGCAGTGACTGAAGAAAATCATGATTTTGATCCAAACAAGGATAAAAACTTGAAAAAATTTGTGCAGAAGAAAACAGGTGTAAGAAACAAAGCAATTCTTGCTAGTTATCCTGTGTGGGTAAAGGATGATGGTCAGCCTGACTCACAATACCGACGAGTGCGTATAAAAGATGGAAAGTATGTGTATGAGGACTCTGGAAAGCCTGCAAAGATTACTGCTGAATCAGATGTTTTAATCAAGAAAGCACTTATTTCACACCTTTGGCATCGTGGAAAGAGGCCAAAGCCAGATACGCGTGAGGAGCTAGAATACGATCTAAAAGCTATTCGGCAAGAGGATATGGGTAAACTCTTTAATGATCATCCTTCGTTTTCATTATATGAGCATATGCGGCCAAATGAAAAGAAAATGAAAGAAGCGCGTAAGACACAGAAAAGTGTTGTCCCAGTTCAAACACATGACAAGGATTTTAAAGAGCATCTAACTGCAATGGGATTCCCTGGCTATGAAGCTACAGTCCGCAGTGAACAAATACGGTTTGAGAATGCAATTAGAAATCCTCGAGCAGGCGACGTGCTTATGGTATCAAGAACACAAACACAGGAAGCTGATTCATCAGCTGATCTTCCATTAGCAGATGCGTTGGATGAACAAGGAGCATGGACACCTCAAAAGTGGGTTGATCTGATTCATGAATCAACCCCTAAGCGATTGGATGAATTTGATATTCCAGAGGAAGATGCTGAAGCCTTTACATTGTTAACTGCCTCAGTTGGTTTGCAAGAGTCAGGTTTGACAAGTAATCCATTGGGTAGAGACAAAATAGACAAGCATGGCGAGGACATTGTTGCTTGGTGGGGAGACACACCACTAACTCCTGGACGTTTTGAGCGCTGGGCAAAATCAAAAGGCTATGGTTTCTACCAGGTTGGTTATGGTGAAGCAACTGATAGTGCACAGGCACTTGTTGAGGAGGGGAAGATACCTGAAAATGACGTGAAAAAAATAACTGATTTGACGTCTAAGGAAGGCTCTGTAAAGCATGGTCAACGATACCTAGCCATGATGTGGAAACGATATGTAACGCCTGATATGAAAAGAGAGGATAAAATACAAATGATTGGTGCTTCGTTTAACTGTGGTCAGTGGTGTCCGCGTAATGCAGCATTACAAAAACAATTGAGTGATTTAACTGGTGATCCGCTCAAGCCTGATGGAAAAATTGGTGGCACTACAAAAGAGAGGTTTGAAGCTTATGCTGAAAAAACTGGTGTGCCTTTTGACCCAGGTAATTGGGGCGATGATCTTGACAACAGTGCTGTTGCAAAAGAAATTAGAAAGCGTTGGAAAGCAAAGTTCAAGAAAAATCCAAAGTATGCTAGAGTACCAGAGTGGAATTATGGAGAAGCTACTATTGCAAAATGTCGTCAACTTTCACACGCCTGTTCTGAATAAGTATGAAATTAAGTAAGAAATAATTCTTAATAATAATCTTAATAACGTCCTATGACGTCGATATCACGAATTAACCCAACTTGTTTATGCATGGTAGCTTTGCCACAATACGGGCATCGTTGAGGAAGTTCTCTTTTCTTTAAAGAATAACCACAATTCATGCACTTAAATTCTTGCATAAAATTCTTTTTAACTTGTACTTTTTCTCGTGCTTGCTTTTTTTCTTTTTCTTGTTTTTCATATGCTTCAATAGTCATTGCACCAGGAGCACTCGGTGTTGGGATGTTCTCTAATTCAACATAGTCATCTGGAATTTTCTTTTTTACTTTTTTTGATGAAATACATGCAAGGCACTCAAGTGAGTCTCCTTTTGGTCTGCAACTTAGTTGGGCCATTTTGAATAATGCGCCACACCGTGAACAAGGTATGCGCAGTTCTCCCTTTTCCATGTCAGTTTCACTGTCTTTCATGTGACTATTCAAGGGGAGTGGAATATAAAAAGTTATAGGTGGTAAAATGGACAAAATTAAGATAAAAAACTCACAACCTTTATAAATGAAAATTGCTTAAAATTGCTTGCTAATGTACAAAAAAAGGGGACAGGTAACTGCCTTTGTAGTGGTAGGTATAGTTTTACTTATTTGCAGTGCTCTCATTTTTTTTATGGTGAATCAAGGCACAGAGCAAAAGGCTGAAATTGAACTTCTTGAAGCTGAAATTGTAAAAGCACATGTTCAAAATTGCATAGAAGAAATCTCTGTTCCAGGAATATTTTTGATTAGTCACCAAGGTGGAAAGTTATACACTGACGCAGAAGTTGGACAAGAAGGATTTGACAAAAAGAATTTTCTTACCTTTGACCGTGTGTTTCCCTACTATGTTGTTGAAGGAAAAAAAGAATTACCTGGAATAAAGCAAATAGAACAAGAACTTGCAACCTACATTGATGAAAACTTGTTTTGGTGTGTTAATTTTTTACAGTTTCTTGAACAAGGACTTGTTGTTGAAGAAATAAGTGCTCCACAAACAAAGGCCACCATTACACGTAAGGATGTTGTGTTTACTGTTGACTATCCAATTCGTGTTCGAGTGGGTGCACCAACTGTTGAACGAGAATATCAATTAAAACGTTTTAGGCATAGTGCACCGCTGCGACTTGGTGAACTCTTTACAGTTGCAGAAAAAATGGTTGATAAGATTGTAGAAGATCCGAATAGTATGCATTTTAATGACTTTATGGACATAGGCACCAAACATGGTGTTATGATCTCTATCCTGCCCTATGATGAAGAGTCAACAGCATATTCAATCTATGACGAACAATCACAGTTGCGTGATGCTTCTCTTATGTTTTGGTTTGGAGCAAGGAACACAATGGGAAGAGGTGGAGCACTAAACACACCACCACGTATCACCAATTACAAGGATTTCACACTTAAGAGAAACATGCCATTCACGTACACGTTAGAGGAATTTGATGGGGAAGGTGACGCAGTTAGTTACATGTCTGATACATCTGAGATTCCGATCCTGCCAAATGGTGTTTTTGATTTTACACCAATAACAGCAGGCAAGTTTACAGTAAATATCTCGGTGCATGACTCCAGGGGGATGTCATCATCGCAAGAAATTATAGTTGTGGTTGAGGAGTAAGCAAAGAATCAAAAAAGGCACATTCATGAAAAAAGTGGGGATAAACAGGGGGGGAGTAGTAGGTACATTAGCAACAGTACTTCTTTTACTAGTTCTACTTCTCCTTTTTCTCACCCCTCTTACACTTGCAGCTGACGATGATGATGAAAAGCTTGATCCAGAAAAGATTACACCAGAAGACTTCTCTAAGCTCACTCCTGCAAAGCAAGATGAGATGTTTCCTAAGATACCTGCTGCTAAGCAGGCAGAGATTTTGCAAAAACACTATCGTGATGAACTTGCAGAGAAGTTTTTCCAGAACAAGGCTCAGATTGCAAATCCAGCCAATGCAGAAATAGCAAAAAAGTACTTTGACAACCCAAGCAATGTTGTTAAGGATTTAGACACAGCTAAAGAGTACTTTAAACAGCCAGGAAAGATCCAGGAAGCAGGAGCAGGAGCTCACAAATATTTTGTAACTAAATACAAAGCTAATTACCAGTTTGATCCTTCAGCTACTAATCTTGATTATGATCCAGATAAGGGCACACTAAGTATTCCAAGTACTAGCCCAACAGAGGAACCCAAGAGTATCAATCTAGCTGATTACAAAGGGGATTCTAGCATCCAAGAGATTAGAGCAGAAGGCAATGAGTTTGTCATTAAGCGCCGTGTTGGTGACAAGGATGAGTCCATGCGAATTACAGGTGATAGTGGAGCAGATATTAGTTTCAAAGATGGAAAGTTCATGCTGAAAGACAAGGCAGGAAACACGCATGACATTGAATCAGAAGGTGATGCAGTACTTGACATTGGATCACAAGGTGTGACCATAGAAGGTCAAGCAAGTGGTACTGCAGTTATTGCTGGTAAGGTTGTTGATTTCAAAAACAGAAAAGGAAAACTGTTCATGGCGCCAAATGGAGACATGAGTGCTGATGACGCATGGGTAGACTCTGCAACTCTTCAAATTGATGGTAAATTCTCAAAACAAGGCAATGACATACATAGTCATGCGTATGAAGGAAGAGAAACAACACTTGTTGATAAGCAGAGTGGTATTGGTGTCATAACACGGGGAGTTCCTGCTTTAACACATTTAGATACTGTAGGTCCTCATACTGAGGGAATGGTACCTCCTTCATTAACAGCACAACAGGCAAAGGAAGTTGCTTCTGGACTGAGGGAAGCACCAGCAGGACCAGCACCTGAACAAGCAGAAGTCTGGATCAAGAATGATGGATCGTCAACAGCAGTGTATGCTAAAGGGAAAGTAGATGTTGCGCACCATGTTATTGATGAAAGTGATGTTCTAGGAATTGACACTGCCAAGCCAAGGTATAGCGGAAAAGATCTTGATGCAAAATTTGAGTACACAACAGATAACGCACCTGATAATCCCGCTGAAAAGTTTATTATGAGTGGAATTGGTACCTACACTGATATGCAAATGGTTATGGATGGTGAGCAAAAAGGTGCTAGTGTTAAAAAGTTAAATCCTAGTGCAACGCATGACATGCTTGATGTTTCGTGTAAAGGGTGTAAAGATGGAACAGGTGTGCGTGTCAGGAAGAATCTTGTTTTGTTTAACAATAAAAAAGAGTTGAGTGATGAGCAAATACAATCTGCAAAAACAGCTGGGCTTAATGTTGAGGCAGCAGAGCAAGCAACCAAGAGCCGAACACCACATCGTGCAACTTTGGAGATACGTTACGACATGAAAGATGGCAAGTTTGTTGTTGATTCAAACAAAGCCCAATTACAAACCATTGCAACCTTGCTCGGTACTGGTATGGAAGTTGCAGCAGACAAGCAATTACTTACAAAAGTAGAGGGTGAAAATACTTTCTTTGGACTTGGCCAAAATGGAGTAGGAAGGTACGAATCTCACAAGGATGAAGAAACAAATGTAGTTAGCTTAGTATTACACAATCCAGAAGGTTCTAAAAGTCCACTTGGCCAAAAGATACGATTTGATATGGGTATAGACCCTACAAAACTTAATGATCCAAAGTATGTTGGTGAAATGGATAAAGCACTTGATGCAAAAGTCAAGGCTGACAAACACCTACAACAATTGCAAAAACGTTTTGCAAAAATGAAAGGAAAACGGTTCAAAGGAGCTGAAATGGGAGCAGATGGCATTTGTATGAATCAAGAGTGTCAAAGAGCATTGAAGGCAATGCCACAATTCCAACGGATCCAGCTTCGACTACAAAAAGAACATCTTAAAGCAGAAAATGCAAAGAATCGTGCACTGGTTTCAGCACTGCAAGCTGATGGAAAATCAACAAAACTTGTTGAAGCAAAAATTAAGGAAAACAAGAAAAAGTATCGTGCAGCAAAGAAAGTTCAACAGACATTGTATGAGCAAGATCAGAAGAAACTTGCTGTAACAAAACGAGATGATAAACAGGCAGGTCAAGCAAAGGAAGCAATACTGGTTGCTGAAAAATTTGGAAAGCAAAATCGAAGACTCGGAAAGAATATCAGGGTACTTGAAGGCGACATAGAGGGCTTACGAGAAAGACTGAAAGGAGAAGACAGGCCTGAGTATCGAAAGGGCCTTCAAGACAGGATTGCAAGCCTTAAGAAGAAAATTAACACATTCAAACAGGAGCATCAAGAAGTTACTAATCTGTATGAGAATGCTCTTGCAGCAAATGAAGGAGACCCTCATGTTTTAGCAGAAATGGCACTTAATACAGGTAACACTGCAGATCTTAACACTGCCATGAAGCTTGCGGAAAAAATCAAAGGTGACCAAGGACACTTGCTTGTTGCCAAAGCGTGTGCGCAAGTTGGTGATGCACAATGTGTGGCACAGCGGGTTGCTGCAATCAAGAATCCTCGTGTAAAGGAAAAAGCAGCGGCTGCACAAGAACAGATTGAAGACCAAGCAATGGCAAAGATGGTACAACAAGCTCGAGAATTACGACAGAGAGAATCAAAAGCACGAACAGAGTTTGAGGAAGAACGACGGACAAATATCCTGGCAAAGGTGTCGTTCTTAGCTAACTGGTATGAACACGATGAGCAACATGAGAAGCAAGCAAAAGATTATGTAGAGGGTATTTCTGATGCAGCATATGCAACTGCAATGTTAAGAAAGAAACTCAAAGCAGACGGCAAGGATACTTCATTTGCAGCAATTAGAGCAATGCCTGATGAGCAAAAGCGAGCAATACTCGGTGATAAAATACCTTTGGGTAATTTCGGTAGCTTTGATAGAACAATGCTCAAAACAGAGGAAAAGTTGGCAATGGGTAAGTCATTATCTGTTCAAGAAAGGTTTGACTTAGCAAAAGAAGCAGCAGATCAAAAGGTGATGTTTGCACATGGTGATGTTGTTGCTGCGGAGAAGGAATACAAAGCGTTGTTGGCTGATATGGGTCACCTGACTGACAAGGTTCGAGGAATTCGAAATCTCCGGAAAACAGTTGATCAAGTACGCAGAGATAAAGAACTGGTATTTGCAGGTGTTGAAACAGGGATTCATACACCCTGGTCATACCAAACAGTTGGAAGAATTGCTTCAGAATCCATGGACATCACTATAGCAGCAGATCTGCTTGTAGGCGGAGCCATAGCAGGTAAGGCTCTAAAAACTGCTCTTGAGACCAGTGAGACAGCATTAAAAGTAGCAAAAAAGGCTCGTACGCTGAAAACAGCAGCTGCTCAAACAAGACCAGCTGTAGCAGTAATGAAAGCAGGCAGTGTAGCAAAAGCAAAAGGTGTTGAGATAGCGGCAGGTGCTGCTGATGTGGGAAGACGGTTAGCAAAACCAGCTGTTGCTCTTGCAAAAACTAAACCAGCTCAAGCTGTAGCTGAAGCAGGAAAGAATCTTGTTAAATTCGAGAACTCAGCAATAGCTAACGTTGTAACACCTAATGCAAAGAAGTTAGGTAGATCTGCTGCAAAGGGCGCAGCAACTGTTAAAGAAGTTTTAACAAAGCCAAGATATCTTCGACCATCAGAATCACAAAAGGCAGTGAAGGCTGCTGAAGCTGAAGCAAAGCTTACACGTAAGTTGGTGGCAGGTATGAATAAGGAGGAGAAAGCTGAGTTTGCTGCTACGATTGTTAGAGCTGAGGAAAAAGTTGTTGCTGCACGTAAGGAAGCTGATCTTCTTGACAAAGCAGACAAGCTTGCAAAAAAGGCGATTAAGCAGCAAAAGAAAGCTGCAAAGAAGCCTCCAAAACCAGCTGAAGTTATCAAGAGCCAAGCAGAGAAAAATATGGAAAGAGGGGTGATAATTGATACAGCAGATGATATAGCTGTAAGGATGGGGACAAAAAAGATTTTTGGACGACAAAAATCAAAGAATGTTGCAAAACGGCTTGAGAAACTTAAAAAAGCGTATGCAGATGCTAAGGAAGCAGGAACACATGCCGAACGTCTTGCAGCTGCACGAAAGCTCAAAAAACTAAATGATCATAAAGAAAAAATGAGGGACCTAGAGGCTGTAGCTGACACTTATTTTAGGAGAGTAGCACGACAACACGCAAAAAAAATGGCTGAAACTGCTGAGGCTGCAGGAGACATAAGCAAGGTAGCAAAGGCAACAGCACGAACAATGCCACCAACAACAGCCAAGGCTGCAGCTCACGAGGCAGATGATCTTACTGAAGTAGCATTGTTTGGTACTGGTGCTAGAAATGTTGATTATGAAGCTATGCCTCAATTGTGTAAGGCAACAGGAACGTGTGATCCAACACCGTTTGGGGCTGAAGTTGCACAGCGTGCAGGCATGACACCAGATGAGTTTGCAGAACAAGCAAATGCGTTGCGAGCAATGGATCAAGCATCTGAAGTAAGTGATTTAGCAAGTGGCTCTCGTGTTATGCAAGAAGCGCAAAGGGCACAGAGAGGAAAGGGACCTTCTGCAGTTGTAACACCAACAGGGAGTATGGGTGCGATTACACCTCGACCTCGAGTAAATCCCACAAGTAAACTTGATGCACCAACAAAAGCAAAGCTAAGTGCACGTCTTGATAAAAGTCATACTTCACTTGCAGGTGTGCATGCTCATGAAAGTGCCGCTCCTTTCCCTAAGCCACCTAAACAGCTACGACGTCAGCAGCAAGCAGTTAGACAGCAAGAAGCACGATTAGAAAAAGCTCGAAAGGAGGGAGTATTTGATGAGGTTGCTGATACAGTTGATGATGTTGATGTACCATTTGATCCCAGTAAAAGAACTGAATTGCCAGAAGTTCCTGATTTGACTGATGAGGCAAGATTAATTCCACCTCCTATTGCTGATGATACACTTGATGCTACAATACCTATTCCTGTTCCAACTGAAAAACCTAAAGGTGGATTTACACGACAGGAGAAAGTTGTTCTTGAACCAGGAGCAACACAACCAACACCACTTCGTGAAAATATAATTCCAGGGCTTGAAGATGTTGTTGCAAGAGCACCAGAAGCAGGTTACACAGGTAGGGCAGAAATTTTATCTGATGTGAAACCATTGACTGACTTCCTAGAAGGTCAAGATGTAAAGTGGGCAGTTAGTGGCTCAGGTGGTATTGCAGATGAGCTTGCAATAATGGGACAACGAACAGGTGACGCTGACCTTCTTATCCCAACAAGTAAATGGGAGAGTCTTGATGAAATGTTACAAGCTCGTGCAAGAGATGGAACACTTGGCGAGATTGGTATAAAAGAATATCGTCCAATGAAACATGATCCATTTGATGTACCAGGTGGAGTTGGCTTTGATTCACGAGCAAAAGGAGAAGTGGTACTGGCAAATGGACAAGAAGTTGATCTTATAGCAGGATTTGGATACAAGGTTACTGATCCAAAAGCAATCAAAAAAGGAATGGTTGAGGTTGCACCAGGTGTCACGTTGCCACTAGAAAAAACACCTGATGGACGACACCGAGTTGAACTCTTTGACATTGATAACGCAGGTAATCCAAATGTTCCTAGCTTTTTCCAAAAAGGTGAAGGTGGTGCAACATTCATGACACCAGATGCACTGCGAGCTAAGTATACTTTTGAAAAGCGAACTGATCGTCTACGAATGCTTGATGAAATGGAAGAAAAAGGAATTGCTGACTTGGCAGGCTTACCAAAAACAAAAATAACAAAAAGGCCATCAAAAGTGCAGGATAAAGTGCATCCAGTTGACCCAAAGCTTCACTACACAGATCCAGCACTTGCCAAACATGCAGAAGCTGGTCCTGCTGTTGCACGAGAACTTGACGAACTTACACAAGGACATAAAGCAAGGAGTGCGCAAAGTGATAAGCTCAAGCAAGAATTCCCAGAGGTACAACCAAGGAAAGCTCAAGTAAATATTGAAACCAAGCTTGGTGAAGGAGACAATGGAGTTGTCTTTACAGGTAGTGTTGATGGGAAAGAGATGGTTTTGAAGGCAGCAAAAGTTGATGGAAAAACAGTACGTCCTGAGGATGCAATGCGTGAATTGTTTCAAGAAGCAAGCAATATCCAGAAAGGAGCATGTGAAGGCATGCCATGTCCAAAAATTCATGGTGTGTATGAACAAGATGGTGTTGTGTACATGGCCATGGAAAAAGTTGAAGGAAAACACATGCGTGATTTAAACACTGATGAAGTAATGGAATACTTCACACCAGATAAGGTTACCCAGTTCCAATCACAGCTTGAAAAGAAAATACAACAAGGATGGGATCCAGTAGACTTACAAGGAATGGTTGCTACAAAAGCACAAAGACTTGATGATGTTGACTATGCTCCAGGAGACTTTGTTCTTATGGATACAGCACAGTGGAATAAAGGACCTCCAGTAAGCCCTGAAGTTGCAAAAAAACGAGCAAACCGTTATATTGATCATATCATGACACGAGAACGTGACGCAGCAAGAAAGGTTCAGGATCTTCGACATAGACATCGAAAAGTTGCAAAGACCTTAGATAATGCTCTAGGAAATGACATGGATGGTGTACGTCAAGCCATTGCAAGAATGCATGGGGATGCGGTCGCTGATAAATTTGTAGCGAGACTTTCTGAAAGTAAGGATCCTATGAAATACATGTATTATCAAGGACTTGATCCAGAAGATGTAGCAAAGAATTACAACAAAGTAAAAAGTGCAGAAGTTGCCGACGGTACATTAGATGCAATTCCTGCTGTTGCTAGAGTAGATGAAACAATGGATGCTATTCCAGCAGTACGTCCAGGGGTCGCTGATGAGACTCTAGATAGTATCCCTGCAGTAGATCCAAGAGTAGCGGCGGATGAGACTTTTGATGCTATCCCTACAGTTAGAGTTGATGATACTGTTGATGCAATACCAACTCCAAAAGTAGATGAAACTCTAGATGCTATTCCAGTTGCCAAAGTAGATGGAACCTTAGACGCAATCCCTGTCGCAAAGGTTGACGAGACACTTGACGCAGTACCAGATCTTGGTGCAACACAACCGATTCGTGTACCACAGCCTGACGTTGAAGATCTTACAAAGACACAACCAATACGTGCTCTTCCTGCACAAGCAAAACCAATAGGACCTTCTGTAAGTAAACGAACACAATATTTCCAAGATCAAATGGATGAAGCATTCTCAAAAGCAGGTCGTGAAATAGATCACCCACTTGTTGGAAGTTCTGAAATGAGAGTTACAGCAAAAGAAATTGATGGTGCTCAACAGTTTGAAATAAGTGGTCATTTGAAGGACAAGAAAGGTGCAAATCTTGGTGGGTTTGACGACGGAAGTTTCTTTAAGCAAACAATTCGTGTTGACGAAGATGGTGTTGCAACAGTTCAACGACAATTTAAGTTTGATAGGACACATGATGAACGATTAATTACAAAAACTATTGAAGCTGAAAATGAACACGTACGAAAAGCATTATTACAAATGGGTGTTGATGACTATAGAACTATACCAAATAGTCCTGTTGAATTTAAAGCGCTATGTGGTACACGACCTTGCCGTATTGCAGATAGTCGGGGTGATGTTGCAGAAGATGTTGAAAGTTGGCTGCAATCAACTCCAGGTAGAAACTTCCTTGATAGTACTGAAGGAAAGCAATGGTATGGCACTGTCCAAGAAGAAAAAGGATTCTTTGCAGGACTTGTTGACAAAATTAGAGGAAAAAGTCCTGTAGACGCAGATAAATTACCAGCGTCTGTAAACATGTACCCTGACGAGTTTATGAAAGGTAAAGCTTACCCAGTGGATGTTGATGTTTTTAGTGATGGTATGGCTGATAATGTTGTTTCTCTTGAGATTAGTAAGGCGAACCGTGCACTTGTTGGCAATGCAATAAGAAATCAGTATGTTACTGAGGGTGTTCGCAAATTGACGCAAAGAATAAGATGTGTTGCAGGGTGATATCACGCTCTGGTGAAATCTTTGTATGGGGTCGGTTCTATCATGCTTCTCATTTGGTAATGTTGGGGATCAGTGAAAACCTTTTTTTTATGCATTTCCCCTTTGTGTTTTTTCCTTAGTATTTTTTCTCCAAATGGATCTGCTTGGTAATATGATTTCCCATTCCTGAAGTATATTTCATCATTACCTTCGATAACATGGCTGACTTTAAACGCGTCTTCACTGACAAGCAATGCTTTGTTGTGTTGGTAAAAGGCTTCTACAGAGAGAGCATCCCACCATGCCCGCTTCATGTTTCTAGGTAGAATTAATTCAGGTTTGTGAAATGGAACTTTGCCTGGGTTAAGTATGTATCCTTCTGATTCATGACCGCGTATTTGTACAAGATGATCTCCTTGGAATTGTTTTCCAAGCCGTTGAAGGACGCGGCGGATTGCTATGTCTTGTAGATGTGTTGCTTTACATTCTTGTACTTCATAATCGAGTTCGGAATTAACATTTGAGGGCGCAATATCATACACATCATTTGCTGTCCTGACAAGCCAGTCTAAAACATCAGGATTGTCTTGTAGAAAATGAAAATAAGCATCTTCATATAATTGAATAACCTTGTCCTTAGCAATTACTTCTCCATCCATATACCAGTGCTGTGCCCAGTTACCTTTGCCGAATCGTTCATCTAGCCGTGCGAATACTGCTTTTTTTCCTCTGCCAAAATAGCTTAACTCGCCCAGAATGACGAGCCAGTCCTTTGAAGTGGTTTGTGGTGTTAACTTGTATGTTCTTGTTTCACCTGTATCCCTGGTAAAGCGTACATATTGAATACTATTGGGAGTCTCAAATAGGAAGAGATTTGTTGGATGGTGTGAGACAAAAACATCTTGTAATCTAGCATCCTCAGGAATTTCTCCTGGTTTGTATTGTGCTTCTGCTAGTTGTGTGAAGATGTCAAAAAGGCCTTTGATTCTGCTTACCAGCAATTCTTTTTTTTCATCAAATTCTAAAGTTAATCTTTTGCTCATTCCATCACTTTGAGATATTGCTTTTAAATGTTCTGAATCAATTATTTGTGAACCTGAATTGCTTCCTGCAATAATAGATATGCTTAATTCCGGTTCTTCAGTAAGAATTATACCTGTTGCATATTCTCCGATTAGACTTGAATATTGAAAGGCTTTATCATGTAGTACTGGACTGCTCATTCTAAAAGGATCATTACCTGCAAGAGTTTCACAATCTACTTCTACAACGAGTTCCAGCATATGTTTGTAAAGAAGGCTCCCTATTTAAATCTTTCCATATTTACCACTATTTGATGGTTAATCATTGTGAATAAATTTATATATGTTGTATGTTTGAAAAAAGAAGTACATGAAGGACAGTAGTGGAAGAAAAATGGGCGTGTTAGTCTGGAATCTTTTACTTTTGAGTTTCTTTATGTTTATTCCAGTCTCATACGCTGCTGAAGCGTGTACTTTTGGCGCTCTGAAGCAAGTAGATGTAAGTTCTATAGATGATTTTGTTGCTGCAGAGAAAATTCGGCTGGGCCAACGCATGGAAGGTGATGTGCCGCTTCGTGTTAGTCGGAGTGGTGATGCTGCTGACCTTGAAAAAGTGTATCAGCGTATAAACATACATTTCCCTGAAGCCAAGCGTGCTGTTCCAGTGCAACAACATAAAGAAGCACTGGCTGTAAAGCTTAGAGTCACTGCTCAGGAGCCATCCCTTGACTCTCTTGTTAACAAGGAAATAACATCATTAGCTGACAAGTACGGCGAAGAAGAAACTATTGTGTCATTGATGGACTTGTTTTATCTTGACAAAGAGATGAAAGGTAGGAATTATTTTTCTCCTGATAAAGTTAAGAAGGCGGTGGGCCAACTTGCCATGTCACAAAGTGAAAAAGAAAGAATAATACAATTGATGACGAGGTTAGGTGATGAAATTAAAAAACAAAGCTCTGAGTTTCATATAGAAAATATGCTTGATCTTGAAAAATTAAAGGCTGTTCATCAGGATGTTTTGTCACATATTCTTTCAGAGGAGGGTATTTCATCGTCAGAACTTTTGGACATGATGGGAACAGTTTTGGTGAGACAAAAAGGCCAAGGAAGCGTGTCAGCTGTTTCTGAAGCGAATATTGAAACATTACTTGAGTTTGATAGACATCTTGATAGGCTTATCAAATCAAGTGAATTGGATTCTAATGCAAGAGTTATCGGGCTCTTGGGTGATATTGAGCCGGCAGTTTCAGTTCGCATGGCAAGGCATGGTCCAGAATCAGTTGATATAGCGTATGTAAGCAGAAAGAGCATGATGACAGAGGGTGAAAAGCTTGTGTACTTTGGTGAACTTAGTACTAATCCAGCTCTTATATTGGATGAGTCACTGCTTGATCAGGGGTTGGTGTATAGTAGTATTTACAAGAAATATCCTGATGGCACAGAGACAGGTATATTTGTTGATAGTTGGGATATGATCAAAGAACTTGAACTTAAGGGTGAAGAGGCTAGATTAAGGTTTCGTAGGGAATTCAGAAAGAAACTCGAAATAGTATTAGAATCTGACTCAGAATTCGCACGTGAAGCAGAACGAATCTATTCTCAACTTCATTTGGGTGCAGAAGATGTTATTTTTACAGATACAGGCTTTAAGGGAACCATCCCGACGTTTCTTGCAACCATGCATGAGATTAAGCATCCAGGGCAAAAAGCAGAAATATTCCTCTACGGTGTAAAGGATGAATACGCAGGTGTTATTTCTCATTTTGTTGTTGGTCGTAGGAATGTAAAGAAGATAGAAAACATGGGGAAATTCTCAGAAATAGGAGGATTTAGCCTGACTAAAGGGGCACTTGTTGGAAGAAGCAGTCCTAAAGATGAGCTGCTTGCTTCTATTGACCAGTTTTTTATTGGAAGAACAGCAGGCACACCTTCTCCTGGTGATCCTCGTCTCTATGATGCACCATCAGTTCCTGTTACAAGATCAAGGGATGTTCCACAAAAATTGACAAGAATTGCTGACAGAAATGATATTGATGATTCAGTTAGAAATGTACTAGATGATCTTGATGTTGAAGCCATGGGTGACGCCGATGTGTTAGCACCAAGCATTGGAAAAATTGGTGAGCCTGGTAGTGCAGTCAATCAACTTGGTCTTGACAGACCAAAGCTTGTGCACAAAAAGGATGGAAGAAAAGTCACCTGGGAAATTGATACATCAAATCCAACAACAGCAAAGATTAGAGCAAAAGGCCAGCTTGGTGCAGAAGACAGTGGTAGAAAACAAATGGCAATGGCAGGGATTATGGATGAATCAGATGATGTACTTGTTCCAGCGGTACGAAGAAAGAAATTTTCAGATGGCACAGGATATGTTGAAAAAGAAGTTATTGAAGGTGCGCGAGATCTTGGTGTCACACCATTAGAAATGAGAAACAACCTCAAGAATCTCCAAGATGCGGGTAAGATTACAGCACAGGAAGCAGAGCAACTTGGAAACATGTTACGAAAGCAAGGTGTGAGGAATAATTTGCTTGGTTTTACTAATCAAGGTACCAAGTTCAAACGTATGCCTGATGGGTCATTAAAGCTTGTTGTTGAACCTAATCCAGATACAATGAAAGGAATGCTTGACTATGAAGTACTACATGAAATTGGTGATTCCCATCTTTCAAGTACAACAGATAGTGTGTATGGTTTCTTTAACAAAGCAGACTATTACAATGATGGTTTGTTTGATGCAGAGAGGTTTAGAGCACACGTTACAGAAGCTGTAGATGAAGTTGCAGACATGATCGGTGATAAAGGAGCGTTTATGAAAAAGTATACTGACGCAGGATACACACATGATGAAGCTCAAAAGATGTTTAAACGTATTGAGAACCGAGTTGCAAATGCTCGACGTGAAATTGAGGCTGGAGTGCCAGGTGACTTACGTACTATGATTGACAATGGCGGACGATTACTTGCACAAAGTGATGGAACCTATACAGCACTTAAGGCGCGTAAAAAAGTAGGACCCCGTGTTAAGGTTTTCTCAGATCCTCTTAAGAGAGGAAACATGCGACCAGATGCTGATACTGTAGCTGACTTTGTACCAAAGCATACACCTGCTAAAGAAAGATTCAAAACATTTGATGAATTAACAGTCTCACCCCCTCGTGCACCTGAGAGTGTTATACAACACAATAATGAATTGTTTGGTCATGTAGCCCGAGATCCAGATGTTCGTAGAGCACTTGACAAAGTCCATGTTTCTGGAGGGAAAAAATGTCCCATACTTGGATTTGCTGCACGTACAAGAAAAGGCGGTGGATGTGTTCCTGAGTTTGAAGTTGACAGTGCTGAAGAACTTGCAAGTGTTGAACGCTTGAATGACGCGCTGGATTCAGCTGGCGCAGAACAAGTGCAGGTTGTAAAAACAGGCTTTATTGATGAATCGCCGCCTCATGCTTTAGAGCGTGCTGGAAAGCAGCAGGTGCAGATGATTGCTGAATTTGGTGGTCGTGAAGTACAATTGCAGAGCATTGGTAAGTTTACACCTGATGAGATCACACCTGAGGCGTTGACTCGTGTTGCTAATGTGTTTTTTGATGATTCAGCAAAAATGGCTCGGACTGGCAAGCTGACACCAAGGATGCAAGCATTGGTTGATGAAGGTGTGATAACAGCTCAGAAGGCTGTTGTTTTGAAACATGCAGCTGTTGGTGTGGAGGAAGGTGTTAGGTTTGGAGGGTCACATGTTTCTATTATTGAGAAATGGGGTACTTACATGATTCAAAGAGTGAGGGCTACGTATCATTTAACAAATAAAGCTAAGCGTAAGCTTATTGAAGCAATACAACGAGAGGTTAACCGAGCTAAAAATACACTTGGTCGTGAGGGAAAAATGGATAAGCTTGCTCAGGATGATGGTGGGAGGAATGTAAGAGGGTTTGGTGGTAAAAGCGGCTTCTCTAGGACTGATTTCCCAATTAAATTGGGACCTGGAGCTGCAAGAAAAGGTGAGAAGCATATAAATAAGGTGTATAATCTAGTGGAAGAAGGTAAGTTTGATGATGCGTTTGCAAAACTTTTAACAGATAAGGACTCTTTTCTTCCTCAAGATATAGATGCATTAACAAAATTTGTGATAGAAAGGAAACATGCGTTTGATGAAATCTTAGAGCGTGCCTCTCTTGTATTTGGTACGAGATTGGATCCTACAAAGAATGAACACTTGAGATCTAAAGCCGTAGAAACTGTCAAAAAGCTAAAGCCAAGTCACATGCGTAGCAGTGAAACAACAGGAACTATTCTTCGTGATGGAAAAATATTATCTTCAAAAAGACAAGGAAGAACTAATAGGTATTACGCTGAAAAAGGATTGGAAAATAAAGTCTTTTTTAGTTTAGGTGGACCGTTTGAAGCTATTGGAAAAGATGGGCCTGTGTTTGTTGCGAGAAAAGATGTACTGAAAGCACGAGATTTTGAGGCTAATCCCTTTGACTCAATAGTTTATGATGATGTTGTTGAAGTTAAAAGTAATACTATAAC
Source organism: uncultured Methanosarcinales archaeon (assembly GCA_964343705.1). Classification (GTDB taxonomy): domain Archaea; phylum Nanobdellota; class Nanobdellia; order Woesearchaeales; family UBA12501; genus JAUSFM01. Next base: position 95,053 of record CAYFJX010000007.1, read on the forward strand.
TGATGAAGCTTTATTGAGATCTTACTACACCACATTTGTACAAAATGAAGGAAAAATTATTCCTGTTAAAAAAATAGGGGGGAGAAGAGCATCAGCGATTCCAGAAATTCGGTTTGAATCAGAGATTGATCTTAATGAAATAGAGGCAATTCTTGTTTCTCCTGAAGATTACAAAGTTTTTACAACTGATCCATTAATACCTGCTCAAACAAAGGCAAAATTAGTGAATATTAATGATTTAGGTGTTGGTAGTACAACTGAGGGTTATTATAATTATGTTGGGTTAGAGAATGCAATTGATATTCCTCTTGATATGATTCCTTAATGTGAGAATAATTGTTGAGCAATTAATTCAGTTTCTTGTGCATTTTCTACCTTTTCAGATAAGTTCATAGGTATATCTTGTTTGCCATAGAGCGCTCCTGCATAAGCACCAGCTAAAGCTCCATGACTATCAGCATCTCCCCCAAACATTACTGCACAACTAATTGTTGATTCAAAATTAGTGTTTTTCAACAAAGAATATAATGCCACACCTAAAACATCTGATGCACTACCACCATTCTTCAAAATTTTTTTTGCTCCAGTTGATGAATAAGGTAAAGCAGTTTGAACATCTCTCAAAACACCATGTATGCTTGAGGAAACATGTTCTGATGCGTAAAATTTATCAACAACTTCCAGGAATGTTTGTGACCAATCTAAAAAATTTTGCCTATTAAAATTTTTCGGATCCTCGGTTTTTAGGTAGGCAATCTGTCCTGCAACAAGTGCAGCTCCTGTTAATGCTTCTGGATGAGTATGTGTAATTTTTGCACTATCAAAAGCATCACTAATAAGTGCGTAAGATTCTTGCTGAGAAATCTCATACCACAATCCAAGCGGGATAGCTCGCGTTAATGGACCACAACCAAGACTATATATTCCAGAATTTTTCTTGTCCTTTCTTAATCGCTTTATCATCCTTTTTGTGGTTCTTCCAAGACCACGTAGTTTACTTCCCGAGCTTACAAGCCTATTGGTAAAATCTTCAACATTAAATCCACTATTTTCAATTAACGTCTCCGCAAGAAAAATTGCAATTTGAGTATCATCTGTATATTGTCCAGATACTAAACTTGCGTTAGGATGATCATGAAATGGCTCCTCAAAATGAGTAACTTTCTCTCCATATCTTCGTTTTATTTCTTCCTCAGTAAGAAATTCCAATGGCATGCCTAATGCATCACCTATAGATAATCCTAACAAAGTTCCAATATATCTATCATAAAATCTATCAATAATTGGATATGATTTTGCTGTTTCATCCATTCTTAGTGCTGTGGCTTGCATGTTTATTTATGTTTTGTATATGCTTATTTATAAACCTTTTGGTGGTTTACTATTGTTAAGTGGATAAAAAGGATTTGTTGCATTTGATAGGAAAGCTTAAATATAAAACTACTACACAGAATTTTTATGTCTTCTGAAGAATGGCTACGCTATGTTCTCGATACGTATAAAGCACCTATCCAAGAACAATTGGAATTACCTCTTTAACCATCACAAGCTTTATAAATAGAAAAGCCCAAAAAACAAGTACTAATGTACAAAAAAAGGGGACAGCTCAGTACTTTTGTAGTAGTAGGTATAGTTCTGCTTATTGTGAGTGCTCTTTGGCTGTTTTCCCAAGCTGAATCTGTTCAGAGGCCAGAAGGACAAGAAGTTCCCTTGCAAACAGAGATAGTAGAAAACTATGTTCAAGATTGTGTACAAGAGGTTACAACACCTGGTGTCTACCTAATTGCATACCAAGGCGGACGATACTACCAAGACAATGAATATGCACAAGAAGGGTTTGAAGATGCAAATTTGGTCACGTTTGAGCGAGCACTACCTTATTATTTGATTAACAGTGAAAAAACAGGATTGAACAAGGCAAAACTAGAGGTTGAACTTGCTCAATATGTAAATGACAACTTACCCTTATGTACTGATTTCTCAGCATTTTTCAAAGAAGGAATAGTAATCACAGAAGGAGTGCCCAAAACTAAGGCAACGCTTGCAAAAGATCGCGTTTTATTTGAGATTACTTATCCTTTAGATCTTTCTATTGAAGAAAACACGTACGCAATTGAGAAGTTTAGATATGAAGTACCACTTCGATTAGAAGCACTTCATGCAATTGCAGAAAAAATAGCAAGTATAATTCAAGAAGACCCAAGTACAGCGCACTTTCCAGAACTACTTGCATTAAACAATAAACACACTGTTATGATTTCTGTTGTTCCATTTGACGACGAGGCAACAGCATATTCTATATATGATGATAAAGAGGAGTTTTGGATTGATGGTAAGCCACTTATTTTTTGGTTTGCAATTAAAAACAGCGCTGGTAAAGAGAATGTAAAGGCAAACACAGCTCCAAGTATTGTGAATAACAAGGATTTTGTACTAAGAAAGGATGTTCCTTTTATGTACACACTCAAAGCAACAGATGCTGAAGGAGACTTAGTCACGTTTAGACCAAGTAACAATCAGATTCCATTACAAGCCAGTGGCTTACTTAATTTTACTCCAACAAAAACCGGCACGTTCGGAATAACAATAACTGCTACTGACTCACGAGGTCTGGCAACAGAGGTACAATCACGATTCATAATTGAAGATTAAAGTGTGAAGACTCGGGATAGTCAACACAAACAAAAAAATGAGGCAAAAAAGGGGAGGGATGTATGTAGAGTTTCTTGTAGCTTTAGCACTTACACTTTTACTGAGTACTGTTGCTGTTCATGCAGCAACGCAAGAGGACAGAACAACCAGTACTCTTGCTGCATTATCGCAAGAAGCATATGATGCTATGGATGACGAACAAAAAGCAGCGTTTTTTAGTGATGTAAAGAATGTACTAAAGAATATTGATATTGCTGACCAGTTTTTTAAGCTTCCAGACGCCATTAACAAGGCAAGGGAAGGTGCACAGGAGTTCTTACGCGCAAAACACAGTATACCCATAACCATTGATGAATCAGCTCAAGAATTAGTGTATGATGGTACTATTCTACGTTCTGGAACAAAATCAGTAAAGCTCTCTGAGCTCAAAAATCCAAGTATAAAAAATATTAAAGCAGTGAAAGATGATTTTATTATTTCTCATGTTAGTAAAGGAAAAACTCTTACAACAACCTTTGCAGGAACTGGAGTGACTGATATTTCTTACAAAGATGGAATGTTTTCCATAAAGGACAGTAAAGGAAAAACACACCGTGTCCAAAAACAGAGCAGTAATACTCGAATTGAAATAAACAAAGATGGAACAGCAACTATTGAAGGAGAAGCCCAAGGAACACTCATGGTCAATGGTGTTCCTCATGATTTTACCATTAGACCAAAAATAAAACCAGGTGATCCAGCACCACAATTAAAAGTTGACAAAAATGGTGATGTTTCAACTGGTGACAAGAGTGATGTTGAGCTTAACACACCAGATATTTACATTGATGGTAACTTCCAGATTAAAGGCAAAGGAAAGGAAGTATACACCTTTGCAATACCTGGAAAAGATGCATCAAGGAAAAACATTGACGCAGAAGACCAAGAAACTACAGGAGAAACAATTCTCGTCGACAAAAAGACAGGAATAGGTGTTATTTCTAAAGGTCAATCACGTTCAGAAGGTGAGTTTGTACTTACGCACTTAGATAAAACCAGTCCTACTTCTAGGCTTGTCCCCTCGAATGTAGCGAGTGTTGAAGAAGCGCGTGAAAAAGCTCAGGGGCTTCGGAGAGAGGCCCCACCTTCCTCTTCTCAAAGCGCCGAAGTGTGGATTAAGCAACAAGGCAGTGGCGCAAGTGTGTACACTAAAGGAAAAGTACAAGTACGGCATTATCAGACAGGAAGAGATAGTAATGGTGAAATTGAAGTTCTTGGTACAGATAGGTACAAACCTTCGTTTAGCGGAGCTACAAAAGGAGCAACATTTGACTTTACCAGTGATGGATTAGATCCTGCATCTGAATCATTTATTGTATCAGGCAAAGGATTGTATAAAGATTCAAACTATGACGCTGCGACTACACAAGATGGTTCCTATGTTCGTAAAACAGGTAATGATGCCTTCTTAACAATAGATTGTAAAGGGTGTAAGGATGGAACAGCTGTTCAGGTTAAGAAACATATTGGATTATACCAAAAAGCTGGAGCAGGACAAAGTGCATCGTTACAAAAGACACAGTTGGAAATGCGAGCCATTGTAAAAGCAGGAAAAGTAACATTTGACATTCCTCAAGCAAATCTTAACACACTTGGCGCTGTTGTAAATGCAGATAAAAGCTCGTCACTTGCAATTCATACTCCGCTCTATTTACAAGCAGAAGGTCAAAAAACCTACTTTGGAATAAGTCAACAAGGCATAGGAAGGTATGAAAGTAAAGTATCGGGAAAAACAAAAGCAGTAGGTTTAGTACTTAATGGAAAGAGTATACTTGGCGAATCTCAACAAATTAAGACTGGAATTGACCTATCTAAGTTAAGCAATAAACAATATGATGGTTATCTAAAAAAGTCAATGGGCCTTCAAGATGAAGCACAAAGGAGAGCACAGAGCATTAGTAAACGGTTTAACATAAAAATGTCACCAAGTGGTGCTTGTCTTAACCCTGCGTGTAGTCGTCTTATGAAAAGTAGTAATGCAGAATTCTACAAAGCATATCAAGAATTGCAAAAGACAAATTTGCAAAGTGCTAATGCATTAAATCGAGCACTTGTTGTTGCTGGTAATTTGGATGGTAAGGAAACTAAAGATCTGAAAAAAGCTATTGCAGATAATCAAAAAGCTTACAGGAAAATAGTTGCTCAACAACAAAAAATCAAGAAAAGTCTGCGAGCAGTTAAAGTAGATACTAAAGCAGACCTTGCAAAAGCAAAGAGCATGGGTAAACAAATGCGTTCTCTCGACGTCATGATACGTGCTAAAGATAGAAGAATTGCAGAGCTTAAAGATGCAATCAACAAGGAAAAAGATCAAGAGAAATGGAAAGCAATGATTGAAGAAAGTGCAAATCTAAAAACTGATCGAGCACGACTTGATAGGCAACGATACAAGTTTGAACAAGAAATTGCACAATTACAACAACGTAATGCTGGAAATGCAGCAGCACAAGCACGCATTGCAATGTCAACAATTAGTGTACGAGAGGGATTAAAGCAACAAGACGTGAACATTGCAAATCAACTTATTGAGAGAGTCAAAGGTGATCAAAAAGCACTTATGCAGTTTGAGATGCAAGCACGGGCAGGTCGTTTTAGCAAGCAAGATGGTGCCATGAAATACTATGACAAGCTTGAAAAAAGTAAGAATCCACGAATTAGAGCTCAAGCACGACAGTTAAAAATTGATTTAATTGACAAGCCAGAGCATGCAAAACTTTTGAAGAAAGTGCGTGATGCTCACTATGGAAATGTTGTTGATGAAGAAACAGGCGTTAGAATTACACATCGTGAAGCAAAACGACAAGAAGATGAGTATGATTGGGCATGGAAAGCATCAGTCTATGCAAAACTACATCCTCACTCAGACGAAAGATGGGATCGAACTGACCAATTTAGCGGAGAGTTATTGCAAGCTTCACATGCAACAAGTATTGCTCTAAACAAAGGGGTAACCCTTGAAGAATGGAGAACTATGCCTCTGGCTGCAAAGAGAAAAATTGTTGGTGATGAAATTCAACTTGGTAATCAAGATAGTTATGATGCTCGACACTTACGCTTTGTTACAAAAGGAACTGAAGGGGAAACACTAAATGATCGTATGCTCATGGAACAAGCCATTGCCAATGCAGAAGAAATTGCAATACGTCATGGTGATGATCCTTCAGCAGCTCGTGAAGAGTATGCATACCTTAATCAACGATTTAGACATCTTCCATTAAGTCAAAGAAAAGGTCTCACAAAAGCATTGCAGCAAGCAGAAGACGCAAGTTTAGAAGTTGCCCTTCCAGGTCCTAACCCTAAATTCTCAAAATATGGTGCAACAGAAGAACTAGGTAAGTTTGTAGATGTAACACTTCCCATTGAACTTATTGGAGTTGGTGCAACAGCAGCTGTAGGCGTAACAAAGATGGCTGCAGCAGGCAGGTTTGGTAAGAATCTGCAGAAAGTTGGTACAGTTGCGGTGAAACGTGGTGGACAAGTAAAACGAGGAGTGATAAAAGCAGGGAAAGGGATAGGAAGAGGTATTGCTGATGTTGGTATATATCATGGTGAAGGATTAGTTGAACTAGGCAAAGTGGGTGTTGCAATTGGTAAAACTGCTGTAAGACCTGTTGTTGCCATAGGACGCCCCGTAGCACGTGTTGTAGAACCAGTTGCACGACCTGTTGTGAAAGCGTTTAAGTCTGTTGGTGGTGCTGCACTAGAAACTCCTAGTAATATGTATAGGTGGGCTAAAAGACATGATGTTGTTTTAAGTAAAGGGGGATACTTGGGAGTAAAGCCACAATTTGTTGAAAGTCCCACCAGAAAAGCATTACAAAATGCTAAAAAAACACTCAAAAACTTTAGAGGTAGTGATGAAGTAAAGAAACGTATAGCACAGGAAGTTACAGAACTTGAATCAGTCCTCAGAGCAGAAAAAGCGCTAAACAAACATAGAGGATTTTCAGGATGGCGGTTAAAACCAAGCTTTGCGTTTAAGGAAAGTAAGATTGCTCATGCTAATTTGAAAAGACAATTAAAGATGTTTCAGAAGGCGCAAGATCTTGGTGATCCAAGTGTGGTACGAGCCACTGCAAAAAAAGTAAATCAACTTACTGAAGAATTAGAAAATAGTCAGCATTTAGGACTTCTTGTTGATAATTACTTTAGTAAAAAAGTGGGTACAAGTATTCAATCAAGATTGGCACGATTTAAAGCACTTGAAGCAGGAGCAAAACTATCTAAGTCAGAAATTGAGGAGCTTGGTAGTCTTCGAAATCAAATTGTTGAGAGAACACAAGAACTTACGCGTAAGTTAAGTGAAGGAAAAGAACTAAACCAGTTTGAACGTGGCGAGCTTGAAAGACTTGCTGAACTGCAAGTTCTTGCTGATGACGCTGTTAAAGATGCAATGCGTGCAACACAAGAGTTTGCAGCAAACATTGATGATGAAATACATGTTGCTGCGAATATTGATGATGAAGTTATGAAGGCTGCTAATGTGGATCAGCCAGTACGAAAGACAAAAAAACTTGCAATATGTGAATCTCCATGTGGTCCAACTGACACGCTTGACAATATTGCTGATGAATATGAAGAGTTAGATATTGATGATATCATTGAAGAAATAGAAGAAGTGCATAATTTAGATGATGCAGCTGTTGAGACTCCTTTAGCAAGAGCATCGCAGATTATGGACAATAATGCACAACCTTCACCAGTTGCACCAGTAGGCAATGCTGAACACCTTGTTGGTAGGGCAACTGACAAAGGATCAGTCGAAGGACTAGCAGCAGCTGCAGGAGAAGGAAAAGCAACTGATACAATAGCTGATTATGCGCTACGAAAACAAATACAAGAAGTTGCACAATCTGATGAATTAGGAAGGCTTGAGAAAAGAGTTGCTGAAGCAGTTCCATTGGATGATGTGGGTCGTGTTGCTGTTCAACCAGCTGCAGAGGCAGCAAAGCGAACAGTTCAAACACCTGCCATGAGAGCGCGTAGGGCAAAGCGTTTAGAGGAAGCTCATAAAAGAAATGTTGCAGTAGGTGTACAACGTTTACAAGCAGCTAGTTATGATAACAGAGGACAACTTTCTGCATGGTTTGATCCTGAAACAGGTGCACTTCTTGATATTGGAAGGTTTGAGGTGGTATCAGACGAGGCACAACAAGGAATTAATTTAATTATTCCAAGAGAAGGTAGTCTTGAACCAGTATTACGTATTACAGAACGAGAATTTGGTTTAATGGGAGAAGTAGCAGGTGAAGAAACAGCCAGAGCAACCATACAACGGTTTAGAGCACTATCAGAGCCAGAACTAATTGCTCCACCAATCCCTGAAGGACTTGAAGAGATACGAAGAGCTGATGAGGTACCGCGAGTTGTATTGCCTGATGATATAAAAATTGTTATGGAGCCAAAAACTGGCCAAGTAGATGTACTAGGGCGAGCTGATACTCAAATAGATGCTCAGGCTCTTATGGAAGAAGGTGCAAAGACAAGCTTGCATAATCTACCAACACCAAGTATACCTGAAGTTGCAAAAGTTCCAGGGCAACGTGTTGCTGACGACGTAACACTCGATGTTCCACCACTACCAGATACAATGCCTCCAGTTGCACAACTTCCTGAAACATTACCCGCAGCTAAAAGAGCTATTGCAGCAGGCGAGGAAGTAACAGATGATCAAGCCTTAAAGTTACTTGATAGCGCATTTGAACAAGAAACAAAACTCCCAGGTAGCATTGATGCGCGTGATGTTACAGTTAAGAAAACTGCTTTAGAAGGTGGAGGATCAATGTTTACTATTCGTGGACACCACTATGATGAAGCAGGAAAAAGTCTTGGTGGCTTTGATAATGGCGAAAGTTTCAGGCATAGAATATTTATTGAAAAAGATGGAAGCTTTAGTGTGCACAGATCATATAGTTTTGCTCTTGGCACTGAAGCAGACACAGTATTAGCACGAAAAGCACTACGTTCAGAAGATGAAAACCTAGCTATAACATTACAAGCAATGGGTGCAAGATCTTATACTGCACACCCAAAAATACCAGGTGAACTTGAAACACTCTGTAGACTAAGACCTTGTACACTTAAAGCTGATCGTTCTGAAGTTATGGGTGACTTTGGAAAATGGTTAACAGGTCGGCATGGTAAGAAATGGTTGGAAAGTCCACAAGGAGAGTTATGGTATGATCATTTCCAAGAACGTGGACTGTGGGCAGGTCTTAAAAAACTCTTTGGAGGAAAGCCAGTTGACGTCGATAGAATGAGTTTGGATGCATTGAATTTCCCAGATAGGTTCTTGAGAAGTAAACAGTATCCTGTTGCAGTTGACATAACCTACACATTACCAGCAGAATTCAGACAGTTTCCATTTGAACACACGCAGAATATTAGACAAGATGTTCCTCAAGCAGTTATCTTAGAGGAGATTGCTGTGCAAGGCGATTCAGAATCGGGTGTAGGAACTTTTGGTGCCATGTTTAGAGGACGTGTACAAGGGGTAGATAGAGACAGAGCCATTAAAGTGGTATATACACCCAGTGTAGCTGGTGGTCCTGGCGAGGAGACACGCTTAGGTATGGAACAGGTTCTTGTTGCTCAAAAAATTTACGATGAAGCAGCAAAAGGACATGCTGTTGGAAAGATTGTTCCAGCTCCGGGTGGATATCTTCCAGTAGACATTGATGGTAATCCTGCCATTGCAATGGAGATTCTTGATATAAAGCCGTACACTAGTTTTATAGAGTATAGTCATGGAGAACTGGCTGAAATATTGTCACCACGTGCATTAAAACAATTAAGCAAGCATTTGAAAGCAGCAGAGAAAAAGGGATGGAATGTTCATGATCTTAATTTTGGAATCTTGAATAATGATCAAGTTGTTAATGGTCGAAAAATGAAAAAAGGTGATGTTATCTTCTTTGACTTTGAAGACTGGCAGCATGGAACAACTATTCGCACTAGTGCTGATGATCATATCAATAGACTAAAGGACACTGCAGAGCGTGCTAAGACTGCAATAAAGGCAAAAAAGAAGTATAAAATCAAAACAGATGAAGTAGGGAAAATTGTTGCTAAGTTCTATGATCTACCTGAAAAGGAATTAGAACAAGCATTGCTTGAATTAGGTTTCCAGCCACTCGTTGCTGGATCATTGAGTGTTCGTCCTCGTGTTCTTGTTGACTCTTTGCTTGAAAATGGAATTAACCCTCTTGATGTTGCACAAGCTTTGAAAGGAGAAATACCACTTGATGACGTCAGGAGATTAAAGAAACTGAAAAAGAAAGCTCCTCTGAAGAGTGAAAAGTTGCCTGATGAAATTCCAATCATTGAGGTTGATCCTGTACAACCACCACCTATTCCAGCTGAAGCTTTAGCACAAAGTCCACCAGGACGTCTTGTTGCTGTTGTAGAACCATCAACTGACAATGGTGAATTCCTTGAAGCTATTCTTGAGCGTGCTGGTCGTGAAATGGGTATTTATGACCGTCCTGATATTTCTGATGCAGTAAAAACTGAACTTAAGAGTATGGGTGTGAAAGATGTTATTGAAATTGGTGCAGGTGATAGTTCTAAGATGAATGAGTATGGCTTTATCAAAGGTTCATTACTTGATAAATTGCTTGGAACAACAAGACAAGTTAGGGGTGAAACAAAGAGTGGCGTGACAGCAAAAGTAATTGTGTATGAAGATGGACGTCGGGTTGTATGGAAACTTGATTCATCCAATCCATTAACAACAAACATGAGGCATTCAAATAATATTGTTGGACCAGAAGATGCTGGTCGGCGAACGATTCTTACGGTAAGTCTCTTAAATGATGTGTTTGAAAATGTGTTATTACCTGATATACGTCGACTTCAGTTTGCTGATGGTACGGGAGTTATTGAAGCTGAATGGATTCATGGGTATCAACAATTAGGTAAGTCACCATATGATCTGAATAAGGCTCTTCAAGAGATGCTTGGTGCTGGTGAGATTACTATGCGTGAAATGGAAGAAATAACAGCGCAAGCACAACAACAAGCAATATTTAATCTTATATTCAGAGTTGGCGATGTAGAACTTGGGTTTGTAAAATTACCACACAAAGCTGGAGCAGATCCTTCGACGTACATAAAAATAGCTCGTTTTGACGAGGAACAAGCATTCCTCGGTATGTTAGACTACCCAGTTACACATGAACTAGTAGCAGATCAATCAAGAGAAGGATTAGAAGACACCTTATCCTATGGAAATGATTGGATCATGGGATTTTTTAGTAAGGAAGACTGGACTTACACAGGTGAATTCCAAATAGATCGTGCACGAGCACAGTTTATGCCTGTCATTGAAAAAGTAGAGGATTTAGTGAAAGATAAAGAAAGGTTCATGAACTACTTAGATAATGCTGGTTACACACCACAAGAAGCAAACAAGATCTACAAAGCTGTAAAAGAAAATGTGCAAGAACTACGCCTTGAATTAAAAACAGGTGATCCTGGACCATTACAAAAGATGATTAATGGAAACGGTGGTGTACTTGCTACAAGTGAAGGTGGGGTAATAAGTCAACAAGAGAGGCTTGCAAAAGGAGTAATGTTTCAAGACAATTATGAACCAATGAAACGAGGGAATGTTATTGATGATGCAGGCAATCAAATTACTACAGAAGCAGGAATTATAAGTGAGTTTAGTAGAACTCGTCGTGGAGCATTAGAAGTTCCTGAAGGACTTGAAGATGTTGATTATGAAACATTACAAGTCATGCACGTGCTTGGTGTAACACCTGAAGAGCTTGCGCAACGACGTGAAATACTTGATAGAGTGGGTAAGATCTTTACTGAGGAGCTTGGTGAATTATCATTTAAGGAAGCAGGTGAGGTAACACCAGGTATACAAAAATTAATGGATGAAGGATTACTATCAGCGTATGAAGCAGAAAAGTTACGACAAGGTGTGCCTATTGCAATGGGTGGTATGGCACATGAGGATTTGCTTAAGGCTGTTGCAAAGAATATACCTGAGGATGTTAAAGTTTCACTTGTTTCACGAGCAAAACCATGTAAGCTGCCTGGGATTGCTACTGGAGCTGCAGGTGCTGCACCATGTCATCCAGTTGTTGTAGCTAAAACAGCAGATGAATTTGCAGAGTTTACTAAAGCAGCAAAGGATCAGAATGCAAGATTATTGATAGGAGAGCCTAAGCATCACCGGATTGTGGTGCTTCCTCCTGGTGCAACAGCTGATGATATTACACTTGCACAAAAAAGCGGTGAGGCTCCTCAGCAGTTAATGGATGCTTTTAAGAAAGGACCTGAAAAAGAAATACCTGGGCAAACTGAGTTCACAACATCTGTACAGACAAGAGGTGTTGAAGGTACTATAACTATACTTGATGAGCATCATGCTAGCGCAAAATTGGTGATTGATCCTGAACTTGATGATACTGCACGGCATGTTAATGTAATGGAGATTGTTACAGCTATAAGTAAAGAAGTAACCAAGAAAGGAGTGGGAACTGTACGGATACATCCTGAAATTCCTCAGGACTTAGAAGCAATATGTAAACGATTTCCATGTAGTTTTGCAAACATGGATGAAGCATTAGAGAGTCTTGATGCTTGGCTACGTAGAAGTGGGGAAGGGAAAGCTTTCATGAAGAATGATCGGTTTGGAGCACGAAAGTGGCGAGAGGAACATATTCTTCCTGGCTGGGTATGGGGTTTTGATGTTGTTTCTGACACATTCAGTGGAAGTATCAAAGAGTTTCCTGAAGACTTTTTGAAAACAGTTATACACGCAGTTGAAGTTGATGTTACACAAGATATTGCTTCGGCAGTAAAGAAAGGCTATATTCCAGGAGCTGCAGAGGTTGAAGATGCAGTGTTAATAGCTGAAACAAAAGGAGCAAGCTCGTATCTTATGGATATGGATGGGGATCTTGTTCTGCAACGTGATATTACTGAAGTTCTGACTGACAGGGAGTATGACGTCCTTGTTAGACATGCAGATCATCAATTGCTTACTGAAATGCAAGCTAAAGGTAGGTTAAGACCCTATGTTCTTATGCCAGAGCATGATAATGAACTTAGCATCATTTGTGGTATGCACCCCTGTAAGTTTAAACAAGAAGATCTTGAGCAGATTACTAAGGATATTAAAGAGGCAATTAAGAAAGATCCTAAGATTAAGAAGTGGGTTAAACGGACATATGGTAGAGAATGGGTAAAAAGATTCAAAGAACAAGGAATAACAGAAGATGTAATGAGTGTTCCTCCTGCATTCTTAGAAGGGAAAAGATACGAAGTTATAGTGCAACCCAAAGTTGTTCTGCCACTTGAACTACGAACACGAACTGAAGATTTTGATGAGATGGCAAAGCGGTGGGCATTTAGACATGGAATGGTTGACAGCGATGTTGGAGGAAACATGTATTATGGAGTTGTGGAAGGTATTGAAGGAAGGTATCATCTTGATCTTGTTGATACACAAATCGGAAAGCTTGGTAAGTTTGAATCAAATCTGCCTGAGGGAATTCCATTCCAGCGTGAATATGGAACCATTCAAGTAGCAGGCAGACGAGTTGTTGCTCGAGAATCTATGTCTGGTGTTGACTTGAGTACCTATGATCCACAAAGTATTGGCAGAGCTATAATGGAATTAAGAAGAGGGGGAATGAATAAAGATGATGCTGTTAAAGAACTAGCAAAACAAGCACGAATCGCATATGAGAAACTTCTTGCAGCAGGGTATAAGAGTTTCCATAACACTGATAGTATTGACTTTAAGGTACTTCTTGTTACTCAAAGCAAAAAGATTAATGGTAGATACGCAGACAAAGGCAGTGTTGTTTTCAAGCCAGATAATTTTAGGAAATATGTAGATGAAGCAGAAGGAGTATCAGTCTACGATGATGAAGCAATAGCAGCAATAGGTAGAGAAGCAGAACAAAAAATGCTCAAGAGGCTGCAGAAAGCTATTGACGAAGCTGCTGATGAAACGTTAGGCATGCCCCAGGCTGATTATATTGATCCAACAACATTACAAGCTGGGTATGCCCTTGGATTACGTCGAAGTGAAATTGCTGAGAGGCGTGAAGTTCTTGGGAGAATTGGATCAATTTATCGAGAAGAAATGGGACAACTTTCCCTTAAACCCACAGGAGAATTTACACCAGGTATTAAAGGACTTATTGATGAAGGTGTGATGAGTGTAGATGAGGCTGAAAAACTTCGTGAAGGAACACCATTTAGTTCTGAGTTTGTACAAACAGTAAGAAGTCGTACTGAGGCTTGTGCGTTACCAACTGGTCCAGCTACTGGAGCTGCAGGAGCAGCACCTTGCTTCCCTGTTGTTGTTGCTGAGTCAATGGATGAATTCTTTGCAATGTCCTTGGAGGCAGAGAGAAGTAATGTACTTCAGCCCGCAGGATCACTAAAGAAAATAGTTGTACTACCACCAGCAGCAACGCCAGAACACATTGCAAGTGCGCAGAGTAAAGGAAGGATTCCGCGAGTACTACGTCGAGAAATAGATAAAGTGATGCGAGAGAAATTTTCAGGGCCTCGACCTGAAAGATTATACAATAACGCTGACGAGGCATTGCGAGAGCGAGTACAAGGAGCACCAAAGATTAAACGAGGTGTATTTATTGCAGAGGGAGAATTTGGTGGCTTCTTTGAAGTAACCACTTCAGATGGAAGTGAGAAAGCAGTCAAGATTATGAGTCTACCCAATGCAAGAGAAGCTCACCCTATGAAACGAGATCCGTTTACTGTTGAAGATCGAGTAAAAGTGTTCTGGAATGAAATGGAAGCTCTTGAAACTTTAAGCGGAGAAGTGCCAACTACTGGTTGGGGTGGAATAGTAGATACTGGAGGCAATCCTGCTTATCTGACCGGCAAGCTCAGTGAAGAAAATGTTGCCTTCTTTGACATACGAAAATTTATGGGACTAACAACAGGCATGTTAGATGCAGGTCAGCATTTTACTTCCAAAACCATACCAAACCTTGAAAAGATGTTACTGCGTGCAGAATCACTTGGTTGGTACAATGGAGACTTAACATTTGCAGTTGCTAGAAAAGAGTTTGTACTTGATGGTGTTATGTACAAAGAAGGAGATGTTATCCTCACTGACTTTGGTTTATGGACAAAAGATCCTAATACACCACTTCTTGGACCAGGTATTTATGCCGCTGAGTATATGGAGCCAAAAATGGTAAGTTCCCAATTGCAGAAGCGATTAGATGAATTCAGAAGAGAATCTGGACAGCTTCTTCCTGATGTAACAAAGGGAATAGAAGAAACAATAGCCCAAGAAATCGCCTTGCGGCCTGGTTTCCCCAAATATATCGAATCACCCCTTGACATTCCTAATGTGCCATTTGTTGGAGATGTACAATATGTACAAGATTTGATTAAACAAGGCAGGTTTGATGAAGCTGATAAAGTCATGGATTCTATTGGATTACAATTAAATGTATTTATGAGAACTGATGCAGCGCAGGAACAAACAGAAGCACTACATAGATTCAGTCAACAATTATCTACAATAGATGCAAACTTAGGTGAACAAAAACTGTTAAGAGATACAGCGCTTGATGAATTTGCTGTATGGGTAAAAAATGATCCTGATGGAATAAAGTTTGCAAATTCAAAAGACGGAAGAGACTTCATGGAGAAGCATAAACGTGGGTTCTGGGGAAGTCTATTTTTCGGACCTTATAAGGCTGACAGTATTGGTTACAAGTTCCCTCCAGAGTTTACAGGTGCAACAAAAGTTAACCTAGAAGAGGTAGACTATGACACACTCCAAGTTATGAACATATTGGGTATTGGTCCTGAAGAACTTGCAAAAAGAAAAGAAATTCTTGATAGAGTTGGTCAAGTGTACAAAGATGAACTTGGTAAGTTATCTTTTACCAGTCCTGGTGAAGTAACTCCTGCAATGCAGCGGTTAATTGACGACGGTGCAATCTCAGTTACAGAAGCTGAAGAGTTACGTAAAGGTGTGCCATTGGCAATGGGTGGTATGAGTGATGCTGATTTAAGAGCTGCTCTTACGAAAAAGTGGGGGCCAACAGGTCCGCCATTCCCTGGTCCAAAAAAGGTACCTGTTCAGGATCTAAAACCAGCTAAAGAATTTCCAGATGTTCCTGTAATTACAAACAAACAAGTAGTACTTGGAGAAAAGATATCAGATGGAAATAGTGTTGTTTTCAAAGGATCAATTCCTGGAGTTGGTGATGACCTTGCTCTTAAAAGAATGTACCAACAGAGTTATGGTTCAGAGCGTAAAATCTTTGAGGAAGCAAGAATGGCAAAAGTTGCATGTGCTCACTTACATTGTCCAGAAATGCACGGAGTTTTTGAACATGAAGGCATGTACTATCTTGCCATGGAACATATTGATGGACAGCGCCTTACTCAATTTAAAGGAGATGGGGCTTTTGATTTTTTCACGCCAGATAGAGTAGGTGATCTTGCAGCAAATCTAGAGGGAGTATTGCGTGAAGGAGTAATCCCAGTTGACTGGCAAGGAGTTGTTCGAGACAACAAAATGGTATTTTATGACTTTGGTGAGTTTACCTTTGATCCTCTGTTGAAAGAATTGTCTGCCATTGAAATTGAAAGAAAGTCACGAGAATATGTAGCTCGTATGCTAATGAGAACATCGGCTTTGATTAATACTGACAAAGCCATACAAAACAAAATATGGCAAATTGATATAGATGTCATAAGAAGAATGCTCACTGAAAAGGGTGCAGATCCTATGTCAGGAGATTTACAAAATTTACTTATGGGTGGTGGAGAAAGAAGAATAGCCTACTTATTGGCGTATGGCATTGATCCAAGAGATGTTGTTCGAACAGTTGAAGGTTCAACTGCTGTAAAAGCTGCAGATATAAAAAACGTAATCGGCACTGCGGTCGAAGATCCACGGGTTTCAAAACATTTGAGTGATCCTGACTTCCCAGCTGTTGGGTGTGCACCAAAATCACCTAAGTCTCCATTGGCTGGTCAAGCATACCAGGTTCCTGGACCATGCCATCTTATTGTAAGCAGTTCAAATAGTGAAAGAATTGCAAAAATAATCAATCAGATTAGAGAAGCAAATGATGAACCGCCACTACAAGTAATTAGAACACCTGATTTTAAAGAATCAATGGAGCTTTCTCCAGTTTTAACAACTAAAGGAAAAGGAATTCAACATGAGATTTCAACACCTTCTGGATCTGATGTTACCACAGTTGTTCGTACGTTTGACGACGATATCAGAGACATAGAAACTGTTAGGGAAATGATCATGAGAGATAACCTTGCTCTTATGAGAGATTTGAAAAAGAGAGGTGTAAAAGAGTATGAATTAATTCCACAAAGTCCACAAGAACTGGATATTATTTGTAGAATACACCCTTGTAGGATAGTTCAGGGTGAGGAGGATAAACTATTTGATAATTTAGAGCATTGGCTAAATGCAGGCTCAGTAGATGCTGAAGAATTTATTAAGTCAGATTATGGAAAAGAATGGCTTGAAATGAATGCTTACCATCAAAAAAAGACAGGCTGGACACTAGCTAAAGAATGGAAAGTGAACAGGGCGGGTGCATTAAGAGATTATCTTGAACTTCCTGAAGACTTTACAAAATATCACCCCAATAACATGTACGCTGTTGAAGTTGATATTTCCTTTACTTTACCTGAGCATGAATGGAGCAAACTAGGTACTGGTGCGCGTGATCCAGAATTGCCAAGAGCTATTCTAATAGATACTGTAAAAAACCGTCGAGGAAGTACATTCCTTGGAAAAGTTGAAGGCAGAGGAAGGATGGAATTAACATTTCTACAAGATGTTGATGAACAACTTGATCAATATGAAGAGTTACGTAAGATAGTGCCTATTATTCCTCATTATGATGATGTCGATGTAAACGGTGTACGTGCAATTGCAAAACCGCAAGTAAAGGGACTTGAAATTGCTGGAAGTATGACAACTACTGATCGTGACCTTAGCTATGTTGCAGCGCGTTTATCTGATTCAGAAATTAAGAGGGCTGTTAGCCAATACAAAGCAGCACTGAAAAAAGCACATAAGAAGGGGTATGATCTTACTCTAAGTGGGTATGACCTGATCATTCTAACAGAGGATTGGCCTGGTGGATTGGCAAAGGGTAGTGTAGTCTTTACAAATACACGTTTCAGGAAATTTCGGAAATTTAGTGATATTGAAATTAATATAGGAACCAAGGACATGAGTATCAAGCAATCCTCAGAACACATTGACTTCGCTGCAACACAACTCCAAAAGCATATTGACGCTGCGCAATCAAAAGCAGGTTATCAACGTGGTGTATGGGAAGTAGAAGACTTACCAGTTGTCGACCAGATAACTGAGTTTGAAGAAGAACTAGCACGGACTATTACTCCCGAGATGCTTGCTGAACGAGCTCAAAAGACAGGATTAGATTTAAATGACCCTGGACACCGTAGGATTCTTCAAAGTGAAGATTTTCCAACGCTTGAGACAAACAAAGAATGGCAAGGGTTTACTGAGGCTATTGAAAAGGGAAAAAGTAGGACCTTTGAAGATTTGGAGTTAGAATATGATTCAATCCCAGAACGAGATATAAGCGAGTATGATAAAGGTCGTAAGCAAGGTCTTCGATCTTTGTTGGTTAAAAAATTCGCTGAAAAACGTCGTGTAGAAAATGCATTAAAACCAATTGCATCAATACCTTCTGGAGCTGCAAAATTACAGCAAGCAGGAGAGTACTTTATAAGAAATAGGGAAAATATGTTGCCTGCTGATCAAAAAGCATGGGAGGAGTTCCTGCAAGCTGAAGATGTGCTACCAGCAGAACAAGATCCAGACTTGATAGATGCTATACAAAAACAGTGGGACGCTATAACACCTTCACCTGTTGTACAACAGGAAGTGGCAAAGCTTTCTCCTCAAGAACTTTACGCAGTTGCTGCTCTTAAACTTTCTCCAGGTGAGTACAAAGAACATAAAGAAATTGTACAACGAGTTGGTGATGCGCTTTTTGCTGATGCACAAAAAGCTAATTTGTTGGAATGGGATGAAACACCAACTAAGTTACAAAAACTGGTTGATGAGGGAATTCTCACCCAGAAACAAGTTGATAACTTGATTTCTCAAGCAAGAAGGATTACTGATGATCGTTGGTCTGATGAACAACTTGCTAAAGATCTTGCAAAGAAATGGGATAAACAGGTGAAAGAAAGTCAGACTATGACGTCTAAACCAACAAAAGAATATGATCCTGATACAACCCCTGAACTAGTAGGAGCACACCACGTTGGAGGACAGGGTGGAAGCGCAGTAATATACAAGACTCATATGGAAATTGATGGTGTTACAAAAGAAGTAATTGTAAAGGCCAAGGGTAGAGTCCAGGCAGATGCCGAAGCAATTGACGCACTTACAGAAGCAGGAGTACCAGTAATAGGCCAACATGGATTTGTAAAAGCAGGCTCAAGAGATGGTCCTGGCCCGGGACTTATCCTAGATATTGTTGATGGCATACCTATTGATGCTCATGAAAGTATTTTAGGACGAGTACCTCAAAAAATGATTCTTGAAGCTTTTGAAGATCACACCCTTGATAAACTAAGAGAAGCACTCACACAGGCTAAGGATGAAGAGTTTGGTACAAACGTCATACAATACTTTGTTTTACTCCGAGATCAGACTATCAATGGCAAGGCTTACAAAAAAGGAGATATTGTTATTTTTGACGCTGAAAGCTGGGCAAAAGTAACACCTGAAAATGAACATTTTTGGAGAGTCATTAATGATCGGACTATTGATGATGCAGTTGATCATCTTGAAGAACTGGTTGAAAAAGCTCAAAGAAGTGAGAGAAAACTCTCAAGAAGTGGTATTCTTGGAACACATATGTCTACAGAAGGTAAACTTTCTGTTATGAGCAATGATGAATTGCATGTAGTTCTGGCGCTTCGTATGACACCTGATGATATAGACAGGAGCTATAGATTAAGACAAATTGCTGAAGCGTATCGGGATGAAGTTGGATTACTAGTAGCTGGAAAACCAACACCAAAGTTACAAGCACTTGTTGATAGTGGAGCACTAAAAGCAGACTTCAGAGGTAATGATTTAGAAAGGTTACGAGAGTTTGCTCCTATGGTTATGGGTGGTATGGATAGAGTTACATTAGAGGAAACTGTGAGAAGAACCCTGAAAATGCCCCCAACACTCCCTGGTCCTAAAGCAAAACCAGGGAAGATTCCTCAAGTTCCTATTGGTCCTGCAAGAGAGGATATAATAAAGAAAAACATGCAAATGCTTAATGATGCAGAGTTTGAGTTTACACAAAGTTTTGCTATTGTAAATAAAGTAACAGGTGAAATTAAGCATATGTCTCCTGTTGGTATGGAAATACACAGAATTAAACGTGAACCAGGTGACACAGTTATACTTCTGAAAAAAGTAGAAGGAAAAGTAAGCGCATTTGATGCAACACTCCATGGACTTGATGAAACCAGTGCTGGTATGTTTTCAGAAACATTTGCTCGATATAATAAACCCACTCCCAGACGTGTAACCATGCCAGCACAGACAGTTGAACCTCCACGAAACTGGGAACGAGCTGCAACAGCAGATACTGCTTCATTATCAACAGACGAGCTTGAAGCAGTCATGGATGGTAAAGCACAAGTGATGCTGGCAAGTGGAAAACTTGATAAGTTGTTAATCAACCCACATGGAACACACGAAAAATTTGTTCAAGGATACCGCAGAGTAAGCAAGGAAAATCCTGTGCTTGCAGAATTACAACAACGTTTTAAGAAAGCAGGAATTGATGTTGGGTTAACTAATGATCAGCGACCATTTGATTTAGAACAAGGAACTGGACTTCTTGCTCAAGCAAACTTTGAAGGAGGTGTATTACAGTATAGGGCCTTTGCAAGCAAGGAAGAAGTCACTGACGTAGCATACAGAATGCTGCCAAAAGTAAAAGAGTTCTTTCCTGATGTACGTGTTGACACGTTTGAAGATGCTATACAATTTATTGCTGCACAACAGCTTGAAAGACTTGCTGGACACGAGACATTTCATGTTGCCTTTGAAAAGCTTTTGACAACACCACAGAAGTCAGATTGGGTGGGTTTTTTAAGAGAGACAGAGGATAGATTGTTAATGCAATTTATGATTGGCCTTGTCAAATATGATTATGTGAATGGTTTACGGCCAGAAATGGCAGCTATTGCTAAACAAGAGGGTACTGTTGAATCTACGTTTAAATTATTGATGGAAGCTTTAACTGATGATGAGTTTTTTGAAGTAGCTGATGAAGTGCTTGCTTACAGAACACATTATCATACATTTGGTTTTCCTGAATCAAAAATTGTTCAGTTTCCCCCAAGTGATGAAGAAATAGCTATGTTACGGAGGATGGGGATACTTCCAGAGGATTTTGAACCAATGAGCCTCAGGCCATCTAAGAAACCTCGTATAACAATGTCTGACGACGAGATTGCTGATGCTTGGGATGCATTTGGTCCTGCTGCATTAGACAAAGTCTTTGACACTGCACCAGAAGAGTTCAGACAGCTTATGAAAGACCAAGGTGTACCTGAAGTAACATTAGAAAAACTTGTTGGTGAAGGTAGCTTTGGTGGGGTGTACCAAGCGCGTATGCCTGATGGTGAGACCAAGGCAGTTAAAGTATTAAAATTACTTCCAAGTGAGGATGTGTGGGTTGGAGAGACTCGTACAGCAGTTTTCTGGAATGAAATGAAAGCATTAGAAGAACTTGATGAGGTCATTCCAGCAACAGGATGGGGTGGCATGGTTGATGCAGGTGGTAATCCTGCATATGCAACTGGTTTGCTTCCTGAAGATAGTGTTGTCTATGTTGATATAACAAAACACCATGCACTCCAAGACCTTGAGGAAGCAGTTAAGTACATGTCTGAGACAACTATACAACAGCTTGAAGAGGGGCTTAGAGCAGCAGAAGCAGCTGGGTGGCATAATGGAGACCTTGCATTTGCTGTTGTTAAAAATGATATGAAAATCGGAGATAAAGAATACAAAGCTGGTGACCTTATTTTTACTGATCTTGGATTCTGGTCAAAAGGTGATGCTCCTCCAACTCAAAGATACTTGTCTCAAACAGGTTATACTAAACCAAGTGTAGTTGTTGATATGATGAGAATGTCAATTGATCAGGTTATTGAAGATACATTAAGCAAAGAGGGTGTTGCTGCTGCTCAAGCATTAGGCCTATCGCCTCGAGAAGCATTACAAAGAAGAGTTATCCTTGATAGGATTGGTGGTGTGGTGACAGGAGATCCAGAGGTAGCAAGTGTTAGACTACAAGAATTAGTTGGAGAAACAGTTCTTTCAAAAGCAGATGAGGCGAAATTACGAGATTTTATGGACCTTGGTAAAGCTGCTCCTCCACCTGTGGCGGTTGTTGCAGAGCAGCCACCTGTTGGTATGAGTTCAACTATTCTTACACGTCGAGCACGTATTGCAGGTGTTGATAAAGATGTTGTGGTTTTAACACCGCGAAGAAAGGTTGGAAACATTAAACTTGGTATTAAACTTGCACAAGCAAGAAAAATGGAAAACATCAAGGGCTTTAATATTCCAAAACATTTTGGAAAAGTTAGTGTTGATGGTGAAGACGGCCTTGCAATGGAACTTGTCGAGGGTGTTGTGTTTACTGGTGATCCATTACGACAAGCTGATCTTGCACAACTTGCAAAGCTTGACGCAGAACAGGTTGCAAAAAATCTAGAACGTGGTTTACAAGCAGCTGAGGAAGCAGGATGGAGTGCAAAAGGTGGTGCACAATATATTGTGTTGACACATGCTCAGGAAATCAATGGAAAACAACTCAAAGCAGGCGATATTGTCTTTATTGACCTTGATGAATTTGAACAAGGAGTAGCGCTTGCTGACATGCGTATATTCAATGAAGGACAAGCTCTTGATTTAAGAAGAATACTCTTTGAAGCAGAAGACGTTGTTGATGTAATACCTGTTAAAACAACTAAGGACTTGGAAGGTAAAGTTATTCAAATTCCGTCGTATTCTAAAATTTGGAAACACTATGCTGACCGATGGATTGCTCCTGATTTAACAAAATGGCTTGATGAAACTCAAGAAGGTCAAGATTGGTTGGCAAAGAATCCACAGTGGAAAAAAGATCATATGAAATGTACATTCTGGATCTTTAATTGTAAAGTTGATTGGACAACACTAGAACAAGATGCAAGTAATTATCCACCTAAATTTTTTGAAAGTGATATTGGCCTACAGTATAAACTGATTGACAAAGGAACTGCACCAAAGGCAACACCTTTCCAAGTAGATCAAGGATATGCAGCACCATGTCCTTTGACGTCGAGAAGACAAACTCTTGGTGCTGCTGCTGAACTGCCATGCGTGGGTAAAGTTAGAGAAAGATTCAACCAGGTAAAAAAATCGTACAAGGAGTTAGAATCTGTAGTCAAAGAAGCATTAGCAAAACATCCAGATGTCGAGGTAAAACAAGCAAAAGTTAGTGTTATGGCACAGCTTGGAGAAGGTGATAATGGCATTGTATATGTTGGTGATGTTGAAGGAGTTGGTGAAAACCTTGCATTAAAAGTTGTTAAGTTTGATGGTGCAAAGCCTCCGGATAAAACACTGAAGGAATTGTTTAAAGAGATGGCAAACCTTGAAAAAGGTGTTTGCGAAGGCTTACCTTGCCCAAAAGTACATGGACTATATGAACATGAAGGAGTCTATTATATAGCAATGGAACAAGTAAAAGGTACACATTTTAGGGATTTAAGTGATGATGAAATTATCAAATATTTTACTGATGAAAAGATAAATGGACTGCGTGAGCAATTAAAAGTAAAAATTGGTGAACATTGGAGCCCTGGTGATGTTCAAGGAATGGTTTTGACTGAGAAACAAACTCTAAATGGTGTTGAGTATGAGGCAGGTGACTTTGTTGTTCTTGATTTTGGTAAGTGGGTCAAGATGGAAATAAAGCTTGACGCTAATGCTCAGGCTGGTGAACTAGCTCGTAGTATGAGAAATAGTTTTGAAAAAGATATAAAAGCAGCACGTGAAGTGCTTGGCTTTAAAGAACGTCGACCACAAGGTGCTGCAATTATTGAAGATGCATTAGATAGGTATCCTGACGAAATGATGGATGCATTTGGTATTCAATCATATGAAAGCTGGGAGAGATTCTTAGTCCAAAGAAATAGATTAAGGTTGTTACAAAGAAATGGCTTTGAATTAGATGAAGCATATCAACACGCAATAGACATAGCTCGTGCTACAGTAGCAGAAACACAAGAACTTCCAGCTATTAGGCAATTACAGGGTCTTGAGCAACAAGTGGATGAAGGATTGTCACCCATGGCACGAACAGATACATTTGCAGATCCCTGTCCATTGCCTTCAGGTGGAATATTTGGTCGGGCTGCTGAGCTTCCATGTACTGCTAAAGTGCTTAATCAAGTAGGTGAACTAAAACATAATCACAAGGCACGCGCTGCACTGGTACAGCAAGCAAAAGATGAGTACCCTGAGATTAGTTTTCGAAAAGCTAAAGTGACACTTGCTTCAAAACTAGGTGAAGGTGATAGGGGTGTGGTGTACAAAGGACAAGTTGAAGGTGTTGAGGGTGAGGTTGCAATCAAAATTCCAAAATTAACAGACCCGAAAAAGGATACTACATTTAATTCAAAGCGAGCAATTAGAGATTTCTTTCAAGAGGCACTTAATCATCAAGAAGGAGCGTGTGATGGTCTCCCCTGCCCTCGTTTGCTTGATGTTGTAGAAGATGATGGTTTACTGTATATGGTAAGTGAAATTGTTGATGGTGTAAATGTTAAAGATGCTACAGCTGAGGAGCTCATTCGATTTTTTACACCTGAAAGAGTGAGTCAACTTGAATCTATGATTGAATCCAAGGCACAAAAGCATTGGGTCATGAGTGATTTCCAATTTATGTTTGCTCGTAGTCAACAAGAACTTGGAGATATAGTTGTCAATGAAGGTGATGTGGTACCCATGGATATAGCACATTGGTACAAGTCGAGAACCATGACACCTGACGAAATAGTTAAGGACGTGAGTGAGGGCGCTTGGAGGGCTTGGTTGAAAAGATTAAAGCGCGCACAGGAAACAGTTGAGCTAAAAAAGAGAAGGCCTGAGGTTGCAGAGACAATCAATAGGGCAATACTGGCTAAGGATGAGGTAATGCTTGCAGAAATTAGGAAAAGGTTAAGGTATTCTGATGATGTCAGCCCAATTGTAGAAAGTAGAGACCCTATGCTTACAATGCCTGGTTGGTTCATAGACCCTGAAGAACTCTATCACGCCTACAAAGCAGCACTTGGTGTTGCTGATACCAATAAGTTCCCCATAAACATTCCACCTGGTGCAGCAAGGCTAGGTTTTGCACATCTTGAGGAATTGCATAGGTATGATGAAGTTAATGATCAAGTAACAGCCTTACGATATCTTCATGATCACGCTGTAGAAATGTTGCCTAGTGATGTAGCAAGGCTTGAATTATATTTCACTCTGAAAGGATATGAAAGAGATCCCACTAAACAAGGTGTTCTTGACTTTTTGGTGGAAAAGCGTGGGCTAACAGAGGAAGAGGCTCGTGAACTGATTGAGAACCAAGACTTTAGTGCTACTGTGGCTCAGGCATTTAATGCAAGAGATGCATCTGCAAAGAGTTTGCAATCCATCAGGGATGAAGATCCATCATTATTTAACCGCGCCTTACAAGCCCTAGATGAAGGACAAAGAAAAGACTTACTAACAAGCTTAGATGACACAATGACTAGTACAAGTACTGTATCAGCACACAACGTTCATATAGGAATGGGGATTGATAATAAACCTGTTACTGGAAACGTGGAAGGTATCACCACACTTAGCGCTGATCCTTCAGGAAATATAATTGTTGATTTTATTCCGCTTAAACGTCCTTCTACACTAAATCTTGAAGAGCGAGCTAAATTTGCAGCATGGCAATTAGACCAAGCTGAATTAGAGGAAGCAACTCTGATGAATTTACATGAAGTAAGAAAAATACTCAAAAAACAATCCAATCTAGATGAAGAGGTTGCTACTGCTCAAGCGCGTGAAAGACTTGGAAAAATTGGTTTCAATGTTGAACATATGGATCTCAGTGAATTAAGGGAATTCACTAAGGGTAAAATTAAGGAAACACAACGAACTGTTAGAGATATGCTTATTGGAAAATCAGGGAAAACATTTTTTGAAAGTTATAGAGCTAGAACAACTGGAGGAGAACGTCGATTGACAGATACTATTCTGCTTCATGAAAGACACTTAGATGCTATGCGAAAGGCTTTAAATCTTATTGGTGATGATCTTGAATCTTTTGATCCTGATTTAGTGATTTTATCCGGACGTGGGGGCTACCCCTATGCAAAATGGGTGGGAAAACACACTGAGGTACCAGTACGACGCGTAATCACCTCTTCTTCAGCTGCACCCCAAGGTGGACTTGCATATGCTGGCCTTGCTGAGTTACTTGCAAAAGAACAAAGATCAGGTTTTGTTCCTGAAAGAATTGCAATCATGGAGGGAGCTGAATACTCTGGGTCTTCTGTTGAAGATCTCAAAAGATTTTTTGTAGAAAAATTTCCTGACAATGTCCTCAAAGATGAATTAGAAGTAAAAGCGTACTCACTGAGACAGAATGAGGAGTATACACACTACACGCGAATGGGTCGGCTTGTTCCAAGTAGCTTAGCTTTGAATGAAGGCAAGAATATATTGTATCAGCATAATCGTGTGGATGTTCCTTTTGTACTTGGTGAAGATAGTTCGCTGCTCATTGGACAATTCCCAGTGACCAATGAATACAAAGGAGAAATGATGTTGCATGGGCACGTGCCTATAGCGATATTTAATGACAAAGGAGAAATTGTAAATATTATTGACCCTGGATTTTCATCAACAACCGCAGAAGAGTTTCAACATTTACTTGCTGAAACCTAAGCTCTTAAGACTTTTTTAACATCTGCAAGAAATTCTTTACGTTCCCGTGTATAGTCTCGAGATGCATCAACAAATGGGATGGTATGAGGTCCAAGATGATTCATAAGATAGTGAGCTCCAAGTAAAAAACGCTGATCCTCAGTAACTAAATCATCAATAGGAAACGTGGACAATTCTATTCTGTCTTGTGCATTCATTTTATTAAGGGATTTTCTATTTCGCCGACCGTATTTAGCACCATGTGCGTGTTGTAATCCGAAGACAAAAACTTTTGTCGTGCCATTATCAACTTCATCAACAAGTGATCCATTTTTTCTTGGATCTTCTGACCGTTGTACCATCTCACGTGTGTGACCCTTGAGCATACCACCTGAAATTATTTCATCAACATACACAATTCTTGCAAGCACCTCTGGATTTTTTACTTTGAGTCGTTCTAGTTCTAACTGATTGGTTGATCTACCAGACGCGGGGTGTCGGCCTTTCTTAGTAAGATACGGATGGATAGGATCATATAGTACAAAGCTTGAGGTAACAGGGTACTGTATTAATGGTTCAAAGACGTCGATAGGACCATCTTGCATTCTTCTAAAGGCGTCCATCATAACATCAACCATGGGCTTAGCACCTCGTAGGGGAGCATACACAAGTGGTTTTATTTCACTACCAGTAAATATTTCATTTAATTGTTGTGCCATACTTATGCATCCTTGAGCGTAACTTTCATTCACACTTGTATCATGGCTGTAGTTGTCACCTTCGTACTTGTTTCGTGTATTGTAGTGTCTTGCATCAATTTCTTGTGGTTTACGAACAATGTCAACTGGTTGAAGCGGGTTTGCAGTTTTGAATAATGCAGCGTGTCGAATGTGTTCTACTTGATTGATTAGTCTTTTGAGTTGTCTTTCGTCGTCAAAGGTTGCAAAAGCAGTAATTCCATATACTCCTCGTGTGGTATAGACAGCATGTAAGTCACTGAGTTCTGCAAGCTGGGCTACAGCATCTTCTTCATGTCCAAGCATGGCGTCAATGCTGATAACTGCTGAGTGATCAGCTCTTTGTGGATCTTCTGCTTTGTGCTCGTCTGCAATAAGTAATGTTCGTGAAGAGAGAATGCCTGGAATTTTACTGATTTCTTGGATGGCAGCATACAAGTCAGTGCTACCATAGAATGCAATATCATTAAGTCCTGAAAGTTCATGTGTTGCAAGTGCTATGTCTTCAAGTTTTGCTGCTCTTGAAGGGGAGAAATCGTGATCTGTTGTTGCTAGTGTAAGAATTGTGTGCCTACTGGAACCATTTGGAAACATTCTAAGATGTTCAAAAGAGGGTTCTGTTGTCATTGTTACTGCTTCTCCACAGGTTGATTACCACTTCTGTTGTGTACAAGTGCTGCATAGTTTATTTCCCCATCAATACGCAGCTGGGCTAAAAAATCTTCATCAAATCTTTCAAGTATTGCAAATGGTTGTGAGTCACTGTAATTAATTGGTTTTTTCCAGTCTACCCATGTTCGATCTTTGTTTGTATATGTTTTGCATAGTTCAGGTTGCGCATCTGGTGGGTATGCTGCACCTAGAAATCCTTTTTCATTAGGATGTACAAAGAAAAAAGTGTGATCAACTCTGTCTATTGTTTCTGCACGTCTGTGTACAACGTGACCAAGGTAGACATGCATAGGTCTTGTTGTTCCAGGTACAAAATGAACATCAACAAAGTAATCATGCGCATCAGTAGCTTCATATAAACCATCCATGCCACCAGGAAATGCAACAATAGCTTGTTCAATACTGTCTGTCAGCTCCTCGATGGCGTCATCAAATTGGCCATCATCTGAGTCTGTAGCCTTGCACTCAAGAAGTTCACCTCTGAGTGTGATATTGGTGAGAAGTGCCTTAAGATCATTACTGAGGGTACGATGAGATGCCATATCTACTGTGAGAAGTAGTGTTATTTAAGTCTTTCGATTGTATTCACCCATAAGTGGTGCATCTTTAATACATTGGATTATTTTAGCCTAAAACGTCTGTAACTACATATTTCCCTCTTTCTAGCGTCTCTTTTAGGTGATCAAGCGCATCATATAACCCTCTTGCAACTTTTGGCATCTTTACTGAGATAGTACAACTCTCAACACTTTTATCAGATAATTCTACTATTTCACACTCAACAAAGACGTTCCCAATGTCAGGGAAGATGTACATATGTTTGGATCCTACTACAATAGCATCTTTACGACCACCACTTGTTGTAGTGCTAGAGCGTTGTTCTGCGCGATATTCATCAATAAAAAATGGTTTAAGTATATAGGTCTCAACCCACATTTGGATTCTACCTAGTTTATAGAATTCACGTGTCTGGTGTAAATCCATATTAAGTTTAGACTTAACATCTTCAGGAACAGGCTGTAAAGCATCCTCTAAAGTGTAGTTTTTTGCTATTTCAAGAATGTCAAATAATACACATTGTAATGACATATCCTAATTCCCCAAATGATCAGTTCCCAAAACTTCTAGTGCTTCTCGTCGTAATCGGGTTATTTCTGCAAGATCTTTCTCAAAAGCATCTTTCATCATGGCACGGATAGCATAGGCACCTTTAATGTGGCGTTCAGCTGAATAACTCACCATAACTGCCTTTTGTAAGGTAACTGCTGAACGATCTTCAGCATATTTCTTTGAGAGAAGTCCCATATGAATCATGTGCGCTCTACCTGCCTCAGCTTGAGTAAATGGATCATCTTCTTGTGCAAGGGCAACATCATAAAGGTTAACTACATATTCTATAGTTGGTATGTCTAATACACCATCAGCTTGTGCAAGTAAAAGCCGTGTTAATGCCGTACCTTGGGCAACACGAGCATCAGAAGTTGGATCAAGTCCTTCATAAATTTGTAATGCTGTAGAGTACTCTTCACCCATAACATGAGCTTTTGCATTCCTGATTGCTCGTTCCAGTTCCACTTGTTCGTTAGTGTTTGCCATTTTAGATAGTGTGTAAGTATTGTGCTACTTGTTTTCTTGCTTCTTTTTCATTAACAGGAAGACGTACTGTTATATAAGCGTTGCCGTCAGTGTTTGCTTGACGAGTGTTAATGATGTTTAGGACAATTAATTCATTGCTAGGCGTCCTGTAGGTCAGGTTTGATTCATGAACCTCTGTGTATCTATCACCTTCAAATCCATCCTCGCTTAGATGAGCTTGAGCATCAATATCAACTGGTGTTCCAAACAGATCAAGAATTTTTTCCAACGCAGTCACATGGGAAACCATGGTAAGCCAATCTCTTCCAGTTAATCGAGCCATGACAACGCTATTTCTTTTTCTAGGTCTGTACTGAGGTACAACAATAACATAGCTCTTTCCGATTTTGTCAAGCTCCTCGACAAAAACAGGATTACATGCAGGATCTAAGCCCATAAGTACAATACCTGGTTCATCATGGTCCCCCAACACACGAGTTACTCTTGCAATTCCTTTAACTTGTGCTTGTATTGCATGGTGAGTAAATTCATCTTTTAATTCTTCATATTTTCCTGGCTCAACTGCTCCTTCAAGTCCTGATAAAAACGCATCAAGTTTTTTGTAAGATTCTGTCCATGCAAGTAATGCCTTATTCTTTCCCATCTCCTCTTGAATTCCCTCAAGATGTGCATGTTCTTCTTGCACCCGTAAAAAATTATGCGTTTTCTTATACTTTGCTAAGTTTTCAAATGACAATGCAATATCACGAGCATAAATATCTTCTAATCGTTCTTGACTCTCCCATGCATGCACTGTGTTAGTATGTTTTTCTCTAAGTACACTAGCCCCATGCTTTGCAAGTGTGCTTGGCCATACTCTTGTAAGATCTCCAGCATTAGACGCTGAAACAAAATCATAGAATGTCTCAGATAGTGGCTCCAAATGACCTGCTAATTCAATAAGTCTATCAACTGTTGTGTCACCAGTGAAAGCAACATCAATTGGCGCTGCAACAATATGAAGTTGGGGGTCAGTTCCATTGTATGCATAGAGAAAAAAACCATGGTCTTGGGCTGTTTGAATAAAATCAGAGCTTTGGTTTGAGAGAGCAGAAGGTACTGGTAGTGGAGTTATACTGCCTTCCTTTATGCAGTGCCAGCGATCCTCCCTTTGTCTGAAGAGTGTAGATGCCTCTAATTTTGATAGAACCATGGTTATAAAGGAAATAAGGGGGTATTTAAGGCTTTCGTTTGAAACCACTTATAAGTGATACAAAAAGGAGGTTTTATATAGGGGATATGTTTTCCAAGAGACATAATGACCTCTGACAATGAGCAAAACATAGAACTTCTACACCTGTATGGAGCTAAAGTAGTTACTGGTGGGAATAGAGAAATTAATCTTTTTTACAAAGATCTTGCAAGCGTAATGGCAGAGTACGGTTTCTGCAGAGATGACCTATATGAAGATGACAAATTAGAAGAACCAATAGGATTACCTTTAGACATGCGTATGAACACTTTCAGCAGAGTTGGCAGAACAGTTCATAGTTCTAGAGCATATAAACTAGATGGGATTTTCTTAGTAATTGATGACATTCAAGAGAAGCTGGAAACAACTGAAAACCGAGATAATATTGGACACATGCTTAAAATGCAATTCATCTCAGGTGATAACAATGGATACAAAGATCTTAGTTCTAGAGTAGTTGATGTGTTCAAAGAACATGGATATTTTCAATCTGATGACCCAAGTGTTTTTGTGGGCTCATCCGGAACTGACACTACACCCTATGTCCCCTAATTGTTAAGTTTTTGCCATACTAATGGCGTTCTTTCTCCTATTAGACATTAATTTAATCATCTATTATTTACCATATGGAAAATATATGGTAAAATTGAACATAGTTTCTGTTAGCTGAACAGAGCCCCTAAAGCAGGTGAAGGTGCGTAGCATTAGCGGAGCAAGTATTTGAGTTGCTACACCTTTTGGTACTATCTACTTTTGCCAATAATTAAAATATTATTTTTTCTTAGTATATGACTCAACAACTTCCTGGAAGTCAAAGCTAAGTTTTATTTAAGATAGAAAGCCAACCAAAGCAGAGATTAAGAAGCATGCTCAAGAAATTGAGAAAAGAGCAGAAAAAGAAGGTTTAACAAAATCAGAACATTCCTATCTTTCAAATGAAGATGCGGAAACACTTCAAGATTTGAAAGAAGGATACAAAGATTGGTTAAAGAAAACTCCTGAAAGCTTAAAGAAGAAGTTTTATGATGATTTTGTAATTAGATTTACGTACAATACTAATGCAATTGAAGGAAATCGCCTGACTTTGCGACAAACTGCTCTTATTCTCAAAGATAAAGTAATTCCCTCTGGTGTGCGAGCATCTGATTATCACGAAGCAATTAATGGGAAGGAATGTTTAGAATTTCTAAAATCTTACAAAGGAGAACTAAATAACAAACTTTTAGAAAAAGTTAATGATATTTTAACAAAAAACACCGATGTTGTGTATGGCGGAAGAATTAGGTTTTTTGATGTTAAAATTGAAGGTTCTAAACATGTTCCTCCACCAAATGAAAAAGTTAAAAAGCATTTACTAAATATGTATAAGTGGTATAGTGCTAATAAAAATAAACTACATCCATTTGAATTAGCAGCTATGATTCATGCTAAATTAACGTGGATTCATCCATTTGAAGATGGGAATGGAAGATCTGCTCGTGCGATAATGAATTGGCTTTTGATGAAAAAGGAATACCCTATGTTTTTTATTCCATTTGAAAAAAGAGAAGAATATTATTTGACTTTAGAAGAAGCTGATAAAGGAAATAATAAGAAGTATATAGCTAAAATGTTAAGATTGATTATTGATCAAGTAAGAACATACGGGCACAAAAAGAAGAAAGAATAAGTTTGTATGGGCACAATTAATATTTTTCCGACTCATTAAACACACATCTATTTTTTCTACATAATGGTGTTGGATGCTCTCTCACTAATGCATCACAGCCACCCCAGTCATTATGGGTAATTTCAAAATATCTCTTGTCACGGGTACTCATTGGAATTGAAATACATTCATCTCTGTCTAATATTAAGGCCATGCACTCGGAATCAGTCTCACAAGAGGTTGTTGAATGTTTTAATATTAACTCTGTTTCTTGAAGCATTTGTTTTGTGCTATAATTATCAATTGCCAAGAAAGTTGTTACCCCTAAGAGTGTGACAATCACTATAATCAAAACAATCATTAGGCTTTTCTTCATTGAGTCTAGTAAAATCCCCATAGTTATAAAGTTTTCCACCTGCCCCGATTTTTAGAAATTAAAATTTTATTGAATATAATGATGTTATGCTTCGGGGACTTTACGTTCCTGCAAGATTAACGTAGTGACGACGCAGAGTTTTTGAATTACTTATTAATCCGAGGCGAAGCCGAGTCATACTGTCCGAAGGACGAGGGGGATTTTCATTCCAGCGAACGTGGTGAGCCATCTAGAAATAGTATCAAAGGACACTCTTGTTTCTACACAGTACTTAGAATTGGGGGCTAAATATTTAAACTTGTGATTATTTTTAAGATAAAAGATGGTAGATAAAGAATCTGAAAAGGCATTAGTTGTATTTCAGAGCAAGAAAATACGTAGGGCTTGGTTTAAAAATGAATGGTATTATTCTTTGGTTGATATTGTTGAGGCTTTGACAGATAGCGCAAATCCTACTGATTATCTGAAAAAGATGCGTAAAAGAGAGCCTGAGCTTGGGAGCTACCTAGGGACAAATTGTCCCCATGTAGAAATGCTTACTGAGACAGGCAAAAAAAGAACTGTTCTTGCAGGAAATACTCAAGATGCTTTTAGATTAATTCAGTCAATCCCTAGCAAAAATGCTGAACCATTCAAGAGATGGCTGGCAAAGGTAGGTAAAGAACGAATAGATGAAATTGAGAATCCTGAGCTAGCACAGGAGAGAATGAAAGAAATATACTCAGCAAAAGGCTATCCTAAAGATTGGATTGATAAACGGTTAAGAGGTATTGCCATAAGGCAAAACTTGACTGATGAATGGAAAGAAAGAGGTATTGAAAATAAAAGGGATTTTGCCATTCTTACAGCAGAAATTTCTAAAGCAACATTTGGCATGACCCCAAGTGAATACAAAAGGTTCAAGGATTTACCAAAACAGTCTAAAAACAATTTGAGAGATCACATGAACGATTTAGAACTGATTTTTACAATGCTTGGAGAACGCATGACAACTGAGATTTCACAAGAAGAAAAACCAGAAACTTTTGATAAAAGTAAAGATGTTGCTAAACGAGGTGGAAGAGTAGCAGGGAATGCAAGACGAGAAGCTGAGCAAGAATTAGGTCGTCCAGTTAGTACAAAACAAAATAATCTTTCTATGACTGAAAAAAAGAAGAAACTCCATCATAAAAAGAAGAAGTAAGGAACTCCCCCATCAGTTTAAAATTGTCCCCCACCTATATTATCAATAACTGCGAAGCAGACTAAATGTGCGTAGGACTGAACTCCCCCTATTTTAAAAGTTGGCAAAAATTTGGGAGAGCGTAAGCGAACCGTTTAGTCAATGTTATATGAAGTCACAAAGTGATTTTTGAGTTTGGTCTTTTCCGACTAAACAAAAGTGGCACCGTTAAGAAGTAGAGGTTTACCGTCGTAGAATACGTAAGGGCAGTGTAAAAATTGGATATAATTCGTGTTATATCCGTCGACCTACGAGCAAACATTTAGAGAATTACAGCGACTTACAGAAGCGGGTTCTTTCGATTTAAACATCTACTTTTACAGCGATATGTTTGCGGAGTGGGGAGACCAAGATTTAAGTTCGGAGTGAGACTAGAATTTTTTTATTAATTCCTCACGGAGAACATTAAATCGCAGAGTCTCTAATTTTCCTGAGCACAGGGGCTTGGCGTAGTTTTCACTAACTGTATTTGGATTAAATAACTGCTTTAGCAGACTAGATCTTAGGGGGAGTTTCATTTTAAGCCAAAGGCTCTTTTAGTTTTATGGTTTAGTTTTTACATTAAGGGGGAGTTCTGTTCAATCATTTGAGCTTTAGCGATACTTCAAGAACAAGAAGAAAGGGGCAATTTCTATTTCAGTTTTATAATTAGTTTTTAATGGGTCGCTTTGTAAATAGTAATCTTTTTAATGTTGTACGTTTATTGTTAGTTAAAAGGGGTCGCATATGAAAGAATCTGAATTTTTAGAATTGAAGAAGTCCACTTCAGAGTTGAAAGAAGGGATAATTTCAATAGTTTCTATTCTCAATAAACATCAGAAAGGAGAGCTTTATTTTGGCGTTAAGAATAATGGCGAAATTGTTGGTCAAACTGTTACAGAAAAGACCATTAGAGATATCTCTAAGTCAATTTCTGATAATATTGAACCAAAGATTTTTCCTAAGATTAAGGAAGTTGTTTTGGAAGGTAAGAAATGTGTTCATATTGAATTTTCAGGAGAGAATGTTCCATACTATGCTTTTGGTCGTGCTTACATTAGGGTGGGTGATGAAGATAAGAAACTCAGCTCTCAGGAATTAGAAAAATTGATTTTAAAGAGGAATAAGACTTATTGGGAAGAAGGATTATCTGAAAGAACGATTAAGGATGTCAATGAGGAAGCATTAAGGAGTTTTATTGAGAGAGCAAATACAGCCAAGAGGATTAATTTTAAGTTCACAAATATTAAAGCAATTTTGAACAAGTTGGAATTATTGAAAAGAGATAAACTGCTCAAAGCAGCAGAAGTCTTGTTTTGTGACAAAAATCCTCTTGAAGTCCAAGTTGCTGTTTTTGCTGGAACTGATAAACTAACATTTCTTGACATCAAACAATTCAAAGGGAATATTTTTGCTCTCTTGGAGCAATCTGAATCTTACATCAAAGAGCATATTAACTGGCGGGCAGAATTGAAAGAAAGAGTAAGGAAAGAAATTCCAGAAATCCCAGTAAGAGCAATTACAGAAGCATTGGTAAATTCTCTTTGCCATAGAGATTATGAAAATCGGAAAGGAAATGAAGTTGCTATTTTCAAAGACCGGGTAGAGATTTACAATCCAGGGTTATTTCCTGAAGGTTATGATCCAAAGGACTTCTTTAAAGGCACAGAGAGGTCAATTCTGAGAAATCCGTTAATTGCCAATACTCTTTATTTGAGCAAAGATATTGAACGTTGGGGTTCTGGGATTAAGAGGATTCATGATGCTTGTAAAGAGGAAAATGTTAAGGTTGAGTTCAGGAAACTCAAAAGTGGATTTTTGGTGATTTTTTATAGGAAAGCTGAGGGTCCTAAAAGAGTCCTAAAAGGGGTCCTAAAAGGCTTGACTAAAAATCAGGAGAGAATAATCTCCGAGGTGAGAAAAAACCCTAAAATAACTTCTGAGGAATTGGCAAAAATTGTAGGGATTTCTTCCAGAAAAATCAGAGATAATATGAAGAAGCTCAAAGAAGAAGGGCTAATTAAAAGAATTGGTGGAAGAAAAGAAGGACATTGGGAAGTTATAGGATAGAAATAATCTCTCCATACCCTAGATAAATTCCAAATCCGATTAATACAATTCCGGCTATTAATGAGATTATTCTTTTTTCGTTTACAAATCTTCTTCCCCAATGAAGCATTAGAGATAATGTAAAGAACCATAGCAAAATACCGATAATAATTGTTAGACTGTTAAGAAGAGCAACGATTCGTGGTACTTCTACAATTGTAGGGATTAATGTGGTTCCAAAGATTCCAACCCACCAAACAATAGTCATCGGATTTGTAAGAGTTATCAAATAGCCAGTAAAGAAAGAATTTTTAGTGCTTTTCTTCACCACTTTCTTCTTTTCTTTATTGAAAAATGCTTTAATATGTTTAATCCCTAGAGAAATCAGGACAATTACTCCGAATATCCCGATGAATTTTCTGACGAGAGGAATACTCAAAACAGGAGATAAACCAAAAAATATCAATAAGAGATACGTTATATCTGCGCTTGCCACGCCTAAGCTGGTTACAAAGGCAGAAAGGAAGCCATGTTTTAATCCTCTGTTAATGATTTCTACTCCTGATGGGCCTACTGGAACGGCAACGGAAATTCCTAAGATGATATTTTTGATTATCGTAAACATTTTATTCCTCGTTTAAACTTCTTGTAACACGATAGAGGTTTGAGTTTTATCCACTCCTGCAACTTTCCTCATTTTCTTAGTAACAATTTGATTTAGTTCTTTCACGTCTGAGGCTATAACTTTTACTAATAGATCGGTTCCACCAGTCATTAACATAACTTCCTGAACGCCAGGGATTCTTTTTATATCTTTA
Organism: uncultured Methanosarcinales archaeon; assembly: GCA_964343705.1. GTDB lineage: Archaea > Nanobdellota > Nanobdellia > Woesearchaeales > UBA12501 > JAUSFM01. The sequence continues at coordinate 132,076 of CAYFJX010000007.1, forward strand.
GCTATATCTTCCTGTTCTAAAGTTTTGCTAGAACCCGCTACTTTATATTCAACAGTCACGCTGATGAAAGCAAGAATCGGCAATCCTATCTTTTCACGGTCAAGATCAATCGTAACTTTCTTAATAATCTTCTCTTTCTTTAGTTTTCTAATCCTAAAGTTGATAGTTGTAAAAGGAAGTAAGGTCTTTTTAGCGATCTGCCGAGTAGTATAATCTCCGTGTTCTTTGAGGACTTCTATGATTTTCTTGTCTTTATCGTCTAGTTTGTAAGTCATATTTGTACATATGAACAACATATTATATAAATCTTTCTATATTTTGCAATATAAACCATATTTCTTGCCATAAATTTATTAATTATCTGTATTATCACTTACTTATGACAAAAGAAGTCGCACGGACTTAAAACGTGGAGATAATGAAAATGATACCAAAATTTAGAAGTGATAAAGAGTTATATGAATGGCTCTCAAGAGATGATTCAGTGAGTAGAATAGACTTGCCAACGAGGTTGGCTGCAATTGATGAGGTAAAAGATTTAGTTGTACTGGGAGATATTAAAAGATTATATCGTCCATATACTGGGTTCCCAAAAGGAGCAGGTTCTATTTCAGGGGATATGAAAAAGACATTACACAGTGCAACAAGTAAAAGATTAGCTACTTTGCAGGATGATTTGCAGAAAAGATTGGATGCAGGAGAGCCATTAGAATCGATAACTAGAGAACAGGATGCAGAAAAAGAATTAGTTGATGGATGGATTCCAGCTGACCTCGGGAGAGACGGGGCAAGTGATGAGAAAAGAAAACTACTTGCATTGTTTGGTTACCGTGAATTTGATGCCCCGTTGGATTCAAGATCAAGATTGGTTAGAGAGATAAGTTGCCCATATGTTTTAAAGAGTATTTGCTTTAGGACAGGTTATGTTCCACCAAGTCAATTTTCAGAAGGGGTTTTTTTACCTGGAACATTGCCCGAAACAAAACAAAGAATTGAGGAAGGTATTGAAATTGCAAAAACAGGAGTTGCTAAATTATATGAACTTGCAACTAAAGGAGATATGGCTGCAGTGGAAATACTGGTAGATATTGGTACTACAGAAGGATTCCAAGCCCACCATTTCTTGGAGGATCCACAAACAGTACATCCTGAGTTCAAGGCAGTGGCTGACGGCTATCTTAAGGAGTTATTTGGAACCGATGATTTGACTACATTGAGTACTGTGATTGGCACTTTTGAAGCAACAGTTGAAAAAATAAGAGAAGAATTTAGAGACTCTTTTGGAGATAAAAAATATCTTCGTAAATTTGGATGGAAAAGAGCTGATGAGATTTCCTGCCAAGCTCTTGATAGATGCTATGAACTGGCAACTGCAGGAGTTTCAGAAGCAAAGCATCTCATTGGATTGTATGCAGTTGAAAAAGGCTCAGAAGCAGTTTTGGAAAAAGCAAGGAGCTTAGTCAAAGGAATTGACAGAGGTTATAGTGTCTTTGAAGAAGGTTTGGATCTAGAGGTTCGTGTGCATGGGGAGCACCTATCTAAAATAGAGCATTCAGATATCAAGGAAGGAGATTTAATAAAATGTACACTACCAGATGGAAGCTGGGATTACAGGCTTGTTGAAGGTCGACATGAAAGTAGTGATCCTGCCTATCAAATGCCGACAGGTATTTGGATGAAAAGCAAGAGAGACATAGGAGGTGCTTGTGCTATAGATAAAGGTTGGAAATACGAAAGAGTTGACCCAGAAGTAGCAGAGAGAGTAGTTGAATTTTTGAGGTGAGAAAATGGCAGTAAAACCAATTGTCAAAATAGGAGAAGAACTCTTGCGTAAAGAGTCTCTTCCTATTCTTGATTTTGGAACTAAAGAATTAAAGCAGTTAGAAGAAGATTTACGAGATACTTTGCTAGCTTTTAGAGAGAAGTATGGATACGGCAGAGGCATTGCTGCTGTTCAGATTGGAAAGTTGCAGAGAGCGATTTATGTTAAGACAGATATTTTTGAAGGAATGTTAGTAAATCCGAAGATTGTTAAGAAGAGTGAAAAGATGTTTTGGACGTGGGATTCTTGCTTTAGTGCAGATATAGCTTTCTTTGTTAAAATATTGAGACATTTTGAAATTGAAGTAGAATATTTTGATAGATTTGGAGAGAAAAAATTCTTGAGAGCTAAGGGAGATTTATCAGAATTGTTACAGCATGAAATTGATCATTTAGATGGAAAGTTGTTTATTGACTATTTAGATGAAGAAAAAAAGTTGTTGTTTATGAAAGATGTTTTTGAGAAGTTAGAGAAATAAAAGAGACCCCCATTGTTTTTTAGAAATTGCCCCCTCTATTTTTTTTATTTTTTAGAACTCCCCCTATTTTTGATTTTATAGAAGTTTGAAACTCCCCCATTAGTTTACAGTTAGTGAAAATTTGGGAGAATGAAATGAACCGCATAGACAATGTTATTGATAGTTACGAAGTAATTGTCTTTTTTTGTGTTTTTATCGTCTATGCGAAGCCAAGCCCCATCAAGTGTTCAGGTTACTTTGTCGTTCCCACAAAGGAAAATTAGAGATTGGATATAACGATGTTAGGCTCCCCTGACTTTAGGAAGGGCTCAAAGCTTTAGCTGAGAGAGTCCGAAAAACGCAGTTTTGAGGATTGAGCTTAATTCC
>CAYFJX010000008.1:0-78206 GCA_964343705.1 uncultured Methanosarcinales archaeon
AGAATTAATAAAAGTGTAGTAGTTTCGATGTGTGTAGCAGTTTCGGGACAATAGACCACTAAGGAGCCATAAAGACTTTCACCTGATTGTCATATCCCACAGCATCATCTGCGTGTTCAGCAAGGACACCCAATGCTGTTTTACGTGCTGAGCCAGTGAATCGATTTGCCACACGTGTAGCCTGCTGGTATGCTTCAACCTCCCATTGTATAGTCGCAAGAGCTGTATACACATCAAACAGATTACCTGACATTGGCGAGTCTTTTCGGCCTGCTTTGACAGCATCAACAAAATAGTTCCCCCTACGTACCTCTTTAAATGCAAGAACACTGTTTGCAAACCTTCTGCCTTTACCAAAACGAGAAAAACCTGAATCCTTAGCTGGCAAGAAAAAACCAGTAATCGCCTGTTCAGCAAGCGGGCTATCAGCAAGTCTTTCTGTTATGGCATCAAGACAATATTCCTTAATAACAAAATCCAAATTGTCAGCAGCCTTATGCAACTCTGATGCATCATCTTCTACTAGTGGCGCAAGTGGTGCTCTTAGTCGATCTCGAAGATCTTGCATCTCAAACGATATTATGGTAGTTCCCCCCCTCAAGTTAAGTAAAAAAATGTGAAAATAAAAAGAGTAAAAAAAAGTTTATCCAATAACTGCTACAAACAGTGGTACAAGTACCAGGCTTACAATAGTCATTAGCTTTAACAAAATGTTCAAGCTTGGACCTGCAGTGTCTTTTGCTGGGTCACCTACGGTGTCTCCAACAACTGATGCTTTGTGAGCATCGCTTCCTTTACCACCATGCTTGCCTGTTTCAATGTACTTTTTTGCATTGTCCCATGCACCACCTGCGTTTGAAAGCATGATAGCAAGAACAACACCTGATGCAATTGCACCACCAAGCATTCCGCCCAGTGCTTCAAGGCCAAGTAAGAGACCAATTGCCACTGGTGCAAGGATTGCAAGCATTGCTGGAGCAACCATACTTCTAAGTGCTCCTTGTGTTGCAATATCCACACACTTTGCATGATCTGCTTTTGCTTTTCCTTTCATAAGGCCTTTGATGCTCTTAAATTGTCGTCGTACTTCTCCAATCATGGTGAATGCTGCTTTTCCTACTGCTTCTGTTGCCATTGAACAGAATAAAAATGGAAGCATTCCACCGATAAGAAGACCGATGATAACACTTGGGTCAAGGAGGCTGATTGAAAGTGCTGCTGCTCCTTTTTCAGCAAGTAGTTTGTTTGCTGAAGTGGTGTATGCACTGAAAAGTGCTAGTGCTGTAAGAGCTGCACTACCGATTGCAAATCCTTTCCCCATTGCAGCTGTGGTGTTACCCACACTGTCAAGAGCGTCAGTTCGCTTTCGGATGTTTGCACCAAGGCCTGCCATTTCTGCGATGCCACCTGCATTATCTGCAACTGGACCATACGCGTCAACAGCAAGACTAATTCCCAGTGTTGAAAGCATTCCTACAGCAGCAATTGCAATTCCAAAGAGTCCTGCAAATGAGTAAGACAGGTAAATTGCCAATGCAATAACCAGTACTGGTAGTGCTGTTGACTGCATACCTGTTGCAAATCCTTGGATAATGTTTGTTGCTGATCCTGTTTTGGATGCTTCTGCAATTTTTTTAACATGTCTGAAATCATAGGATGTGTACCATTCAGTAAGCATACCAATTGCTACACCTGCTAGAAGACCTGCAACGGTTGCGTAAAACACGCCGATTTCTCCGACAAATCTTCCAATAAGATAGTATGATGCTATGATTTGTAATATACTTGCTACAATCAGCCCATTACGAAGTGCTGCGTGTAACTTGTCTTTGTTTTTTGTTCGTACAAAAAAGCTACCAATAATAGATGCAAGAATACCTGCTCCAGCAAGAGCTAGAGGAAGAAGTACTGCTTTTGCACCAAATTGAACTGCAGCAATTGCCATTGCAGCAATAATACTGCCTACATAACTTTCAAAAAGGTCTGCTCCCATTCCAGCTACATCCCCAACATTGTCTCCAACATTGTCTGCGATAACAGCTGGGTTTCGAGGGTCATCTTCTGGAATGCCTGCTTCAACCTTTCCAACAAGGTCAGCTCCAACATCTGCTGCTTTGGTAAATACACCGCCACCTACACGTGCAAAAAGTGCAATAGCTGATGCTCCAAAGCCAAATCCAAAGATGTATTCTGGATTTCCAAAGAAGTGATAGAGACTTGTAACGCCAATTAAGCCAAGACTTACAACTGTCAGTCCCATAACAGCGCCGCTTGAGAATGCAACATGAAGTGCTTTGTCCACCCCAGTTGTTGCTGCTTGTGCTGTCCGTGAGTTTGCCTGTGTTGCAATTTTCATACCAACAAAACCTGCAATTCCACTACAGATTGCTCCTACAAGGAATGCAACTCCTGTTTGCCAATTGATGAAGAATGCCAATAAGACAAACACCACCAGTGCAAAAACAGAAATGGTTTTGTATTCTCTTTTCATGAATGCCATAGCACCTTCATGTATAGCATCAGAAATCTCAATCATTTTATCATTGCCACGGTCTTTGCGCATAATCAGGTAAGCAAATATGCCTGCAAAACCAAGGCCGATTAATCCAACAATAATAAATGCCAATAGTTCCATATGTCCCCCTCCACTATAGTGTTATTGTAATAGGTATTGAATGTAAACCTTTTGTGACTATCGGGACAGCAATGGTTTATAAACTTTATGGGAGTCTATTATAAGGGTTGAGGGGGTTTAAAAACCACTAGAAAAGTGACAAAAGTAATAAAAAAGTAATAAAATTATGGCTGACTAAGCCAGGATAGCTCAGTAGAATCGCTTTTTGCTGAAAACTGAAATGCAATCTTATTCTCTACTACTGGAAAACAGCGAGTCATGCCTTCATAAGCAAAACCAATTTTAATAGGGCCTGTCTTAAAAGATTCTAATAAGCCGGGAGTAGCTGATGAAAATAAGTACACATTATTGTCTGATTTTTCTAAGTGCTTGAGTAGCTTGTCTGGCGCGTCAATCTTAGGATTGGCATGATTAACCAAGCATAGCTCGTCAAAGCCAGCAGGTACATGGATGGTAACTTCACCAACATTCCCTTCAATAGAAAAGTGGTCTACAGCAGCAGCAAACTCGTTCTTGAAATTGTCAATAGTCAACTCGCCCATAGCATCATTAGTGGAAGGATCAACCGGAGCACCTGTAGACGTGCATCCACTAGTCAAAACCAACAATACAACAAGAAAAATAACATGTTTCATAAAAAATCATTCTGTTTCTTGAACAACTGTAATCTTGGTAAATCTGGTTTTACCTTCAAGCTGTAGTTTTATGTAGCCAAGGTTAATACTGTGACATTCACTTGCACCCTGTGCCATACCAATAGGGTCTGCTTTGAATGATTCAACAACATCATCACCGCCACTGAGCAGGTAGACATTATTAACTTTAGTTGGATCACGTGCACTAGCCTGTGCACCAACTGATGTTGCTACAATGGGAGGCAGGGTCCCACTATTAGGATTTTTGTGATCTATTAAACACAATTTTTCAAACTTGCTTGGCGTGTCAATGGTTTGCACCCGACCACGGCCGTACGCTGACATCTCGTCGATAATGTTACGGAAATCATTTTTGAACTGTTCAATGTCAGCTGTTTCAGATGTTTTCATAATAGATTGAATGCCTTTGAAAGCAAACATTACAATCATACCCATTATTACTACTCCAAGAACATAGACAAAGATTTGAGATGCTTGTGCTTTAGTTGATTTCTCCATATACTGCCTCTTTTACCTATCAATAATATACCAATAGTTTACCAAAGGACAATGAGCTATAAAAAGGTTGTTACTTTTTCTTCTTACCCTGCTTTTTCCCAAACTTTATCTCATCAGCTTTCTTAGTCATCCAGGCATACTGCATTGCCATACTAAAGCGGCCGACTAATACACCAATGGCAAAAATGAAGAGCCATATAATATAGGTAAGATTTGTTAAGTCCATGTTATGGAAATGAGTAATAATGGTATTTAAAGCTAATGATTAAGGAGCTAAAAATTAATAATCATCACCTAATGTTTTTTAACTGCATAGCACTAACCGGCCATTAGCCGGATTAAATCGCCCTTTAGGGTGATTAAAACTATGCAGTAAAAAGGTTATGATCCTTATGACTAAGCACAAATTACTACAAAAAAATAAAACCGATAACTTTATATATCAATTGATAATAAATAATATCAAATGATAAAAATAAATATCAAAGAGAGGGTAAAGAGGTATTTTTTCCAGAACACAACAGAGAAACTACGTGTTCGGCAAATAGAACGAGTAGTTAAAGTTCCCTTACCATCAGCCATACGATACGCAAAAGAGCTTGTAAACGAGCACATACTCAAATCAGAAAAGATTGCTGGAATCACCTTATATTCAGCCAATAGGACATCACCACAATTTATTCTAGGGAAAAAACTGTATAACTTAGTAGCGCTCGAAGACAGTGGCATTATTGATAGGATAAAAGAAGAGTATCACAATTCACCCATAATTCTTTTTGGTTCATTTGCACGTGGTGAAGACATTGAAGAGAGTGACATAGACCTATTTGTTGAATCACCGTCCAAAAAAAAAATCAATCTTACACAACATGAAAAGAAGCTCAAAAGAAAAATACAACTTTTTGTTTACAAAAATTTAGAGGACATACCAAACAAAGACTTGCGAAATAACATCATAAATGGTATGACGCTAAATGGATTTGTAGAAGTTTACAAATGAAAGAGTTGAAAGAAAGTACATGGAGCGAATGTGCAATTAACAATAAAGCCCTCACTATTTCAAGTGACAAGGCTAAAGCACAATCATTGCTAGACACAATAGAAGGAAGAGTAAAATACCTTGAGAATCAGAAAATAGAAGAATCGAGTGCAAATTATATATTTGAAGGCTATTACACGTGCATACTTGAGCTCTTGCACATGGTTGTTTTACTCGCGGGATTTAAGGTGATTAATCATACCTGCTTAGGCTATTATGTACGAGATGTACTGCATAAACAGAGCTTGTTTATTGTGTTTGATGATTGCAGGATCAAACGCAACGCTTTAATCTACCAAGGGAGAAAAATGGATTTTGAAACTGCACAGATGGCAGTAGAAAAAAGTAAACAACTTGTACAATCTTTAAAAAAGATAGTAAGTGATGTACAAAAACAATAAATAATATCATCAGCTATGTGCACTAAATGACCCTCTTCAAAAAACACCTTATCACTCCATTCGAACTTATCACATGGCTCTTGTTCTTCACACTCCTAGCAACAGCATATCTCCTGACCATGCCTCTCCTGGAAAACACTCTTCTCGTGATCGGCCTTGCCATTGGCATTTTCAGCATATTCAAGGTGTTCAGCCTCAGCAAACACTACCAACACCATAAAAAAGAGGTCATGACATGGCTTTACCGGTTTTGTGCTTTCAAAGTCCTCCCCCTTTTCATTGCAATGATCCCCCCTCACCCTTTTTAAGCCTTAAATAGGCTCTGAATAACACAAAACTTTATAAACCACCTAAGAAGAGTACGGGGTGTAGGGAGACAAAAAACGCATAAGGGTGGTACAATGATAACCGCTGTTAAGAAAGTACTTGAAACAGAAAAAAAAGCAGAACAAATCATAGAAAAAGCTGAGAAAGACAAGGAAAAGATTATCGAGCATGCACGGCATGCCGCACTCCAACTTATTTCTGAAGAACAAAAAAAGGTAGATGAATCTCAGGAAGCATTTCTTCAAGAACGGCAAACTGAGATTGACCAAAAGAAAGAGAAAATTCTAGAACAAGGACAAACTGCAATTGGCGAGATAAAACGTTCTGCTGACAACAACCTACACAAGGCAGAAGCGTTTATTGTGAAAAAATTAGAAGAAAGTTTGTAAAATGATAAAAGCAGAAGCAATGTCCAAGGTTTCAATAGTATGCCCAAAAACATACCTTGAAAAAGTAATCAGCGCATTATACGAGCTGGGAGCATGCCATATTGAAGAACACTCAAAAACAGAAGAGATGGATATTGGCAAACCACTGCAAAAAGCAGAAAAACTTGCAGAAATTCTTGTAAAAATCCGTGCCCTTATTTCTCAGTTGAAAATTGAAAAGAAACACGTTTCTATAAAACGAAAAAGTTTGCTAGAAAAAGATTATTATGAAATTGGTAAACAAGCTCGTGGAATATATAATGATGTTGTTGAGCACACTGAGACCATAAAAAGCGCAAATGAAAAAATTACTGAAATTGAGGAAAAAGTGCATGTACTACAAACACTTCGCTCACTACACATTTCTCAACAATTATTGCAAGAATCCAACTATCTTGCGCACCTTATCGGATCAGTTGACTTACCTTGCGACTTGCCAAAGTTAAGAAATGAATTAAACAAAGTCACAGAAGAGTATGAAATCATAATGCACAAAAATGAAGCAGGACAGAAAATGCTTATTGCCTTGTATATGCACAAGGAAAACAGAGCAGGCCTTAACGAGGTCCTTGCAAGCCAGGGTTTTACCGAAGTAAATATCACTCCTGCTTTGGAAAGCAAGAAAAAAATTGACCATCAAGTTCATGATCTTCACACTGAACTAACCACACATTCACAAGCACGAAATAAGGCACAGCTTAAACTTAACAAGCTAAAAAGAGAAAGTGCACACTTTCTTGTTGAAAATGAGCAACTCCTAACTGAAGAGACAAAAAAAGCAGAGATCCCTCTTAAGTTTGGAGAAACAAAAAAAGCATTTACAGTAAAAGGATGGGTTCCAACTGCACGAATGGACAAAGTAAAAAAAGAATTACAAGAAATCACAAAAGGCAACATCCATATTATTGAAGAAGAACCAGGGAAGAAGGATAGTGTGCCAGTTAAGCTTAAACATAACTTTTTGGTAAAACCTTATGAGTTTTTCCTTAAACTATATGAACTGCCAAATTACAAAGAATTTGACCCATCTATTTTGATGTTTATTACATTCCCACTCTTTTTTGGATTTATGCTGGGAGATGTAGGATATGGAGTTATAACACTCATACTATTTAGCTTATTAAAATTAAAGCTACCTCATGCAAAAGCACTCTTAAACATCATGATCTTTGCTTCAATTGTGACGATCATATTCGGGGTTGGCTTTGGCGAATACTTTGGTTTTGAACATGTAAGTTATGAAACAGGTAAAGAACTTTGTCAAAACACAGGTGTATGTCTACCAGTACACGAGTTAGAATCACATGGTGTAACAAAAAAAGTTGCAGACTTCCCACGATTATTTAACAGAGTGCACTCACACATGAATATTGGAGGGTTTGAAGTATTATCTGTGTTAGTTATTGGTGCAATAGTAGGATTCATACATCTTAACTTTGCGCTTCTAGTTGGATTCTTTAATATCCTTGCAACACATGGATTTATGCATGCATTCCTTGAAAAAATTAGTTGGATGGTTATGGAAGCAGGAGTTATTATTGTTGCAATGGCCTATGCAGGTGCAACACCCTTGACACCCCTAACTGGTTTTACATTGATGGGGATGGGTATTGTAATGATTTACATGGGTGAAGGAGCAAAAGGACTTGTTGAGATACCTGCAATTTTTAGTAATATGCTATCTTACATGCGTCTTGGCGCAGTAGGTCTTGCCTCAGTTGGTTTAGCTGTGGTCGTTAATGAAAACTTAGCAATGCCTTTTATTGAAAAAGGAGGAGTTCACATCTTTTTAGCAATCATCATACTCACTATTGGACATGTAATTAATATTGGCCTTGGAGTGCTTGGACCATTCCTGCACTCATTGAGGCTACATTACGTGGAGTTCTTCTCTAAGTTCTATCATGGCGGTGGAAAAGCATATCAACCGTTTGGAGAACAAAAAGAAGACCAATAAACAAAGAAATAGATCAAAAAAACAAAGTAAGAAACAACAATCAAAAACAACAACGGAGGAAAACAAAATGGCAACCGGAAGTGAAACTGGACTTATTGCATTGGCAGCAAGCCTTGCGCTTGGAGTTAGTGCTCTTGCAACAGCATGGGCAGAAAAGACAATTGGCGCAGCTGCTATTGGTGCAATGGCTGAAAAAGAACAATTATTTGGTAAGGGACTTATCTTAACTGTTATCCCTGAAACAATTGTTATCTTCGGTCTTGTAGTAGCTATTCTAATAATTGGAATGGCTTAAGTAGTTGTGGGCTTCTGGGAGTAGCAGCTTGTCTGCTGCACACCCAACAACCTACACTACACATAAATCCCAAAGGTGAAATAATATGGGTTTAGAAAACGTACAACAAAACATATTGACAACAGTTGAACAAGAAGCTGAAGCTCTGCAAGCACAAGGACGTGCAGAAGGAGAACGTCTCAAGCAAGAAGCCGTAAAGAAAGTTGAAGCATACAAGCTTGAACGAGCTGAACACACAAAAAAATTGAGTGAACAGCTTGAAAGACGTGAAACAGCGCAAGCTGAGTTTGATGTTAGAAAGAAAGTGCTCGATGCAAAAAAAGCAATTACTGAACAGGCTTTTGAGCAAGCAAGAAAAACACTTGCAGATCAAGCACTAGCAAAGCGCAAATCACAATTGAAAAAATTACTTACACGAGCCCGAAAAGAAATTGATGTTGGACGAGTGTATGTAAGCAGCGCGGACAAAAAACTTATCAAACAACTTGTCTCCAGATCAGTAGATGTGAAGGAGAAAAAAATGCTTGGTGGATTAATTGCTGAAACAAGTGATGGAACCATTAGTGTAAATTACAGCTTTGAAGAACTGCTCGATGCATTGAAAGAAGAGTACATGCAAGAGATCAATGGAGTTTTGTTCAAAAACTGAAATAGGAGAAACAAACATGGGAAAGATACGCCTTTATGAGCACCCGTACACGTATGCACGAGTATGTGCCATGAAAAATAAGCTTGTTAAGAGAGACCAGTATCATCGACTCCTTAAGATGAAGGTACATGAGATCCTCAAGTTTTTACAGGAAACAACCTACAAACAAGAAGTTGATGAACTTGCCATCAGTCATGCAGGCGCTGGTGCTATTGAAACTGTGCTTAACAAAAACATGATACGGACACTCAATAAACTCAAGCGTATCTCTGATGGTAATCTTGCAATTGTGATAGGTAAGTACCTGCAAAGGTATGACATCTACAACATCAAGACTATCCTAAGAGGATTGTTTACCAAAAGCAAACCTGAAAAAATTGAGAGCATGCTTCTCACTGTAGGAGAACTTAAAAAAACAGTACTCACGAACTTGATACATAAAGATTCTGTTGAAGAAGGTGTTGAACTTTTGCAAAAAATGATCCCTGATTTAAACATGAAAAAAGCATTAGAAGCATATAAGGAAAACAACAATCTCTTTGAGCTTGAAAATGTTCTTGACCATTACTATTACAATAATCTGCTTGCATTTGCAGAAACAATTGCTGGACAAGGAGAACTATTCAAGATATTCTTGCTTCATGAAATTGACATTTTAAACATTAAAACCATTCTCAGATTAAAAAGAGAAAAAATTGAAGCCCGGGAAATAGAAAAATACCTCTTCTATGGAGGAGCACGATTAGACAAAAAAACATTACTTAAAATCATTAAAATAGATGACTTAGGTATTATTATTGAACGAATAAAAAAAGCAGGATATAGTAAAACATTAGGCAACAACATGGAAAACTCATCATTAATTGATATTGAAAATCACTTAAAACATTATTTGTTGGAGCGAGCAAACCTGCTTATGCACCAGCACACACTAAGTATCAATGTCATACTTGGCTACTTACTTGCCAAAGAGATTGAAACACGAAACCTAAAAATCTTAGTCAAAGGTAAGAGATTAGGACTGGAAGAGTCCTTCCTTGAAAGAGAACTTGTAATTGCACGATAAACACAGGAGAAAAAAATGGAAATTGCTGTACTTGGAAAAAGTGAATTCACCCTCGGCTTTATGCTGGCAGGGATCCAACGAATTCATACTGTAGACAAAAACCCAGAAAAAGCAATAGACCAACTTATGCAAGAGAAAGATGTTGGAATCATAATCATTGATAACGTTGTACTTGAAAGCCTTGATGAAAAAACACAAGAATCAGTAGAACGATCAGTCAAACCGGTCTTTGTTCCAGTTTCAACAGAGGCATCACAAGAAAACCTGCGAAAGATGATCATCAAGTCAATTGGTGTTGATCTTATGGCAGAAAAATAGCTTAGAAAAAAAGCAGATGGAACAACAAACAATAACAAAACATAATCAACCAAGAATACTAAGGTGAGAACATGGCAAAAAAACGAAAACAATCAAAAAGAACAAAACCAAAACGCGCAAAGAAAACAGCACAAAGAAAAGCGCGTAAGGCAAACAAAAAATCAAAAAAACCATCACGACCAGCAAAAGGCAGCGGCAAAATTGTCAGCACAGGCATTCTTAACAGAATTGCAGGTCCTGTAGTTGTAGCCAAAGGCCTTAAGGCAGGGATGTATGATGTTGTCCGAGTTGGTAATGAACGCATTATGGGTGAAGTTATTCAAATTGACAAAAACAACACTGTTATTCAAGTTTACGAAGATACTTCAGGTATAAAGCCTGGCGAACCTGTTGAAAACACAGGGGAACAATTGTCTGTTGAACTTGGACCTGGACTACTCACCAGTATTTATGATGGTATTCAACGACCACTGCCTGTTCTACAAACCCAAATGGGTGACTTTATTGAACGTGGTGTTGATGCACCTGGACTTGACCACAACAAATCATGGGAGTTCAAACCACGAAAAAAGAAAGGAGACAAAATTAGTGGTGGAGAATGCATTGGAGATGTTGAAGAAACAGAAGGAAACATGCACAGAATTATGATACCTCCAAATGTACTTAAACCAGGTGAAGACGGACGCATTGTGGAAATCAAAGCAGGCTCATTTACTATTGATGAAACAGTATGTGTTGTTGAATTCAAAGGAAAAAAACACAATGTTTGTATGCATCAACGATGGCCAGTTCGACTACCACGACCAGTTAGCAAAAAACTTGCACCTACTATTCCATTAATTACTGGACAACGTGTTTTCGATGTTTTGTTCCCTCTTGCAAAAGGAGGAGCTGGGGCAATCCCTGGACCGTTTGGAGCAGGAAAAACAGTTAGTCAACAGCAAATCGCTAAGTGGTGTGACGCAGACTTTATTGTCTATGTTGGTTGTGGAGAACGTGGAAACGAAATGACAGAAGTTCTCACAGAGTTCCCCCACCTTAATGACCCACGAAGTGGAAAGCCACTTATGAATCGTACAGTACTTATTGCAAATACATCTAACATGCCAGTAGCTGCTCGAGAAGCTTCTATTTATACAGGAGTTACTATTGCAGAATACCTGCGAGACATGGGTTACAGTGTTGCAATGATGGCAGACTCAACCAGTCGATGGGCAGAAGCAATGAGAGAGATCTCGTCACGACTAGAAGAGATGCCTGGTGAAGAAGGATACCCTGCGTACCTTTCTACACGACTTGCAGAATTTTATGAGAGAGCAGGACGTGTTGTACCTCTTGCAGCAACTGAAAAAGTACAAGAAGACGTGTCCAAAAAGGCAGACGCTAAAAAGAAGACAAACAGCATTGGTGAAGGTTCAGTAACTATTATTGGAGCTGTAAGTCCTCCTGGTGGAGACTTTTCAGAACCAGTAACACAATCTACACTGAGAGTTACCAAAACCTTCTGGGCTCTTGATGCTAAACTTGCTCAGCGACGACACTTCCCCTCTATCAACTGGCTTAACAGTTACAGTTTGTACAGGGAATCATTAGAACCTTGGTTTGCACAAAGTGTTGCAAGCGACTGGGAAGAATTAGTAACCAAAATGATGGCTATTCTTCAAGAAGAAGACAAGCTCATGGAGATTGTACAGTTGGTAGGTTCAGACTCCTTGCCTGACAAGGAACAACTTACTTTGGAAGTTGCACGATTAATTCGTGAGTTCCTATTACAACAAAATGCGTTCCATGATATTGACACATTTTGTGAGCTACCAAAAAGTTATATGATCATGAAGACAATCCTTCACTTCTCAACTTTGGCACAAGCTGCGCTTGGCCAGGGAACACGAGTTAAGGATATCCTCAAAATGAAATCAAAAGACTCAATTGCAGACGCAAAGTTCAGTAAGGACTATGGAAAAGTTCTTAAGGACGCTCAGAAGGCCATGCAGTCTGAGTTTAACAAGGTATAGGTGATCACGATGAAACAACAAAAATTAAAAATTTTTGAGCTTCATTTTCGGGGGTGCCGAAAATGAAAGAATACAAAACAATAAACCGGGTCGCAGGACCATTAATCTTTGTAGAAAAAACACACCCAGTAGGGTACAATGATCTTGTACGGATCAGCTTACCTAATGGTGAAATCAAAAATGGGCAAGTACTTGACACAGGCGATGAAATAGTTGTTGTACAAGTCTTTGAAGGTACTAGCAGTATCGACAAGGAAGCTAAGGTCAAGTTTCTTGGTGAAAACATCAAGTTGCCTGTTTCCAAAGACATGCTTGGAAGAATCCTTAACGGCGCGGGGAAACCAATTGATGGCGGTGCTGAAATCATCCCTGAGAAAAAGATGGACATTACTGGAGCTGCCATTAACCCATACGCTCGAGGTAGTCCTGCTGACTTTATTCAAACAGGAATTTCAACTATTGACGCAATGAACACACTTGTTCGGGGACAAAAGCTTCCAATCTTTAGTGGGAGTGGTCTTCCACACAACCAAATTGCCTTGCAAATTGCAAGACAAGCAAAAGTTGTTGGACAAGAAAGTAATTTCGTTGTTATCTTCGCAGCAATGGGAATTACTAATGAAGAAGCGCAGTACTTTATCAAAGATTTCGAGGAAACAGGAGCTCTACAAAGAAGTGTTGTTTTCCTTAATCTAGCAGACGACCCTGCAGTTGAAAGACTGGTTACACCAAGGATGGCATTAACTGCTGCAGAATACTTTGCGTATGAGAAAGACATGCACGTTCTTGTTATTCTAACAGACATGACAAACTATTGTGAATCACTTCGGGAAATTGGTTCAGCACGTGAAGAAGTTCCCGGGCGACGTGGATACCCAGGGTACATGTATACTGACCTTGCAATGATCTACGAACGAGCAGGAATGATCAAAGGACGAAAAGGAAGTGTAACACAGATTCCCATCCTTACAATGGTTGGTGATGATATCACACACCCTATTCCTGACCTAACAGGTTATATTACAGAAGGACAGATTGTTCTTTCAAGAGAACTACATCGAAAGAATGTATATCCTCCTGTTGATGTTCTGCCATCTCTTTCAAGACTGATGAATCTTGGAATTGGAGAAGGAAAAGGTAAAACACGAGAAGATCATAAGAATGTATCAGACCAGATGTATGCAAACTATGCAGAAGGTCGAGACTTACGTGGTCTTGTAGCTATTGTTGGAGAAGAAGCACTTTCTGACCGAGACAAGAAACTACTGAAGTTTGCTGAAAAGTTCGAAGATCAATTCGTGCGACAGGATAGAAATGAAGATCGAAGCATTACCAAAGGCACCTTGAATATGGGATGGAAACTCTTAGGTAGCTTTGAATCAAGAGAGCTCACACGGATTAGTCCTAAGTTGAGAGAAAAGTACCACAAAGAAATTTCAGAAAAAGAAGTAAAAGCAAGTGCTTAGACAACAGAAACAACAAAGTAAGGTGAAAAAATGAGTGGAAATGGACCAAGCATGGAAGAATCCGCAGGATTCCTGCGAACACTATTACAAAGAAATGACAAACACGCAAAAGAAATGGGACCAGAAATATATGGCCCATTAGCAACTGGACAAAAACCAAAAGTTGCCATTGCATGGTGCGCAGATTCACGAGTACATAGTGTTGCATTTGCTCATGATTTTGATCACATGAAAGACGTAGTGAATGGTGTATTTGTTGGTCGAGATATTGGAAACACATACAATGATTCCGAAGGTATAGCTAACTATGCTGTTAACCATCTTGGCGTACCTATCCTTGTTGTAATGGGACACACTGGCTGCGGTGCAATTGCTGCATCCGCAGGAGATTATAGTGGTGAAGCACATGGTATTCAAACACGGCTAGACAAGCTAGGTGGTGTTACTGAAGGAGGAGCTTCATGCGCACAAAACAATGTTGATCACCAAGTAGGCATTGCAATTGATAAATACCAAGAAAAAGTACAAGCAGGAGAACTGGTGGTGCTTGGCGCAATGTTTGACTTAACAGGAGAATTTGGTGGTAGCCCTGGAAAGATTTACATTACCAATGTGAATGGAACAAGTGATGCTTCAGGTATTAGAGAACACACCATTTTCAAGGGGTATGATGCAAGAATGCTTGAAGAAACAGTACAGCGACTTGAATAAACATGACAGACATAAAACCAACAAGAAGTGAGCTAATAAAGCTTAAGAAGAAAATCAAACTAGCTAAGTCAGGCCATAAACTGCTAAAGAAAAAGCGGGACGGCCTGATTCTTGACTTTTTTGAGATTATGAAAAAAGCTAAAACACTTCGACAGGAACTTGCAGCAGAGTACAAAGAAGCATTAGGCAAAATTAATATTGCTCGGACTCTTGAAAGTGATCTAAAAATAAAGAGTCTTGCACTTGCCATCAAGAACAATCCTGAAATCATGCTTGAAACTAAGAATATTATGGGTGTTGTTGTTCCTAAGATTTCTGCAGAACACCGTAAGACAACTCTTATGGAGCGAGGTTATGGTTTTATTGACAGCAGCGCTGCGATTGATGAAGCTGGAACAGCCTATGAAAAAGTTGTTGAGAAGATTATTGAAGCAGCAGAGACTGAAACTGCCATGAAGAAGATCCTTGCAGAAATTGAAAAGACAAAAAGGCGTGTAAATGCTCTTGAATTCGCTGTTATCCCCCAGATGGAGAAGGATGGCAAGTTCATCAAGCTACGGCTTGAAGAAATGGAACGAGAGAATGTTTTCCGTCTTAAACGGATTAAGGCTTAGATCATCTTTTTCTTAGCAAAGAGGTAAGTTACATACCCACTTGCTAGAGCAATAAGAAATGACACTAGAGTTCCATAAATAATCCCTTGTGTTGGATACAAGTAATACACTGCAACTGCATACACAACAACATTAAACGACCCAGTTAAACCAGTTACTTTCATCAACGCTGCTGAAAATGCCGCACCTCGTGCTTGATATGAAATAATCATTGTTGATAAGAAAATTGCAGGAAAACTTGCAAACAAACCACCCATCAAAGGACCACCAACTTTAGCCATGACAACTGCAAAGGTAATAATACTTCCAGTAAGTAATGCACGGAAAAGGATTTGACCAGGTCTGTATTTGATTTTCTTTGTTGGTGGTGCAGGAAGATGCAATACTTTTTCTAAGTAATAATAAGATGCCAGCAAAAACAATGCAAAAACAAGTAGAGTATACTTGAAATTAAGTGGCCGAGACAAAGCACCATAACCAATAAGTAACCATGCTACAAGTGCGATGGCAACTGCTCTCCAAAAACCCTTTTTTACCCATGCACAATACAATGCAATAAAAGCACAACTACCTGCAAAAGCTAAGGGCATGATAGTAGTTGCTTGAGCTGCTGCTACAGGTGATTGTGTCCAGCCAATAAAAAACAATGCTATAAGTGCTGTGCCAGGAAGGCCAGTTAGAACACCACCTATTTTAGTGCCAAATCGTTCTGCAATAAGTGTGGTGGTTGGTATCCATATACTTGCCACGATAAATGTGATAATCAGTTTGACGATGAATGGGTCCATTGTAAGACCTGAGATAAGTGAATATATAAAACTTGTTGTGCCATTACTGCGGAGCCAAACTGTCCGCATCCAGCGGACAGTAAATACGCCAGAGCACCTGCATAAATCGGTGCTCTGGCTGACAAACTCCAAGGCAGTAATGACCAAGCACATACCTTTATATACCCCTGATGTTCTGTCAAGGGTATGATCTCAGAAAAAAAGTGTGAAGAACTCAAAGCAGAGCTTGACAGCTGTGGTAGGCCATTCTTCTTATTTGACGATGATCCTGACGGTTTCACTTCATTCTTGCTCTTGTACCGCTATAAGCGTGAAGGAAAAGGCATTCCAGTAAAGAGCTCTTCAGTTAATACTAAGTTTATTGAAGCAATCAAGCGTTATGAACCAGACAAAATATTTATCTTAGACGTTCCAGTGGTAGATGAAGCGTTTGTTGAAGCAATGGAAAAGATGAAACTTCCCATTGTATGGCTTGACCATCATGCACCTCCTTCAAAAGATATGCAACAGCGGATTTCTTACTTTAGTCCTAAACTTGAGGATGAAAAAGATTCAAGTTCAACAGCAATCAATGCGTATGCTGTGGTTAAAGAACCAAAAGATATCTGGATTGCAATGATTGGTGCTGTGGGTGACTGGCAGATTCCACCCTACAAAGACGAGTTTTGCAAAGCATACCCTGAACTTATGGATACTACAATTAACAAACCAGAGGTTGCTTTGTTTGGCACTGAGCTAGGCAAGCTGGTGAAGCTTGTTTCTTTTATGCTTAAAGGCACCACAAACCAAGTAATGAAGTGTGTAAAAATAATGACACGAATTGAAAACCCTGATGAAATACTCAAGCAAACAAGCTCCCGCGGGGCATTTCTTATGAAACACAGCAGCAAGGTACAAGAAAAGTATGATGCATTATACAAAGAAGCTAGTGATAGTATTAAAGAACAAAAAGAAAAAGTTGCAGTGTTTGCCTATCCTGATCAAAAAACAAGTTTTACTAAGGAAATATCTAACGAGCTCTTGTACAACTTCCCAGAAAAAATATTGATGATTGCTCGTGAAAAAAGTGGTGAAATGAAAATAAGTTTGAGAAGCGCAGGAAAACCAATTATTGGATCACTCAAAAAAGCACTTGCAGGAGTGCAGGGTTATGGTGGTGGTCATGATCACGCATGTGGTGCGTGTGTGAAAAAGAGAGATTTCGAAACATTTATAGAACAGTTTAGAAAAGAAGTAGCATAAATAACAAGGTAAGAGGTGTGATAGGTGAAAAGTAAACTAGTGTCTCATTGTTCTATTTTCACAGCATCATTAGCACTAGCATTTATTGGAGTATTCGTCAAACTTATCGACGGTGCAGTACCAAGTTTCACTATTGCTTTTTTCAGAGCACTATTAGGGTTCTTATTCCTTCTCTGTATAGTTCCATTTATAGACAAAAGTGTATTCAAGAATTTTAGGGAGAACGCGCGCAACTATGCACTCACTGGCTTGCTTATGGCAGCAGCGTTTACTGTAGCGATTATTGCCTTAAACAATGCTCCTGTATCTAATGTGATTATGATACTCGCTACCAATGTCATTTTTGTTGCCTTGCTAGCATCTCACTTTCTGCATGAGAAGATTACCAATCGGGAAAAGATTGCCATGGTAGTGGGAATTGTCGGTGTTGCTGTCATCAATCCCTTCAAAGGAGGATATGCTCTTGGCAATGGTTTAGCCTTGCTTGCCGCAGTTATAGGAGCATGCCTCATTGTCTACATGCGATATGAAGGAAAAGGCCACACACCAGGAACAAGCATGTGGTTCTTATTTTTTGCAGCTTTGTTCCTTTCACCAACACCTTTTATCTGGGGAGTTGGAGATATACTAAGTAAATGGTACTGGATACTACTGCTTGGAATTTTGTGCACTGGCCTTGCGTACTTCCTTTTCAACTTTGGGATTGAAAATGTGAAAGCAGAAGATGTATCACTGCTTATGATGATCAGCCAGCCAGTATTTGCAATTACCCTTGCTTACTTTCTAATTGGAGAAGTACCATCTCAGAATGTACTATGGGGAGGAGCAATCCTGTTATTGGCAGGGTTCATACTTGAATCAGGTAAGAAGTTCTGCCCAAGTCATATATTAAAGAAGATATAAAGAAAAAAAATTACATTTTTTCGAGTGCTTCCTTCATCATAGGAAGTACTGCTTCAGCTTCTTCTTGAGTCATACGTCCAAGCTTTGCAAACTTAAGCTCGCCAGCTACGTTCTTGTTTTCCCTGCTGATTTGCATTTTTTTAACGCCCTCGTTATAAGAGCAGATTGCTACTGTAATCTTTGTTTTTTCGAATTCTACTGACTTTTCAAAGAGTCGTTGGTCTAAATTTGGGTCAAATGGCATATAGATCATCTCCGTGTTTGGTTATCAATTGAGTCGCACATCCAAGGTGAGTTCCGAATCCAATGAGGAACTCGCCCACATTTTGAGTCTTTTGTGTAACAAAAGACTTTGGGTCAAATGGCATTTTTTGTTTCCTCCGTCGTTATGATACCTAGGAAATATTTGTACTCAGTTATATAGGTTTCGATAAAATGCTCCCACTGGACACAATTTTCGTCAAAGACGAAAATGCGCATCTGAGCTTTGCTCAGATTGCACTGGACATACATGGATGGCTTTGCCTGATAAGTATTATTTCTGCCCGAAAAGTAGCATATCTTTGGATTTTGTCAGAGTTTAACATCGCGATTAAGAGAAGTTCGGTTTTGAGGCAACCCACACCAAAAAAATTTGGGAAACATTCGGGAAATCGCTTGGCGATTTAGGCGAAGCCGACCGAATTTTCCTGATAATTCCTGTTAGTTTCTTTTCCCATACGTAGTGTGGGAAAATTTCGTCCGAAAAGTTTTTTCGGGGGCGTTCCATCTTTGGAGCGAATAGCGACTATCCAGAACATGTATCTAAGGGCACACTCATTTTACATCTATAATCTGGGAAATCTTTTACTGCTATTCAAGGGGTTCGGGGGCGAAGAAGAGCAGACTAATTATCTCTTTTAGGCGGTAATAAATGCAAAGCTTTATATAGTTAAATCCTATTTTTAGGATAAATCAAACCTAAAAAAGAAAAATGCTAAAAAAATCATATCAAGTCTTGGATGTCTTTGTAACTAATCCAACTATTACATACTTATTTGGGGATGTTAAAGGGCGGATTGGTAGCAAATCAGAAAGTTATACCTACAATTCTCTTAAATCATTTGTAAAAGAAGGAATATTAACCAAAGATAAAAGAGGGGGCGTAGCAATTTACAAGATCACAGATTCCCCTAAAGCAATTTCGTTCTTATCAATGGCTGCTGAATACAAAGCATGGAATAGAAAAGGCATTCCAATTGATAATATTATAGAAGTTATCAAAAAAGCGAAAATTAATTTTTTGACTTTGTTAATTACTGGAAGTTATGTTAAAGGAAAGCAAACAGCAAAATCTGATCTTGATCTTGTTTTAATTGTTCCAAGTGATGTTAAGAAAATAACAGCAAGATTAAAACAATTTTGTGAGTTGAGTATTCCTGAAATTCATCTGTATGTGTTTACTGATGATGAGTTCAAGCAGATGCTACTAGATGAGAAACATAACTACGGGAAGGAAATAGTTAAAAATAATCTCGTCTTTTTTGGAGCAGAAGTCTATTATAAAATAATGTTTGAGGCAATGAAAAATGGGTTCACTTACTGAAATATATCTGGATAGATCAAATAATGAAGTCATGATAGCAGAATCTCTCAAGAGATTAACTGAGAAAGAGGAAGATAAAGAAAATTTTGATCTTCCAGAAGATATCAGCTTTTACAGCGCAGTTATTTCTCATTCGTATTATGCAATATTTTATGCAGCAAAGGCTCTTCTTTTAACGAAGAAAATTGATACAAAAGCTCCAGAAGTTCATAAGAAAACATTTGAAGAATTTAAGAAACATTTTGTTGATACCAAAGAATTGGATATCAATTTTCTGAAAATATATAAGAAAATGATAGTCAGAGCTGATGAACTCTTACAAATATTCAAAGATGAGAAATGGAAGCGTGGTCATTTTACTTATCAAACGATACCTCAAGCAAATAAAGAGCCTGCTGAAGATTCATTGAAAAATGCAAAATTTTTCGTCTCAAACATAATGAAGGTTGTAAAAGAATCCAAGAAGTAATATTTTTCTTTACAATTATCCCACATAAATTGAAAGAACTTTCTGTATCCATCAGCTAGCATTTTACTTTTGAGAATGAATTGTAATGGTTCTTCGTATAATTCTCCTGGCTTTACACCAACAAAAGTAACGACATAATCTCCAAAAATATCAACAGCAGTAGGACTTGAATATTCTTTAGGTAAGAAGCGATAAGGTTTTCCTACTAATTTAAGAATTTCTGGCTTTTCTTTCTTTACTTCGTGATCAAAGAGATGCATAAATTTTATTCCTCGTTTTTTTCTTTCTTTATCAAAATGTCTAAGATAATGTTGCAATCTCGGATCAAGCCAGAATGCTTTTGTTCCCATAAAATACACTGTTTGTTTTCTTTCCCGATTTAACGAAAGCGGCACCGTTAAGAAGTAGAGGTTTACCGTCGTAGAATACGTAAGGGCAATGTAAAAATTGGATATAATTCCTGTTAAGTTCGTTTTCCGTTACGAAGTCCGGAAAACCTGCGTCCGCAGAGTAAAATATGAGTTCCAATTAATTCGAGGCGAAGCCGAGTCATACTGTCCGTTAGGACTGGGGGTCTGTGTTCAATAGAAAAAGCGTAGCGTTACATCAAGAACAGGAAGAAAGGGCAATTTCTATTTTATCCAGCACGAAGTGCTACCCAGTTAAAGAGGTTAGGGGGTCGCTGTTCAGCTTTAGTAAGCTTTTTAATGTTCTACATTTATCTTTAGTAAAAAGGGGTCGCTGATATGAAAGAATCCGAAATACTTGAGTTCAAGAAGTCAACAGGAGAGTTGAAAGAGGCTGTTATTTCAATAGGTTCCATTCTCAATAAACATCAAAGAGGTGATCTTTACTTTGGCGTTAGAAATGATGGCAAAGTTATTGGTCAAACTGTTACAGAAAAAACCATTAGAGATATTTCTAAATCCATTTCTGACCACATTGAACCAAAGATTTTTCCTAGAATTAAAGAAGTTGTTTTGGAAGGAAAGAAGTGTATCCATGTTGAATTTTCTGGTAACAACATTCCCTATTACGCTTTTGGTCGGGCTTACATTAGGGTAGGCGATGAAGACAAACAATTAAGTGCAAAAGAATTGGAAAAGATGATTCTTGATAAGAATAAGGAGAAAATGGCTTGGGATAAAGAAGTCTGTAAAGAAGCCAAAGTAAGCGACATTAATGTTGAAAAATTGAAGTGGTTTCTGAAGAAAGCAGGAAAGAGTTTTGATAATGTTGAAAACTCATTGAAAAAGTTAAGTCTTCTTTCAAAAGGAAAACTGCTTAACACTGCTGTGATTCTATTTGCTAAAAATCCAGAAAACTTTTTCCCAAATGCAAAATTACGATGTGCAGTTTTTGGGAAAACAACAGCAGTAACTATTGATATGCAACAGTTTACAGGTGATCTGTTTACTCTGATTGAGAAAGCTGAAAAATACATTCTTGAAAATATCCACATAGGAATGAGAGTTGAAGGGATGTACAGGGTTGATGTTCCAGAAATAGATAAAGAAGCTTTTAGGGAAGCAATCATTAATGCTTTTTGCCACAGGAATTATTATCTTTATGATTCAGTGAATATTGCCGTCTTTAAAGATAGGTTGGAAATTAGAAATCCTGGCTTACTTTATGGTGGATTGACAATTGAAAGAATCAAAAATGAAGAAGTTTCTGAGCGAAGAAATGAATTACTTGCTGAGATGTTTCACCAAATTCATTTCGTGGAGAGATGGGGTAGAGGCATTAGTCTGATTCTATCAAAAGAGCCAAAAACAGAATTTAAAGAAGTGGGAAGACAGTTTATTGTTAAATTCAAGAGGAAAGTACAAATTGTAGAAACTACCCAAAAGACTACCCAAAAGACTACCCAAAAGATAATTTCTCTGATCAAAGAAAAACCGGCAATTACAAGAGAAGAATTAGCTAAAATTCTTAATATCTCATCAGATGGTGTAAAATATCATCTTAATAATTTAAAGAAAAGTGGTGTTTTGAAAAGGGTTGGTGGAAGGAAGGAGGGCCATTGGGAGATTGTGGAGAAAAATTAGGGTTTTGCTGTTTTCCATAGGTGATTAAAATAATCCCTATAGGATTGTGCTACTTCTTTACTTCTGACGACAATTCCGATTGGTTCAGAAGACCACATTATTGTTGCGACTTTATCACCATAAATTTGAATAGATGTTAAAGATGCAAATGAAGCAGGAAGAATTCTAACTGGCGTATATTTATATTGCTTCAATTGTTTTGCTCTGAGAATTGATTTTTTTGGGAAAATGAATTTCATCGTTTGTTTTTGCTTTACTCTCTTATTGTGAAAAGCCGGAAGGGAATATTTCATGTGATACTTCATTGATTCAGCATCTTCAGCATACGCTCCAATAACAAGAATTTCTTTTTTATCCTCTAACCAGTCCTGAAATATAGACTTTAGTCCTTTATTTCCCTTGTAGAGGGTAACTTCTTGAGGAGCTTTGCCTAATTTTCGTTTATCTTCAAGCTGAGGAATAAGCTGTAAGAGTTCTTGTTTCTCTTTCTGAATTTTATCTTCTTTTTTTTCTATCACATCAATAAAATTCTTGGCATTAGCTGCCTCAAAATATTTTCTATTGGCTTTAATGACATGCGAAACAAGACCTTTGTCAATCAACTTATCTAACGTATCATAAACTGCTCCCCTGTGGAGTTCAATTTTCTTTAATATTTCTCCTGCTGTAACAGACCCTAATTCTAACAGAGCAAGGTATACTTTAATCTCGTTTCCTGTCAATCCAACTTCTTCTAGTATTTTGGTGTTCATATTAACTCTATTGGTTGATGTTTTATTTAAATCTTTCTACTGTCATACTGCAATAGGACGACATAATTATATATAACAACGAAGTACCACTTTACCGTTATGAATATAAGAGATAGACTAAATGGCTTATTTGGAATTAATATTCCAGAAGTCTATGGTGGAGAAGAACTCTCATTGCCGGATATCGTAGAAGTAGTTGTAAATCTATCTTCGCAAGACCTAAGTGCAGCAGCTATGCTTGGATCGCATATGCGAGTAGCTCATTACATCAACCATTTTGGAACAGAAGAACAAAAAGAGAAGTTTCTATCAAAACTAGCAAGTGGAGAAATTATTGGGGCGCATGCACGGACAGAACACGAAAGCACAGTAAGAGCTACAAAAGAAAAGGATGGATATGTACTTGATGGCATAAAACCCTACGTTACTAATGCAGAGGAAGCCGGACTATTTGTAGTTACAGCCAATAGCAATAACAACATCTTTCTTGTAGAGAGAGATACTCCTGATTTTGTTGTGGGTAAAGACATTCCTCGCACAGGTGTTTTAGGGACAAGTCTTTGTAGTGTTTATCTGAACGATTGTAAAGTTTCTCCAAATGCCCTACTTAGTGGGACTGAAGGTCAAGCAAAAGCATATTTAGAGGAAACTAAGAAACTTGCACTCATTAATTATGTTGCACGTACAATTGGAACACTAAAAACTCTAAAATCAATTGTTAAAGATGCGCCACCAAAT
The DNA here is from genome assembly GCA_964343705.1 of uncultured Methanosarcinales archaeon. GTDB lineage: Archaea > Nanobdellota > Nanobdellia > Woesearchaeales > UBA12501 > JAUSFM01. Next base: position 23,604 of record CAYFJX010000008.1, read on the forward strand.
GCTATTCCAAACCATGACGATCTAGTGAGAAGAGTCAACTCACGTATCGGTGTTGCAGAGGATCTAGTTGGAGAATCAATTAGGAAGTATCAAGAATCTGATCCATCACTTGTATCTTTTCTGTCAGCAGGACGTTCTGGTTGTGTTGATTCTTGTATGAAAACACTTACTGAAATGCTATGCAGTTATACGTACACAAATATAACATTTGCTCAATTTTACCGAGATGTACCATCTCTTGCAGTAATTGGAGGTGGCCGAAGATGATTCTTGAATCAATATTGGATAATCTAACGCCAGTTTCTCTACTTCATTTACCAAGAGAAGAAGGCTCGGCTGATATTTACGTAGCGTTGTTACATACTTTGCCAATGGGAAGCCACAAAATTCTTGCAGCAAAATCCATGATAGAAGATGCAGAACACACACATACAATAACAGACGAAACTGTATTTGTAGATCAATCTTCAGGTAACGCTGCTTCTGCCGAAGCTTTTGTTTGTGCAACAAAAGGATACAGGTATGAGTGTTTTATGCCAGAAAGCATGGCTCCTGAAAAAATACAACAAGTTCTCGCCTGTGGGGGAATTATTCACTTTACTCCGGCGGAAGAATTTGTTGATAGCGCAAAGAAAATAGCAGAGGCATACTGTGAAGAAAATCCAGAAAGGAGGATATATCTTGATCAAAGTGTAAATCCTGCAAGCCCTAGAGGATACGAACCGATTGGAAGACAATTTATTAGTTTGCTACCATCAATTGATGCTTTTGTCTCTGGTGGTGGAACATATGGTACAATAACTGGGATTTCACGTGTCTTGAAGAAACATGATGAAAGCATTCAAGTTACTTGTGTTGAATCTGTCTATGCTCCTCGTCTTCATTCTCGCAGAAATAATTATTCCATGCCCAAATTTAGAGGACAAAAGATTACTGGATTTGGGGGAGAAGTTCTGCAAAGCAATGCTCAGCCAGAATTATATGATAATGTTGTTTTGACAGACGAAGAAAAAGCGATTCAACATCTCCGTAAGCTTCACAGATCTGGTCTTCTTGTTGGTAAAAGTTCGGCAGCAGTTCTTCAAGTAGCACAAGATGTAGCAAGAAATCTGGGAGATGGTAAAATTGTAGTGACAAATACATACGACTCGTTCTCAAAAATGATTTCTGAAGGAATCTACTAAAGAGGATAAAAAATGTGCGGCATTGCAGGAATTATCGGAGACAATTCTGACAAGGAAGCTGAAGGCTTAATTAGTAAGCTTTATCATAGAGGGCCAGACGACCAAGGCTATTGGAATAATGATAGCGCTCTTCTAGCTTCTACAAGGTTGATGATAACTAGTGATCAAGACGAAGGAGTACAACCATTCGTCAAAGGAGATTATGTGCTAGTCTTTAATGGTGAAATATTCAATTACAGATCATTAGGAACACATAAAACAGATACAGAAGTGTTGATGGACGGATTGATCCACGAGGGAAATTCTTTTCTTCAAAAATTGGATGGACAGTTTGCTTTAGCATTTTATGATGCTAAACATGATAAGATGTTGCTTGCTAGAGATCATTTGGGAAGAATGCCTCTATTCTATACTCTTTCGGAAGATGGACGATTTATTTTTGCTTCTGAAGTGAAAGCAATATTTTCGGTTGGTGTGCAAGCTGAATTAAAAGAGGATGAAAATTTTAGATACCAGTGGAGCAATCAGATACCAACGACAAATGAGACAATATTTGAAAATGTTTACCAAGTTCTGCCGGGTGAATTTTTGGTCATTAACAGGGGAGTTGGTAGGAGACAGTATTATACGCTTACACAACCACCTATTTTAGATAAACCTGAATCGTATTTTCTAGAACGGCTCCCAAGTATTTTGGAGGGTTCTGTTGCGAGAGAATTGACAGGGAATGCAAAAATAGGATTATCTTTCTCTGGAGGTGTAGATTCAACCATAGTGCTTAAGGTTTTAAGTGAAAGACTTCCGTATCGTCCTGTAGCAATCGCTGCTTTTCGTGATGAAGAACATTTTGATGTTGTAAGAGAAGCTTCTGAATTGTATGGAGCAGATCTTGTTGAACTAAAACTTGACAGAGGAATAGTAAAAGATCTCCCTAGAGTTCTTTATGCGACAGAAACGTATGGTATGGGACATGGAATTGAATTACTTCATTATGCGATATCAAAGGAAGCTAAGAAACGAGGAGTTAAAGTGTTTATGTGTGGAGCAGGAATAGATGAAGAATTTTTAGGATATGAACATTTTTCGGATTCTCCGTCAGCTGAAGAAAGATTTAATGAGACAAGTCAATTGTTTAATTCACATTTATATGTTAGAGATAGGACTAGAATGGCTCATGGAATTGAAGCTAGGTGTCCATTTGTTAATAGGCAGTTAGTTGAATTTGCGTTAAGAGTGCCGGTGCAGTATTGTGTTAATGAATCTGGGGCGAAGCAGGTCATGAGAAAAGCAGCTGGTACTTTTTTACCAGAAAAGTTTGCTAATTTGCCAAAAATTCAGTCTTACACTCACTCAAATATTTTTAGTTTGATACAGGAAGAGTTAGGAGTTAGAACAAATGAAGAATATATGGAGATATGTCATGATTTGGTAAAGCAGATGTTTGTAGATGGAAAAGATGTTGATGCAGTGAAATTATAAAGCGACCCCCCATTTTAGTTTTTAGAAATTGCCCTATTAAATTAAATTTCTTTTTCATAGAAAAAGTCTAAATGTGCGTCAGCACCACAGACCCCCTCTTTTTTTAGAACTCAAATTTTATTGAAACTAACATCCGAATTCAGATGTTAAGTTCGTCGAGTTACGAGTGACCGAAGGGAACGGAGTGGCGAGACCAAGATTTAACTCCGAAGGAGATTAAATCGCAGAGTAAAATATGAGTTCCAATTAATTCGAGGCGAAGCCGAGTCATACTGTCCGTTAGGACTGGGGGTCTGTGTTCAATAGAAAAAGCGTAGCGTTACATCAAGAACAGGAAGAAAGGGCAATTTCTATTTTATCCAGCACGAAGTGCTACCCAGTTAAAGAGGTTAGGGGGTCGCTGTTTTTGGAAAATTTAGTAGTAAAATATATAAATATCAAAGAACTTTAGGTTGATATGGAAACAGTTACAATCCCAAAAGAAGAATACGAAATGCTCAAGCACAAAGCCGAAGTAGATGAGGATTTATTAGTTTCATTAGTTAGAGGGCTTGAGGATATTAAAGCTGGTCGCATTAAGCCATGGAAAGGCTTCACAAATTAAGCTTCTTTTTAATCTCTTCTTGATAGTGTGGAATGAGTGATTTTATCTTGTCAATAGCATCCTGTTGATCTTTCTTGGTGCTGATTGTTATCACAAAGACAACAACGTACTCCTCATACACAAGATAATAAACACGATAATTCATAATTTTCTTCTCTCTAAAGAAGGGATAACTTAATTGCTTTCCAACAAATGGATTATCCTCAAGTTGATCAATTTCTTTGGCGATTGCTCGTTGCAACTGTTTATCTAACTTTTTGTATCGCCTATCAAATTCATCTGTAGTGAAGATTTTGTAACCCATTTTTAATGGAAAAGATTGAATTGATATAAAAGTTCTTTGGTAGTGTTTAAGCTGTTGCTGTACCCCACATTATCTTAAAAAATTGATCGTACGATTCAGCAGCTTTGACAGCAGAACAGATAGCTGAATTTTTTGGTCAGATTGTTGAAGTCAGAAAAAAATATCCAAAAGAAGTTTTAGAAATAAAACCTCATGGAAATTTTGGACCAAGACCTGGATCAAAAGGAGAGACTTTAGCAAATGAAAATAGTTACTGTCCTGCTGGAAGGAATTTAGTTACAATTGATCCACAGAATAGAGTTTATGGCTGTCCATTCTCTATGCATCCAAACAGTGTAATTGGTAGATATGAAAATGGACAAATAGTAATAGACAAAGAATTGCTTGGTGGAAGAAGAAATACCTGTATTACGCATCTTTTGACATCAAGCTAGTTATTTCTTTTTTTTCAATTCTTGCCCATCTCATAATTCGCCCTTTCTCGATTGGATTTAATTCGTGTTAAATCCTACCGACTACGAAGTGGGAGGTACAAGGTTTAAGTTCCGAAGGAACATTAAACCGCAGAGTAAAATTTAAGTTTACATCAATCACCCGAAGGGTTCATATATTTTAGGACTCTCTCACGTTTTACATAAATTTAGAACATCAAGGGCAATCTCTACTTACAGTTTTTACATCCGTTTATTTCGGCACAGAGTTTTTTTAGGGAGAACTTCTTTTAATTAAGGTATTTGTGTGATTTTGATAAATGTATTTTTTTGGGGTTAGAATAGTGGTTGTTTTTTGTGTTTATTTTGTTTTTATTTGTTGTTTTTTTACTTTTTTAAGAGTGCTTTCGCTAGGTTGAGAGTAGGAATCGTAGTCGGTGGATGTTGTATGCTGCGTATTGGAATATTTGTTGTATGAATACTCTTCCTGTTGTGGTGAGTTTTGTTCGTCCTCCTTTGAAAACTCTACTAATTGTTGCTAAAGGATGTTCTCCTCGACAACGTGATTTTGTTATTCTTTTGTTCCGTAGTTTTTGTTTGGGTGTTAGGTTGCCTCTTTTCATTGTTGCGTTACCTTTTGCTTTTGTTGGTGACCCACTGTAACAACGATCACGTTTTATTATTTCATCTGGCTTTGCCAGATCAATATGCCCATCAAAAACTTTTGCAGTGGCAACTGCAAGCTTTGTCACTAGCTTAGTTCCTTCATCAACTTTGAAATGAGTTTTGTAACCAAAGAAACTTTTCTTTCCTTTCTTTGTCCATGTCGCGTCTTTATTACGACTTGTTTTTGCTTCCCTACCACGATTTATTTTATCACTACTCTGCTTTTTACCAGGATCAGCAACAACAAAAGTCGCATCCTGAATTTTACCCTCTTTCAAAATAATATTGTTTTTAGCAAATTCTTTTTGGAGTGCACTCCAAAAAGAGTCAATCAAACCTTCTTCCTGAAGCCACTCACGATAAGCCCAAATAGTTTTAGCATCAGGAATATGAGCATAACCCAAAAAATTTCGAAAATCAAACCTGTTATAACACTGATATTCAAGCTCCTCATCACTCACATTATGCCACGCCTGAAGACACAATACTTTAAGCATTACAACATGAGGTATCGGACGACGACCAGCTTTTTCAGGAGTCCTATCAGGAAGAGAACCAGCAAGAGCCCCCCAATCAACCAAATCATGCACCTCCTGCAAAACACACTTACGCTTAACAACCTCCTTAAACTTCTCACTCAAAACAAAATCAACCAAAGTCCCCATAAAAAAACACCTCACTTTTTTATAAACTATCGACGACAAAACAAGTATAAATAATTTACTATTTCAAACAATTAATAGAAATTCTCTAAAGATAACTTTGAATTGGTGGATAGCTTAGGGGGGACTTTTTATGTGCCTTTTAAAAACAACAGTAAAGGCTCTGGAAATGGTATGATTTGGAAGATAAATGTATCATTATTTCATGCTGAATAATGAAGAATATTTACAGCACTATCACTCAAGAAGCAACGCAGAAAGTACAGTAAACATGATAAAAAGTAAATTCGGAGATAGAGTAAGAAGTAAACTATGGACAGCACAGATTAATGAAGTGCTTTGTAAAATCATAGCCCATAATATCTGTTGTGTAATAATGGAAATGAACGAATTAGGATTAGAAAGCAATTTTTGCCCGAATAGTCAAGTAGTTGCCCGAAATGTCTAACTTTTCATGGACTTATCGGGCAAAGCCTACATGGACGCAAAGCTTATATAGCTCGAAACCCTTACGGAAATATGGTAAAAAGGTTAAAAAAAGAGCAGGTTGAGAATATATTTAGGCTTACAAAAAAAGGCATATCACTAAATAGAATAGAGAAGATTACTGGTTTAAAAAAGACAACCATCTATTATCATTTTAGAAAGATTAAGCCTAAAACAACCCAACCAATAATAGTTAATTCAGAAAATGATGAGTTGATAGGTGAAGTTGTAGGCTTATTTGCAGGAGATGGATCTTGTGATATAATGAAAAAAGGCAAATATAGAGTGAGACTCCATTTTAATATAACTGAAAAAGAATTTGTTAGAAAACTAAATGAAGATGTCCTAAAAAACATTTTTGGAAAAGAGCCCATGGTTTTTAGACAGGAAAATAGATTAAATCTTTGCTATTACTCAAAAAACATTCATTTGTTACTTAACACTTACCTGACTTGGGATAAGTCAAGGAGAAAAACTTATTCTGTACAATTAAAGACACATAATCACCCCCTGGCTTTTTGTAAAGGTTTTATAAGAGGTTCTTTAGATAGTGATGGGTGTTTATCTGACAAAAAAATCAGTTTCGCAACAGTGTCACCTGGCTTAAAGGACAACATATCTTTTTTTCTGGAACAATTAGACATAAAACATTCAGTAAGAAAATATAAAGAGAAGAGATCAAACAGAAAGGACATTTACCACATTAATGTTATGAGAAAAGAACATGGTAGATTCATGGACATCATAAAACCAAGGAATATAAAGGGACTGAATGCACCAGCCGAGATTTGAATTTCCGAACGCTCAGTCCCAAAACGTTTCTCGGACCGCCGGCTTGGAAGGCCAGAATCCTACCATTAGACTACTGGTGCATTAAGCAAAAAGAGAAATAAGTCGTTTATAAAGGTTTCTACCCTTATACAGCCTCAAATAGTCGAAAAGTATAAATAGGCACGTTTTAAAAGGGTGTACATGACACCGGATAAAGATTCAGTTATGGTCATTTGCGCCCATTCAGACGACCAAGTTATTGGAGTAGGTGGCACCCTTGCAAAATACATTGAAGAAGGCAAGGATGTTAATGTAATCATATTCTCATATGGTGAAAAATCACACCCTTGGCTTAAGAAAGAGATCATTGCTGAAACAAGAGTGCAAGAATCTGAAGAAGCAGCCAAGGTTCTGGGCATTACAGGAACACAATTCCTTGGACTTAATGAAGGTAAATTCAAAGAAGAAATCAAGGAAAAAAACATTGACAAAGAACTTACTGCATTGCTCAAGAAGCATCAGCCAACAAGAATATTTACGCACTCTCCAGACGATCCACATCCAGACCATAAAGCTCTTAGCAAGTTTCTCACATCATTCTGTGAAAAAATTAACTATCCTGGCGATGTATATTGTTTTGATGTGTGGACACCAGTAAGCACAAAAAAGAGTGAAATGCCAAAAATGGTTGTGGATATCAGTGAAACATTCAAGAAGAAGAGAAAAGCACTTAATTGTTTTAAGAGTCAAAAATGGAATGCTATACTCCCTTTAATGTTTAGTATTTGGTGGGGAGCGTGGAAAAATGGAAGAAAAAACAGCTGCAAGTATGCAGAAGTATTTTACAAACTAAGGTGAACAATGAAAAAAAAGGTTGTGATAGTAACTGATAATTTCATCCCAAAAAGGGATGGAGTAACACGCTTTCTAAAGAATGTTGTACAAGAAATTAGTGATAAATACACCATCACTATTCTGGCACCTTCATACAGTAGTTCATACACCACAGAAGAATTTCATGGTGCAAGTGTTATTCGTTTTCCGGTTTCAAGACTTGTAGGATTAGGAGGCTACAATGCAGTACTTGTGAGACCAAGCAAAATAAAACCCTACCTGCATGATGCAGACATTGTCTGGCTTAATAGTATGTCACCCTTTTGTACTTCTGCTTTGCGAGCTGCAAAACAATTGGACAAACCAGTTATTGCCTACAAGCATGCGATTGACTGGGATCTAGCGTCACACATGGCAGTTAAGTCAAAGATGATGAAGAAGTTGGTACGCTTTGGCCTTAAACAACCATTAAAGTACTTGTACAACAAGTGCGATCTTGTAATGGTCTCATCAAAGAACATTGCACGACACCTAACTGAGCAAGGTATTAAGACCAAGAAAACAATTATTCCATTGGGTGTTGATTGTGATTCATTTGTTGCTACAAAAGATAAAGATGCTGCAAAGGAAAAGCTAGGAATTAACGCTGAGCGTATAGTTGTGGGGTACTGCGGCCGTCTGAGTACTGAGAAGGATATTCCAACACTTGTAAAAGCCTTTTCTCGATTGCACCATCGTTATTTTAATTTATACCTCCTTATTGTAGGAGATGGTAATAGGAAAACAGTGACAGAATATGCAAAAAAGAATTATAGGATCACTGGCATGGTTGATGATGTTGTTCCCTACCTGCAAGCAATGGATATTTTTGTGTTGCCTTCTCTGACTGAGACTACTTCCTTGGCAACATTGGAAGCCATGAGTTGCGGTGTTCCTCCTATTGCAACACCAGTGGGGCATGTACGAGAGTATATTGAAAATAACTTTAATGGTATGCTGTTCCCTCGTGAAAATGTTGACGTGTTACAAGGACGCATTGAAAAGCTCATCAAAGATCCTGTAAAGCGAAAGCGAATGGGGGAATTGGCTAGGAAGACAATAACGACAAAATATAGTTGGGAAAGGACTATTGTACAGATAGATAGGGTATTAAGTAAGTATTGAGTGAATAGTATGTGTAAAACAAGATGGCCTTCAGATATAACCTCTTACAAAGAATACTAAAGAAAGTATATAGAAAATTCGATCCAGTTCCAAAGTCTCCTTGGACCCAGGGTCCTGTCTCTGATATTTGCGAAATCAATCTTGTACCCCCAGAAAAATTAAAAATCTTCTTTGCTAAGTGCATAAAAACATTGCAAAAAAGTAAGGGAAAAGATATAGGTGCGTATCTTGAATTCGGAGTTTTTAATGGGTCTTCAATGGCAAGCATGTATCAAACAGCAAAAAACATGGGGCAAGACTCAATGCAGTTTTTTGGGTTTGATGCATTCAGAGGACTACATAAGAATGCGGAAAAAGAGGATGGAGGAGTTTGGAAAAGAGGTCACTATTCTTGCTCATTTGCAAACCTGAAAAAGTGCTTAAAGAAAAAAAGCGTTAATCCAAGCAAGATCAATTGGATCAGAGGATGGTATAATACCACACTAAATAAGCAAACAATCAAAAAATATAAAATTAAAAATCCTGGTATAGTTTTCATTGATTGTGACACATATAGTGCATCAAAAAAAGTACTTGACTTTGTTACTCCCCTAATCACCAGACCAGTCATTATATGTCTTGATGACTGGAAACTAAATGATCTTGACATTAAAGGAATGGGAGAATATAGAGCCTTCAATGAGTTCTTGGAAAAAAATACCCATTTGCAAGCACAAGAGATGAGGTCTTATAACCGGAAATCAAAGGCATTTCTGGTCATGCCAAAAAACAAAGGTTAAAGAGAAAGATAAAAAAGAAATTAATAATCTTCAAATTCATCATCATATTCTTCGTCGTACTCTTCTTCAAACTCGAGTTCGTCATCATCCAATTCAACATAGTCGTCATACACTTCTTCTGCAGGCTCAAACATTTCATCAACAACTGCCATGCCGGTGATGTCATCAAAACCACCAACCATATAAAGAAGTCCTCCTAAAAGCGCGATTACTAAAAATACATGACTTGCTCGATCATAATCAACCACGATAATCACCTGTTTTAATCCTTAGTGTCTTCAAGAACATTTAGATTTATAAAGTTTATGAAAAAGAAAAGAAAAAGAAGAATTATTCACCTTCTTCCTCATACATTTCATCTTCTCCATACTCTTCGTCGTCTTCGTACATTTCTTCATCTTCGTACTCTTCTTCAAAGTCTTCGTCACCTGCATCATCGTAGACAGCAAGACCAGTTGCATCGTCTGAGCCAAATACATCGCCCATGATACCACTGGTAAACAAACCTACAACAGCTACAGCTGCTAGCATAAGAAACAGAAAACGGTTTTCACTTCGTGAGTCTCGTCGTGTCATACTATCACCTGTTAGTTTTTTATTGATTGTTTAAGATAATTAGTGCCTTGGGCATTTAAAAAGTTTGTGAAAAGAAAAAGAGAAAAGAAAAAAAAGGTTTATTTGCTGAGACAATCAGCCTTATCCTTGCACGGACCACAGGAGAAATCTTTGTAGCTAGTTACTTTGGAACCTTTTTCCATGAAACCAGTTCTCCTTGTAGTAACTGCACGTCGGATTTCTTTGAGTGTCTTTTTTTCCTGATACACACCATAATCAAACATGTAATGGGTGGATTCTTGAGGTTGGGTCCAGTGTACATCCCAATTTAGAGCTCTCCCCATGCCGTACATGTAACCCCTATTAAAGATTCCACGGGCATAAGGTTTTTCAGCACCCTGGAAGATCAATTTCTTGGAATCAGCAAGAACCACAATCTTACTTGCCTTGTCACTTGTACTACATGCCCAAGAACCTTTTACATCGCCTTTAGGTATGACTGCTTTCTTTGCCTCGTGGTGTACAGAAACCAAGCCACCTTTGAAACAGTAGTTCTTACCTGGCCTGTTTTCACATGCTTGACAAGTCCAGGACTTACTAGGACCTGATCCTGGAACAGGGAATCCTACCTCGTTATGACGTTTCCTAACAAGATCCAAGGCATGCTTTCCATTGTCAAGCTTGTCATAAATCTTGACTTTGTACATATGGCTAGAATCCATGTGGAACTCAGTGATGGTACTTCTGCCTCTCCATATGCCTGGCTTCATACCATCAAGTTCAATAGTTTTGAAAATGTCTTTGCTATTTTTTTGGTACCACTGCATTTTGATGTGACCTTTTGTGTACAATTTTTCAGTTTTACCAATGGCACGTGTTCCCACTTTATTATCCATCAAAAGAATAGCTTTATTCCCATCATATTCACATCGTACACCTTTCTTGTACTCTGGATCTGGATACTTTTTACCTTCGCACTTCCCAACTTCGTCCCGGTGCTTTGCCCGTTTACATTTACCGCTTTTACATTGGTTGTTTCGGTCACAAGGACGATTGTCACTAAGAAGTGTGTCAACACACTTGTAAGAACCATAGAATTTCCCAGTTTTCCGACTGATGTACCTTCTGCAAATACCTTTTTTACATTCACGGTTTGCTTTACTAAGACATTTTTTACCTTTGTCTTTCTTAGTCATGGTACACTTACTGTTTTTACAAGTTAACCACTTTTTACAGTCAAGAGTGCCTCCTTTCTTATTGGTTCTACATTTATTCCCTTCACCACCAGAGTATGGTTTCACACATGTTCCATAAGGACCACACATCAAGCTTCGTTGACATTCTGGACCTTTTTTACAAGCTGAGCCTTCAGGTCCTGTTCCTTGAACTCCTTTTGGAATATCACCAGGCTTCACACAGTAACCGCTTTTGTATTCGAGTTTACTTTGACAAGCAACAGCCCGAGGAGCTTCCTGTTGTGATCCTTTTGCCAATGCACACTTTCCACCATCACAAAACATGGTAATACATGACGCGTCTGCAGTACATGATTTACCATTGTATTTCAAACCACACTTGCCTTCTTTTCCTTTTTTAATATCACAGAATTTTGATACACACTGGCTGTTTGCAGTACACTTAGAGTCTAAAGCTTTTTTACCATTACCACCTTGGAATAGGAGCGTGGTAAGTTCAGCCCTAGTACCTTCAAACTCACCTGCACCAGAAACTGATCTTTTGGAGGAGGATTTCCGTTTTCCTTTTAGTTTACCTTTTATTTTTTTTCCAACTTTACTCTTCATAGCTTTTTGACAGAGTTCTTTCCGACTTTTCTTCTTCATACTCTTCTTAGTACAACATTTCTTAAAATTTTTCCCCACAGATTTTACAGTTTTACAAGAAGATTTTTTTGTTTTTGATTTTTTCTTCGCCTTTTTCTTTATAGATTTCTTAGCCTTCCTAAACGTTTTCTTAGCAAAGTTACCAGTGATAGCGTTTTCACCCTCATCTTCTTCAGCTTTTTCTTCCATTTCAGTTTCGTAATCGTATAATGCATCAGCGTACGACACCGCACCGGTCAAAGAATTCTCTCCTTCAAGCTCTTCTTCCATCTCAGTTTCATAGTCATACAATTCATCAGCGTATGAAACCATACCAGTCATTGTTTCGTTTGCTTCAAATGTGCCATTTACATACAAACCGCCAACTGCAACTAATGCTATTACTAGTAGAAGAACTCGATTTTCATCCATCACCAATCACCTTTTTTCATTTTTTAGGAATATAAAAACCTTTTTTAAGAATTATGGGCATTTACCTTTAAAAAGTTTGTTAAATCAAACCTTTAAACTCGTAACTTGACTCACACCATGCTCGTTCATGCTTACACCATACAAACGATCTGCTTCTGCAATAACAGCGTCGTTGTGAGTGATAACCACATACTGTGCATTGCCAGTGTATTTCCGAATGAGTTGGGCAAAGCGTTCTGAGTTTCTTTTGTCAAGAGCTGCGTCAACCTCATCAAGTACGTAAAAGCTTGCTGGTTCGTGTTCTTGAATTGCGAAAATAAATGCTAGTGCAGTGAGTGTTTTCTCACCACCAGACAAGCTTCGAATATCAAGGAATCGTTTTCCAGACAATCGCACTTTAATCATTAATCCGCCATCAAAGGGACTTTCTGGATTTTCTAGGACAATAGAAGCATCCCCTTTTGTTGAGATAGCAGAGAATAATACTTTAAAGTTGTTATTAACAATGTCAAATGTTTTCATAAAGAGATTTTTCTTTTTAGTTTCAATCTCGTTCATCATAAGCAGGACATCTTCTTTTTCCACAATGAGTTTTTCTTTTTTCTGTACAAGAGACGCATACTCCTTTTCAATACTTGTGTAAATCTCAAGTGCTTTCATGTTTACTGCGCCAAGCTTAGTAACCACACCTTCCCAAATGCCAATTTGCTTTCGTAACTCCGCTGCTGGCTTTTTCACAATTTCAATACCCTCATAGTCTTTGTATTCATGTTCAAGACCTGCAATCTCAGCATTAACACGTGATAGTTCAATAGAACTTGTATTGAGTCTCAGTTCAATCTTACGCACCTGCTCTCCAACTTCTTCCATTTTGCTTGTTTCTTTTTTGATAGATTCATCAAGCTTTCCTCGTTTTGCAAAGAGCTCTTTGAATTGTGCGTGGAATTTTTGTTGTGCTGTTTCTTTTTGCTTAAGCTCCACACCCTTGTCTTGCATAAGTTTGTCAAGAGCAGCAAGTTCTTCCTTAAAGTCTTCTTCTTCCTTGTCATGTTGTTTGATTATCTTAAGAATGTTTTCAAGCTCTGGCCTGAGGATTGTATCCATTTGCGCGTCAAGATTCTTTAGGTCTGACTCTCTTTGTAAACCTTCTTCCATGCTTTGCTTGCGCTTTTCTTCAAAAGCATTAAGTTCTGCAATAAGTGAGGGGTTACGCAGCTCAACAATTTTGTTTCGCATTTCTTGCTTCTTTATTCTGTTTTGTGCAAGAGTTCTGTTTTGTTCTTGAATGTCATCCTCAACTTTCCTAATGTCCTTTTCTGATTCTTCAAGTGCTTTCTCCAGTTCTTTTCGTACTTTCCTGTTTGCTTCTGTATCTGCAGCGTCAATATTAAGCACTTTTTCAAGTTTGATTATGTCCCCTTCAAGGTCAGCTTTGAACTGTCGTAAGCGTGCAATGTTTTGTTCAAGGTCTTTTCGTTCTTTATCTATCCGGGATATAAGTAGCTCTGCGTCTTGCAAGATTTTTTCATATTTTTCTATGTCTGAAGTTACTTCTTTTTGTTGGAATCCAATACCTAGTCGTTTTCTGTAACCACCCTGCATAACTCCTGAGAGTTCACTAAGGTCACCGTCCAGACTGACCATTTTTACTTTACCCACTCCAATTCGTCGAGCAACATCAATACTGTCAACAACAAGGGTGTTACCAAACACGTGACTAAAAACAGTTTTGTACTTAGGATTAAATTGCAATAAGTCTATAGCAAGTCCATGTACGCCATTTGCTTTTTTTAGTTCAGCGATACCTTGTGCTGGAGCTGCCCCTCTTATTTTGTTCATTGGAACAAAGCTAGCAACCCCAAACTTGTTTTCTTTAAGAAACTTAATACACTGCACAGCTGTCTTGTCACTGTCCACTACCACACTCTTTAATTTGGATCCTGCTGCGATTTCTAATGCTTTTGAGTATTTTGATTCAGCTGTACCAAGTTCTGAGACAGTCCCATGAATCCCTTGGATTGAACCTTTTTGTTTTTGTTCAAGAATCTTCTTTAATCCAAGATCTCTACCGAGCACTTCTTGAATAGAAAGGTTTTGTGCGCGCAGCTTACCAAGTTGCTCACTTGATGTTGCACGCTTTCCTCTTGCAGTATCGAGTTGTGCACATAGGTTACTATCATGATTAATAAGTTTAGATAATTCTAAGGTTGACTTTTTGAATTCTTCTTTCTTTTGTTTCAGTTCTTTTACTTGTGCCTGGTTTTCTTTTTCAACTTCAAGCACTTTTTGTATTTTTTCGTCAATAGACTGTATCTGAAACTCAATTTTGTCTTTTTCTCTGAGTAGTTCTTGTTGCTTTTGGCGCAGTTCAAGCATTGCCTTTTGTTTTTGTTCTGCTTCCTTGTCAAGCTCATCAACTTGTTTTTCAATATCTCCAACATTGTCAAGCTTGTTTTTTTTCTTGAAGTCAGCAATTTTTTGTTCTATAACTCCTCTGAGCTTTTGCTTTGCTGCAAGTTGTGCTTGAAGTTCTTTTTTGTTTTCTTCATGCTTCTTGATTTTTGATCCTAGCTCATCATGGTTTTCGCGAAGCTGCACCTTACGTTGTTTTATTTTAGAGATCTCATTTTTAACTGCTTCAACACGATTTTTTGATGAAGCAATGTCAACTTTTAGTTTTTCAACTTCTTTGTGGATTTCAACTTGGCCTTTTTCTCCCCGCTCTTCAACTTGTTTATTGATCCCGCTAATTTCTTCGCCAAAACCTTTTATTTTCTCTTTTGATTCCAGAACTCTGTTTTGTTTTTCTTCAAGTTGTTGTTTTGTTTGTCCGCTTACCTTGGATAGTTTTTCTTTTTCTGTTTTTTTATCGACCATTGTTGCATGTAACAATGATGCTTTGTTGACTTTAATTTTATGAGTAAGATCATTGTATTTTTGTGCTTGTTCTTTTTCCTTGCCAAGTTCTTGCAAATGCGTCTTTCGCTCTTTAAGGACTATGCCTGACTCTTTAAGTTTTTCCTCAACTTTGTTAAGCTCATTCACTGCCTTTTGTTTTTTTTCTTCATACACTGAAATACCTGCAATCTCTTCAATTATAAGACGACGTTCTTCAGGAGGCATTTCTACAAAACGTACAATATCCCCTTGCAGGATTACATTGTAACCATTGGGGTTAATTCTAGCAAGAGAAAGAAGTTCTAGAATTTGTTGTCGTGTTCGCGTTTCATTATTAATCTTGTAAACACTATTTCCTTTTGGCTTTACAATACGTGAGATTTTAACTTCATCTTCTTCTGTAGGAAAAATCTTTTTTTTGTTATCAAAGAAGATTGATACTTCCCCACTTTTTGCTGGTTTTTTTGATTTACCACCATTATAGATGAGATTAGCAGATTTTTCTGTTCGTAATGCTTTTGCAGAACTTTTCCCAAGTACAAAACAGAGAGCGTCCAGGACATTACTATTATGAACAAAGAAATTATTAGCAACAAAATTATGATCATTTTCTACGCAAAGATCATACACCCATTTTTCTTTAGATTGCATGCTTTCTAGTTCTACAATTTCATCCCAGTAGATATCTGATGTTGAAATCGCTTGTAAGACAGAAAGGGTTTGCGATTGTACTCCTGTTAGTGTTGCAGTAGGTGTGAATAGTTGACTCATAAGCTGTTGAACACCTGACCGGCTAGGCAAACATTGATTATAACAGTACGCATCAAGTTTTGCAAATGTCTTCTTAGTTCTTTTAATATTAATTCTTAATTCATGTGTTGCTTGTTTAATAAGAGCATTTACTTCAAGCAGATCAAGATTGGGATTAGTTTTTTTAGATTGTAAGTTTTCCAAGCGTTCTTGTTTTTTAGGGTGAGTAAACTGAACAAAGGAGTGAAATAATTTAAAGTTATCAACACCTGTTACAGTTATATGTTCATATTTCCCTGAGTAACCACTATTTGTTGCAATCTTAATAATGTCTTTTGATCTAAAGAGGATCCCTAAACGAAGAAGGATTGTTTTTATTCCTTGAGCAAGTTTTTTGCTCTTTGTTGTAATCTCAATGGAACTTTGAGAAACATATCCATCACCAGAATAAAGACCATCGAGTAGTGCACCAAGCTCTTCGGGACTACTGTGAGTTAAGAAAAGGTCAGTTATCTTCTTGTTTCCTGTTGCACCCAATGACATACCTAATTTGTGTAAAATAATTTGGGCAGGAATAGAGTAAGCCAGCACATCCCAACATCTTGATTTATATTCATTTACTGTTGCTCGCAAGTCAAAAACATCTTGAATAAGACTGTGATAGTCTGCAACTACTTCCTCACAGCCATTTGTAAACCAGATCTGGTTAGAGTTAGTAAGACGACCTTCTGCAAGAAGATAGCCTAACAAGCGAGCAACTGAAGGACTATTTTTCCAGGGCATCTTGTAGGTTATCCTACTTGTTTTTGCTTTTATTCGAGGTATAAGTGTCATGATGACATCATTGTCAAGACCTGCTTTCCTAAGGATTTTTACAAGATGAGCAAAGTTAATTGATTGCTCATCACAAAGACCTTTAAGAACATAAAAAGATATATCAAGCTCCTGTGCAAGCTGCTTTAGGGTTTTATTCTGTTTTATTCTCCCTAAAATTTCTTTAAATTTTGGATCGTAAGGAACATAGATTCCATCTTCTGCAGTTATCTTATCAAGTAACTCATAGAATATTTTTGTCTTTGGTTGGACTGGCATTGAACGAGGTACAGCAACACGAACACCTTCTTGTAATTCGTCAGCTCGAATACTTTTAATTTTTGTTCCATCCATAACAAACAGAGGATGATATTCTGTTGCAGTAATTTCCCGTCCTGAACGTGTTCGTATTCGCACTAATTTCTTGGGAGAAGTTCTTTTTACAAAGGATTGTACATGTCGAACCTTTGTCTTTAATGTTTCTGTATCTAAACAAAGTATTTTTACATCCCCCCCAAGAGCTAGTTCACCATCATCAATTGTTTGAGCACCTAACTTTTTGATATTGTTTTCAACTAGTTTTTGTATTTCAATTGAGGATCCATCAGCTAGTTGGACCTTAGTGTCACCAACCACACATTTTCCAGAACCATTTGGACCAAGGATAATATTGAATTTATCGCCAAATGGCATCTCGGTTCGCTTGGCAAATGATTTGAAACCATGCATCAATATTTTGTTGATTTTTGTCATAACAATCGCCTAAAAAACAGAAGTTATTTTGTGTCCCAACCCCTTTTTTGTGATGTCTTGTGCCTCATTCAAGAAGAAAAACTGTGAGAAGTCATATATAAAGGTAGCGTTTTTAAAATCACTTCGAGAAAAATAGAAATATTTATATACTCAGCTACCTAGGTATTAAAAAGAGCATACTAAAAATAATGTTCAATAGAGGTGACGAGATGGCTGATGATACAAACAAATACCTGCTTTCTATAGTTGCTGTTGTAGCCCTTACTGGTTTATTCTTGTTATTCATGCAAGGAGCTGAAGTTCCAGGAACAGAAGCTGCTACAGGTCTAGCAGTAGGATACAGCCCAGAATTTGGCGAAATTCCCAGCTTTGACGAGCAAGGTAATAAGATTTGTACAGGACGCGTACGAGGAGATAAAATCATTCCTGATTACATCAACGGATGTCAAGGTCCACATTTAAAAATAAGAGACTGGAACAACCTACCTCCTGCAGTAAAAGCGTACTACAACAAAAAGCGTGTTGCTTACCGTCTAGTTGCACATGGTAACCCAGCATATGACTGGCCTGAACAAGCAGATGGTGACCTGCGAACTCTAAAAGCAGACCCTAGAATTGGCGGATCAGGATTACCAGACTCACCACCACCTAATGAAGTTGAAGTGGTTGAAGTTCTTGGTGCAGCACAACTTGGACGATCAGTATCAACACTGGTTTAAAATTTTCTTTTTTTATTCTCTTTTTTTTAAGGATTCTATTTAGAAATCTGAAAAAGGACACTAACAACCAAGTGGGCTTTTAAGATTGCACTTCCAAGATGTACTCTGACTGAAAGGAAGAGTACGGCCACATTTTGTCTCTTTTGTGTTAACAAAAGAGATTTAGAAATCTGCAAGACTCTTTTGATCTTTCTTTGCCTTTTGTTTAGTGTATGACGACCAGCTTTTACGCATGATATGAGGATATTCTTCAAAGTGATCCTCAACAAACGATTTAGTTAAGGGATCTGCTGCGTAACCACTCCCAAAATTAATACCTACCTGGGCTTTTATCTTCTCTATTTCCTCATCCCGAACAACTTTTGCAATAATAGATGCCGCAGCCACAACAACATGATTAACATCAGCCTTGTGTTCTGCAATAACTTCTGTCTTCTTTGCATCCCCTTCAAGCTTGTTTACTACATATTCTTTGTAGGCTCTCACATTTGGACTGGGACAGTCGAGAATCACCTTGTCAGGCTTTAATTCATTGACAAATTGGGCTGATTTCATTGCTTCAAGCCAGTTAAGATTAATGCTTGAAGACAAAACAGCTGCGTCCACCTCTTCTGGAGGAATAATAAGAACTCTGAAACTGTGAGCAAGCTTTCGAATTGTTGAACTAAGATTTTTTCGTTTAGCAGGCGTAAGCAATTTAGAATCTTTGACACCTGCTTTTTTAAGTTTAGCCTCGTCTTTTTCATCAATAACAACAGCAACCATGACTAAGGGCCCAATTACAGGACCACGACCAGCTTCTTCAACGCCACAGACAAGTGCCATAGTGTTAACACTAAGAAGTCTGTTTATATAGTTTATTCTTTTACAGGCTTGGCATTGTTTGTCTTTCTGAGGGATAGTGCAGCCTTGGAGTCTTTTCGCCAAAACGCCGATTCATGCAGGCGTTTTGGCATTAAAACTGTCAGCTGGACGCTGACAGCCCTTACTCCGCTGCACTATCCCTCCTGCACTAAAGAAAAAGACAAAACACACACTTTCCTTACACAAAATTTAAAAATCTGGATACTAATAGAGTCTTTGGTGAGGTGGACACATGGAACAGATACAATACACTGGATTAGACAATATTGAAGAAGGACAACGACGAACACTTGACAAGCTTTCTGCAGAGTATTATGATAAGATTCAAAGAAGCTTGCAAAATATGACATCGCTACAAATCCATATCAAGACCTACAAAAAGCAAGGAAAGCCAAAATATTCCATCCATGTAAAAGCTGTTGCACCAACTAAAATTTTTGTTTCTACTAAAGCACATGATTGGCACTTCAACAACTGCCTTCACATGGCGTTTAAAGATATTCAAGCTCAAATCAACCACAGACTTCATTCTGACGACCAGAAACCTAAAGGGATTTACAAGCGTTCTGGGAAGCCAATGACACCTGCGTTTGCACAACGGATTGGTTTGCGGATTAAGAATATGTTTAGGCGTTGATAGTAGTTCTAAAGAAAAATATAGCGGAGGGAGGATTTGAACCTCCGACCTCAGGGTGTCCAAGATAACAGATGCCATCATATGAGCCTTCCGCAGCCTTTAACAGGCTTCTGCGGGCACTCCTGGCTGCCCTACCCCGCTATAATATTCTTGTCAGAAAAAGATTTACTTTATAAATGTTCCTGTTTAAAAAAATAATAATGAGTAAAGAGCTTGAAGATGAAAAATATGCTGAGATTTCAGGAATTCTCTTAGGAGATGGTTGCATTACTCTTAAAGAGAACAATCCCAAATCAATAAATCGACTAAAAATCAGTCTAAATTCAGTTGATGACCTTGCTTACATTTACCATGTGAAAAAGTTACTGCAAGACACATGTGGAGAAGAAGCAAAAGTAAAAAATAGAAAGAATGAGAACACAACAGATATAATGATTTTTAAGAAAAAAGTAGTCTTATTTTTTATACAAGAGTTAGGGTTGCAGATTTCACCCAAATGGGAACGAGCTATTATCCCTGAAAGGTTCATGCAAGAAAAACTTGATTTAAAAGTTTTACAAGGATATTTTGACACAGATGGTTGTTTAGTTACTGCAAATAACAATGGAACTATCTACCCTCGATTAGAAATGAAAGTATGTCCCTCCCCCATGCAAAAACAGTTTATAGAAATACTGAAAAAATATGATTTTAGGTTTGGTGTTTATGAAATAGGAAATGGAGAAGTTAGAATCCAATTGAATGGTAAAGAACAGTTAAGAAAATGGATTGGACTAGTTGGATTTAATAATAAAAAGCATAGTGAAAAAATAAAACGTTTTAATCTAAACTGACTATACTTCCTCAAGCAGCAGGGTTCTTTGGATCAACTGCTTCTTTGTGACCTGGATGTGAGTCATGCTCTGGTTTGTGCTGGGGCTGTTGTTGCTGACCTGCTTGACCAGATTCCAATTCTTTGTGCGCTTGATCAATAACTTTGTGATCTATCCCTTGGTTTCGTAAGTGTGCAGTTATCTGCTGCTTGCTATGCCCAAGTTTACTATATTGATCAATGTACGTTTTGATATGACCGCTTGAGAATTGTGTTGATTTTGTCATGCTACATGGAGTGTGATTCTTACTTTGATGATGTGCAAAGAAAATGCCTCCACCAATAACAACAACTGCTCCTATAACAAGTAAAATAATCATCCATAAACTTGATCCTTCTTCACTTGATGGCTGCTCGTATGCTTGCCCAGTTGCTGGAGCTGCAGACGGTGCTGGTTGTGCTGCTGGCTGTTCATATGCTGGCTCAGGAGCAGCAGGTTCTTCATAAGATTCTTCTTCATACACTGGCTCTGCAGGCGGAGGAGTGTACGGTGCTGGTGCTGCAGGAGGTGGCGTGTATGGTGCTGCAGCTGGTGTAGGTGCAGGAGGAACATAAGGTGCTGCAGGCGGAGGAGAGTAAGCTTCAGGCTCTTCATACTCTTCTTCTGGTTCTTCATATGCTGGTTCTTGTGCTTCAAACACTGGCTCTGGCGCAGGTGGAGGAGCTGCGCCACCCACTGTTAGTGTTGTGTCCCCACCAATATCTTGTTGACCACTTTGCATTGTTGCTTTACCTTCAAAAGTAAATGTGCCTGATGCGCCAGCAGGAATTTTCACTGTGTAGGTAAAATCTGTTGATTCTACTGTACCTGTTAAGCCATCAATAAGTGCTTTTCGAAGATTATTTTTGTCGTTGAGTTTTCCATCTTCATACATTTCTAGTCCTTCTGGGACAACTTCGTTAAGAAGCAGTGATTGTTCTGATCCTTCTTCAACAAATGATAGTGTTACGGTGATTTCATCTCCAGGCATTGCTTCTGTTGATGAGAGTGATCGAGTCATAGAGGAAGCTGCCAACACACTTTGTAAACAAAGTATAAATACAATACTAATTATGAGTGTTTTTTTCATGTTATGCTCCTCCTTGTGGTGGTTTTGGTTTCTTTTTGAAAAATGCTTTGAGCTTATCCATGAAACCTGGCTTTGTTGCTCCTGCTGGGGCTGCTGGTTTTGCAGCAGCTGGTGTTGCTGGCTTGCCTGCTTCAGGTTTCTTTTTGAAAAATGACTTTAGTTTGTCCATGAAACCTGGCTTTGTTGCAGCTGCACCTGCTGCTCCTGCAGCCACTGCTGGTTTTGCTGCTCCAGGCACAGGTGGTTTTGCTGGATCTTTAGGCACACCCAAGTCTTTATATATTTTGTCGAGGAATTTCTGAGGTACACCATATTGTGCAAGGTGTTTGGTCAATTGTGACCTTGTGTAGCCGTGCTGAGAGTAATACTTGATGTAATCAATTATTTTCTTTTTCTTGTAGTCAGGGATTGCTGCAAGCTTTTTGTTTTCCATGTAATTGTATGCAAATGCTCCGCCGCCTCCAAGTACGCCAAGGATAACACAGATTATAATAATCCACAGCCAGATTTTTGGTTCTTTTTCTTTTGGAATGTCAAGTATTGGACCACTACCTGTTGGTTGTCGTGGGTAGGTGTCTGGGATTTCTTCGTCTGGTGCAGGAGGTGGAACATACGCTTCAGGGTCTTCAAGTGGCATGCTTGGAAGTCCGCTTGGTGCGGTTGCAATGCCATCGTCTGGTCGTGCTGGAGCTGCTGGTGCAGGACCGCCTGGTACACCACAGTCTTGTGGGCAGTTCAGTTGGTTTTCTCCAAATGCTGCTTGACAAAGGCCGTCGCCGCAGATTACTTGTCTGCTGAGTCGTGAACCTCGGCCGCCACGTCCTCGTCGGCCGCCACCAGTACCGCCTCCTGCTTGGTTGTTTCCACCATCATTGCCACCTTGTTGTTGGACAACAACTTGTGGAGCTTTACACTCTCCATTTTGGCAGGTAGTTCCTTCGTCACAAACAACATCTTCTTGCGTGTATCCTTGACCATCACAAGTATATCTTGTGAGCACATTGTTAGTACATACTGGGTTGTGTATTTCAACACCCGCTGCAGTTACAACACGCACTGCTCCAGTACTTGGAGCTGTACAACCACTTTGTGGTTTGCATACACCCACAATGCATCCATACTGGCATGCTTGTGGTGCAACTGCTGCTGCTACATTTTCATTACATTGGAATTGGTTAACATTTGCACCGTCACACACGTCACGTTCAACACGTAGCTCTTTGGTGTTTGCGTCAAAGTAGCGTACACGATCTTTTTTGTCTTTGTTGTTTGTTGTGTCAAACTCAAAGCAGTATGCTGTTGCAAAGACTTGGTCAAAGCATGCTGCATTGTTAGGATCTTGGATGGCTACACGTAGCTGGTCGTCATTCTTGCCTCGTAGTTCGTTCACTTTTCCAGTGCATGCAGCATCAAGACCATCAGGGATACATGACCCAAGGAATTGCCGTACTGGTTCAAGCAGTGCGCCATTGTGGTGCGCTGCGTTAGTAATATTAATTGCCAAGCTTTTACAGAGTGGAATCGCTGGATACGGCTTGAGTATGCACTCATTGTTTTCACATGTTTCGTCGCCAGGACAGTCATAGTCTCCTGCGCATTGAGCACCAGGTTGTCGAATACCATCACACTCATCTGATGGACATTGTGCACATGCTTGTTCTTGCACTGTTACAAAGTTTTGCTCACTGCACTGGTAGGATACTTTTCTACAGTTTTCTCCTTCACAGGTTGCAGCTGGGTCAAAGGTTGAAATTTCAGCTGTTGCAAGCCATTGTTGAATCAGCTCTGGCATAAGCACTGGTTCTGGTGGAGGTGCTGCTTGACACTGTGCATTGCTACACTGGTTTGCACATGCCTGTGATTGCTTGGTAAGCATGTTTGTTGTTGGATCACAACTGTACGCGACTGATGAACACCCTGCTCCTTCACAGGTTGGTACTGGCTTGAAGCGCGGTAGTTGTCCTTCAAGGAATTTCTTTAATTCTTCTGGAACAAGGACTGGATCTGGGAGTGCTTCGGGAGGTTGCTGAGGAGGTGCACCACCTGCAACAACTTTAATACCATTATCACCACCAATATCAAACTGGCCACTTTGCAGAGTGTATTTTCCTACAAACTCATGCCATTTGAGTTCTGCATTTTCAGGTATATTTATTTTGTAAGTAAGTGTCTGAGATGAGGGTGGTTCTCCCATCCCACCTTCCATAAACAATTTCTTGAAATTATTATTTGCAACGACTTTGTTATCCACTACAAGTTGAACACCTTCTGGAACTTGCTCATTAATAATAAGGGATTGTTCTTCAGCAACTTCAGTGATAGTCAATGTAACTGTTGCACTGCCACCTTGTGGTGCGTCAGGAGGTTGAATAGATCTAGTGACAAGGGTACGTGCTGCCGGGGGTGCCTGAGCACCCTCAACAACTCGAACACCATTGTCACCAATAATACCTTGTTGACCGGATTGTAGTGTATACACACCTGAGAACTCGTGGATTTTTAGTTCAGCATCAGCTGGAATCTCCACTGTGTATTGTATATCTTTTGTGCTTGGGGCTTCTCCCATGCCACCTTCCATAAACAATTTCTTGAAATTATTATTTTTGACTTGTTTACCATCAACAATTAATTGTAATCCTTCAGGAACTTGCTCGTTGATAATTAGTGATTGTTCTTCACCCACTTCTTCAACATGCAGTGTTACTGTAACACGTCCTCCCCGTGGTCCGTCAAATGGTTGTATAGAACGTCGTACTGTTGTTGCCTGACCAGGCGGTGGAGGTGGTTGACCACACACACCGTCTAAACATGAGCCTGTTTGACAATCAACATTTTCATCACATTTGCCACCCGGTTCTTGGTGCACTGCACATTTTTTAAAATCACCATCAGGAATACAAACAAGACCACTGTTTGCGTCACAGTTAGCATTTATTTTACACATTTCACCATCTCTGCGGTTTCCGTCCCGTGTACAATCATTTACAACACACACTTGTTCTGCAGGGCATGCTGTGTCAAGGTTTGCACATCCAGGAGGTGGTTGTGGTGCTTCTGCTTGTTGAATACCAACTGTTAATGTAGCAGGTCCTGCAATATCTTGCTGGCCAGCTTGTAATGTTACTTTTCCATTGAAATTGTACTCGCCTGGTTGTGCATTGTCAGGAATATGAAGTTTGTACGTGAAATCACCTGTTTCAACAGTACCTGTAAGACCATCAATAACTGCTTTTTTGTAATTATTACTTTGCACAGGATTACCATCAACAAATAACTCAAGGCCGTCTGGAGAATTTTCATTAATAATTAGAGAAGGTTCCTCACCAACTTCTTCAAAGTGAAGTGTTACTGTGACATCACTACCAGGTGCAGCAGAGTCTGCAGAGAATGAACGCGTAAGTGTTGACCCAGGTGCAGCTAGTACAAGAGGAACTAGTAATACTACTACAATAATCCACTTTACTAATTTGTCATACATGGTATCATTGATGAAATGGTTGCTTAGCCTTTCAGCCAAGCTCCAATTGATTGAGTAAGTTTCAAGTCATTCATAGGATCCTTGTCTGCCTTGAGCCACCATCCAATATACATGGATAGCTCAAGATCACTGATCTTTCCATCACAAGGATCTGTATCTCCTGGAAGTTCACACTTTGCTGGTCCTGCCAGTTGTTTATCTTCTTTTGGAGGTTCAACTGGTGCTTCAGGAGGTTTTGCAGCTGGCAAGCACACATTGTCTTTACCACATGCAAGTCCATCATCACACTTGGGTTCTTGGTCACGGCAGAACTGGTTCAAGTTACCTTTGAGTACTGGTTCTTCAGCAGGTGGTTCTGCTGCAGGTTCTTTTGCTTGTGCACCAACACACACGCCACCTTCACACTTGCCGCTTGCACAAAGGAGTCCTATCTGACATGCTGAGCCATCTCTTCCTTTGCAAACACCATCTGAGCATGCGTTATCAGGACGACATTGATTATCAGATTCGCAAGGAAGCTGTTGGAATCGTCGCAATTCTAATTTGCCATTGACATCAACACAGGAGTGATAGAAACTATCTTTTCCACCTTCACCCATGCTATCATCTTTGATCGCGACAACACTAGCACCAAGTTCATTACATTCATAACCAGTAGTTTGACTGAGCAATCTGATCCAGCTGAGTGCATCACCAACATTAATACATTTGTGTCCAACACCATCAATGTCTTGTAGTGCGCCTTCTTGTTGGCAGATGCCACCTGCTTCTGTAGGCCCTTTGTCATTCAAGTCACCTTCAACACATGCACCGTCTTTACAAACAGCACCTACTGATACACAATCAAACTCTTCAAAACCAACTTGGTTATGTTGATTGCAATTACGATCTTGCACAAAGTTTTCTTTACCTTCTGCACCACTACACACATCTTCGTATTCTTCATTGAATCCAAACATGACTTTAGAGGGAATAAATGCCTGAGTAGGAAGTAATTCACCACTTGCAGCGTCAAAGTCAACACACTTACCTTCTTGGGGATATGGTTCACCTGGTTTTGGATCAGGAACAATCACGCATCGTCCATTTTCACAATAGTAAGGTTGGCCAACGCTGTTCTTATATTGAGCACAATCTACTGGTTGATATTCTAAAACACCCGCGGAACACACAGCCTCATTAAGTTGATTGTGTACACCTTGATCACACACATCTTCAAGGCGTTGTTCTCCAAGACCCAGAATTGCAACAGCTTTTGTCACCACTTGTTCACTGACAGGAGTGTTACCTTGCAGATTATCATTGTCTTTACATGCAACATCTCCACTACACATGCCATCAACACAAGATAAACTTGCACAGTCAATATTACTATGACAAGACTGCCCAACATCATTAACACACCTGCAAGATTCATGTGCAACACCAAGTCCTGCGCACTCATCTTTCTTGCCCATCTTATTACAGATTTTTGATACACACTGTCGTCCTTCAGTGCAAAGGTCACTGCCTACTGTCATTTCTCCACAGACATTACCTTGGAACGTGTTACACCAGCCAGTATTACACTGGTCATTGGTCATGCAAGCTTCACCAATGTTTTTACCTGCACATTTATTTTCTAAACAGTTCCTTGTTTTACACATGTCACCTGGGCTGTTAATACCTGGAACAACACCCACAACTTGCTTAACTAGTGAGAATCCATTACATTGTGCACCTGCAGGCCGTAACTCACACTCTTTAGTAGTTGGGTTACAGTAATCAAGTACACACTGACCATCTGTTTCACACGCACCGCCTAGTGGTTGTGCTTCACAGATTCCTGTTGGTTGTAGTCCTTTCCTATTATCATTAGGATCTACCCATTCCCTTTTACACCTGTTTGATGTACAAGTGTTCTTTCTTCCAATTACTTGACATGCTTCACCATTAGCAGATCCAGTACATACACCTGCTACACACTGCCCTGTTTTACACTGGTCAGCATTTTCACATTCTGCGCCAACAGGGTACCATTTACACTTGCCACTTGGGTGGTTTCTGTCACCTTCTTTGCTAAATAGTTCACATTTTCCTTCACATTGATCATCTGATTTACATGGCTTACCTTCTTCAAAAAGTTTACATGTTTTTGGAACATTTTTACCCATGTATGGACAATTATCACTAAGACATTCTTTTTTAGCTTTACATGTTGCTCCTAGTGGTTGCTTTGCTGCACATGTCTTGGTTGATCTTTCACAGTATTCTGTAGCAGGACAATCCCTATCACGGTTACATGCTGCTCCACTACCAACAAGTTTTGGTGCTTCACCAACAACTGGTTCTTCAACAACAGCACCTTCTGCTGCACATGCACCATTATTACAACTGTTACATTGCAAGATTTCTTTTTTAATAAGTCCTCGTTCATCGCATGAATATTTAATTACATTACAATTTGCTCCTTGGCAGGTTGGAGTCATAAGTTCTCGTGACGCTCCACCTTGTAAGTATTGCATAAGTGCTGGAGGTAAGAACGGTCTACCAATCATTGCTTCTTCAAGAGGGGATAATTCAGGTTCGGGAGCAGGTTCTGGTTCAGGGTCAGGTGCTGGAGGAGCTGCTTGGGCAACACTAACACTTGTTGCACCTGAAATAGTTGCAGGATCTTTACCAAGTACTTTTGTAACACCTGAAAATGATGCTGGGCCTTGATTAGCAGGTGCAGTTGCAGTATATTCCAAATCCATATCTCTAACACCATTCATAGCAGTCCGTAACCATTTGATAACATTCCCATTAAGATTTCCGCTTTCTGTAATACCAGACACTTGCCAGCCTGCAGGAATTGTTTCTTCAATAATAACACCAGATGGAACATTTGCTTCATCAACATCCATTTTTAAAGTGACTTTCATAGAGCCCTGTGGAACTAGGGTTGGCGTACTTACTTCTCGTGAAACTGATACAGCGTGTGCTGCAGGAAGTACCACTAGTAGTACCATTACTACCATTATTAGTTCACGAGTTCGCATTTTGAATCACCTTGAGTTTCATGTTTTTCATTGTTTTGACCATAGTTCAATTGCCATAAGCAATTCCATATCATCCACTTGATTATTTGACCATTTATCTATAAACATAAGTAGTTCCATATCATCCACTGTACCATCATTGCTTGTATCTGCTGGAGAGACTTGCTGTTCTGGTGCTGGTTCAGGTTCTGGTGCTGCCTCTAAACAGACACCATTAGCACATCCATTTGCACAGTTTTCAGGCTGGCTGAAAATATGATTATCTCCTGCATTACACACATACTCAGTAAGTTGACGTGCAGTAATACACCTGTCTGTCAAAGTCTGCCGTGAACCTTGGTATACACCAGTAGTGGTTCCTACTACAAAAGTATCTGGGCCACCGCGAATATTTACATTAGTATTATCACTATCTACACAACCTTGAGGAGCAGGCTCAGGTGTAGGAGTCGGCGTTGGTGTTGGATCAACAACATGGTCATCTAGCCTTTCTAGTCGATCTCTAAATTCTTCTGGGTCTGGACGTTCAACATCAACTATGACTTCTTGAGCAGCTTCACGTCGGCATACCCCATCATAACAACCATGCTCACAGGGTATACGAACATCAACAGTGTCTCCGTCCTTACATGCAGCTTCAATAAGATCAGAACCATCACAAGCATCAGGGATGACAAGGTCACCTTTGGTTACTGTTCCTTTCTGATGTATAGTCACTCCATTGTCTGAATCTGAACAGGAATCCAATAGTGCAAGAGCTGCCCGTGGATCAGGCACATCTGCTTGGATTGGGATTGCTGGATGAGCAACTTCAGGTTGCTGTGGGGTAGGTGGTTCATTAACTGGTGCAACATCTTCCCTGAATTTTCGTGGATCAGGTTGTACAACTTGTTGTGGAGGAGGAGGCACCTCAGCTAGCTTTACACATTTTTTGTTTTTACATACATTACTTCCACATTGATTATCTCGTTCACATGGACCATTTGTTTTTACAGGAGCACGGCAAGTATATCGCTTAGACCTAACCCATTTACCACTCCTATATCCTCGCCTACAAACAAGGCCAGTCCTACAAAGTTCGTTCCCTAATGCATTAATACACGGTCCCCTATTACCCACTGGTTTTCTACAGGTTGTTTTTTTAGATCTACCCCAGTAGTACCTTTTTGTTTTCTTACTTTTGTAATAAGAACGTCGACAAACTAGCTTAGCAGGATCTTGAGAACATTCAGATGTTTGTTTACATGCTTGTTTTTCTTTTTTACCACCTGCTGCTCCACGAGCAGCTACTTCTGCTGCTGCTCGAGCTGCAGCATCTGCACGTTGTGCAGCTTCAAGTTCTTGTCTTCGCTTATCTTGATCTTGCCTCATTGCTTGTGCCATTGCTGCAACACCAGCTCCAGCATTACCCACCCTACTTGCAAGAGCTGCAACAGCTGCAAGAGCAGCTGCGTTTTCATCAAGTGAAGCAAAAGCTCCTTGGTTTATACTTCCTTTTAGTGGGCCATCAAGCATTGTTTTGTAATGATCAAATTGTCGAATACCCATTTGACTGTGTGAGACGCGAACTCCTGGACGTTTTATTGTGCCATCTTCAACTGTCCATTCAAGAATGTCAAATGCATCATAATCAGTTCCATACCTTTTTGTCCCATCTGCGTTTCTCTGACCAGTTTCTCTCTTTTTTCGTGCAGTCACAACTACTAGTGCGTTGCCTCCAACAGGATTAAAATGTTCTTTGTTTACAGCAAGACGAAGTATGCTTGGTGAGTTTTCATCTTTTATTAACCCACTAAGGCTGTGCCACCACACTGGATTGTTTTGCTCGTCTAAACCAATAATGTATGCACTATTACCATCTACACCAAGAGTGTTTTTAGGTGCCATTCCTGTTGTTGAAATAACAAATGTTACTTGGTCCTTGTTTGCTTTAGGTTCTATATTGTATCTAATATATTGGAACATTTTAGATTTGTCTTTTCCAGGACCATCCTGGTTTAGTCCAAATTTAAGATTTGTTTCAAACAGAGTGTCATGCACATCGCCTCTACCACCACAGTAAGGGTCTTTCCACCCTTTAGCTAAACAGACACCTTCTCTACAATCACCATCATGTTCGCAATACCTATCATTTCGTGCAAGACTTCTGCATTTTTTTGTGCTTCCTGCACGGTTTCTTCTACAGGTGAGATCTTTAGCGCATTCAGAAGGAGTGTTACATAATTCATTTCTTTGTTTTAACCGCAAAGCATCTGCGCCAGGTGCGCTACGTTGCACAGGTCGTTGTTGTGCTGCCATTTGTGCTCCAACCTGGAAACCTGCCTGTGCCCCTGCACTTATTCCAGGCGTACCAACACCTACTCCTGGTGCACGAACTTGCTGACCAGTAATAGCAGTGTTTATTTCCTCGCCCCACACCTGATACAGTGCAAGCAGACCTACAAGTACAATTACAAGAACCATGTACCTATCTAGTTTAGGCTTCGCTTTTTTTTGTGATCTCTTTTTTGCCATGTTACTTTAGTTGTTGTTCTTGTGCGTGTTGTTTTATTTCGCCAAAGAAGAGTGGCATCCTAGATTTAATGCGAGCAATTTGTTCCTTGTCACTTCCATCAAATAATCCAGGCAAGTGTTTTCGAATAATAGACTCAATAACTGCCTCACCAATTTCATCTTTGATGTTATTCTTTGCTAGCCATACACCCAGCTCACGAGAATGAGCAAGACCCATACCAACAAGAACCTCACCAACCGGATCAACTTTTGTAGTTAAGCCCACTTTGTATTCCATTTGACGAGCCCACGGACCAGCAAGAGGTTCAACTAACTTTGTGATTTCTTTACTGTTTTTCATAAGACGAGCAGTCGGCCTACCCCAATAATGGTAACCAGACAAGACAAGCCTGTCAAGTTTTTCATCTGCGTATTTGTTGCTTGCGTCTGTTAGACGATCTGATAAGAGACCTTGCCGGTTTAATTCTGTACAGATTACACTTGCCACAGCACATTTACCATCAGTACAAGTGGCTTTACATTCAACAGCTGATCTACATGACGCACCAATATCTTTTTTTGCAGCACACTTTTTACGGTTACAATAAAGAGTGGATTCACAATCAGCATGCTGAGAACATTTTTGCCCTGCTCTCTTTTTTGCTGGTGCGGGAGGGGGTGTTCCTTGTTGTTGCTGTTGTTGTGGTGCTGGTTGTGGTTCTGCTTGTTGTCTTTGTTGACAGGTACCATCCTTACACACATGCATTCTGCTTTTACATTGTTTTGTACTATAACATGATTGTCCTTCTTCTGCTTGGGGAGCGCAAGCACCATCAGTACACAAGTTAGAATTACATTGCCTATGAGTTACACATGGTTTACCCGGACGTTCGCGTCGCTGGCACTTCTTACCTCGATTAGTTTCTTTACAATACAAACTATGTTCGCACTGAGCATCTAGTTCACATGGCTTATTATTTTTAATTAATTTAAATGATCCTTTTGGCCAGCAGGTTCCAACACCATACATGTTTATTTCAGCGCAGTGATTAGATGAACACTGACTATTTTCACTACAAGAATCACCTAATTGACCACGTGAAACAATGCAATCAATTTTCCCTCTTCCAGAACCTTTTGAAAATCCTTCATCACAGTGGTAACTAACTTGGCGTCCTTGTCGTTGTTCACGAGCAACACCATTACGCCGCGCTGGCTGTCCTCGGGTGACACACGCACCGTCAACACAGACTTTTCCTAAAGAGGCACAATCAATCCTTTTTGATTCACGCTTTCCATTTTTACATACTCCTTCTGCAAGACCTTCTGGTTCATTTTTTGTAGGTGTGCAGCTATCAGAAATTGCTCGTGTGTCAGCAAACACATACGATCGAACTTCTGCTTGCTTGTTTGTATTTCCTCTGCCTGCATCTTCGTCTCTACAGTTAGCCTTTTGCTTACACTGTCCTAAATAACAGAATCCACTACTGCATTGCGTGTTTCGTACACATGATTTGCCATTGCCAATTTTTGACGCACACACTTGTGCTTTGTCAAGTTTAAACTGGTTTCTTTTTGCGCCTCCTGAATACAATGGCCACCTACAAATTTGGTTGCCTGTACAATCAGATTCTTCATAACACTTGTCAATACTGTCAATGTTTACAGCCGCTGCTTGCACTTCAGGTACTTCTTCAGCAGGAGGTGGTTGTGGAGGAGGTGCTTGAACTTCTGGTTGTTGGGGAGCATGCCGAGGAGCTGGTTCAGGTTGTGGTTCTGGTACTTCAGCAGCTAGTCCTACGAGTGGAGCGTCTTGACACTCACCATTAACACAGTTACAATCTTCTTCTCCAATACGAAGATCTCTGTCATCACATGACACATATCCTCGCTTGCCTGATTCAGCAGCAATAACATAATTATCGTCGATACAGTATGATCTGAAGTTTTCTCTTTTACCACCATTGTGAGTAAAAATAATATTACCCGGATTGTTTTCATCAAAGACACATCGTTCCCCAACAAGAAGCATATTTAGTTTTGGAGGTGCACCGCCAGGTTGTGAACCAGTAGAACAAGAATTTCGTTTTGCATTTTCATTAGTGATAGTTTCAGCAATAGTAAACTCGCCTGCTTGCACTGTTGAAACACCCACACAACCGCTACCATCACACCTACATTCTATGTCTGCAACAGCTAATCCTGACACAGATGGTTCTTCAACAAGCACAATTTCGTTTGATTCCAGTAAGAAAAGACTTGCAGCCATTAGTGCGAGTACAGCAACAAAGAATAGGGTTTTGTCTTTGGGTAGAGAGGGCTTTGCCTGTTTAGAATATACTTTATGCCTCTTCCGAGCAGCCCCCTTTTTTGCGTGCTCTTTTTTTACTTTTTTATCTACCATTCTTTTTTTTATGTGTTGTTTTTTGCTTTTACCATTTATAAAGTTTGTTTATTTTTTGCTTTGTTTTTGCTCCATTGCATATTGTTTTATTTCCCCATAGAATAGTGGCATTCTAGTCTTAATCCGTGCAATTACTTCTTCTTCTGTGCCATCAAATAAGCCAGGAAGATAAGTACGTAGGATTGTTTCCATTGCTTCTTCACTAATCTCTGATTTTGCCATGCCGTTTTCTACAAGCCAGACACCAAGTTCGTGTGAAAAGTCTTCTGCAATACTCAAGACAACTTCACCAACCTGATCTTCTTTTTTGGTGACTCCCATTTGATGTGCTACATAGCGGCCCCAAGCTAGACCAACTGGTTTTACAATCTCTGTTATGTCGCTTGATTTTTTCATAAGACGTGCTGTAGGCTTAGCACCATAATGATACCCAATCATATTGTACTTGTCCAGTTTTTGATCTGCAAAGTCAGCACTAGCTTTATGATGAGAATCAGGCATAAAACCTTGCCTGTTTAGCTCGGTGCAAACCACCTTACATTTTCCATTTTGACATCCTTTGGTACATTCAGCACCTTCACTACATGAAGCTCCCGTTGTCTTTTTTGCTGCACATTTTTTATTTGCACAATATAACCCTGCATCACAATCAGTGTGTGCAGAACATGACTCTCCTGCTTTCTTTTTTGGTGGAACATAACATTTGTTGTTACGACACGTACCTGTTGAACAATCACCTGTTGTAGCACAATAACTATTTGGCGGAGCTTTGAAGTTATGACATGTCTTAGGAGCACCTTGTTGAGCTGGTCGACAAGAGTTGTAATTAAAATTCCAATCTTTACATTCATCATCAGTATTACACTCCCGTGGACCAGGTTTGTCCTCGCAAACTCCTTTGAATTGTCCTTGCACTTTTGTTCGTTTACATTGTTTGTTTCGATCATCACAGTCCGGACTTTGCACACATTGTGAGTCTTCATGCACATCGAGACAGCTGGTTTCTTCTGTGTAACATACTTGGTTTTCACCACATTGATGACTGTATAAACATTTTTTAGAACACTTGTTGTTGTTACATTCCATAGGAGATTTGCAATCAGACTTTGCCTCACAATATTCACCTGCTTCCCCTGGAACAGGCCTACAAAGACGAGATAAAACAGCAGGATCATCTCCATACTGAATTAGATCCATACTACATGTCGCGCGACCATCGCAATCATCGTCTGTCACACATTGAGGTTGACCTCGGAATGAATAACACATACTTTCATGACATCCTTCACCTTCATTACAGTCATCATCAGAAGCACAACCCTCATCAAGAACAGGTGTTGTTCCACCTTCTGTACACAGTCCAACAGTTGGATTACATGCAAGACCTGCATTTCGGTCACAGAGATCATTGATTACATCACATTCTTCACCTTCTCCAAGTTCACCTGGGCCACCAATGAGTCCGAGTGGTTCTCCACCTTGCATTGCTCGTACACCAGGTTCCCCTACAACAATTGTTGCTTGCATACTTTCCATTCCTTCATGAGGAATGCAGTAGTAAGGGAATGTTCCTGCAGTGTCAAAAGTGTGAGTAAATGTTGCTGATTGTGCCATCCAATCAGCTTGATCAGAACCAGAATCAAAACTACCATCTCGTGCAGTCACTGTATGTTTTGAGACATCATTATTAGTCCATACTACTGTGTCACCGACGTTAATAGTAAGTTCTTGAGGAGTAAAAGTAAAACTTTCAATAGCTATTTGATGTGTTTCCGCTTGATTACCTAAAAGCTGTAATTGACCTTGTGCACATACACCACCTGCTTCGAGATTACATACACCACTTGCACAGTTACGGTTTTCACTACAATCCCCACCATCTTCAATAGCAACGCAAACACCGCCTTCACAAATATTTGATGCACACCTATCTGATGATGGACATGCTTGACCTGTTGCAATAAGTTCATCACCTTGCTCTGGTGGTTGATCTGGTGCTGGAGGTGGTTGATCACCAGGAGGTTGATCCCCCGGGGGTGCACCATCTGGAGCTGGTGGAGCACCGATTGCATTAGGGTCACCAATGCCAATACTTTGTGCACCAAAGATGTTAAACTGGCCAGATTGTAGTGTAAAAATTCCTGAGAATGTGTACCAGCCTGGTGCAGCGTCAAGAGGAACTCTCACTGTGTAAGTAACTTCTTGTGACGAGGGAGCTTCCCCTATGCCACCTTCCATGTATAGTTTTCTGAAGAGGTTGTTTTCAACCGGCGCATTGTTTACAACTAATTGTAATCCTTCAGGCACTGTATCAGTAATAACAAGGGATTGTTCTTCACCTTGCTCATGAATAGCTAGTGTAACAGTAAACTCTCCACCAAGTGGAACAAATGCATTAGACATTCGTCGTGTAACATAACTAGAATCTAGAGGAGGAGGTATTTGAGATGCTGCTGCCCTACATGATTTTATAAGAATTTGATACGTTCTTCCAACAGCGTCAGTGTAGTCACGTGCACTGCTTACAAGACAAACACCACCATCACATTCTGCGTCTGTTCTACATTCTGATTCCGCACCAATTTGTAAACAACGCAGATTGTAACATCCTTGTCCTTCTGCACATTGATCATCAGTTCTACATTGTCCGTCTGGAACAGGTGGTTGATCTTGTTGTTGTACTTCTGGAGGTTGTTCAGGCTCGCCTGGTTGTGCTGCAACACACACTTTCTCCTGACAGGTTAAACCATCTCCACAATCATCAACATACTCGCACGCGCCACCTGCAAGAACAGTATAACAGCGACGGCCAAGACCATTCATTTTATCTACACAGCCTTTGTTAGCATCAGCAACAGTGCAGTCTTCGTTTGAATCACACCGCAGAAGATTAGTACAGTCACCATCTTGACAGCCACATTTTATTATGTTTATTTGCGCGTCTTTTCCAGAACAAACATTTTTAATAAGTTTTTTTGACGACGGTACTGTTTGATAATTCATGTCACTACAGCCACTTTTAAGACCTTGAAGATTACCATTGGCAAGCGTCAATGAAACAATGCCATTTTGCGAGGAACATGCTTGACCTTGTAAAAGAAAACTTCTGAGTGTGCTTGCAGGTTTTTTAGTTACTGTTGCACACGTTGTTTTTTTGGTTGCTTTTTGTGCTATTTCAAAGGGCCCTGTTTGGCCAAGGAGCATAACCCCACTTGTTTGTGCAGCGTTAGCACTGCATTCCGCATCAGGACGTGCAATCACTTGCCCAGTGATCCCTACTGGACTGTATATAACTGAAATTGCTCCGAAAACAACAATAAGAAACGCTGCAATGAGTGCAGGATTATTATATCTGGACAGAGTACTCTGAAGTCTACCAACTAATCCCCTTTTTTGTGGTTTTTTCATTATCCCGTTTAAAAATAGAGCTATTTCCTTTTATATAGTTTGTGTTTTGGTGAATAGAAAGTGAAAAGAAGAGCCTAATTTAAATGAAAGCATGCCATGGATACTCTTTCACACAATAACTATTTACGCAGACAAGATCACCATTACATTCTCCAGCTGAACATGGCATGTTAAAACCATTACGTTCAAGATCCCCTTCTCCAGTACCATCTATGCATTGGTTGTAGATACATTTACCCTTTACACACTCTTTATCATTACTACAAAACATACCAATACCTGCAAGACAGCGCATTCCTGCTTGATCACTTGCTTGACAAGTGTACCCCATCTCACATTGTTTATTTATGAAACAGTAATCAGTTGCCCCCCCTGCATTCTGCCTATAGCTTATCTCTTCACTTACAGCGTCAGCATAGGCACCACTTGAGTCAGTGTTAAGCTGGATAGTTACATCCCTCACATTAAAGCCCATGGTTGAAATTCGTTCTATGGTGAATGCGTCATGAGTATTTCCCCAATTACCAGTTGAATCGCTTCCCGCAAGAATTTTTACTGTGTTGGTTTCTCCTGATCGAAGGCGTTCACGAGGAATAACAACATGTACTGCA
This sequence comes from uncultured Methanosarcinales archaeon, assembly GCA_964343705.1. Lineage (GTDB taxonomy): Archaea > Nanobdellota > Nanobdellia > Woesearchaeales > UBA12501 > JAUSFM01. Next base: position 60,564 of record CAYFJX010000008.1, read on the forward strand.
CGTTCTTGCCCGTCTTTTAGAACAGGGTCATTTCCTTGCACATAAATTTGTTTGTTCATACGATATACATAGTCAGAATCTTCAGCAGGATTTTTTACAAAGTAAGTTACAAATTGTCCTGCCCTGTATGCAAGGCTGTTACTACTAACTAAACCTTTTGTAGCAACATTAAAGACCAATTGATCAGACCCTTCATTGATATACGGATCAAAAGTAATAATTGCTTCTTTCACCCCATTAGGTCCAAATTCAATTGCATCATTTACCAGTACTGGCTGGCCTAGTGTTTCTTGAAGTTCTCTTCGTGCTTCAGCTTCAGCTTCAGCAGCAGCTTGCCGTTGTCGTTCTTCAGCAGCTGCACGCTCGGCTTCAGCTTGCCCTTGCATTTCAGCAAATCCTTCTTCACTAAAAATACATGCCTTGCTTGCAGGATTACAGGTTAAGCCAGGTTTACATCGCGCATAGCCTTCACCACATGGGTGACCAAAGTCTCCTGAAGGTGTTCCTTCACAAATGCCTTCCCCTGGACCTTCTTTTTTACATATGCCACTGTCACAATCATTGTGATAGTTACATGCACCACCTATTGGACTTACACACCTGTTAAATCCTGGGCCTAATTTTTTACATATACCTGTTGCACATTGCTCGTTTCCTCGACAATCACTACCAAACTGCATTGTTTGACATGATCCTTGCCAGCAGAAGTTTGATTGACATTGTGCAAAGCTTTGACATGCTTCACCTTCTGATTTCCCTGAACAAGCACCATTGTCACATTTTTTAGTCATACACATGTCATCTGCAATGTTCATAAACTGGTTTTTAGGTGTGTTCATGTGTGCTTTTTGCTCGTCAGTTGGCATGAAACATTCCATCCCAGCAGGTCTTAATTCACATTCTTCAGATTTACTGTTACAATAACCAAGAACACATTGTTCATCTATTGCACACCGTCGTCCAAGTTGTTGTGGCTTACATGTTTTATCAGGACTCACACCTGTGAAGTCTCCGTTTTCATCAAATAAGTTGTCACCAGCGCATTTACCACTGAAACATTCTTTTGCTGTGGAACATGCTTCGCCATTTGGCTTGCCACCACATGCTCCGTCAATACATTGATTTGAATCGCATTGTTCATTAGTGTCACAAGGGAAGGTTACAGGTCGTAAACGACATTGGGATTTACAATACCCTGTAAGACATTGCTCGTGACGGTCACATGCTTTTCCTTTTGCAACCATTTCACACTTTTGCGTTTTTCGATTACACATCCCTTGAATATGCCCTTTACAATCCCTACTTGTTTTACATGCAATGTCTGGTAGGTCTGGTCGTTGTGCAGGTGGAGCTGGCAAGCCAGCAATAGTAAGTTTGTAATCTCCTGCAATATCAGTTTGCCCGCTTTGCAGTGTTCGTTTTCCAATAAAGATGTAGTCTCCACCAATAACATCTTGAGGGATTTCGACTTCATACGTAAACTTTGTTGACTCAACAGTGCCTGTTAAACCGTCGACAATTGCTTTTCTGTAATTGTTTGCTGGAGCACGCTTACCATCTTTTAATAATTCTAATCCAGTTGGCACTTGCTCATTAATAATAAGAGAGGGTTCTTGCCCAACTTCCTGGAAATGTAACGTAACAGTAACTTTGCTTCCAGGTGCAGGTGTTTTAGTGTTAAAAGTTCGTGAAAGGAGTGACTTTCCAGGTGGTGCTTGAGCTGCTTGGCCCACAACTGGTTCTTTTACAGGTTCCTTAGCTGGTGGAGGTGAAGGAGCTACTGCAACAAGAGGAGCTTCACCACTTGTACAAATATTATTAATACAGTTTAATTCACCAACGCAATCATCAAGAAAATGACAAGCAGCACCTTCTTGGAGATAACATCTTTTGCCAAGGCCATTTCCTTTGTCTACACATTCACTTTGCGCATTTTGTACTCTGCAATCTTCTGTTGCAGCGCACTGCTTTAAGTTTTTACAGTCGCCATTGTCACAATCACATCCAATAATGTTTAGTTTGACGTCTTTATTATCATTATAACAAAAAGATTTTACCAGCTTAGCTGATGTTGCAGCTTCAGCATATCCTGCTGCTGTACACCCACTTTTGAATCGTTTCTTTGTGCCTCCCTCAAGTGTGAGTGTAAGAATTCCTGCAGCATCTTCACACAGTTCACCAAGTAACAAAAAACTTTTTACTGACGCGGCAGGGTAATTTTCTTGTTGACCACAACTGTTTTGCTTACTCATTTTACCAGCAACAGCATACGGTCCCGCTTGGCCAAGAAGCATAACACCGGTTGCAGTTCCACCTACAGCAGTACATTCTCCTGCAGGTCGTGCAATGGCTTTACCTGTAATACCAATAGGACCATACATCAAAGAAAACAAGCCAACTCCAATAATAAAAACAGCAGCAATTACAGCAAGATTGTTGTACCTGGATAAAGTACTCTTAAGACTATCACCTAACCCTCTTTTTGCTGTCTGTTTCATAATCCTGTTTAAAAAAGGGGCATCGCCATTTTTATAGTTTGTGTTTTAGTTATCAAGTGAAGAGAGCACAATCCAAGCATTACCAAAAATAAGGAAGAACAAACAGCTCAAGGACGCCCTTACACTTATTGATAACGACTCTCAATAAAACTTATAAAAGACCCTTAAAAACAAATTCTGATGGAAGGAAAAAAAACAAGAAACCCCCTTATCAGGTTTTTAATTCCTCTAATAGTCTCATTTATTATTATTCTCAGTTGGTTTGACTTACCCATCTTCTTTAAGATTTTGGTGGTTATATACGCACTTTTCCGAGTCGGTTTACTTGCTCTTGAGATGTTTATTTGTCCTGTGTGTTGGCTGCACGTCATTGTTGCTGGCTTCCTGGTGGCATTTGCGTTTGCTAAGCTCCCTGGATACTATTACATTGGAGCACTACTGTTTGTGTGGTTTCCATCAATTATGTCAGCAGGTCATGGGAAGAGATAAAAGACAGCTTATTTAGAATGGGATGTCAACAATTAGCCAGAAGGACAAAAACTTTTATAAAGAGGCCCTGTTACCTGTGCTGTTATCCTTATGCCGTCATCGCATAACCTGGTATTGCGCGGGATTGCTAATCCCGTTTCCTCACGGATATCTGGGTTCAAATCCCAGTGACGGCGTGGTCTGGAGCTGAGCAGCGCGAGGCTCTATAATTTCGCCTGATTGAGATTTGGGCACAGGCTCAAAAATCTTTGATTTTTGTTGTCTGGGTTCAAATCCCAGTGACGGCGTATTTTTCTTCCTTATCCTTCCAAAGGGAAGAATCAAAAAACTAGAAAAGAGATTTTGGAAACCCTTATCATGATTAGTTTAAAATGTTAAAGTGGCAGTAATGATCGTCTTTGAAGGATTTATTTCAATTTGGATACTAATGTACTCTTCATCTTCATAATCCCCAACTAATGCAAGTGTTGTAGCTACATTCTCTTTACCCAAACCATGAATTAGCAGTTTACCGGTACCATATTTCCTCAATTTCCCTAGTTTAAACATGATTTCACCACTCATTGAATCATAAGATTTGTAACGAGTAACAAAGACTGTATACGGCAAGGATACAACGATCTTTTTCACCTTTCTTTGATACGTCCTGATATCAAAAGGATCCTCATCATTTAACATACTGTAATATAAGTCTTTAAAATGATTATCAAAATATTTTTCACCAACCATATTACATAAATTGTTTCCAAAAGAAGGATATTGCCTGGCTATGTCCCTCTTCAATTCCTTTATTTCTCCCCCATTTTTGAAAGAATTACGCACAACAAGAGATGCTTCCAAAGCTTTGTACATTTCAGGTCTCAGTTTATCTTTATAAAATTCCAAAAGTTTTTGATCTTTTTCAAGAGGGAGATTTTGTTTGATTTGATTCACTTTACTTGCTGATTTTCGATTAAGAAACACTTGTTTATCTTTTTGTACTGTAACATCAACAACATTCTGTTTGAGCAACAATTTTTCTTGAGAAGTTGTTTTGCTTAAATCAATTGATAAAATACCTCCCTCTTTTAATTCAAGAACATTAGTTGTGTTCCTAGAAAAATCAATGAGGGTTACATTAATGTTATTAAAGAAATTTGAAAATTTAGTCTCAAATATCCTTTTAAGATTATCAAGTATCTTCAATCTAATCGTTTAGCAAGCTCAATCAATGAAAAAGTATCAGATTTGATGAAAGCTTCAGAACCTTTACAAACTCCCGCCCAGTCATCAAAAAGAAGTTCTTCACCTTTAGGTGTTAAAACTTTTTGTTTGGGATCATCTTTTTCCACTATAAATCCTTCATCATCCACACTTTTGCCATATAGGTCAAGAATATCCCTTTTGGCAGAGTCGTCAAAAGAAATGTTACTAATTTTCATAGAGCCTGTACCTCCAACAAAAAGAAGATAAGAAGACATTTTTTAATATTTCCATAGTAAATCACCTCTTTTACAGTATAAATGTTAAAAACAAGCTTGATTTATAAAATTATTGTTTAGTGCCCTAAACACCCTGAATGAAATAAACTACCACCAGCAAACATTTATAAAATTAGCAAGGCATAAAGAACCAAAAGAGGCACTCATGAAAACAAAGACTATTCTGTACATCTTATTAATGGCGCTGGTAAGCCTGCAAGTAAGTGCAGTAGATGAGAGTAAAATATTCAGCAGCCAGTATTTAATCATTGACACAAACATCTTGACAGAAATTGCCATATCCCGAGATGGAAGAGACCCCAGTATCCAATACCTTAATGCAAACATGGGTTTTTTTCCAATTAGTACTGAGGGCCAAACCCTGTTAAGCAGTGATCATTCTCCTACTCCAAGAAAAATCAATGAAAAAGACGCGCAAATGAGTTTTCGCATTGAGAGACCTGGATCACGAGTTCCCATCAACATAAAAAACAGGGTTAAGGTAGAACGTCAAACAAAAAGAATTGATGGAAAAATAAGCTTCCCCCTTGGTCATGTTCCTGTTGAAGTACAAAAATATACTCAAGAAGCAAAGATTATTGACATTAATGATGATATCATTCAACTTTCATCGTCTCTTGCTGATGGAGAAGATGACTTAATTATTGTTGTTGACAAAATAGCCTCTTGGGTCACACAAAATATCAAGTACAACTTAAGCAGTGCTGCTGCTGAAGCAACAGAGAAATCAAGCACAGTATTGCGAACTCGAGAGGGTGTATGTGATGAAATGACTGCTTTGTTTATTTCAATGGTGCGTTCTGTTGGCCTACCTGCTCGTTTTGTTGCTGGTCTTGCCTACTCGAACGCTCCTGAGCTTGCAACTCCCTGGTCACCTCATGGATGGTCAGAAGTGTGGTTTCCTGGCCATGGATGGGTTCCTTACGATGTAACCTATGGACAGTATGGTTCTGTTGATGCAAGCCATATTGTAACCGAGTATGCTCTTGACTCAAAAAAGATTAAGTCTAAGTTCGCGTGGAAAGGACGTGGCACCACTGTTGAAGTTAAAAAGTTTGAACCAACCGCGAACATCTTAGAATACGGGCCTGCGCTTGATCCAAAGATAGACTTGGAACTTAAAATGTTAAAAGGAAGTGTTGGTTTTGGATCGTACAACCTTGCAAAAGTGCATGTTCGTAACCTTGTTAATTATTATCAACCAGTTGATGTTTTTATTGCGCGAACTGCAAAACTTTCTCTTGAAGATCCTGACACTGGTAAGCCTGCGCCGTTTAAACAACACCTTCTTCTTGCACCAGGAGAAGAAAAAGTTATTTTTTGGCACCTAAGAGTTTCTGAAGATTTGAAAGATAACCTCATTTACACATTCCCTGTTTCGGTGTACACTGGAGAAAACATAGAGGACAAAAGTGAATTCAAAGTTATCAAGGGAGGCATTCAAGTTAGTGAAAAACGGATGACTAAGACCAAAGAGGGACTTGCGCCTGGAGAGAACAAAACAAGAACATCTGCAATAGATTTGAACTGCATAACAAACAAGCAAAGGTTTCAAGAAGATGAAGATATACTGATCACTTGCAATATGCACAACAGGGGCAATGTCATGCTCAATAACCTCATGGTCTGTCTTGAAGGAAGAAAATGCAGAGAAACATCATTAGGTATCACACGCAAAGAAGAGGTAGGATTTACTTTAAGTCCTAATGAAAAAGACTTCCGTGATATTGGTGAAAACAAACTAACAATACTAGCGTCAAATAATGAGCTTGCTTCATCAACAGAGATTGATTTTACTGTCTTGGATAAACCATTACTTCAAATAAAAGAAATAACAGCGCCAAAGACCGTTGAGTACCATGACGTATTCACAACAACACTCCACTTGAAAAAAGAATCAATGGTAGCTCCACAAGATGTTAAGTTGCTTGTTGAAAGTCCTGTGTTTTCACAAGAGTTTATACTTGATGAAGTAAACAATGGGATTGACCTTCATGTTGAAATGCATGGAGAAGACATGGTTGCTGGAAATAATCAATTCAGTGTAAGTGCAACCTTTGCTGATGAGTTTGGTACACGATATGAGTCTCGCAAATCTTTTTCTGTAGAACTTATTAATGTGACATTTTGGCAAAAGGTAAAGATATTTTTTAATACGTTGTTTAAAACAGGTTAAGTCACGTTGGGTGTGTTAGGCTATTGCTGCCTTGGAGTCAGTTTCGCCGGGAGGCCGATTCATGCAGGCCTCCTGGTGTACAATGCGCGAGCGGATGCGAGCGTTCAGCTTCGTAGCAATAGCCTAAAAAGAAATTCCCACTTAAGCTGACTTAACCTTTAAAACATAATCTTTATTAATAGAAAACGCAAGTATATTAATCGATGGAAAAGAGAGTGACATTTATTTCTGTACTCCTAGTTTTAGCAGTTGGTCTATTCTACACAGGTGCATTTACTGGCATGGTGGTAAACGAAGAAACACGATATGATCAATTAAAAGAATGTGTAGATGACGGGGGGACTTCCTTACTCCAATGCAGACTTACACTAGGAACGCTCACACCTGCACAATTCCAGGCTGCTGCCGATTTACCAGCAGGCGCAGCTGTTACTGGATTACCCTCAAAAGAAAAACTTCATCAGTTAATTTTTGATAATTGGAAGAATCAAAAGCAGAAAAATATTGATTTTATCCATAAAAAATTTGCAGACGATAAAACCAGGACACTTAGCTTGTACAAAACACAAGGAAGGACAAATGCGCTGCTCCGATACGCAGAGAAAAAAAAGGATATTCAGCTTCTTGACGAACTAGCAGAAGTATATCTTGTTCCCTGGCAATACCTTGAAGAAGTGCCCACCTATTATTACAAATACCTGGCAAAATATGTAGATTATGATAGAAAACCAGGAACACCACATAAACTCTATGGGGCGAATGAACCATTGAAAAAGCCGATTCGCATATGGAAACATGATAAGACATTGAATCAGGACATGATGCTTGATACAGGCCAATTTCTTTTTGTAATCTCTGACGCAATGGCAATCTTCCAGGAATTGCCCCCTGAGCAAAGAACAAGAAATATGAGGTTATTTTTGGATAAATACAAACCAGTCTTAAAAGAACATTACTTCAGATGGGGATTTGAAGATGAGAAGATATTCAAGCGTAAGGGGAATCAGTGTCAGCGTAACGAAGAAAGCAACACAAACATGTACGATCACTTTCAAAAATTACTTGATCTTAGATACCAGTACAGATATGGAGAACAAAAGTCTTATTGCAATGGAATAACTGATTCTGAACTGTGGATTGGCAGTGGTATTGCTAACTTGCTACGTGCTGATGCTGCAGCGCGGCAGAACAATGAACAGCCGATTCTAACTGATGATGAACAGGCCAAGCTTCAAGATTATATTGACCTATTCACAAGACTGTTGATATCACGCACAACTGAGTCTCAACTTACTGATTTTGCAGGCGTACAGGTTACAGGTTATAATTTTGATCTTCAAAATAGTCTTGCTGATAATGATGAGCATACTTATGCAGGATATAAAGGTGAAGTTTTCCCAACAGAAGTTGATAAAAGAAGAGTGCACCAAGTGGGGTGGGATATAGGCCATGGTTCTCGTTTTGTCTTTGTCTTTTCAGCACTTAATAAAGCAAGAGAGGCAACAGGACAAAGCTGGCCAACAAATGAGGACCTGCGAAAATTTGCCAACCAGTTTGCTTATGGTGCATTCAACAAAAATTTTGAGCGGCCTCTTTTCACTAATTTCATGGATGGGACAAATGGATGGTATCGTGTACATTATGAGGAAAAGCAAGGATTTGGGATACAACCACATGGTCTCACTAGCGCTGGCCTAACTGGCGGCTGGGCTTTTTGGTATAAATACAATCAGGATATTGGCAGGATCATGGCTTCATTATGGAAGGTTGTCCGTTCAACAGACATGTTTGATAATTCAGGAAATAATATGTTAATCATACCAGGAGATAACCTTAAAATTAACGTGCAAGGGAAAATTGGACCAGGTGTACATAACAAGGATAGAAAAACCCCTTCTCTCGATTGCAATACCCCCAAGGGTCTAAGTTCACAACAAGGATCATTTGAGGTCTGGATCAAATTTGATAGTATTGGTAAGTTTGAAGATATCTTACACATCTATGAAAGTGGAGGAATTACAGACCTGTACATTGCAAAAAACATTGATGATACATTCTGGATTGTGATTGAAGAGGGTAATACACATAAAGTGAATCAGGTTCCAGCATATAAAGTCGAAGATACAGAATGGCACCACATAGTAATTACTCAAGATGGCAATGGGTTAAAAGTATACATTGATGGCAGCCATGTCGAAACAGACGGCAAGATAAATACTGGTTCTTGGACAAGCCATCTTGATATGGATGCTACTCATGCTGGTTGTTTGATTGGAGGTGCTGGAGGTAGAACGTATAATGGCTTCGAAGGGAGTCTAGATGAGGTACGCTTCTACAATCGTGCGCTTTCAGGTGAAGAAGTGCAGCAACACTTCCAAGGACAATTCCCTGAAAATGAGCAAAGCCTTATGGCTCATTGGAGTTTTTCCTATGAGGACGAGGAGCTTGTAGAATACAAGAGAAAGTATTATAGTGGTGTAATTTTCAAGAATCATAAGAGAACAGATCCAATAGAATTGTTTGGTTTGAAAGATTCAGAGTCTACACTTGCATTCTTGGCTTCCATATCAGATATTGTGGAAGAATAAAAACGCTTTTTCTCAATAACATTTATAAATCTTTTACGCGAATACTAGCACCATGATAGACATAAATCTTGTACGGGACAATCCAGATGTTATCAAGAAAGATCTGCAAAAGCGAAACATGCCAGATAAGATTGCATGGGTCACTGAAATAAGAAAAAAAGATGCTGAGTCTAAAAACTTGTTTGTTCAGATCATGGATTTACGCCAAGCACGAAACAGCCTCTCAAAACAAATTTCTGAAGCAAAAAAGCAAGGAAAAGACATTGCACCTATACTCAAAAAAGCTAAGTCTATTCCTCAACAAATTCAAGAAAAAGAAGATGCACGTAATGTGTTACTAGAAGAGATCAATCACAAACTTATGCAGCTACCTAACATATTAGATAAAAGTGTTCCTATTGGTGATGATGAGGCACAAAACAAGGTTGTAAAAAAGTTTGGTAAAAAGCCAAAGTACACGTTCCCACTCAAGGACCATGTTACACTTATGGAAGATCTTAACTTGGTTGACTTACCACGGGCTGCTAAGATTTCTGGTGCTCGATTCTGGTTTTTGAAAAATGACCTTGCAAAGTTAGATCTTGCACTGCAACATTATGCAGTTGATTTTATGACAAAAAAAGGATTCGAGCTAGTAAACCCTCCTTACATGATTAACCGAGCTGCGTATGAAGGTGTGACTGACCTTGCAGATTTTGAAAATGTCATGTACAAAGTCGAACAAGAGGATTTGTATTTGATTGCAACAAGCGAGCATCCATTAACTAGCATGTTTATGGAGGAGATTTTTCCACCAGATTGTTTTCCTGTTAAGTACTGCGGGATCAGTCCTTGTTTTAGAAAAGAAGCAGGTAGCCATGGTAAAGACACCAAGGGTATTTTTAGAGGTCATCAATTCCATAAAGTTGAACAGATCATTATTTGTAAGCCTGAAGATTCACAGAAATACCATGAAAAAATCACAAAGAACGCTATTGAATTTTTCAAAAGTTTAGGACTCCACTTCAAACAGTTAAACATGTGTACTGGTGATATGGGTACTGTTGCTGCAAAAAAGTATGATATTGAAGTGTGGTTCCCTGTGCAGAAAAAGTACAGGGAAGTTGCGTCATGTAGTAATTGTACTGACTACCAAGCACGACGATTAAAGATTCGTTGGCGACCAGATGAGAAAAAGCCAGAAGAAAAAGTAGTGCCACACACATTAAATGCTACCTGTGTTGCTACTTCACGTGCGCTTGCTGCAATCCTTGAAAACTTTCAAAACAAAGATGGTTCTGTTACAATCCCTAAAGTATTGCATAAATATATGGGTAAGAAAAAGATTGTGCCACCTAAAGTGGCAAAGAAAGTAGTTAAGAAGAAATCAAAAAAGAGGTAAAAGGTGGGATCAAAATTAAACCCTGTCTTGTTGATGGGTACTGGTGTGGGAGTTGCACTTATTTCCCTGTATGTAAACTACGCAAGTTACAAGAATTTGTGGCTTGGTAAAATGATGATCTTTGCTGTGTTTGGCGCACTTATGTTTTTGTATGGTGGAATTAGATTGTTGCTGGAAAAACCAGTGCACAAAGAACAGGGTCATCACAAGCGTGTTCACCATGCCCCACCACATGCCAAGCCCCATGTAAATCCGAAATTCTGCCCTGGCTGTGGTAAGCATGTAGGTGCTCGAGCACGATTCTGCCATGGTTGCGGCAGAAAGCTGCATTAACCAGTAAACTTTAAATAGGCCCAGTTTTCTCATGGTACTACACAGCCCCGTAGTGTAGCGGTTAATCATCCGGGATTTTGGAAGCGGAAAACCAGGGTTTTCCTGTGTTTCTGTTGGAAACGTCCTGGGACCTCGGTTCGAATCCGGGCGGGGCTATTATATTCTTGGGTATTATAGAAAATTCACTTTGGAAACGCTTTTATAAAGGTGGATTTATAAATGGTTGTTATTTCTTCTTTTTCTTTTCTTCCTTGCGTTTCTTGAGGAATGTTTGTTTGGTGATGTAGCTTCGTTTTTGTTTTTCTGGTAAGATGCAGATGTTGATGTGGTTGTTGAAGAGGTAGAGGAATGTTTTCTTTTGCATTTGCATGTTGGGATTGTATTGTATGAGTTGGTCAAACTTTTCTGCACAGGTTTTTCGTTGTTGCGGATTTGCGTAACATTTGCGATAGTAGTGGACGTGTTTGTACCAGTTAACAAGTTTGGTTATGTTTTTTGGTTTGTGATTCTTTTTGACATGTGCTAGAGCGCATTGGATTTCATCAAACGTAATGTTTGGATCGTTGAGTCTGTTTTTAATGTCTTTAAGTTTGTCTTGTTCATTTTTGATGTAGGGGAGAATCTTTTTTATTTTGTAATGTGGGAGAAATTTCCAGATACTTAGCTGATTGTGTTCAATAAGTTGTGCTAAGTGTTGCCAGACGGTTCCTTCTTTGATGGCTCTTTTTGTTGCAATTTCTTTTATGTTAAGGCCTTTATTAAGGAGGAAGAGTGTTTTTTGAGAACTAAATGTGTTCGCCCCCCCCCCTTGCTAATTTTTCCTTAAAGTTCGTATGTTTTTTCATGTTTGTGATTGTTCCATCTTGTTGTAGTGGGAAGGCTTGGTTGAATAGACGTATGAAATATCGTCGGTATTTATACGTGTTTGCATGTGTTGCGTAGGCGAGCCATCCTTCAAAACGTTCTACTACTTTTTCCCTGTCCACTTTTTCTTCTTTGTAGTTTTTGCTGAGTTGGTTGAAGCGTCGTTCAAAACGATTCATGTTTTTCTTACGAAGAAGATGATGGTGAAAGAATATTCTAAAGCCGAGAAAGCCAACGCCTTTTGGTAGTGTGAGTATGGTTGATTTTACAGGATGTAAAGTAAGTGCTAAATGATTTTTGAGAAAGTTATTTATTTTTTCTTTGTATTGTTTTAATTGATTTTTTGATTGGTGGAGGATGACAAAATCATCAACGTATCTAATGTAGTATTTGGCTTTGAGGTGATGTTTGACAAATCTATCTAACTCGTGCAGGTAAATGTTTGCGAAGAATTGTGACGTGAGATTACCAAGTGGCATGCCCATTCCTACTTCTTTGGTTTTATGGTTAACGAGAATTGTTGCAATCAACGAAAGAATTCTTTTATCCTTTACTCTTTTTTGAATCAAAGAAAGCAAGATACCATGATCCACAGTGTCAAAGTATTGTCTAATATCAGCTTTGAGCACATAACACGTTTTCTTATTATTCCTAGATGCTCTTTTCTTAAAAAAATCAAAACGTTTAATGGCATTGAGTGTTCCTTTTCCAAGTCTGTTTGCAAAGGAATCATGAATAAATGTTTTATCAAAAATTGGCTCAATAATATTACAAAGCGCATGATGAACAACCCTGTCTTTAAAATGTGATTTGCTTATCTTTCTTGTTTTTGGATCGCGGAGAATGAACGTCTTAAGCGGTTGTGGTTTGTACGTCTGAAACAACAATTCATTCCTGAGTTGGAGGAGGTTTTCGTGAAGGTATTCTTCAAACTCAATCACATATGGTTTGAGTGTTTTTCGCTTTCGTGCTTTCTTAAACGCCAATTCAAGATTATCATAAGAACAAAGTTGGTCGTAGAGGTCAGAGCTTGACATAAAAGAAAGGGAGTTCCAGCCCCTTTTTTATAGCTTGCCTATTCCAGGAAAACGCCCATTGTTGTTAAGATTGTTGTTGCCGTTCAGGCCGTTGTTGTCGTTGTTGCCGAACTGCAAGACACGGGCCTCAGAGTAGCCCTTCCACTTTCCTACTTTCCACCACCACTTCGCGCACGTCATGGTTGTATTTTATGACAACAAAGTTGCCGTAATGGAAGAGCATGTAGGTTCAAGCTACGTTCACGCCACAAACCAAAATGGTCTGGGCAAGCTGGAACAAAACAAAATTAAGAAAGAAGAAATATAAAAATGTAGTGAAAACTATTCTACTAAATCAACTCTAGCATTGTCCGCAACAGGAGCATATAACACCCCGTTATGCCTGAAACCTCGTCCTTCAGCCAAAGCATGATGGACTGCACTATCAAGCGTAACTCGGCGCGCTACGAGCGCCTCCGGCACTACCCCAGGAAAACGCCCACGGTTGGTAAAAAGAAGGTTGAGGCCGCCCAGGCCGTCGCTGAAGTAGTTGCCGAACTGCAAGACACGGGCCTGTGCTGTATCAGGATTAAAACCATCAAGATTAAACGGATGCCGAACCGCCAACATTCTAGTCTTGAATTTAGCTTCAGATCGCGGAACATACGCCTCAGCTCTAGACTTACCACCTGTATAAACGATAACCTGGGAATCACCTTCAAGACCTTCAATGCTTTGATAACCAGAAGTTGTTTCCCTTGCTGTAGTTAATGTTCGTACCACACCAAAAGGTTTGTTATCTCTCAAGTATGGTTCTGCTGCACCTGCAAGAAGCTCATCATACGAAAATAAACGTATTTCTCCGCCGTCAGGTAAGCCACCCCTTAAAAGATCAGCAAAAACCTTGCCACCATCATCAAATACTGTTGATAAATCAGCAGCATATAATTTATTTAACCCAACATTAAGGGCTCTCTGAATACGTTCAGGACCTTTCTTAGCATTTACGAGAAGACCATTACCATGCAAGGTAACAACCCAATGACCGACAGCTCCTTTATATTCACCATGACCAGAAACATCCTCACTCAAGGGCGTCAACCAACTCCACAAAGGATCATCATTATCAGCTTTCACACGCTGATCAGCAAGCCAAGGCAAATGAGGAATAAAACTACCTTCTTTTCCTTTCAGAGCTGACACAGCAGAATCCAAAGCCTGCGCAAGATTAGCATTATAAAAAGGCTCCCACACCAAAACCGTCTGGCCAGGAACCACATATCGACCAGGATTTTGCGTCATATTCATAAACCTCACATAAGCTGTTATAAGACAGGGGAGTAGCTACTTGTTAATAAGCCTTTCTGCTGTTTGTCATTTTAAATAGGCTGTTAGTACACAACCATATACACAACATTTAAATAGTAGTTGTGTGTACTAATATACACAACACATGGAGGTGCTACTCATGGCACGAGTAAACATTCACCTACCTGATCAGCTCCACAAAAAAATCCAAAACATGAACATCAACGTAAGCGCAATCTGTCAAGTAGCATTAGAAAAAGAGGTGAGACGAAAAGAAACATTAAACTTGGAGGCTGATAAAATGCAGCAACTAAAACAAAAAGTACTTCAACAAAAAGAAGATTGGGAAGCAGAAGATTTTGAAGAAGGAAGAAAACTTGCCAAAGAATGGGCTGAAGAAAATCAACTCAACTACGAAGACTTCATCCACGCAGAACGTGATGACATAACCGATGAAAGCAAAGAAGGCATCAATGAAATACTTGATGATAGAATTAAAAGTGGTGAGCCAGTTTCAGAAAAAAGCTTCAGAGAAGGTTTCATCACAGGTGTGCAAGAAATACGCGCAGAACTTGACATTGACATCTGATTGATCAAACAAGAGCTGAGGGAATATCACTCCCTCCTCATCTTTTGCTAACCAAAATAAGAAACAAGTCTTCTCACTGCTTCTGTCTTTGGATTTAATTCTTTTCTCTGTTTTATTTTTTGCTTAATTTTCCACAATGCGCTGCGAGTTACGCCTATTTCTCTGGCTTCTTTTGGTGTTATCTTAAGTATACTTTTCCTGATTTTCTTCCAGTTATAATAGGAAAACACCATGTCTTCACCAAAATAGTGCATACCTAAACCTTTAGTTTCCTTACCTCTATAGATTACACCCTTGGGCTTGATGTGCCTACGTTGTAAGATTCCTGTTTCTCCTTTGAACTTTGCCTCTGGATGATTCGCATACTCGATGATTAAACTACTGAGGGGTTTCCAATACTCTTGACCCTTTTCCTTCTTGATGATTTTCCTTTCTTAATCATCCAAATAACTTTTTTGTAATGTTTCTCAAGATGTGCATCAATATCCATTATCATATTCCATCCAATGGCCAAAAAGACAACTGTTACGATTCCGAAAACCCATGGTAAGGCGCCATCAAAAAGTGCTCTTGTAGGATTTGCACTCCATGCTAAAGCCATCAGTGTTGAAATCAAATAACCAGCAAAAACTAATATGACTTTTTTTCTTGAAAAATATGAAGGAAGTTTTTCGTATTCTTTTTTGTCCTCAAAACTTTCGTCAACTTTTTTGGTTTGTTTTTTAGATTGACTAAGCAATGCTCTAACAACGTTACGAGAGTAATATTGGTCAGCACCTATCAGTAGCTCTGCTCGTCTTATAAGTAGGTGTTTGGAATATGGTATAACGATTGCGTATAGGGCAAGGATAAGGGTTGCACCTGTTAATGATGTTGCAAGAATTGTATGTACAAAAGCAGGAGAGAGCACCATTATAGTAACCACTGTTTCTTTAGTTTGAAGTTGACTTTGTGTTTGAGTAAGTCTCTGCTGGTTTTTGATAGTTCAATGTTTCTTTCTAATAGAAACATCTCAGCAAAGTCATTAGTTAGCTTCTTGAATTCGTGCTGTTTTGCCCAAGCAAATAACTCTTCTTGAAGCTTATTTACTTGTTTGAGTTCTTCTTCCTTGTTCTTTGCTTCTTCTTCTTTCTTCAGTTTTTCAAGTTCTTTGCGCATGGCATCTTTTATTTTCCCAACTTTTTCTTGAAGGCCCTCGTCATTTCTTAAGTCTTCTTCATCAAAACCGTACTCATTTTTCAGAAAGTCCTCAACCTCACGAAAAACCACATAAATGGGTGAGGTCTCTTTATCTTCTTGTTTAAAATGTTGCATGACCTGTTCTATTATTTCTGCTTCAGGCTTTTCAATAAATTCATTCCATTCAACCTCTTTACTTAGCGCGCATACATCTTGGAGTTCGCTCCACCATTTAGTTGTCATTGAGAACTTGTATTTTATGCTGTCTTTAATATGAAAAAGAGAGAGGGAGTTTATTTTTCCTATGTATTGTTTGAAATCTTCAGGTACTTCTTGGCCATATATTTCTTTGAACCATTCTTCTTCAAGTTTTTCCACGTTAAGAAATGCTGTTTTCATTTCTTCGGCCTTCAAGACTTTGAGGAAGGATTGCCAGTCCTTACCTTCCCATTCTATTTTACAGATGTCAGGTTCAGACCCTAAGAAGACGTTTATGTTGTTCGCCCCCAAAAATTCTTTTATGTTGTTGACAACTGGTTCTAATTCTTTCACAATACACCCCCTATGTTGGATAAGCGCTTACCCAGAGGGGGACAAGAAGCCCACCCAATGGATAATTATGAGGAGAATAAAGCTTATTTATAAATGTTCTTGCTAATGACTTGACTGATCCGAACAGAATTTATCCAGGACAGAAGTTAACAGTGGATGATGATGTGTGTAAAGGCTGGCCGACACATGTAAGGAGCTTTGAGAAAGATTTACGATAAGTATTCCCTTAGTCACTCACATCTTCAACTTTTTTAACCTTATTCAACAAAGTCAATACCCAACACTCGTTTAATAAATTTCTCTATTTCTGGTAAATGATCTTTGTTCAGTGCTATTTGTAAGCCATACGATGTCGGTTTTGTGAGAATCCATCTCTTTTTAATCAAGTCTTTACACATTTTCTTAATATCTTTTCCAAGATGAGAGGGAAAGCCTTTGGTTACCGTGTCAAAATGTGTGTGGACCCCTCCAAGAACTTTTCTTCTACGAAGGTTGTATAGAATGGTTGCTTTGATGGTTTCTTTGTCCATAACACTTACTCCCTTATAGTAATTTTTAAATGTTTCTATCTTTGGAATATAAAAACATATATGGAAAGATTTATAAAGTTTAGAAAGTTTAATCTAACTATGTTTGAAACAACGTTTATCGAAATATTCGGAAAAAATCCACTGATTCGCGTACTTGATTTTCTTATAACCTACCAAGCATTTGACTATCCTTTAACTGAAATTGCAAAAAATGCAGGCGTAAGTTATTCCACCCTTCAAACATTTTGGGACAAATTAGAGAGAAATCATATTGTCATAAAAACACGCAGGATAGGAAAATCTGACCTCTACAAACTTAATACAAAAAATCCTGCAGTAAAACAACTCATAAAACTTGACTGGAACCTCATTAAAGGGGCAGAACAAGAAGAAGAGATTATGACATAAAAAGTATTTGTTGCTGTTAGTACTTTTTTATATTGTCTCCGGGCGGGGCTATACACTAAAAACGGTAAACCCCGGGTGTTGAACTTTGGGTGGACTGATGTTATAGAAGAGTATAATGAAGATGAAGCAGCATATTTCAGAAGAACACTTTGTGCTGACATGAAACAAAATGACTTAGACAAAGAAGGTCAAAGAGTGGCTAATATGAAACCCTTTGGTTTTTATAGAAAGTTATAAGTAGTAGTTCTCGT
>CAYFJX010000009.1:0-71296 GCA_964343705.1 uncultured Methanosarcinales archaeon
AGGAAAAACCATCTACATCATCACCATTGAAATATAGAGGGTTTCATATTAGCCTTTATAATTATGTTCTAGGACAATAAACTATAAAAAGCCCTGTCCTGTACAGGTATTTTTAATGGTACGAAAACCAACTAATCTTTTTACAGCTGAGAGAAAACAAGTACTTAAAGATCTTATGCCGGGTGTTTCTGCAAAACTGCAAATCGCAATAGCCCAAGCAGTGGGACATGAGTGGCAACCTTACACTCCTATTGGCCTGGCTGTTAAAGCTGAAGGCATTTCTGAGGAAGAAATAATGGCACTAGAAGCTATAGGTGCCTACGTAGGCTCAACAATAATGGATAATTATGAGGCAATCAATAATCCCAACCACGACGCGTTCCATGCTGCAATTGATACACTTGTAGATCCTGAACAATTTGCGTTTCGTGGTTCTTTTTTACCAGAAGAAGCAGGTGGTGTAGGATTAAGCATCCCAGCTTACATGATGGGTTTGGAAATGATTGCGCAAGCAAACGCAAGCGTTGCATTGTCATTGCTTATTGATGGTTCTGTTTTGAATAGTGTTTGGAATCTTGGTGATGAAGCGCAACGCCAGCGCTATGTTATTGATGCATTGGCTGAGAAAAAGATGACAGCCTTTGCACTTACAGAACCTGGTCATGGTAGTGACGCAGGTGGTTTGCAAACAAAAGCAATACTTGCTGGGGACGAGTATATTATTTCAGGTCAAAAAAATTGGATTACTAATGGCGGCTGGGCTGAGTATTATTTTCTTGTTGCACGAACAGAAGAACCTTTTGCTTTTCAGGGGGGAACGGAAGAAGGTACTTTCAGACCAGTAGGTGGCAAAAGCATCATTATGGTTCACAAAGATGAGATAACTGATATTCGACAAATGCAAAAATTTACAGTGCCAGGTTCATACACAGCTGAACTATTTTTTGATGAAGCCCATGTTCCTTTCAGAGATGGTGGGGATGGCGCAGTCAAACGACGAATTGGTGAAGCCCACAGGGGATTTAGAGACGCAAAACAATTATTAACTGGAGGTCGTGTGACTGTTGCTGCCTATGGGTGTGGTGTTGCAAGTGAAGCGTATGACATGGCAGTTGACTATGCGCACGAGCGAACAACTTTTGGTAAACAACTTATTCAACATCAAGATGTTGCCTTTAGACTTGCAGCACTTAAAACACGACTTGACGCAGCACGATTACTAACATACCGAGCAGCAAAGAGGATGCAAGATGGTGACCCTATGGCGCATGCTGAAGCATCTCAAGCAAAACTATTTGCTAACCAAGTTGCTCATGACATGACAGTGTTTAATCGAGAACTGCATGGGTCATATGGTCTTTCAAAAGAATACAAGTGTATGCAGTTAGTACATGACGCTGGTGTTGGTGTAACTGGCGAAGGCACTGCTGAAGTGCAGAAGATGCTGATTGCGCAAGCAATTCGACGAAATCATCAAAGGTAAATGTTTTTTTCTGACTTTTTGTAATATGAAATACTGTGGTGCTAGTTGAGAATGATTAGTTTAAGCAGAAGCTTTTTCATCAAATTATGTATGCACAGTTTTAACCGCCCTTAAGGGCGGATTTAACAGCCTCTGGCTGCGTCATCTGTGCAGTTAAAATTTCTTTGATTTTGACGAATTTGTAACTCTTCTCTTCTCCTTTTCATCTTATAACCAGATACATTTAAGAAGAACCTTAATCCCTTACTCTTTATGGTACTTGACATGCTCGGGGGACTTGTTGTATTATTCTTTTCTATGATTATTCAAGTTATCATACCTCCTATTCCTGCAGAACTCGTGGTGATTGGAGCAGGTAAATTGTATGGTGTGGTTATTGCTGGCCTTGTTGCAGGAGCAGGACTCTATGTTGGCTCGGTGTTAGTCTACTGCCTTGGTTTTTACTTGCATAAGCGGTTTGACACGTTTTTTGCAAAAGACAAAGTTAAAACAATTATTGCTCGTATCAGAAAGTATGAAACTACAATCCTTTGGGTTCGCGTGCTGCCCTACAATCCATCTGATGTAATCTCATATGCTGCAGGTATTATGCACTTTGACAAGAAGAAGTTCTTGACAATAACGTGTATCACGTCCTTTACTCGTTGTTTTATTCTTGCAGGACTTGGATCATACATTCAGAATCTACAATCTGTGTTTGTGGTCGTTGCTGTACTGCTGCTTTCATTACTAGTAGCGCATTGGATTGTGTATAAGAGAGGGTAATCTAATCTGTCTAAAACTTCTTATAATTCCTTACATTTTTTAGAAAAGTAAGGAAAAGATTTATAGATGCCAATTGCTTCACAAGATTAATGAAACAAGAAGATGGTCTTGAGGCCTTATGGAACTTAAGAAAAAAAGTAGCAGCAGAAGGAAAGCTGTTAACAAGAAAGCAGATACAAGAACTGATGAGTGAGTCAAAGAAAGAGTGGGACAGATTTGAATAATTTCTCAAAAAACATGACCTTAATCACTTTTTCCTCTTAGCCAACTCACGCACAATCTTAGTTGTGTCTTGTTCCATCTTGTCAAGCTTCACATAGATTCTAAACAAGCCATAAAACAACACTACTACACTACCCACAAGGATAATATCAATAGGCCGTTGTGGTGTAATCCTATTTAGAAGGTATAATTTATCTCTGAAAAATATGAGTGTAATAACAAGCACCCATACTCCTGTCCACCCAACAAACTCTTTTGCACTAATGCTATTATCTTTAAATCGAAGTAGTGCTCTGCTCCATGCAAACAAGACAAACAATGAAATAAGTATGCTAGCGAGGTCAATTATCATTTTATCAACTTCCGCAAGATTAGTTTACTTGCAATTTTCAAACTATTAAACGAGCTTTGCCCTTTTTTTCGTGAGTATTCGGAATAGGTAATGGTTACAGGCACTTCTTTAAATGAAATGTTCTTTTTGCAAATCTCATCAATAATCTCAGAAGCGTGCTCCATACGATCTTGCCTGATTTGAATTTGCTGTGCTGCTTTTCGTGAAAACGCTCGGAAACCATTATGTGTGTCTGTTAGCTTTGTGCCTGAAAACATCCAAGTAAAAAGAATACCACCTTTCAAAACCATTTTCTTGAATCGTGGTACATTAGTTTTTTTACTGCCAATAAACCGTGAGCCTAGGGCCATGTCAACCTCTCCAGAGTGCACTGGTTGGATGATGTCTTTAATTTCCTTTGCACTGTGTTGGCCATCAGCATCAAAGGTAACAATAACATTGGCTCCCTGTTCAACAGCATAATCAATACCCGTTTTTAACGAAGCACCCTGGCCTCTGTTGATTACATGTTTCAGAATATGGATGTTTGCGTCAAGTGTTGCAGCCTTGGCTTTGCTTGTGGCAATGGTATAGTCTGTGCTGCCATCATCCACTGCTATGATGTTTTTGTAGCCCTCCTGCACAAGTGTCTCTATGACCTTAGGTAGGCTCTTTTCCTCGTTGTACGCAGCAATAACTATGAACGTGCTGCCTGCTTGATTCTTATCAGTGGTGTCTAAACCCTCTTGATCGCCCATTGTAGCCTTAGAAAACATGCTTTGCTTTATATTTTTACTGGCCAGCTTTATAACTAGCTGCTTTAAAAGGCCAAACTAAAACTTTTTATATCTAGGCCAAAAGCAGGGGTATACTAAGATAAATAGGGGTAGCATGAAGAAAAAAATATTCATTAGCGGTGTTGCAGGCTTTCTAGGTAGCCACTTGGCTGACACGCTTATTGCACAAGGCCATCACGTTGTTGGCTGTGACAACCTTATTGGAGGCTACTTAGACAATGTACCTGCAGAAGTTGAATTCTACCAGTATGACTGTAACTTCTTCAATTCAATGGTCAAAGTGACCAAGGGTTGTGAGATTGTCTATCACTGCGCAGCTACTGCATATGAGGGTCTCAGTGTTTTCAGTCCTTACTTTGTCACTAAGAACATTTACCAAAACAGTGCAAGTATTATTTCAGCATCTATTACAAACAATGTAAAACGATTTGTTCTCTGCTCAAGCATGGCACGATATGGAACACAAGAAGTAACACCGTTTACAGAAGATATGGTTCCAAAACCACAAGATCCTTACGCAATCGGCAAGCTTGCTGCTGAATCACTCTTACGAAATCTTTCAGAAACACATGGCATGGAATACACCATTGCCGTACCACACAACATTATTGGTCCACGACAAAAATATGACGATCCTTACAGAAATGTAGCAAGTATTTTCATTAATCTAATGTTACAAGGACGGCAGCCTTTTATTTATGGGGATGGCCAGCAAAAACGATGCTTTAGTTTTGTGCAAGATTGTATCCAATGTCTTGAACGGATGGGATTCCAAGACAATGTAGTTGGCGAAGTTATCAATATTGGACCTGACGAGGAACCAACCACCATCATGGAGCTTGCAAAAACAGTTGCAGAACTACTTAACTTTGACTTACAACCACAACACATGCCTGACAGGCCACAAGAAGTTAAATTTGCAACGTGCAGTGCTGACAAGGCTCGACGTTTACTCGGTTATCAAACAAAATACAACCTACGGCAAGGATTACAAGAGATGATTGATTACATTAAAAATCGGGGAGTCAAAAAGTTCAAGTATCATATTGATATTGAAATCTTAAATGAGAAAACCCCAAAAACATGGACCAACAAGATGTTTTGATTGTTTTGACAGTGTTGGTTTGTGAAGGGTATTTCTTGGAGTTTTTTGGTTGAGTGACAAAGAAAAAGTAGAGGCAGAAAAGAATGTTCAAGAGACTACCTCAGATACTACTCAAGATAACACCCCTGAAATTAAGTTTGATACTGCTAAAATATGCGCCTTTCTAAAAAAGAATTATGTATGGATTATTCTTGGAGTCATACTATTTTGTGGTTTATACGTTCGCTTGTATCATGTTGACTATCCTGTTGTAGGATTCCACAACTGGAAGGAAACACACTACCTTACTGAGGCGAGAAACTATGCCAAACATGGATTCTTTTACGAAGGTTTCTTGGTTCCTCACTGGGACTATTATCTTGGTGATGAGTATGCAGCTTCAGGAGCGCACGGAGATAGTTTACCTAGTGTGTCTATTGTTGTAGGACTTTTATTTAAGATATTTGGCCCCTCGTTATTTGTTGCCCGTCTCGTGAATATTCTCTTTGTTCTGGGAGCAATATTTTTTGCGTATTTGTGTGTGCGAAAGTTATTTGGCAGAAAAGACCTTGCTCTCATGACAGCGGCTTTCATGGCACTTACTCCCCTGCTTGTCTTTTTTGGGCGACAAATGCAGCTTATTAATCCAGGCTTGTTCTTTGGCATGTTTGGATTGTATTATTACTTTAGGTGGATTGAAAAACCAAACTGGAAAACCCTTGTCTTATTTTCTATTGGAATCACCCTTTGTGTTATAACAAAATATCCTAATGCGCTTATTGGCATCCCTATGGCTGCCATCTTTCCTTGGAAGCGTGTCTTTAGTCCTTCCCAGCTCAAAAAGTTTTGGAAGCACATTCTTGGCTTTTTTGCAATTTTCTCTGCAATTCCGTTATGGGCATGGTACAGTGCATCATACTCAGCACGCCTCAAAACATTTGATGTAGGTGAACAAGCCAAACTCATTGACTTTAGTGTTCTTTCTGATCCAATCTTTTGGAGAACTATGGAATCTTTTGTGAGAGATAACTGGACTATGAATGGTCTTTATGTGGCTGCAGCAGGTGCTCTTGCATTGCTTGTGCTTTTCACAATTCTGCATTATAAACACATTAAGCACTATTTGAAAAACAGAAAAGCAGAAACTAAAGTAGAGCGTGTTCCGCCTTTAGCATTGAAGGGTACACGATTTATGCTTGCGTATGCTCTTGGTGGGCTTGTATGGTTTATTGTAATGTCCTTTAAGCTGAAAGGTCATCACTACCATCAATATCCTCTTGCATTCTTGTTTGCCTTTTTGTTAGCTTTAGTTTCTGTATTGGCTGCTGAAATTGTAGGAAAAGGTATGTACTCTCTTGCGCGGTTATTGGCACAAATGAAGAAACAACATGCTACTTGGTTAGAAAATAGCGTAAAAATAGTGTTGTTGTTAGTTATTATTTTCTTATTCCTTGGTCATGCGCAAGTATCCTGGGCTCGACTTTTTAATTCCCAATTTCCTGGACTTGATGTTGCAGGAGAGTTCATCAACGAAAACTCGCTTCCTGGTGACAGGATGTTTCATTCAAGTCACCAAAGTTATGGGGTACTATGGCATGCTGACCGAAAAGGCCATAGGATGACATCAAATGTTACTCTGTTCAAAGAGCGTGAAGCTGCAGATAATGTACAATGGGTGTTTATGTATCAGTGGGGACTTAAGTACTTAGATAATAAGGAAATTATGGATTACATCAGTGAAAATTATGGTCTTGCCCAAATTGGTATTCAACCAACACCACAAGGAAATCAACCATTTTATCTCCTTTTCAAAAAAGGCGGAACGTTCAACATGAGTAATATAAACGAGCTTACTAAAAGCAAGCAACCTCGTACAAAAGAATACGAGCTTATCGGTGGTGTGAGGCAGATGGCCTACATAAATCTTATTTAGGGTGTAGTATGAAACTAAAACTAAACTTCAAAAACAAAAAACTAGTATGGTTATGCCTTGTTGCAATACTTCTTTTTGGTTTTTATCTTCGTTACTATCACATTGACTATCCTGTTGTGGGGTATCACAACTGGAAGGAAACACACTACCTGACAGAAGCACGGGAATTTGCAGAAAACGGCTTTTTTCAAGACGGCGTATTTATTCCTCGTCGAGACTACTTTTACAATGGTGATCCTGCCACAGGTGTTCATGGAGATAGCTTTCCAACCATTTCCATTGCAGTGGGGGGGCTGTTCAAATTATTTGGCCCTTCATTAGCTATTGCACGTTTAGTAAATGTCTTCTTTGTCTTGGGTGCAATATTTTTCGCATTTCTTATTATACATCGCTTATTTCGTCGTTATAGTTTGGCATTGGTAACAGCAGCAATCATGGCAACAATGCCTTTGCTTGTTTTTTACGGACGACAAGTGCAGCTCATAAATCCTGGTTTATTTTTTGCCATGTTCGGTGTGTACTATTATCTTAACTGGATTGAAAAACCAAGCTACAAGAACCTATTTGTTTTTTCCATTGCAATAACCTTGTCGGTTATGACAAAATACTCAAACTTCTTGTATGGTATACCCATGGCTGCAATCTTTCCTTGGAAACGAGTTTTTACAAAACAAGGATGGCAAAAATACTGGAAACAATGCCTTGTTTTTCTTGGTTGTTTTTCCTTTATTCTTTTTTGGATTTGGTATGTTGCTGCTGTTTCAGCAAAGCTAGGCACACTCAATATTGGTGCAGGTGGTAATGCTATTGATCCTTCTGTGTTGTTTACTGAATTGTTTTGGTCGTCAATTAAAGTATACCTTGAAGAAAACTACACCATCCTAGGGCACTTTGCTGCCATGCTAGGTTGTTTTATGTTTGCATTTAAGTATGGTAAGAGTTGGCATAAAAACTTCAATGAGGAGTCTGTCACTGAGTCTCATGGTGCTCGTTTCATGCTTGCATATGTAATAGGTGCTATTCCATGGTTTGTTGCAATGTCATTTAAACTAGGTGGGCATTCGTACCACCAGTATCCTCTTGCATTCTTGTTTGCTTTTATGCTTGCCATGTTTATGTATTGTTTGGCTGAATTATGTGCAAAACTGTTTACCAGGTTTTTACCCTCTTTTGCTAACTGGAAAACTTTTTTGAAAGTAAGTGTTATGCTCATCTGCGTGCTCTTCTTTTTTTCTTTAGCAAAGCAAGTTTCCAACACTTTATTTAACACACAATACCCTGGTGTTGATACTGCAGGTGATTTTATCAAGCGTCACTCCCATCCTGATGATGTTATGTTTCATTCAGGAGGACAAAGCCATGGAATGTTATGGCATGCTGACCGAAAAGGAGTTTCATTTACAACTAACCTTACTCTGTTTAAAGAACTTGAAAAACAGTATGGTGCAAAATGGGTTGTGTTATATGACAAATCAATATATACAAAAAAACCTCCAGAAATTGCAGACTACCTTCATAAACATTATACCCTACGACAATACGCGTTTAGTTTCCTGGCAGATGACAGCATTCTCCTAAACTATTATATCCTGGAACGGTCTGATAACCCGCCTGTTCCTTATCCTCGATCAATGCAAGAATTCTCCTCTTTACGAGAAACTAGGAAATCAGTAGTACGCCAGACGAACTATGAGTTTGTGCATGGTACATCAAAATTTATCCAAGTAACTTTTGTACAAAATCCTGATTTAGTTGGATCAGGCTTCCAATCCAAAGGTAAGGCATAACCTTAATAAACCCATTTTTGTTTCTTACCCCTATGGAGCGTAAAAAGCTAGTGAAGATGGGTGTTTTTACCATTGTTTCGATATTACTAGTCTGGCTCTTATTTCAGTATGTAAATATTTCACAGATTCAAAAAGTGTTTATGAGTGTATCACTCAAAGGAATTTTGATAGGATTCCTTTTTTATGTTGCCAGCTATGTAATTCGAGCAGCACGCTTTTACTGGTTACTTGACAAAAAAATCAAGGTAGGTATGTTCTTTTTTATTGTCTGCTTACACAATATGATTAATTCACTTATTCCTGCCCGAATAGGGGAGCTTTCTTATGTGTACTTTGTAAAAAAACGTGGTGTGCCTGTGACACAAGCAGCTGCAAGTCTTGTAGCTGCCCGTATTTTTGACCTTGTATCTGTGGTGCTCTTGTTTTTTATTGCTTTGATGATTTCATGGAATTCATTGCCTGTCTTTTTTACAAATCTGACACCATATGTCATTGGCTTACTAGTAGCGATTAGTGTTGGTTTGCTGCTCATCATGTTGTTCGCAAAGAAATTCCTTGTTTGGTTTAGAGCATTGTGCAAAAACAAATTTATTGCAAACTTGGTTGACAAAATAACAGACTTCACTGAACACTTTTGTAAGAATCACAGTAAAAGAAAACTTCTTATGCTTTTTGTTACCAGTATTTTTTTGTGGATTTGTCAATTTCTCGTGATCTACTCTATTTTTGCTGATATTCTTCAGATTAGTTTTTGGTACATTATTATGGGAGCACTTGCAGTAATCTTTTCAACAGTTATGCCAGTGCAAGGCATTGCAGGCTTTGGTAGTATAGAAGGAGCATGGGCACTTGCGTTTATTGCACTTGGGGTAAGTAAAGAACTTGCAATAGCGTCAGGGTTTGTCTACCACTTTGTGTTTATAGGCTACTTTGTGACACTGGGAATTGTAGGCACCATTGGGTGGAAAGTATATACTAAATCTCAGTAAAGCTTTTATATCCAGTTACCTCTTTATGGTGTATGACACTTGATGATGTATCTGAGGAATCTACTTTTGTCTTAGATAGGGCGGTTCCTACAACTCCTGCTGAGCATATTGAGTCGTATAAAAGACGCCTTAAAGATATTGTAGCACAAAAACGTGCTGCAGAGGCTTGTACTTGGGATGCGATTAGTGTAGGCTTTCAGAATTAGAAAAACAATATGGGGCAACAACAGGCACAGACATTCCTCCTGAGCTTATTGAGTTTGGAACTGATCTTGACAGTGTTGAGAAAACATTGGCTCCACTTTCTGAGGCTAGCAATGCGGCGGGTTACGCGAGTAGAGTTGCGCCAGGTGCAGGTTCATTGAATGCTGTAGTTCAAGAATTGGATCGCTACTCTTGAGCTTATC
The DNA here is from genome assembly GCA_964343705.1 of uncultured Methanosarcinales archaeon. Classification (GTDB taxonomy): domain Archaea; phylum Nanobdellota; class Nanobdellia; order Woesearchaeales; family UBA12501; genus JAUSFM01. The sequence goes on from CAYFJX010000009.1 coordinate 9,799, forward strand.
TTGTGTACACTAGAAAACTATTTATAGCTTCTTTGGTTACTATTTTTTATGGACGCAAATCCAACAACACCAGCGGAGTATGTTGCCAATTACACAGCAAGAATTGATTCTGTAGTACAAGGAGCTCACCAAGCAACACGTACCATGTTAGAAGGCATGGCAGACGCAGCATATACTGATCCAGGTATACACGCATGGGTGGGTAGTATGTGGCCTGATTCTCCTAATACGTTTGACCCTCACATGGCAGCTCGTCTTGACCCTCGTCATACAAGTCAGATGGAGGGACAGCTTTCGGATATAAAACGAACAGCTCGTAGATTACAGGCTCGATTAACCCCATTAAAAGATGCTTATGGAAATCTTACTGAAGGAGAAATGCCTTCTGACTTACAACAATTTGGTGAAGCACTTACAGAACTTGAACAACGTCTTGCACCGTATATTCCTGAAGCAGAAGAAATACGACGTGCAGGACTTACTGCGGGCATTACCTTGCCAGATATACGACCTCCGCCAAGTCCGTATGCAGGTTATCCGTACTTTGAAGATGATGATGGGTTTGATGATGACCCTTTCTTTGATCGGCCTCGAAAAACAAGATGTTGGTAATTAGTATTGGGCTGGTTGCGCTTCAATAGCTCGCAAATATTCTCGAGCAGTTGGTGTTTTTCTAATTCCTTTTCCTTGTGCTTCTGTTCGTCGTATTCCCCAAGATAACTCTGCCATAGAACACACATCCCGTATGTTTCTACCAGAATAACCAAGGGTTGCTTCTGCTAGACGAGTATGATCCTCTTCTTTTAATTGTTTTGCGTAAAACGCAAAAATACCTGCACGCTCTACTTCATTCGGAGGAGGAAAGTAAATATGTGTGCTAAACCTGGACAAAAGTGCATTATCTAAATCACTTTTCCTGTTTGTTGCTGCAATAACTCGTGCGTTTTTGCTTGCATCCATTCCATCCATGTTTCGTAGCAAGACACTCAACATGAACTTGTACTCATCATTTGCATTGGTTGTTCCTCTATTCACTGCAAAACAATCAATCTCATCAAAAAACAAAATATACTGTTCAAATCCTTCTTCGCAAATTTTGAAAACCTTGCCAAGATTTTTGTAACCTTCACTTATCCATTTAGTCATAAGTGACTCAATATTCACTTTTATTAACGGGACACCCGCTATTCCAGCAAGTATTCGCGCACTTAATGTCTTTCCAGTACCAGGAGGACCTTCAAATAAAACACCTCGAGGAATGTTTGGTTCTGGGCGTACCCTGGTAAGTTGTACCATCTCCTCATATATTTCAGGGTGTTTTAGTGGAGCAAGAACAGTTTTTTTTATTTTGTCCTTTGCTTCTTCATACCCAACAAGTGCATCCCACCCAAGTCCATCTTCTGGCTGGTAGATAGTAACACTCATGTTTTCGAGTTGTGTCTCTGAACTTTCTTTACCTTTTAATGGTGTTGTTTTTCTGTACAGGTGTGCAAGTGCTGCAACAATAGGATCTGTTGGTATACTTAACTCAGCTCGAATTCCATTACTATCGAACCACACAGTGCCTTGTTCAGATCTAAGGTAGGTCCAGTCTCCTATAAACCCCCCATTAAGGTCGGGCTTCCTAAGAACTTTTAAGAGGCCAGTAAGGTCCTTAACTGCAATATTGTAGTAACCTTGCAAATTGATCTTTACTCCGTGTCCATCACGTTCAACTGATACACTTTGTGGGAACTCACCATCTACACAATAATCTGCAAGCTCCTTTTTTAATTGTTCAACAACCACGTCAAATTGTAAACTCATAGAAAAAAGAGGATTGGACTGTTATTTAAGCATATGTGTAGTAAGAAATAGAAATTATATTTAAGCAGATTGTGCTTCTTCTTTCTTGTCTGCTTTAGCTTCTTTTTGTGCCATTTCAGTATAGCCACACTTACCACAAGTCTTTCTATCTTTGTGGCTTGCCATAAAGAATCCTGGACCACACTTTGCACAGGTTGGATTGGAACGTTCTACTTTGTCACCGCCAACTTTATACTTGGTGTATACTGGACTTGGCTTTTTTGGTTTTTTTTCTTTTTTTGCCATTGAATATCATTACTCCTTCTTTTCTTCAGCCGGTGCAGCTTCTTCTTTTTTCTCTTCAGTAGCTTCAGCTTCTGCTGGTTTTTCTTCTTTTGCTTCTTCTTTAGGTGCTTCAGCAGGTTTTTCTTCAGCTGGTGCAGCCTCTGCTGCTGGAGCCGCTTCTTCTTTCTTTTCTTCTTTGAAATGCTTTTTTACCAGAACATCATTTTCTAGTCGCTTCATTTCTTTTTCATCAGAATAAATATGTGCAATAATCTTAGCTTTTTGTTTTCCAAATCGTGTATAGATATGTTTTAGAATAACTAGTTTATCATCAGCAGACAATTTTTTTGCAACTTCTTTTTTCAGGTCTAGTCGTGATGGTGTTGCACTGCCATACTCTGCTTCGAGTGTAACTCGTTTTCGCGCAAGCAATGGTGTGTCTCGTTCCTTTAGTACTGTTACTTTCATTGTCCCCCTCATCTCACTTTAATGGCATATTCCCCTTTTGCTTCAAATCCGCATTTCTCAGCAATTTGTGATTTTTTTGGATCAAGAATGTACAAGCGTCCATGCCATACATTTGTTGTCTGATTGATTTTACACAATGGACAATCTCCACTGTCAATCAACATCCGACATCGTTTACAAGCTTTTTTTCGTGCCATTTTTTTTATTGTTTTTTCAACCTATTTTTTTTTATCTTTGTCTTTTGCAGCGTCTTTGCCGTCTTTTCCTACAACATCTTCATCAATCCAGTCAACCCGACCAAGGAATTTCTGACGCATAGTCAATCCAAGTTTTGGGTTTGAAAGATCTTTGAAGCTTACTGCAATGATTCGTGCTTTACACTTATCATGTACTTTCAAGGTTCGCTTAGTGTCTTTACCAAGCAATGCTTTATCTTTTGAAAATGAAACAAAGTCATCCATTGTTTGCGAAATGTGAATCATTCCTTCAATTGGACCAAGGTTAATGAACGCACCAAAGTCAGCAATGTCTCGAATGTTTCCAAGAGCAACTTCTTGTAGCTCAGGTTTAAATGAAAACAATTCAAAAGTTGTGTTGTAATATGCAGCGCCATCATTTGGAATGATTACACCTTCTTCGATTTCTTGAACATCAGCAACGTCAATTACTACGCCAAGATCTTTTGAAATAAAACCATCATATTTCTTTTTAATACGTTTGATAACTGCTTCCTTAGTTGGAAGGTGAAACATTTTTGGTGGTACGCGGATGTGGTCATTCAGTTGTATCTTGTAAAACATTTTTGTCTCCGGATCATGTCTTTTCTTAGATGATTGTCACATGCTTTTTTTGTCGTAATGTGATGATTTTTATACCTTCTTTCTTAAGGCGTTTTTTAAGGTTTTTGTCTTGTGTGGCAACAATACCATCATGTTTTGCTATTTTTATCAAAGCATCGTCCACATGATTGCACGCTGTTGACAGGACATTTATATTTTTTGCCTTTACAAGGTGCGATGCGAGCTTTGCAGCAGCTTTATCACGGCCTTTGCCAGTCTTCTGCAACTTGTCTAATTCATCAAGACTATGCCTCAGAACAAAGAGGTCATATTTAAACTTACAGATTCTGTCAATCTCAGTATAGATATCAACCCCTGCCTGGGCAGGTATCATAAGAAAATTCGTGTCAAGGAAGATCTCAGTATGGCCTTTTTTTGCTGTTTTAGGCCGTGTACTGGTTGATTTTGCTTTTTTCACGGGTTGTTTCTTTCTTGTGACCATTGTCTTGTTGATTGTAGCTTTAAAAAGGCTGTTTCTTTAAATAGCTTGTGGTTTGGGGTAGTTGGAGAGCAACCTGCATAAGGCTTATATACAAGCATATTGTACTCCTTTTTGATGCACTTACAGATAACGAGGAAAAGGCTGACCTCAAGGAGCAAGAACGATCAGGAATTTGGTACTCATGAGGTACTTGAACAAATAGTAGGCACTTACCATGGGCCTGAGGGGGATGCATTGCTTTACTCTTTTTTCACTCGATTTCACCCTTTTTCTACCCAAATAATAGAAAAATTTATATAGTTGGTATGTCTAAGATATATCACTGAATTTACTATAATTTCGACACAAAAAAATGTACGGGCAAACACGCAGCTGGAAACGGAATATGATCATTCTAGCTGACAAGCTACGTCTGTTCACAGTGATGCCGTACACTATTGTGTGCTTCTAACGTCAGCGTCAACTTCTCGATCTCGGGCTCAATGTCCAAGAAACCAAAAACGGGCGGTTGACGCGCGTAATGTTATAATCCCATCCTGATACAGCTCTATCTGAATTTTCCAGGTAGAGACCAGAATAAAGACCAGATCCAGGTAATAAAGCTGAGGAATGTGCGAATGCAAGTGCTGAGACGTGTGCTGAGGAATAGTGAAGGCCATAGAGGCCCTAATCTAGAAGGTAGACTTGTAACTCCTGTTACACCTTCTATTGTAGGGCCAGAAGGTGTTCCTGTAGACTTGTCTCAAACAACACCCTATGGCAGTGCTATCTTAGAACACTTAGCTGCCTATACACAAGCAGCAGAATCTGGAGATGGTCAGGCAATGCAACGAGCCCAAGCAGAAGCTGAGGCCTTGCTTGCCCATGGAAATGAGCAACTTGAAGCAATAGCATACCAGGTTGCTCGCATGCTTATACCAGAAGGATTCCACAAAGTTGAAAATCCTCCTGAAAGTAACATTCTTGAATACAAATCAGTTAATGGAGAAAGTGGCATTCGAATCGCGTTCTGTCCTAAATCATTTGAAAGCTTGTACCGGAAAGTTCGCGCTCTTCAAAGTGTATCTTCTGAACAACTTGCAGAACAAGTAGCAGCAGGTAAGAATGTTACAGAACTTCTTGAATCATATAAGTCTGGCAGTGCGCACCCTGTTACAGACATCTACCGTATGCGAATCATAACAAAAGATATGCAAACACTTGAGCGAGCATGGCAATTAGTTGACAGAGTAGGTGTACAACCAGGAACTCTTTCAGATTACATTGACGCTCCAAAAGCAAATGGTTACAGAACACGATCAGGTGTTGTAATAAACCCAGAAGACGCACGCTTTCTTGTAGAAGTGCAAGTGCGAACAGAAGCAATGGACAAGGCAGCGCACACCAATGGTCAAGCACGGTACCACATCAAACCACGCTACTGGCCATTGGATCAGAGAGCAAACGAGCCATCTGTCTATGATGTACCGTCAAATGCTCGTAAAGACAAGAAGAAAAAACAAAAGCGTGCAGGTATACTTTTACCAGGACAACGACAAGGTTATGATCACTTGCTAACGCAAGCGCAACAAAATTAATTGGGAAGATAATTGGATTAGAGAGTGCATGGTGGTTGAGAAATGAAACAAGTACAAGCAATGCAGCGAGAAGTAGAAGAACTATTGGTGAAGTTGGAAGAGATCGGAGCATAGGACGTTTTACTCTTTATCGAAAGAGATAAATACTTCCTTTATTTTCTTAATTACGATGAACCTAGAAAGTACTCTAAAGAAACTGGCAAGTGCAGTTGCTCTATCAGGCATGCTCTTTTCGTCTTCTTGTGCAGTAGCTCCCCGTGCGTTTAGCTCAATGGAGTTTGAGCAAGACAATGATGTTATTCGTGATGCACGTCGTTTGTCAGGTATACGCCATCCAGGTCGTTATACTCTAGATGTGCTTGAGGAGTCAAACAAGAACCTTACTGACACTGAATACAAAAAAGATCTGCCTCTTGCTCTTTTCTTCTTTGCTGAATATGACAAGCCAGATCCTGTATTTGGTATTCTTCCACTTGAATTTGTTGCTCCTAAAATAGCAGACTTTATTCCTGGCTATAAAATAATGGTGTTTGAAGCTACAACAACTAATGAGATAAAGCGTTATATGGAACGTGTTGCTGAACTCTATCCTCAAGAAGGAAACATTGCAGGACTCGCGCTTGCAGGGCATGGTACTGGAAAAAAAGTCTTGTTAAGTGATGATACTAAAGCTTCTAAAAAAGCAAAGAAAGAATATGATATGGCAACAAAAGAAGGAAAGTCCAAAGACAGAATGGTCGCACTACGAAATATGATGGGTTTAACAGATTCTCACAGCCTACGAAGATCTTTATTGTTTCAGGTGTTTACACCCTACAAAAAGTTGTTTGCTGATGATGCAATTATTTTTCTTGGAACCTGCCATGGGGGCAAGAAAGACTTTGAGGGTAGAACCTACGCAGATGCATTTGCAGCGTTGTTCGAAGGAAGAACAGTCTATGCTTGTGATGATGTACTAACAGGGTTTGACTATGATCTTGAGGATGATCACAAAGTGATTCCTAGGTCTATTTCCTTGAGCCACTTTGTTTCTGATTGTACTTATGTTACTCAATGTACAGATGAGTGTTCTTTTCAACGCTTTATGTATGCTGCTTCAACTACCAGGACAATGTCAGAGGAGAAAAAAGAGTGGGAAGACCTTGTCAAAAAAGGAGTACCTGAAGAAACATTAGAACTGCTAGCAATGGTATGGCCAACGTATTTTCGTGGAAAAAATATGAGTGATCAACTAGTCCCTGCACTTCATCTCAAAGCATTTGCACAAGAGTTTGAGCTACAAGGAAAAACACCACTTCTTCGAGCTTTGGCATCATTGGCAGACGATGATATCGAATTTAATGTAGTTACTTATTACTGCCATACAAAACACACTGGTGAACTTGAAAAGCCCGAAGACATTTTGAAGAGAAAAAAAGGTTCAGAGGGTAAGCGACTGTACCATTTCCTGAAAGGTCCTTACTGTGATCAACTCCTTGACTTCTCAAACACGCCTACTGAAAAATCAACTGAATAATCTTATTCTTATTTTATAATCTCTGTCTTGATAAACCACTTTGAGAACTTAGAAACAACAGATGAAGTTATAATACTATACAACAAGAACGCAAGGATAAAGTCTAGTATTCTAGTAAGTCCGTCGATCTTGTAGGTTGCAAGCAAGAATACTACTGTTGCAGTTGCAATTCCTTTTGGGCAATTAAGTGTCATAAACAATCTTTGTTTCAAATTAGTTCCTTCAGGCACAAGCTTCTTTTCTCTGAATAACATACTTACTGCAATAAATCTCAAGAATAAGTAAACTCCAAACAATCCAAGCGACGCAAGAATAAACTCTTGAGTGAAAGGGAAGTCAATCATTAAACCAACAAGTACAAAAACCAAAACTTCTATTGCATTAGTTAGGATACTTGAGAATTCTTGTAATGATTGTTTTTCTTTAATGGCAACACTGCCAAATAACAGTCCTAATGTTGTAACTGAGAGAATGCCGTTGCCTCCTAGGTTTTCTGCAAGTGAGTAGGCAAGCAAGGATGAAACAATAAGTGCAAGTGGTGAAAGTTTTTCTGAATATGCTTTTCGCATAAGCTTAAAGACAATCAATCCAACAAACAGTCCTGATCCCATCCCAGCAACAAGCTGCAAAAAGAATGGGTTAATCTGTTCGACAAATCGCGTGAAAAGCATTTCTGTTTCAACACTGGATAGGAAATCAAGAATGATAAATGGCAATAATACAATGATTGGTGTGTTGATAATTGACTCAATTTTTAGGAATTCAACAATCTTATTTTTGCTTTCACTCAATAAGACCATCACAACTGCAGGTGCTGTTCCAATAATGATTGATGAAAACACAACTGCAAGCCCAAGATCAATGCCAAAACCCCAGTGGGCAACAATAGTCAGAGCAGTCAAGCACAAAACTAGCATTAAACCAGTTAGCTTAAATGCTGCAAAGGACATTTCATCAAGTTCTTTTAATTTTAACTTAGATGTTGAGTCAAAGACAATAATAATCAATGCAAGTAAACCCATGCTTGTAAGAAACAAGTCAGGAAACTCCACCAATGAAGTTCCCTTGTACTGAAATTTTCCTAATCCAATCCCAACAAGGACCAACAACAAGACCAAAGGTAGTTTTAGTTTTCTTGCGACAATAGAACAGAGTAATCCAATAAGCAGGATAACGCTGATTGCTGTAAGAATTTCAACTGGTCCCATTGTGTCTCTTTTTTAGTTTCTCTTTGTTTATGTTTACTTATCTGGGGATATGGCTTTATTAAGTTTACTCTCACCACAAGTTTTTTATACCGTAAATCGCCCTTGTACATCTATGGCAAAGAAAACCAAGAAAAAAGTGCAATCCACTAAAAAACCCAAGACCAGCACTACATCACTCTTGAAACAAGTACTTGCTAGACTACAGCCAGGACCTGAAGCAGAAAAACCAGCAAAAAAACTAGTCTCTCTTCTTGAAAAACAACTCAAGAAAAACAAAATCAAAGCAAAAGTCATACTTGGTGGCTCATTAGCAAAGGAAACCAACCTTAAAGAAGATCATGACATTGACGTGTTTGTTGCCTTTGACTACTTTTACAAGTTTAAAGACATATCAAAACTCTTAGGGCAAATACTCAAATCAATCAAGCCAGGGCTGAAAACAAAGCGGGTGCATGGTTCACGCGATTATTTCCATATTACTCTTCCAGGACAAGATTATCAATTTGAAATTGTTCCTGTTCTTGACATTTATGACCCTAAAGACGCTGTAAATATCACTGACTGTAGTCCCTTACATGTTTCATGGGTTGCAAAGCAAGTCAAAAAACGAAAAAAACTAGCAAATGAAATTAGGTTAACTAAAGCATTCTGCAAATCAGCAGGGGTGTACGGCGCTGAATCTTACATTCGTGGTTTCTCAGGTCATGTGGTTGACATTCTTACTATCCACTATGGTGGCTTTATCGAATTACTTAAAGCATCACAAAAATGGAAAGACAAAACAATCATTGATTATACTAATGCACACAAGGGACGTGCGCTCTATGAGATGAACAAGTCCAAGCTTATCTCACCCCTTATTGTGGTTGATCCTATTCACAAAGAAAGGAATGCAGCAGCAGCGCTTGACACACCAAAATTTGAACGGTTTAAGGCAAAGGCAAAACAGTTTCTCAAAAAACCACATGCTGACTTTTTTGTGAAACACGAACTTACCCTTGATGAGATCAAAGAAAAAGCAGGAAAAAATAGGCTTGTCCTGGTCGATGTTCGTGCTAAAAAAGGCAAAGAAGATGTTGTAGGAGCAAAACTCCTTAAGTCTTTTGAGTACAACAAGAGAAAACTTATTGAAAATGATTTCATCCTTCATGACGCAGGCTGGCTGTGGAACAAGAAAGAACAAGCACAATTCTTTTTCATACTTGAAAACAAAAAATTGTATCCAACAAAAAAAATTACAGGCCCACGTAGTGTTTTTAAGGATCATGTAAAACAATTCACCAAAAAGCACAAAAAAACCTTCAAAAAAGGTGCAACGTACTATGCGGAAATCAAGCGAAAACATGTCCTACCAGAAACACTGGTCAAAGCAACATTGTTGGAAGGGTATGTGCAAGAAAAAATAACTAGTGCGAGTGTTAAGGTGGTATAAATGGGTATACTTACAACTCTTCTTCAACTTATTGCGATTTCAGTTTCGCCCATACTTGAACTTAGAGCTTCAATACCTTATGGTATACTGGTAACAAATCTTCCTTGGTTTGTAGTATTTGCAGTTTGTACAGTGGCAAACTTTCTTATTGCACCAGTTATCTACATATTTCTTGACAAATTTGTTCACTTACTTTTTTTTATTGGCTGGTTTGAGACAATGTACAAAAAATATGTTGAAAAAACACAACGCAAAGCACAAAAATATGTTGACAGATATGGGCAGTATGGTATTATGTTCTTTATTGGCATACCCCTTCCTGGATCAGGTGTGTGGACAGGAACACTTGTTGCTTACTTAATGGGTATGAATAAGAAACAACTTATGATTGCCGCATTTGGTGGCAGTCTGATGGCAGGAGCTATAATAACTGGGGTGGTTGTGTCTGGCCAAGGTTTGTTTGGTATTTTCTTCTAACGCAGTACAATAATCCTTAAATACTATAACCTTGTTCTGTTCACCTATGACACGTGTAGCTGAGCAAGAAATTATTGATGCGTTTAAGGCGTCTTTTGCAGACGCATATCATTCTGTCATTGACAGAGTTACTTCTACAACCGGAGGCGGTTTAGATGATCTTGTCCGCCTTGGGTTAGCAAGAGATCGAAGAATAAACAGGAAACTTTTCGCTGAATTACTTCCAGTATTTGTGTACAAGCCAGCTGACAAAGAAACAGCCGCTGATAAACCAGTACATAAGCTACCAGCTGACCCAGAGGATGGTCAATACGATCCTCACAACAGAAGACTAATTGACAAGTTTACAGAAAATGTTTTTGCTCTTACTAATTACAAAGCTGCAGCTCCGTACCTATTGCACGCTGTTGCAACACGAGAAATATCACGTGTAAAAGAAGCAGGCAGAATAATTCTTGGACACAGGGCTTCTGATTATACAGGGAGTGCACAAGATTATGCACTTGCCATGATGAAGATTGATGCAATTGAACAAATGCACACAGGCACACATCCACTTATTACATGGGACTTGGTTGAACAGTACCCTGGTTTAAACGCTGAGGCAATGTTAACACGTATTGCACGTCCCGGTGCAGGACAGCCAGGTGCAGTTGCAGGACTAGTACGAGCATTCTCCTCTGAAGAAGTAATCGGGGCTCAAGAAGGTGTTTCACCTGAAAAATTTGCAGCGTATGCTGCAAAAGTAGAACCACAGTATGGTTCAGAATAAACTATGTATCTGTTTGTCTTCTATAAATAACTCCACTATACGCCATTGGTGAGAGGTATTTAATTGTGCCTAACGCAATACCCACAGGAAGACCAACTTCAGGACCAAACATATACATGCTTCCTGGAATCGTTGCTACTGGCCCAGGTGCAAACATAATTGTTCCTGCCATGATTGTTCCTTCAGTTCTACTTGCACTACTGATCACCTTTGCTGCATAACCCTTAAGCCATGGCATGATCTGTTTTGGAATGCGCTGTAGTTTTTCAGCAAGATTCTTTGGAGGATTCTCTATTTTTTCTCGTTGAAGCTGAGCATGCACTCCAATGTACTTAAGTAAAAATCGTTCTCGAAGAGGAAGGCCTGGTCTTTTTTTCAAATCGTTATACACTACTTCAAATTCAATCCTATCATATAATTCATCAAGATCTTCTGGCACAGGCTCTTTTCTTTTCAGAGTTTCATCTACCTGTGCAAGTTCAAAATAAAACATGTCAACTTGGGTTGCAAGGGTCATAATCCCCTGTAGTTTTTAGAGTTGTTTATATGTATTACTACAACTTGCTATACCTAATCTATAAAACAGAAAGAATTTCCTTAATTTTTTTATCAAAAGCCTTACTATGTTCTTCAAATGCTCTTGTTGCATTCTCAGCTTTTTCTCTATTTTTGGCTAAAAATTTTTCTATACGTGCTGCTTCCTCCTTTTTCATTCTCTTACACCTCTCTTTTTTCTCATAGTTTTATGAGTATATAAATGTTCTGAAATAAACCGTGCAAGTTCCTCGTAACTTGATTTTAATTCTTTATACTCTAATTCTAATGTGTTTTTTTCATAATTTGCACTTTGTATCTTTTTTTCAAGTACGCGTATTCTTGATTCCATCACTATTTTCTGCAAAGCAAATGTTGTAAGAAAGAGCACGATAAACAAGGATATTGTTAGTGCAAGTAGATCTCTATTATTCTTAAAATAAAGTGTAAAAAAGACTAAGAAAACCTGTTCTGCAGCGTATAATAAAACAAAGAACACTTCAAAAATTGTCTTGTTGAAATACGCAAATTTTCTAAGATCTGCCCAAAAGTGTCCAATGGCTCCAAAGATTTTTCCATGCCAAGTGACCATGTAATCATATTTGGTTGAATCATTCTATAAATTAATATTTGTTCTTTAACCTGCCTAATCAATTACACCTTTTTTGTGATTCTGTTGCAGTAGTAGTTGGTGATTTTGAATTTGGGTAGATTTACTGAGGTTTGAAGGGGTTTTGGGCGTTTCTGGTTTTTGGAGATTTTTTTTTGTTATTGGGTGATTAGGAATAAGGGGTTTTTTAGACCCCTAGGAAATACACAATGGTGGTTGCCATGGAGACTAGGCTACCGAACATTGATGCTTTTGCTCTTCCCCTACTTATTCGTAGGAAGAAGGCAAGGCTGATTATTCCTATTATGCCTACTGTTACCCACTTGGTTGAGGGTAGTAGGCTGAATAGGCCTTCAGCCACTATTTCACTTACAATTCCATTTGTCATGTTTCACATCCGAAGGCCAAGGCTCACGCTAGTTTGTGCGACCACAAACTTTAAGTAGAAAAGAGTGTTACCAAACTCTTACAACACTACTTGTTGTTTGTGGAGGCCTCGGCCTTCAATTTTTTGTGTGTTTAGAATGCTCTTAGGTGGTTAGACCTCAGCAAATCTAAACACCTCTTTCTTTTTTTATTCTTTATCCTTGTTTTTTTTATAAATATTTTGTAGAATATCCCTGCATTTTGTTATTAAAAAATAAAGAATTGGAGGTTTTTAGAATGAGTGGTGAAAAGAATTTAAAAAAAGAAGGTGATGGTTTTTTTTGTATCGATGTTAGATTTAAAGTGGTGGTTGGTTATTTTTTGATGTTTTGTGGTTTTCTTTTGTTTTTGGCTGCTTTGCCTCGTCAGGCTTCGTCTGTTGTTGATTTGAGGTTTATTCAGTTGAATGTTGGTACGCAGCTAGATTTTATTCGGTTTGTGATGGGTTGTATACTTGTGTATGTTGGTTATAAAGGGACTAGGTTACAATGGTAAATCATGAGAACGTGCTTACGATTATTAAAGGTTATTTGACTCACTTAGTTGCTTTGTCCTTGATTGCTCTCTTTGCTTATTTGTTGTTTAAGAGCGCGTTTAATCCTGAGATTAAAATTCCTGAGATATTAACTTCTTTAGGTTCAGGTGCTGTTGGTTTTTACCTGAGCGGGCTAAACAAGAAAACAATATAAACCAAATAAATTATTGGGTTGTATATTTAGTTTAGTGCTTTGATGGTAATGCAAAATGAACATACTTAAAAAGGAAAGAGAAAATATGTAAGTAATGCACGTATGGTGGTGATAAATATGGAGATTAAAAAAGTTCTTATGAGTAATGGGAATGAATATGAAGTACTTTGGGATGATAACTTAAATACAGATGGTTTGTATGAACTGGTTGATTTGGAAAAAGGATGGATAAAAATTAATAAAAATCATATTAGTGAAATAATACCTGTGGGACCACTTAAAAATAAAGAAAGTATACGCCCAGAAATAAAGAAGATCATAGACGATCAGTATGGTTTTGATTGAAATTTTATGTCTTTTTTTTATTTGTTTGCTCTTGGTGTACTGTGCTAGATGTTACCATTTTTGCTGTAGTATTATAAAGTAGAATTGTTATTTAAAGACTAGTCAAAAGGGCAGATGGAATCTTCTATTCTTTTTGTGTAGAATTCAAGCTTTTTAAATCATCATGTATTTGCATTATTTGTTGTAGGGCTTCTTCAACATTTATTACTTTTAGAGTTTCTGGATATTTGCCATCTTCAAGAAGTTTTTTTATTTTAACTGTGTTTTCAAGACCAGAAGTTACAATTTTAACATCGTCTACGATTTCAATATTCTTACTATTCGCTGCCTTAATTAGGTTGGCATTTTTATTTCTATCATATTTTTTTGGTACCGGGAAAGCAAGATTTTCTCCAAGAGCTATCAACCCGTTGAAGTTGGATGAGTAGTCTTCAGATTTCACACTTTCCATTATTTGTTCTGTGGTGAATGAAATATGGTCGTTAATTATTTTTTTGAATCTTACATTTATAAGTGTGCAGTTAAGAAATAATTTACAAGTGGGTCTTGTTTTGTAAGAATCACTTAATTCTTTTCCTGCTAATTCAAAGATTGATTCATGAAAATAAAAACGACTTAATTGCATGTTTCCTAAACCTCATTTTAGATTACCTGGCAAATGTTTTAATTGTTAACGCCTTCTTTTAGAAGTTGAACAAAACCTTCTTCATTGTCTTCGCTGATTATCTTTGCGTTTAGTAATGTAAATCCTGAACCTTCTTGGACTGTCAAAGCCAATACATCTGAATCATTTACTGCCTTTTCCAACATTTCTTCTGCTTCAGGTTTAATATCAACAAACTTAGACTTGACTCTATTAAAATCTGCTTTGGTCATAAGTTTTAGTTGTGGTTCAGTGTTTGCCATTTTTATCACCCATCTCTTTTTTTGGATTTATAACTACTTTAAATGTTTTATGTTAAGCTAGCATAAATAATTTACGGATTTAGTGTATGTGTGACATAAAAGTCATTTCAATTCTTTGAGTAGTCGTCGTACGGCTTCTTTAATGATTTCAGGCCGTGAAGTGTAGCCTTGTTTACGTTTGGCTACTACTTGGTCTATCTCTTCCATAAGCTCATCTGGTAGCGCAACTGTTACAAAGCCTTTCCGTGCCATTAGGTACTTGTACCTTTTTAATGGTTAAAAACCTTTTTAGGTACCAGTGCCGCAAAGCTTAAGTAGAAGTTTCTATTCCCCCCACCACAATGAGAACACTAACCACGCTAATACTAACAGGCTTACTCTACACAGCTTGCCTTTCAGACAGGCCCAGAGTAGAGCCTGATGCAGGAGTTGAACAAGTCTACACTCCAAACGATTCTGATAATGGTGAAGTTAATGGTGGTGACACGTACGTTCCTCCGGCAGAAGGAGAGGGTGAAATCATACCTCTTGGTGAAGGTGAGGGAGAACCTATCTTGCCTGGTGAAGGCGAGGGAGAGATTATAATTCCTGGTGAGGGTGAAGGAGAGGGTGAGATGACTACTTTTCCTGGTGAGGGCGAGGGCGAAGGTGAGATGACTACTTTCCCAGGAGAGGGTGAAGGTGAGGGGGAACCTTTTTGTCGTTTGGGAAACACCGTAGCGACGTATGAGGGGCCGCAAGAAACACTTGACGTTGGCGTGTGCCAAGCTCTTTTAGAGGAGTGCGTTTTAGTGGATGGTGTGCTTCAATACGTTCAAGTACAAGAACAGGTTTTGCCTTCTGACGAGGTTTGTAACCTTGTTGATGATGATTGTGATGGCGTTGTTGATGAGGGTTTTAATGTAGGCGAGGC
Source organism: uncultured Methanosarcinales archaeon (assembly GCA_964343705.1). GTDB lineage: Archaea > Nanobdellota > Nanobdellia > Woesearchaeales > UBA12501 > JAUSFM01. The sequence continues at coordinate 25,023 of CAYFJX010000009.1, forward strand.
GTGTGGCGATGCTTGTAGTGGAGAAGGAATAATAGCGTGTTTGGATGGGGAAGCTTACTGTGACGTGCCAAGAGGTGTTAACAGACTGTATAATGCGGGTTTTGAGCAAGGACCTGGAGATGATGATGAGCCGATTCCGTGCTGGACAGTCATCCAAGGAAACCCAGTAGTTGTTGAACGCCACCAAGGAGGCAACACGTACCCAGTGTGCGAGGGTGATTACGCAGTACGACCACTCGAAGGAGATGGAGACACGTATGAGATTAGACAACGTGTAAGCCTTCTAGACCTGGCTAGGGAGGTGGATGCTGGCCGTGTAGAAGTAAACCTTTCTTACGTTACGGTGAGTGATGGTGATGGTTTGCTAGCAGGATACAACATCCTGGATGGTGAGGGTAACGTGCTAAGCAGTCGTTATTCTGGTTTTCAGACAGGAAGGTGTGAGGAGGGAAACGAGCGACTACCAAACCTGCCCAGAGGCACTAGGTATGTAGAAGTCAGGCTCGGTGGAGACAATCAAGGAGGCAACACCAACAACGCCCTCCACGACAACATACAACTAGAGGTAATACTAAGATAATCTTCATTTACGAGGTGGTAGATGGAGATGAAACATGGAACAAATTGTTTATAGGATGAGTGCAGTCCTTACCATTGTGTACTTCTTGGTTGCTAATCTGTTCGTTACTTTAAGGGTTTATTATTATAAGACTCCTTTTTTATTTTCCAGTCAACCTGGTTATGTGGTTTGGCTACTTGCTCTATGGTATAGTTTAGTGAATATTCCTACTGTTATAGCTTTCTTTTTTCTTATGTTTACAGGAGAAAGAATACAAAAGAAAACAAGCGAGTACCTATTTCTCGCAGCTTCTACCTACGTGGTATTTGCCAACTTAGTTCTGACTAAAGTTATTCTTGATAGGCCTTACTTTGCATGGCAGTACATCCTTGCAGCATATATAATTTTTAACATACCTGCCTTAGTCCTTGTGCTGATAGGCATACTCAAAAGGAGATGATACATTGGAAAAGAACATTTCAATAACAACTTACCTGCACGTAATCTGCGCTATAATCCTGGGTGCTGGCTTGACCATCATTGGTTATAGTGCAGAGAGTGTGCAACTAGTTTTGATCGGAATAAGCATATTTGTAATCACACCAACTATAGCATATTTTGTTTTGTGCTTAAAAGATACCACGGAGGATTGATACCATGAAGAAAATAGTAACAATTTTGCTTTTGGCTTTGTTACTGGTTGGGGCAGTGTTTGCTTTGACAGGCTGCGAAGTTAAAAGTGAGAGGAATGATAAGACGTTTAGCACAGTAAAAAGCACCACGAAGTGTGGTTTTAGCGGTTGTAAGACGACCAAGCGAACTTGTCCTTTCTGGGATAGAAACTGCTGAGGTTTAAGGAAAGAAGAATCGTTCACCTTTTATTTTTATTGTTGGTGACATTTCTTTCCATGTGTATATGTTGTTGGGGTTGTCTAAAGCAAATATTTGACCGTAGAGTTTTCTCATTTCTTGTGCTGCTTTTTCTTTTTGTGGTTTTCGTAGTTCATGTAGCATGAAACTGGGAATTTTTCTTATGTCTGGTTTTTGTATGAATTTTACTTTTCTGTTCATCATGTCTTTGAATGTTTTGCTTTGTATGTATTCACGTACGATTTTCTCGTTGCTCCACATCTTTTTTCTCCAAACAGCTGCCATTAATTCATGCCATTTTTTGTAGTTTACTATTCCAAAATCAATGAACCATTTAACAAAATTCTTGTAGCTCACCCCGTACAGGTTTCCTTTTTGGGCTAGCCAAGCATGCTTGTATAATTCAGGGATGGCTTTGTAGTATGGTTCATCTCTTGTTGACTGCCAATCCTTGCATATTTGAGGAATTGTTTTTGGGCTTTTAGCAAGAAGGCTATAGAGAACTCTATGATGGTAGACTCGCCATTTCACTCTGGGTACACCTCTTTTTTTAGTATGGTTATACTATAACATATATAAAAATTATCTGGTATTCCTAAAATAAATACCAGAACTGCAAACTATATATTACAGTTCTGGAATGTGAAGAAAAAGTTCCAGAAACACAACACCAAAGTATATTTAAAAAAAGCATTTTTTAGAAAGTGTAATTGTAAAGAAAAATGTTGGACAGTTACAGGCTGTCCAGCATGATTACTATTCCTCAAGAAAGAGGACATTCAAGTAGGGAGTAGAATATTTTGCTCTTATAAAAAGTTTTCTTTCTTGAGGCTCAAGGAGTTGATAGAATGTTATTTAACAAGTCGTGCTTTGAGGTCACCTTTTTTGTATGTGAATTTTACGAGTGCTCCTTTTTTGAGGCCTATTTCTCTTGCCATTTTTATGGGTATTCTGACGCTGTATTGGCCTCGTCCATCGTGATGGATTTTCATTGTTTTTTCCATAATTCATTTAATCGTACGTTTTATTATTTAAGCTTTTCTATGGTGCAATATAATCGTACGTTTTCACATATGTATAAATATGACCTTCCAATCTCAATTGAAAATCGTACGTTTTTTAGTGCGGTGGAGGCATAACACAATGGCTACAGCAAAACTAACAACCAGGGAAGCATATGACGACAATGGGAAGAAAATCTTGCTTATTGAAATCTGCGCTGATGAGGTGGTGGCACAATGAAAATCTGCTTTGACCTTGAAACAACAGGACTAAACTTCCTTAAAGACAGAATCACCGCAATCGGGCTTAAAACAGATAATGGGGAGCGTTTAATCACGTACAAGAGTGAAAAGCGGCTACTGCAAGAGTTCTGGGCATACCTACGACAAAAGAAAAAGTTCTGCCTTGTTGGCTTTAATAGTAGGGGTTTTGATATTCCTATGTTGGTGACGCGGAGTTTTATTCATAATGTTCCTGTAATAGACATTCGCGGAAAACACATTGACCTTAGAGACTGTTTTAACAACAACCGATATGCTAAAGGCAGGCTTGAAGAGTACAGTCAAGCAATTGGTTACCAACCAAAATACAATGGTTTCAAGGGAGAAGATATACCTTTGCTATGGCAGGAAGGACGCATACCAGAACTCAAAGAATACCTAGCCCAGGATGTTCGTATGACGTACGCAGTATACCAACGACTAAAAGTAATAGGGTGGATAGCATGAGAGCTATCTACTTTAACGTTAAATGGCAAGGAAGTTACCTCACAGGCAGGGTAACCTCCATTGCCGTTCTTACACCACGAGCACACATAACCTTCCAAAACAGGCAAGAACTACACACACTAAAACACTTCTTCACCCTTGTAGAAACATACAAAAAAGCCACTATTGTTGTTTTTGACCGAGAAGAACTCAACTTCCTACTATTAAGAAGCCTCAAATACCACTTCAGAATGGACTACCTCCTAAGAAACATCCTCGTCATAAAAGACGTACTATCCTTTGCAAACAAATCCCCCACTTATAGTGTTAACGATTTTGCACGCCACCTAGCAAAACAAATCCCAGAACCAAACAGGTACATCAAAAAACAAGCCCAACAACCATGGAAATACCCATCCAACCAAGCACAAATAAAAAACTACCTCCTTAAACCAGTACAAGAACTCAAAGAAGTAACAACAGCACTACACCAGTCACGATGGCTCAAACACCACCACCAATGACATGCTCACAGTGCGGCTCTGTAAGCAAAACACGATACGGCAAAGACCGCAAAAAGCGACAGCGCTACCAATGCAGCACCTGCAAACACGTCTACATCTACAACAAAGGATTCCTGAGAATGCGCTACCCAGCACGAATCATAGAAACATCATGGCTACTCTACTACCAAGGACTAAGCTTCAGAAAAGTCACACAACACCTCAAACTCAAAAAAAGAATACAACCACACCACACAACCATCTACAGATGGATACTAAAATACAACAACATACTAAACACATACCTATCAAAAAAAAGAATAAACAACTCACCAGTCCTCTGCGCAGACGAAATAAGACTAGACTTCAAAAACAAAGAAAACTGGTGCTTCGACGCAATAGACTTCGAAACACGCTTCTGGATAGCATCAGAAATGACACACAGAAGAAGAAAACAACACGCAGTAGCACTCTTTGAAGAATGCAAAGCAAAATCAAAAAAACGACCACAACGAATAATTACCGACAACTTAAAAGCATACCCCAACAGCATCAAACAAGTGTATGGGGGAGGAATAAGCAAACCACCACTCCACATAACAATGGGAATCACCGAATACAACAAACACCGACACCACGTCCACAATAACCGAATGGAACGAATGCAAGGAACCGTACGAGAAAGATATAAAGTCATGCGAGGCTTCTCCCAACTACACTCAGCACAAAACCTCATAACCGGCCTCATGATATACTACAACTTTTTCAAACCACACATGGGAATCAAAAACAAAACACCCGCACAAACAGCAGGCATCGGACTAGCATGGCCCTACAGCTGGCGACAACTCGTCAACACAGCAGCAAACGCAGCATAAAATACCGATTTTTTTACGCCACCAACTTTTAACGCACCACTACCTTTTTTGTTCCTCCCACTTAGTACATAACAATCTTTAAATAGTCCAGAGTTTCACTCCATATTCTAGGATGATACCTAGAACCCAATCAGCGAAAAACGCTCGAGGGGGAACGTATTTCTCTTTGTTTTGTCCACATTCACTGTGTCCTTTTTTTACACCTACTACTTTTACACTCAACCATTTGAAAATTACACTCAATAAGTTCAAAAATAATAAGCTGTAGACCTGTTGTAACTACAGCGAGTTTCTGATAGGGGGATGTATTCTCTAGCTGAAGCTCTACAGGAAAAACAGACAAAAACAAAAAAACAATGGAGGAAAAAATATGGAACCACAAACAATACAACCAACCCTGCAACCTGCAGAGCAAACAGTGGCACCAATGCCAAGCCAAGTAAAAACACCAAACACCTTGCATGAACCAATGCCAGTGCAAACAAATGAACAAAAAAACATACCTCGGCACCAGCTTGGATCAACCATTAAGATTCAATCATCACTGCTACGAGGAGCACGAGACTACTTTACTCGTATGGGATTTCATGAAGTGCCTGTGCCAACCATAACAAAAGCAACTGGCTCGTGCGAAAATGTTGACACTATGTTTGAAATGACTCACTTTGGAAGCAGGGCGTACCTTGCACAAACAGGTCAACTCTACCTTGAAAGCCTGCTGCCAGTTGTTGACAAAGTGTTTTGTGTAGGGCCAAGCAGCAGAGCAGAACACAAAATTGACGACAGACACCTGACACAGTTTACCCTGATGGAAATAGAGTTTACTGGTAACCTTCCCCAGCTCATGAACCACATTGAACAAACAATCCTGAGTATGGTAAGGGAAGTACTAAACACGTCACGAGCAGAACTACAAGAACTTGGTGTCAACACCACCCACCTTGATACACTACAGGCTCCATTCACTAAAATAAGTTATGAACAAGCAGTGAAGATAGTCAATGAAAAACTTGACAACACAGTGGTGTTTGGTTCAGATCTTACCTCAAAGCATGAAAAATTTCTTGTTGAATACTTTGGTAACAAGCCACTGTTTGTAACGCACTATCCAGAGGCAATCAAGTTCTTTAACATGCGAACCAACGCCAAAGACAGCAGGTTAGTAAACAGCACAGATTTACTCTTGCCGTTTAGCGGTGAATCAGTGGGTGCAGCAGAGCGCGAGTTTGAACCAGACTATGTGATTGACAAACTAGAAAAGAGCATTATGCTGAAACAACTCAAAGAGAGAGGGGGAAGCATTGATGACTTCAAATGGTACGTGGACAACATGCGCGAGCATGGCAGTGTACCTCACGCAGGATGCGGCTTTGGCTTTGAACGAATCATGCAGTTTGTCATGGCAAGCAATGACATTAGAGTCACACCCTTTTTCATGAACAAAGGCAGCTTGAGATAACTGCCCCTTTTTACTTTTTTAGTATAGTCTGGAGTGGGACTAAATTTTTAAACAACAACAGTATGGGGATTGAAGGTGGTAGAATATGGCACGAGTTTCACGTGAAGAAATGGCGAGAGATACAGCTCGCATATTACTTGAAAGAATTTCTGATGAAGAAGACGCACCAACCCCGTTTGGTGTTGACCCAGACAATCCAGTTCACTTTGTCTCGGGTATTGTTTCACCTGTCTATTGTCATACCAATGTTGTTGCTAGTCATGTTGGTAAACGAAATCAGGTGTTAGGTTATCTTAGGCAGATACTTGGAGATCCAAGCCAGTATGATGGAATTGCAAGTGTTGCTACTGCAGCAATACCCTTTGGCTCCATGCTTGCTCAGCAACTTGAGCTTCCACATCTCTATGTTCGAACAAAACCACGAGAGCATGGAACAGCAAATCTTGTAGAGGGATATTTGCCTCCTGGTGGGCGTGTTGCTCTTATTGAAAATGTGGTGACAGCAGCAACAAGTTCTGGCCCAGCACTCCAAGCACTGAGAGATGAGGGGCTTACTGTTGATACTGCATTTGCAATCATGAGTTATGGATTACCTCATGCCATGAGCGTGTATGAACAAGCAGGAGCAACTCTTGATACATTAACTACAGTTAGTAAAGTTCTGGATATTGGTGAAGAAAGAAGGTTCTTGGATGCAGGAAATGTTGCATTTGCCAGGGATTGGCACGAGCGACATCAAACATGGGAACCAGGAGAACAAAGGTGATAGAATGACAAACAAAAATTGGATTGATAAACTACGAGCACGAAAAAAAGAAACAGGAAGCATTGTATGTGTGGGAGTGGATCCTGTCTTGGACAAAATTCCAGGCAGAGAAATATATCCTTTTTACATGAGGCTTCTTCAAGTTATGGCAACAGAAGAAGTGCAAGTCTCAACATTCAAACCAAACCTTGGCTTTTTTGAGGCAGCAAGTAATGGGGATCCTAAATCTGGTCATGGAAAACTAAGGGCTATTCGAGATGCATACCAAGGTCAAGGGTTATTGTATCTTCTTGATGCAAAGCGTGGTGACATTGGCAGTCCAGATCCAGAAAAGAAAAAAACAGCAGACTTTTACGCACAAGCTGATTTTATTAACAAAGGAGCAGAAGCATTAACCATTAATCCTTACGCAGGATGGGATTGTGTAGGCGCATTTACCAAATACTGCAATCCAGAAATGGAAGGTAACCAAGACAACGGAGGCAGAGGTGTATATGCATTATGTAGAACCTCAAATCCTGGTGCGCAAGACATTCAAGACCTTGTTGTTGAAGATGGCAGGCCAGTATACATGCATGTTGCTGAAAAAATTGCAGGAGAATGGTACATGCCAGGACTCGGTGCAGTTATTGGTGCGACAGGAGTTGACGAGCTAGCTGCGATTCTTAAAGTGTTTAAGGACTCTGGCAAGGACATTCCCCTTCTTATTCCAGGTGTAACACCTCCGGGATCAGTTGGTCAAGGAGCGTCAGCTGCAGATGTTGTTGATACGTTGCGAGCAGCAGAATACCCACTGGAACTTGTAGACATTAATGTGTCCTCAGGTGTTTCACAGGCATGGACTAAAACCTGGCAAGGACCTGGAGAACCACCACTTGATTACTGTGCACATGCAGGTGTTGAAGCAATCCAGCGACTAGAAGAACAAATTAGTCCAATACAATAACTTTTTATTATCCTTTTCTTTTAATTTCTTCTATGAGAACCTACCTATCTAATCTTGTTATTGTTATGGCACTTCTGGTCATAGCACTTTCTTTTCTCCAGTCGATTTCTATTACAGGCAATGTAGTGGAAGCACACCAACACCCCTACAAAGACATTGAACAAAAAGAAGTGCACACGTGTAAAGACAGAACCACTATGGGCATTGGCTTAGTGTATGTGAAAGATTATGTTGATGAACCTGATGGTAAGCACATGCGCACACGATATGTACCTGATGTTTGCTTGGATAAAGACCTTCTCAAACAGTTTGGTTGTAAAAATAATAAAAAAACACACATGCTCATTACGAGTACTGTTGACTGTGCTGAGCAAGGTGGGACATGCTTTAAAGGAGCATGTAAATGGGAAAAAAAATTTAAGATGTAGGTCCTGGTTGGACCTGTTGTTCTGCTGGCTTGTCAAACTGACCCATTGTTGAATCAGTTCCTACTGCACTTGTAGAAGAACCACCTGTAATTGTTTCTGCAATTCCATCAAAGTATGTTACTCCTACTTCACGTTGATGTTCAGTTGCAGTGTACCCATCTGCTTCACTAGCAAGTTCTGCTTGTTGCAATGCTGAGTATGCAGTCATATGATCCTCTGCATATCCTTTTGCAAGCTTAAACATACTGTGGTTTAAAGCATGGAATCCTGCCAGTGTTACAAATTGGAACTTGTAGCCCATTGAAGCTAGTTCTCTTTGGAATACAGCTATGGTATCTTTATCCAAGTTTGCTTCCCAGTTAAATGAGGGTGAACAATTGTATGCCAACATCTTATCAGGGAACTTTGCATGAATTCCTTCAGCATATTGTCGTGCTTCATCAAGATCTGGTTTGGATGTTTCACACCAAATCATGTCACAATGTGGAGCATAGGCAAGGCCTCGTGCAATTGCCATGTCAAGACCACCTGTGATTCGGTAAAATCCTTCATCTGTCCGGTCTCCAGTTAGAAATGGTTTGTCACGGTCATCAATATCTGACGTAATCAATTTTGCACTGTTTGCGTCAGTTCGTGCAATAAGAACAGTTGGTGCACCCATAACATCAGCAGCTAGTCGTGCACTAACAAGTGTGTTAATGAATTGTTTTGTTGGAACTAACACTTTACCCCCAAGATGACCACATTTTTTTGCAGATGACAATTGGTCTTCAAAGTGAACACCAGCTGCACCATGGTAAATCATATCCTTCATGAGCTCGTAGGCATTTAAGGCCCCGCCAAATCCTGCTTCTGCGTCAGCGATTATTGGAACCATCCAATCAACACCGCCTTCCACACCTTCAAAGTAATCAATTTGATCTTTTCGCATTAATGCATTGTTTATTCGTTCAACAAGTTGAGGTGCGCCATGAGCTGGATACAAGCTTTGGTCTGGGTAGGTTTCTCGTCTATCGTTGCCATCAGCAGCAACTTGCCATCCACTACCATAAATTGCTTTTAATCCTGCAAGCACTTGTTGTACTGCTTGGTTTCCAGTGATTGCTCCCAGAGCTCGGATTGCTTCATCTTCTCCTAGCTCTGCCAGTCCTTTACGTAATTTGCGTGCACCTAAAATTGCAAGAGTGTACTCTACACCTACAGTACCACGAAGTCTTTCAACTCGTTCAGCTGTATATGGTCTGTGAAGGCCATCAATTCCTTCATCTCGCCAAAATTGTTTTATTGCTTCTACTTTAGAACCATTTGCTTTTGCCATCTTCTACCACTTCGTTTGGTTTTTTTTTGTTTTCTTTTTTTTATTGTGTTTGTACTGTCTCTTGTGTTATCATTTCATATGCTGGGATTGTAAGGAACTCAGGCACGTCATTTGCCATAACAAGTTCTTCGAATAATTGAACAGCAGCCTCGTAGTGTCCATTCTTGAAACGTTCTTTGCCAACTTCTTTCTCAATGTTTGCCATGGCTTCTCCCATTGCGTCACGGATTACTCCGATATCAACATACATTCCTACTGCACCTTCGATTGGTGCTTTGTGTGTTTTCCACTGCCATACTTGTGCCCTACTTATTTCTGCTGTTGCAGCATCTTCCATCTTGTTGTATAATGGAACGCAACCATTACCACCAAGCCATGCTGCAAGGTATTGGATACCAATGCTCACATTTTGTAAAAGGCCTTCATATGTGATGGTTCCTTCTGGCATTTCCAGCAGGTCAGCTTCAGTGATTTCACTATGCTTACCTGCATAATCAATCTGATTGTCTTTTCCCAAGTTTCCAAAAGTTTCTTTTGCAATACCCACTAAACCAGGATGCGCAACCCATGTGCCATCATGACCTGCAACAACTTCTCTATGTTTATCTTCGTGTACTGCGTGGAGCGCTGCATCATTTGCTTCTTCATCATTTTTGATTGGAATCTGTGCAGCCATACCACCCATGGCATGGACACCTCGCTTGTGACATGTTTGAATAACTTTTGTTACGTACGCTTTCATAAACGGTGCTTCCATGGTAACTTGATCTCTGTTTGGGAGTACTGCTTCAGGATCAGCTTGCAGTGTTTTAATTGCACTGAAAATGTAATCCCACCGTCCACAATTCAAACCAGCACTGTGGTCGCGTAGTTGATACAAGATTTCATCCATCTGAAATGCAGCTGGAAGTGTTTCTAAAAGAACAGTTGCACGAATGGTTCCTGTTGGCATACCAATCTCTTTCTGTGCTGTGTTAAATACAGCATCCCACCAACGAGCTTCTCTATGGTGTTCTAATTTGGGCAAGTAAAAGTAAGGACCTGAATCTCGGTCAACAAGTTCTGTTGCATTATGAAAGAAATACAAACCAAAATCAAACAATGACGCAGACACTGGTTCACCATCCACCAGCATGTGTTTTTCATCCAAGTGCAATCCTCGTGGTCGAACAAGGAGTGTTGCAGTTTCATCATTAAGTGTGTAATGTCTGTCTCGTGCTTCATCACGCAATTCAATAGTGCCACGAACAGCATCCATAAGATTTAATTGACCATCAATAACATTATGCCATGTTGGAGCTGTAGAATCTTCAAAGTCAGCCATGTAACAATCAGCACCACTATTGAGAGCGTTGATAACCATTTTTCTTGATACAGGACCAGTGATTTCAACATGACGTCGCTGGAGATCATCAGGAATTTCTGCAACTTTCCAGTCACCTTCACGAATTTCAACAGTGTCTTCTAAGAAGCTTGGTTTTTCACCGTCTTTATAGCGTGCTTGTTGTTCTTTTCGATCTGTAAGCAGTTGCCTTCGCATTTCTCGATAGGTTCTTTCTAAATTGGCAACAAAAAGTAGTGCGGGAGTGCTAAGAACAGGAGCATACTCTTCAGGAACAGGTCCTACAATTTCAATGCCCACTGAATATAATTCTTCATTAATAGTATCTTGTATCATGATATCACCTTTTTTGATACCACGCTCGCTTGCTGGTGAGTATAAAAGGTTTGTGCATAGTGTAGATAGGGACTATAGTGAGTATACAACATAAGGCATAATTATAAATAGTATTTTACCTTACACATTCTTGGTGCGAGTATGGGTAAGCCTCTTCAGACTATAGTAGAACAGCAAGGATTTCTTTCTCGGGATGAGCTAGTTGCTACTCACATGGGTCTTGTTAAGAAAGTTGCTTACAGAATTCTTAAGCGATTACCTGATTCTGTGGATGTCGAAGATCTCATAAGCGCTGGAATGGTTGGTTTACTCCAAGCAACAGACAAGTATGATCCTGCAAGAGGACCCTTTGCAGATTTTGCAGAATGGCGCATTAAAGGAGCAATCATTGATGAACTGCGGGGTATAGATCATCTTACAAGGTCACAGAGAGACAAGGTTTCTGATGAAGAGGAACTAGTACGCAGTCTGGAGCAAGAACTGCAGCGTCCTGTGGACTCAGAGGATCTTGCTCGTGAACAAGGGATATCAAGAGAAGCTTTGAGAAGACTGCGAAAAAGCGCTGCAAATTATCAAATAATTAGTTTAGAAGTGGCCCCCTCAAATGAGAGAAATGGCCCAGAAGACACACGTTCTTCTGTAGACCTTAATAATTTCTTGATAGATCCTTGGGCACTCCTAGATGAAGATCGCATGGTACTTTTCTTATCTAGTCCTGATTTCAACAATTTCTTTGATCGTCTTCCTGAACGTGAACAAAAACTCTTTGAATGGTACCACACCTATGAAGAGCTTACTCTGGATAATCTGGGGAAGATAATGGGAATCACTGAAAGCAGAGTATGTCAAATTCTTAGACAAATAGCAAAGAATTTTCAACGCTATCTTGTTTTAGGAGAAAACTTGTTTGATCCACTACTGCGAAACAATCCTATTCAATATTGTGCTAAGGGCTTAGCTCAACGTATTAAGGAGCATTATGATCCAGACACAGGAAAGATCTACTTGCCTTACAGAACAAAGTCTGGGGGTTTGCATGTGTCTTGCACTTCTGTTATTAGGAATCAACCCTTTTTTGAGGAATGGTATCCTGGGAAGTTAGTTTCTACTTCAAATAGGAAAAGTCGTGCGCTCAAAGTGAAATATGGTTATAAAGGTAAAAAGGGGGTTATGGAAACCAGACACTCTTTTGTTTCACAACCAAGGTCTTCTGGTTTTCTTGCACATGATGTTCTTTGTTTTTACCTGGGTCAGCAGGTTTGGAATAGGCTTCGTATTCCCTCATTTGAAGCTGTTGCAGGGGCGTTTGGTATTTCACGCGATGCAGCAGAGTTTCTTGATGCTGCAGGATTCTTTTATGAGTATAATAAACCAAGAGGTAGTATGGTTGCTAAAAAATTTGCTGAAGCATACCAAGTTGCGTTTGAGCGTGTGAGATTGGAAAACAGCAAAGCTTAAATCAAGGTTACTTTTCCCCTTCTTGTATGCAAACTGAAGAAGGAGTTTTAGCAGAAAGAACAGCACTCATAGGAAGCATTGATGAAGCTGCTTGGCAAGTTCATGGGTCTATTGACAGAACAGCATTTCTTGCGACAGTAGCATCTACAACACCCAAACTTCTTGGCGAGCTGAGACTTGTAGATCCTTCACAACTTGATGATATTGGTGCCTTGGCTTTTGATCTTATGTTGCAAGCTGGTTTTGGAGAAAAAGTGCGCACTGCAAAAGCAGTTGTTGCCTATAGGGGTTTTGTAACACGTCACCAACCTGCAAACACAGTTAAGGTTCATGGAGCACTTAGGCAAAAGCGTGTGCCAAAAGAAACCATTCTTCTTAGTACACAAACAGAAGACGGCAGTGACCTTGTTGTCTATAAGAAACTCAAGGGAAAAAATTACATGGAACTTCTTGAAGATGGGAATGCTGATCTTCGCAGAGCGTTTTATGCACTTGGTCGCGCTCAGCAAGCATATGCATTAGGGAAAATTGAAACAGTTGACAATGCAACTGATGACTGGATGTATGATGGGCAACGAGCTGTTCGTGTTGATCTTGGTGCAGCTGAAGTAAGTCACAAGGTTGTAGGAAATCGTGTTGTTTTTATACGGAAAGAAGACCCTCTGAGGCCTTACACTTTTTTTATGTCGTCACTGGCGTATCATTTGGTGGAAACTCAGCCAATTACTGCGATTTCTAAGTATCGTCGTGCAATGGAAGCTTTTACTGAAGGATTTTTTTCTCGGGGAAAATTAAAAAAGGCACGAGACACATTTGAATTTGAATTCGAGAGGCGTATAGGTATAATGCCTACTATGGTGTTAGAACGTGCCCATCGCCTGTAAACACAAAGCTTAAATACTTCAACGCCTTTCTAGTTTTCATGAAAAATACGACTCAAGGTGGTTGCCTTCATTGTGGGCAAAACTAAAACTGATCCTTGTAGTCTAAACTCTATTCTTCAAACTCTATTCTTTCATAGCTAGCTTGTGCTAGCTCTATAACCTCAACCAAGTTCTAAAACGTCTCCTTTTTTTGACGTGAAAAATCTCTTTTGTCGTCTATTTGGCGACGAGTATGCAACTATGAAAACAATGTAGCGAGAGCTATGGAGGAACAGAAAATGAGTAAGGAATTAACAGACAAGGGGGATCAAATTGCGAATGATCGTTTGGAAGAACAATTGGAAAGAACTGGCGTTGGCGAAGAAAGAACGTCACAAAAGTATGGTCTACAAATGCCTACTTTTGAAGAAGCACTTGTTGCTGGTTCAGCACGAAGAACTCAGCAATTTTACGAGGTGCCAATGTATCGTTGAACAAAACTGTCCGCAGTGGTGTAACAGTAGCATGCCAGCCTGTGACGCTGGAGGACTGGGTGCAAGTCTTGAGTCAACGTCGTTCCGCAGGGTCGAGCAAAGCGAGGCCCTGCATTGCACGTGTTTTGTCCAAGCTTTTGACAAAAGGTTGACTCGGGTGCAATTCCCAGCTGTGGACCTTTTCAAAACAGAGGACAGACAACAGAAACAACAAACAAACAACAAGTCGGCGGACACTAAACGTGGAGGAAAAGAAAATGAGTAAGATACAACAACTTGAGAGGGAATCAATTGTATGGGGAGTGGAGGACTATGGGCGGTCAGAAGTAAATCGTACTGCTCAAGGTCTTCATTGTTCCTCAGCTTGAATGGCAATTAACAGAAACAGCACAGTCCCTAGTACCTCAAAAAATGTTCATGGGCTTTGGCTACAATGGCGAACTGACTAAAGCAGGAGAACGTCTTGACATGCTTGACTTTTTTGCATGGATGAAACGTCTGCAACGCCTAGGTGTTGAGGAATGGAATGTCTGGGACGCAGCAGGATACTGGATTGTTAACAAGACTCCAAAAAAGAAAATTGAGAAGCTTGGGAAAAATCCTCGAGCTGCCGACATCCTTGAAGTGTTGATTGCAGAACAAGATCGTCCTAAACGTCGAGAAATCAAAGATAATTGTGATCTACGTTCGCAGTACTTGCAGCGTCTTATTGCAGCAACTGGCGTTGAAGCAAAGTACTTTGATTCAAGAAAAGTTATGCGTGATGATCCACGCTTTGTTGAAGCTTTTGACACAGCGCTTGAGTATGAGAAAGAACTTCCTTTCTTGCTTAGGAACATTATCTGTCCTAAAACAGACAATCCTGCAAGAGAATTGTACTTGCCGCTTGAAATGGCTGAAGCATTGTACTTGGAAATGTTACAAGATGTATCAGGAAAGTATGGTCCTGAAACAGAACGGTTTTTTGACGCAGGGATTTTGCGAATGATGCAAAGTCAAGGAAAACCATACGTGACTATCCGTAGTCCTCAACCACCAGATGAGACTCCTGTTGGTTACTTGGCAAATAGGTGGTTTGATCCAACACCTGCTCAGGGATTAATGAGGGGAACGCCAGTGGCTTGTTCACAAGATGATCAATTTCGTCTTGAACGTGTTTTAGGAAAGAGTCCGGAGAGACCAACCTACAAAGCATTTGTTGGCCAGTACTTAAGTGAGTTCAAAGAAGAAGGAGAAAGCTTGATTGATTGCGCACAGCGATTTTGTGAAGTTTTAGAGGAGGTGATATAATGTCATCTCTTTCTTCATCTTTCAAAACCATCGGTATTCTCGGCGGCATGGGGCCAGAGGCAACAGCAGCAACATACCAGGAGATTATTCGTTTGTTCCAAGAAAAGTACAATGCAAAGTATGATTCAGACTTTCCAGAGATTGTCGTAGTGAGCAAACCAATTCCTGATGTTGTTGAGAATCTCGAAAATCCAGAGCAAACAGTGCGAATGTTGTTACAAGGAATTGAACAACTCAAGATTGCAGGTGCTGATTTTGCAATAATTGCATGTAATACTGTGCAAATATTTATTGAGGAGCTGCGCCAAAAAACTAATTTGCAAATCTTGAGCATTCCAGAAGAAGTTGCAAAAGTGTTGAAAACAAACAATGTTGCATTGCTTGCAACAGAAGCAACAATAAACGCAAGAATCTTTGACAAAGAATTACAAAGAAAAAACATTGTTTTGACCAAGCCAGATCAAAAACAACAAGGAGCACTCACAAAAATCATCATGAACATACTCAATGGCAACAAGTCAGAGGATGACCGAGCTGAGCTAGTCTTTATGATTGATCAACTCAAATGTCAAGGAGCTGAAGCAGTTATCCTCGGCTGCACTGACTTACCCCTTTTAGTAAGCCAAGAAGACATTAGCATTCCAGTCATTGATACCATTAAGGTGATTGCTGCTGCAGCTGTCAGGGAGGCACAAACTATATAAAACACAAATAACAGTGATGTACCATGGCAAAACTCAAGCTCCAACGAGCACGCGGAACACGAGACTTTTCACCAGAAGAAAAGATAATCCGACAAGAAGTCATTGACCTACTGCGAGGTATCTTTGAAAGTTTTGGTTACTCGCCGTTAGAAACACCCCTTATCGAACGGTTCGAAGTGCTCTCATCAAAGTACGCTGGTGGTGCAGAAATTCTCAAAGAAACATTCAAGTTTAAAGATCAAGGAAAAAGAGAACTCTGTTTACGGTATGATCTTACTGTTCCTTTTGCACGATTTGTTGGTATGAACCCTAACGTCAAAATGCCTTTCAAACGATACCAGATGGGAAGGTGTTTTAGGGATGGCCCCATCAAACTTGGACGGTACAGGGAATTCTGGCAATGTGATGCTGACGTGGTTGGCACAAAAAACATGCTTGCGGACGCAGAACTTATCATGATGGCACAACGTTTTTTCCGCGAGCTTGGTTTTAATGTAAGAATTGAAGTTAACAACAGGAAATTGTTAGATGGTATTATGGAACAAGTAAAAATTCCAGAGAAAAAACGATTAGGAGTGATTGTAGCACTTGACAAAATAAAAAAAATACCAGAAAAAGACGTCAAAAAAGAATTAAAAGACAAAGGAATCTCAGCTCCACAAATAAAAAAGCTCTTTGAAATTATGAAAGTTGAAGGCAGTAACGCTGAACGCATTGTAAAACTACAAAATTACGTGAAAAATATTCAAGGAAAAGAAGGACTCGACGAATTGTTTTGGATCTTCAAGTTTCTCAGTGCAGGATCAGACCAAGGTAATGTTTCATTTGAACCAACGCTTGCACGTGGCTTATCATACTACACTGGTCCAGTATTTGAAGTGTTCATAAGCAAGCCAGAAAAAGGAGATGTCACCTCATCCCTTGCAGGTGGTGGACGTTATGATTACATGATTGGTGATTTTCTTGGTCCAAGCATGGATGTTCCAGCAGTAGGCATAAGTTTTGGTATAGAACCAGTTGTTGAACAACTCAAAATTTACAGAAAAGAAGAAATTAGTAAACTTACTGTAACACAAGCATACATCATCCCCATAAAAACCAATGAAGAATGTCTGCCTATCCTTACAACTCTTCGAAAAGAGGGGATCAAAGCAGACATGGACCTAGTTGGAAGAGGGATCAGTAAAAATCTGGATTATGCCAATGCACTTAACATTCCCTATGTATTAATTATAGGCCCACAAGAACTGGCCAAGAAGAAAGTTAAGCTTAAAGATATGGTCAGTGGCAAGGAAGAAATGGTTTCTATGAGTCAAGTGATTAAAAAACTCAAAATGTGATGCTTTCTTGCGGTATTGTCTGGAATACTAAAGCAACTCTTTATAAACTATCCTTAACTTAGTTTGTACTATGCCTCCCTTAACCCAGCGTGTAGCAGATCATTCTCTTGAAGAACGAACACAAGAAGCACAAGATCGTTCTGATCATTCTGGTACTGTGGTCTCCCTTCTTGAGCGTCGGAGAAAACAAGCTCAACCCTACTTTGATGGTAAATCATTTGATGAAGTATGTGCTGATCTCTATGTGCCAGTTCTTAATTATATTGCAAAAATAGCAAACGATCGCGAGCTTGCAAAAGACGTTACACAGGAGGTGTTTACTACTATCTTTGAAAAGCATCACCAGTACAGGCAAGGGACCAACTTGAAATCCTGGATCTACCGAATAGCACATAATCACACCATAAACGAGTTGAGAAGGGGAAATCGCCGAAAAAAGCATGTTACTAGTTATGATGGGTGGGAAAACATAGGTGGATCCACTCTGACCCCTGCTGACCACCTTCCTAAAGTGCCAACCCCTGAGCAGCACGTTGCAGAGCTTGACGCAGCAGACAAAATTGGGCAAGGCTTGGATACCATGCCTGAATTCTTTGCAGAAGCCTTTGTACATGATGTCCAAGATAGCACGTATAAGGAAACAGCAGAGGAAATGGGATCCCCTCTGGGTACTGTTATGTCCCGTGTTTATCGAGCTAGACGTCGAATGAGGAAGCATGTTTTAGCAACGTACAGCGACGAGGATCTAGCTGCCAAACTGGATGTACCGGTGAGCAGGGTCCAAGAATACCGTGAAAGTGCTTAATTAGTACTCAAAAACCACAAACTTTATAAATGACCTGTTTGTTTTGGGGTCCTATGAGAACCATCTTTCTTACGGCTAATAGCGCTTGAATAGCAGTCTATACTCTGTAAGGAAGAAAAATAACACTGCAATGCTCAATGCCCTGGTAGTGTAGTCCGGTCTAGCATGCAGCCCTGTCACGGCTGCGACCCGGGTTCAAATTCATGTAAAATGATGGAAGTCCCGGCCAGGGCGTCCTATTACTGTCATGGGCCGGTAGCTCAGGCTGGTAGAGCACTGCACTTTTAACAAAAACAACCATCAGGGGATGTTTTTGGGAAGCGATGCAGTGGTCGCGAGTTCAAATGGGTGTTGGCTAACGCTGATGCCACTGAATGTCTCGTCCGGCCCATGTCTTTACATTTACAACAACAAAAATCCGTCAATGGGGGATTACTCACTGTGCCACGTAAAAAGAAAGTCACCGTCGAAATCAAGGAGCATGTGCTGATGCCAGAGCATAGCAAGCTCAATGACAAAGAGAAGAAAGACCTCTTTGAAAAGTATGGGGTTTCCCTAAAGGAACTTCCTAAAATTCTTATTACTGATCCTGCAATACAAAAATTAACTCCGAAACAAGGAGATATTATTAAGATTACACGGCAAAGTCCAACAGCAGGTGAAACAGTGTTCTATCGAGGTGTGATCGGTGCGTAAATATAGCAAAGTTCTTCTCCAGAAGTACTTCGAAGAAAACAGTTTTGTTGGATCTGATATTGAATCATTTAACAATTTTGTAGAGTTTGAGCTTCAAAAGATAATTGAAGAAAACAAAGAAATTGAACCAACTATTATTCCTCATAACATTGACGAATTTAAGATTGTTCTCGACAAAATCTGGCTTGAAAAACCAACAATTACTGAAGCAGATGGAAGTAAAAAGAACATTTTTCCAGTTGAAGCAAAACTACGAAAGATTACTTATGCCTCACCTTGTTTTATTGAAGTATCTGCACACATCAATGGTGTACAACGAGAACTTTTCACAACACAAGTTGCAAGCTTACCTATTATGCTTAAATCAAAATATTGTCACCTAAAAGGTCTTAAACGAGAAGAACTTATTGAAAAAGGAGAAGACCCAGATGACCCAGGTGGTTACTTTATTATTAATGGAACAGAAAAAGTTCTTATCTCAGTTGAAGATCTTGCAGCAAACAAGATGCTTATTGAAAAACAAAAAATTGGTGTCAGTGACTACCAAGGACGATTATTTTCTGAACGAGGCTCATTCAAAATTCCACACACACTCGAAAGAATGAAAGATGGAATCTTTTACTTAAGTTTTACACGGGTTAAGCGGGTACCTGTGGTCATGGTGCTTAAAGCAATTGGCATGATTCGAGACGACGAAATTATGAAATCAGTTAGTTCAATTGCATCATATGATGAGGTTATAATCAATCTTTACGAATTCGTAAATGTAAAAACACAAGAAGACGCTCTTGATTGGGTTGCTAAACATATTGGTATTACTCAGGCTCGAGAAATCAGACTAGAACGGATGAGGGAAATTCTTGATCGTTATCTGCTTCCACACCTTGGCATTGAGCCAAAGGATAGGATGAACAAAGCATTTAACTTGTGTAAATTTATGCGGAAATATATTCAAGTTTCACGAAATGAGATCAGTACAGATGACAAAGATCATTATATGAACAAACGTCTTAAACTTGCAGGCGACTTAATGGCTGATCTTTTCCGTGCAAATCTTAAAGTTCTTATTGGGGATTTACTTTACAACTTCCAACGGATTGTAAAGCGTGGAAAATTCCCAAGTATTAAAGTTATAATCCGAGACAAACTCTTGACTTCCAGAATTTACAGTTCAATGGCAACTGGAAACTGGGTTGGCTCACGTAAAGGGATCAGTCAACGTATCCAACGACTTAACTTTACAGAAACAATGAGTCATCTTCAACGTGTTGTTTCACCTCTTAGTGCATCTCAGGAAAACTTCGCAGCTCGAGGTCTACATCCTACACACCTTGGACGACTGTGCCCTGTAGAAACACCAGAAGGAACAAATATTGGACTACGAAAAAATCTTGCATTACTTGCTAAGATTACAACACCTGAAGATGAAGGTCCAGTCCTTAAATCACTAAAAGACTGTGGACTTCAAGTTATAAACAAATGATGCAATTATGCAATAACGTGTAACGAAAAAATGGACAAAAACGAAAACCAAGCAACTGAAGTGTACCTTAACAGCAAGTTTGTAGGTACTGTTGAAAATCCCAAGGAATTTGTAGACAAAGTTGTTTCAGGACGTCGAAAAGGTACTGTTACTGACAAACTTAATGTTATGTTTAATGAAAAACTAAATCAAGTACAAATTGAACTTGAACGTGGACGTGTACGACGACCACTTATTGTTGTAAAAGAAGGAAAGTCAACTCTTTTGGACAAACACCTTCAACAACTTGAAAAAAATGAAATTGTTTTTTCAGACCTTGCAAAACAAGGTGTTATTGAATACCTAGACTCTCTTGAGGAAGAAGCAGCACTTGTAGCATTTACAGAAGATGATCTAACTCCAGAACACACGCACTTAGAAATTTCAGCAATGAATATTTTTGGTCTCTGTGGGAGCATGGTTCCATTCGCAAACCACTCACCTGGTGCACGTATTGCAATGGGTGCAAAAAACCAAAAGCAAGCACTTGGCTTTTACGCAGCAAACTTCCCAGTTCGTATGGACATGGATGTAAATGTTCTTCACACTCCACAACGACCAATTGTAAAAACCCTTATTCATGATCTTAGTGACTATGACAGTCACCCTTCAGGACAAAATCTTATTGTTGCTGTAATGGCATACAAAGGATACAACATGGAGGACGCTATTATTGTAAACAAAGGGTCTGTAGACAGAGGTCTTGGCCGATCAACTTATTTTAGACCTGCGATTGTTGAGGAACTACGATACGCAGGAGGACTTACTGATGAAGTAAGCATTCCAGACAAAGAAGTAAAAGGATACAAATCAGAACATGATTATCGAATGCTCGAAGAAGATGGGATTATCTACCCTGAGTCAATTGTAAAAGAAGGCGATGTTCTTATTGGTAAAACCTCACCTCCACGATTCTTAAGTGGTATGAACGAATACAGTCTAGCATCTACTACTCGTCGAGAAAGTTCATTTATGATGAAACACGGTGAGAAAGGTGTTGTTGACTTTGTTGCACTTACTGAAAACGAAGAAGGAAACAAACTAGTACAAGTACGACTTCGAGACCAAAGAATCCCTGAGATTGGTGATAAGTTTACCTCACGGCACGGGCAAAAAGGTGTTGTTGGACTTCTTGTTCCACATACTGACATGCCATACAGTGCAGCGGGAATGGTTCCTGATATTATCTTCTCTCCACATGGGGTCCCATCACGTATGACTGTAAGTCACCTTATTGAACTTATTGGTGGAAAAGTAGGTGGGCTAAGTGGAAGATACATTGATGGTACAACCTTTGATGGTGAACCTGAAAAACAACTACGAAAACAACTTGTAGAACTTGGCTTCCGCGAGAACGGAACAGAAACAATGTACAATGGTGAGACTGGTGAGCGATTTGTTGCTCGTATTTACATTGGAAACTTATACTATCTTAAACTAAAACACATGGTTGCTAACAAAATTCACTCACGTGCTCGTGGTCCTATTCAACTTCTTACACGACAACCAACAGAAGGGCGGTCAAAAGAAGGAGGACTTCGACTTGGTGAGATGGAGAAAGATACCTTTGTTGCACACGGATCCTCATTATTACTTAAAGAACGATTTGACAGTGATCGAACTGTAGTTCCAGTTTGTGAAGGCTGCGGTGTTGTTGCTGTATACAATGAGTTCAAAGACCAATCATTATGTCCTATTTGCGGAGACAATGTTGAAATAACTGACGTGGAAATGTCCTATGCTTTCAAACTTATCCTAGATGAGTTTAAATCACTGGGCATCTATCCAAGATTAAAACTACAAACAAAATACTGATGAACTATGGCAGACCGAGAACGATTCCCATTTAAAGAAGTGAAAAGTGTTTCATTTGGACTACTTTCACCTAAAATGATCAAGAAAATGGCGTCAGCAAAAATTGTTACGCCTGAATTGTATGATAAAGAAGGGTATCCTGTAGACGGTGGCCTTATGGACATTCGTCTGGGTGTTATTGACCCAGGTCTTAAATGTAAAACGTGCGGTTCTAAACTAAAAGAATGTATTGGCCACTTTGGTTACATTGAGATGGCACGTCCAATTATCCACATCAAGTTTGTTCCACTAACATTGAACTTACTACGGTGTACATGCCGTGAGTGTGGGAAGATTCTTATTCCTAAAAATAAAGTTGACAAGTATACTGAAGATCTTGCCGAAGCTGAACAAGAAGGCGGTTTGGAAGCTCGACGAAAACGTATCAAAGCAATTATTTCCAGCCTTAAAACAATCAGTAAATGTCCACACTGTAAAGCAAAACAATTCAAAGTAAGCTTAGAAAAACCTTACACTTTTATTGAAAACGAGAAAAGAATATCTCCTATTGAAATTAGAACTCGCCTTGAAAAAATTAGTGACGAGGATGTTAAACTGTTCGGGATCAACTCAGAAGTAACACGGCCTGAGTGGGTTATTCTTACAGTGATGGCAATCCCGCCCGTAACTATCAGGCCTTCTATCACACTTGAAAGTGGTGAGCGAAGTGAAGATGATTTAACTCACAAACTAGGAGATATTGTACGGATTAACCAACGATTATTCGAGAATATTAACGCGGGTGCACCTGAGATTATTATTGAGGATCTTTGGGACTTATTACAATATCACATTACTACATTCTTTGATAACAGCGTGGCACAATTACCTCCTGCACGACACCGTTCAGGACAACCACTAAAAACTGTTACTGAAAGAATCACAAGCAAGGAAGGACGTATTAGGCACAACCTTGCGGGTAAGAGAACAAACTTTTCTTCACGAACAGTAATCTCTCCAGATCCTATGATTGATCTTAACGAAGTTGGTATTCCAAAAATTGTAGCAATGAAACTGAGTGTTCCAGAACGAGTAACTGAATGGAACATGGAATATGTAAAAAAATTCCTTGAACGAGGTCCAAAACAATATCCTGGTTCAAACTATATTATTCGGCCAGATGGCAAGAGAAAAAAGATCACTGATGAAACTAAAGAGCAGCTACTTGAAGAACTTCAACCAGGGTATCTTGTTGAACGACACCTCATGGATGGGGATGTAGCTGTATTCAATCGTCAACCGAGTCTTCACCGAATGTCTATGATGGCACACCGTGTTAAGGTACTGCCTCACAAAACATTCCGTATGAATCCTGCAGTTTGTCACCCATACAACGCAGATTTCGACGGTGATGAGATGAATCTTCACATTCCTCAAACAGAAGAAGCACGATCAGAAACTGAAATGCTTATGATGGTTGAAACACAAATGATTAGTCCCCGATACGGTCTGAGTGTTATTGGAGGAATCCAAGATGTTATCTCAGGATCATTTGTTCTTACTCAAGATCATATTGTCATGAAACGAAGCGAAGCAATTGACATGCTTTCAGCAACAGGACTTACTGACTTTTCACAATTACCTAACAAAGATGAAATAACAGGAAAAGAAGTTTTCAGTTGTTTACTTCCTCCTGATTTCTCATTTAGTGGGTACTCAAAAACAAACAAGAAACGAGACGAATACGACGTTATTATCAAAAAAGGAAAGTTGGTTAAGGGAGTTATGGACTCTGCAAACCTAGGACATGGTTCAGGTCTTATGCTTAGAAACCTACACAAGCTCTACGGTGACAAATTTACAGTTGATATGCTTGGTAAAATGTGTAAACTAGGCGTTGCTTCTCTTTCCAAATTTGGATTCTCAACAGCTATCTCTGACATGGATCTTCCAAGAGTCGCGCTTGAACGTATTGCTGCGCTTAAAGCACAAGCAGAAGAAGAGTCAGACATGCTTATTAAAAAATATTACAATAAAGAAATTGAAGCCTTCCCAGGTAAGACATTGCTTGAAACACTCGAGCTTAGAGTCTTGGAAGTATTAAACAACGCTCGTAACAAAATTGGAAACTTAGTTACAGAGTACGCAAATGAAAAAACAGGTACTATTGCAATGGCAAAAAGTGGTGCTCGTGGAACACCCATTAACATGGCTCAGATTGGGGCATGTGTTGGACAACAAGCTCTACGTGGTGGCCGAATCAGTAAAGGTTTCACAGACAGGACCCTTTCATGTTTCAAAAAAGATGACCTTATGCCTGCAGCACGAGGCTTTATCAAAAATGGATTCAAAGTAGGGCTTAAGCCTCATGAATTCTTTTTCGCAGCAATGACAGGTCGAGACAGTCTGATGGATACTGCTCTTCGTACACCAAAATCTGGTTACTTGTATCGACGTCTTGCAAACGCTATGCAAGACTTGCGAGTAGATTATGATCACACTGTTCGAGATGCATCAGGAACCATTATTCAATTTGAATATGGTGAAGATGGAATTGATATTTCAAAAAGTGAAGGCGGTAAGATAAACGTACAGCGCATCATTGGCTCTGTATGTGGAGATGAATAGAATGGCTGACATGGTACAAGAAGTAGCAAAAGACTATGAAGGAAAGCTTAACAAGCAGATCATTGCAGATATTCAGAAACATCTCCCTGAAAAAGTGACTAAAGCCCAGCTTAAACAAATATTTGAGAAGGTTGTGCAAGAATATGAAGATATTCGAGTTGAACCAGGTGAAAGCGTAGGTGTTATCAGCGCAGAATCCATTGGAGAACCTGGGACACAGATGACCCTTAACACATTCCACTTTGCAGGTGTTGCAGAGATGAACGTTACCACAGGTCTTCCACGTATTATTGAAATTCTTGACGGACGTAAAACATTGAGCACTCCTATGATGGAAATTTACCTAAAAAAACCGTATAGTGAAGGAAAAGACATTAAGCGAATTGCACTTATTATCAAAGAAACAAAAGTTGGTGAAGTTGTATCTGAGTTCATTATTAACATGATGGAATTCACTATTGAAATTCGACCTGAAGAAGCAAAACTCAAAGAAATTGGCATGACCAAGGCAGGTTTTATCAAAGCACTTGAAAAAGTAGTTAAGCTTTCAGTAAAAGAACGAGAAGGTGCTATTTTTGTTAAAGCAAGTGCAAAAGAATCAGGCCTCAACGAACTATACAAACTAAAAGAAAAAATTAAAGCAGCATACCTTCAAGGAATCAAAGGAGTAAAACAAGTATTGCCTGTTAAACGTGGTGAAGAATTTATCATTGTAACATCAGGTACTAACCTTGCAAAAATCCTCTCACTTGACTTTGTTGATCCTACACGAACAACTTCCAATGATCTGTATGAAACTGCAGCAGTGCTTGGTATTGAAGCTGCTCGACAATCAGCAATCAACGAAATATTCAAAGTTATTGACAGTCAAGGACTTAATATTGATCAACGACACATCATGCTTGTCGCAGATATGATGATGTCCTCTGGTAGAGTTAAAGGTATCACACGGTATGGTATTGTTAGTGAGAAATCATCTGTACTTGCCCGTGCGTCCTTTGAGACACCAATCAAACACATCATCGAAGCTTCACTCATTGGCGAAGAAGACAAACTGACATCAGTTGTTGAAAATGTAATGCTTAATCAACCCGTTCCTATAGGAACAGGATTACCTGATTTAGTTATAGAAGTAAAAAAGTGATCATATGGCAGCAGAAGACTTTAAAAAACTAGTAAAAGACGGAAAAGTGTTTATTGGAACACAACAAACACTAAAACACCTTCAGCGAGGAGAAGTAGCAAAAGTTTTTCTCAGCTCAAACTGTCCAGCATCAGTACGTGAGGATATCCAAACGTACACGCAAAGTGGGGAAGTTACAGTTGAAGAAACAGGGGTTCCAAATGAAGAACTTGGTGTACTCTGTAAAAAACAATTTGCAATTTCTGTTCTTGGTGTCAAGAAAGCAAAAAAATAGAGAGCATGTATGGTAAAAATAAAATATGATATTTCTTTGATGAAGTACATGTCCTTATTTGAACAGGTAACCCGTGCACAGGTTAAGGACTGCTTTGTCGACGCACATTTAAGCTTGTTGACTTTTGTTGTTCAGCCTGGTCAGATAGGCAAGGCAGTTGGTAAAAAAGGCAGCAATGTTCGTCTTATTGAAAACAAGCTGAAGCGTAAGATTCGTGTGGTGGAGTTTCACCCTGATAAAATCGGATTTATTAAAAACATGATCATGCCTTTGCGTGTAGATGAGGCTCGTGAAGAGGATGGTGTTATTTTTCTTGAAAGCAAAGATGTAAAGACCAAAAGTTTGCTTATTGGCCGTAGTGCTCAGAATTTGAGAAATCTCGAAGAAAATGTGCGACGTTATTTTGACGTTGAAGAGATTAAAGTTGTTTAGGTGTGGTATTTTACTATATGATCTTTGTAGTCTTGTCTGAATGATCTTAGCTCTTTTTCAACATTTTCCATTCTTATTTCTAAGCGTCCAAATTCTTTACCTCGTGTTCGTACTTTATCGTATGCACTAAATGCAAGACCAATAAATGCAGCCAAACCTCCCAAGTAAGGTATTAGTTTAACAATAATGGGGGTGTTAATAAAACCTATTTCTTTTAATATGAGCCAGACAAATAATGAAAAACCTGATATGATTGCTGTAAAAAACCAAAAATCTGCAGATGGTCCTTTTTCAAGTATCCATTCCATAAGTTTGTCGGAGTATCTTGATCTTTGACGAAGCTTTTCAATTTCTGTGTCTGTTATTGTTTTTTCATAGGACATACTGGTGGCCTCTTTTTTCATACACTCTTTATTGTTTTTGTCCTTTATAAGTTTTACGACGACAAATCCGGAATATTTTCGGAGCTCACTGGAGAAGTGTGATGGTTAGAAGTCTCCAAGTCGTTTCTGATCCTTTCTAAATCGTTCTTGATACCGTGGTGGCTCTACAGAAACAAAACTGAAATCATGATCTTCAAGCATTGCCTTGGCATTGTCAGAGATCTTTGGCGCTGCAAGAATGCCCCTAACCTTATTTATTCCTTTTGACATTTTGAGTTTTTCAACATACCGTTTTAATTGGTCAACTGCATTAAAGTCTGCCTTGTATCGTTTACACTCAATCACCACAAGATTACCATCTGGATCATGGCATAGAACGTCAATAAAGCCGTACTTGGTTTGTTCTTCCCGGCTAACGAGTTTTAAACCTTGTTCTACCATGCTTGGTTTTGCAGCAATCATATCAGACATGTCTTTTTCATTTCCAGTCAACTCAATTTTTTGTCCGTCTTTCATCTTGCTGCTTTGTACAAAGTGGATTTTGTTAATGGCAATGTCGATAAATTCCTTGAGTGGAATGTTTCTGCTTTTGAGCAGTACTTTTTCATCCTCAACAATAATCCTATGAGTGGATTGGTCTTTCATGTAATTGATGGGGTTGGAACCATGTGGTTGATGCACAAGCAAGGTGCGATCACCTTTGATCATAATCACACGATCACCCATGGCAAGGGTTGTTTCTGCTCGTCCAGAATACGTGATCTCACAATTTGCTCCAAAAACAAGAGTTTCAGCATTATCAATTGCTTTGTTTATCTTTTCAATGTTTGTTAGAAACTGCTTGTTAGGTTTTGCCACGCTATCACCACAGTGATGGGTGTACAAGTATTTTATATTTTTTATGCATATGCAGGAGCAGTACCATTTGTCGCTGCAGGAGGTAATTTGTCTAGTTTGGCAGTAAGTTCATCTCGCTCTTTCCTATAATCATCTCTCGCGTTCGTATACTGATCGATTTGCCCAAGGATGGTATTAAACTTTGTCAATGTTTTACGCAGGTTACTTACAGCTTCCTGATATTTAAACCGGGCAAACAGTTTCCTAATACCTTTGCCAGGATGTTCAATCTCAGTACTGAGAACTCTTTCTTTCATAGCCAGTGTTTGATCATATATATCAGTAAGGTCGGTTGATAGCGAACCACCACTTTCCGCGTACAAGTCAGTGTGATCTTCTTGGTCATGGACCATGGCCCTGCACTTTTGGATATACCCTACATTCATTCCTACAAAACCTGCCACTAAACCCCAAGAAGCCATCAGTGCCCCAACTGCTATTTTCATTGAAGTTGGTACGGTATCTGGGCTTAGGGCGATTGCTGCACCTCCAACTGCCACTGCTGCTGTTATTGCATAGGCTGCTACGCCATTATCAACGCGTTTATGGCCTTTCACATCATACACTCCTCCAGGCCCAAAATAGGTTTTTTCAAATGTGCTGAAAAGTGCCTGGTATGCATCTATCTCTTCTTGGGAAAGAACCTTCTCTGTTTTTACATGCCCCCATTCCCATGGCTCAGGTAGTTCGAAATTAAGCATCTTTGGCAGTGATTCGGCAAACGCATTTTCTGCTGATTGTATTGAGCACGTCAAGTCTTGTCGCTGCTGTTGTAATGCTCGTTCGTCCTGTTTTTCTTGTTCAGAATCAATAATGTCCTTGAGTGTCGCCATGTTTATATGGGTGAGAGAATGCTTTATTTAAAGATTATCATACTCAACATGCCACAAGCTTTATAAACCCCCTGCTTTTCCATGTCTCATATGGCTAAGAAATCCAAAGGTCTTAATGCTGGAAAAAAGCTTAAGAAAAAGCGAAATAAACACCAGTGGCTTAGTAAATGGCACAAGCGTAGTGTGCTTGGTCTTAAAGAAAAGTCAGACCCACTAGGTGGTGCTGCACAAGCCAAAGGTATCATTCTTGCTAAAGTACAGCTTGAAGCAAAGCAACCAAACTCAGCAATGAGAAAGTGTGTGCGTGTTCAACTTATCAAAAATGGTAAGCAAGTAACAGCGTTCGCACCTGGCGATGGTGCAATCAAGCTTATGGATGAACACGATGAAGTTGTTATTGAATGTATTGGCGGTAAGATGGGCCGATCTAAAGGAGACATTCCTGGTGTTCGTTGGAAAGTTCTAAAAGTAAATGATCAAAGTCTTGACGCTCTACTTCGTGGAAAGATTGAGAAAGCAAGGAAGTAAGTTTACAGATTTATTCCCAGAATTGCGATTCTTGCCATTTCTTCACGTTCTCTAAAAAACTTGCTAGTCCGCGCTTTTATTGCTGCGTCTTCTTCTGCTCTTCTTGCTTGGGTTGCAGCAATACCATACGGTGTTCTGTCCCTGGTTCTAAACAAATCAGCGTTAAGGCTTTCTATTTCGTTTTGTCTTCGTGGATCATAGTCTGGATACAAGTCATATTGGGGGAGGCGTAGTGTTCTATTTCCTAACACATCTGGTCTTGAAGAAAATTCATCAGCTGCTGACCACATGTCTCTTACACTCACTTGACCGTACATGTACAATTCATTTTCATCATCCGAATTTGGGAAAAATAATGGCATAGTATCATCTCATGCAGGGCTCATGGCCTCTCCAATTTCTTCTGTCTCATTCATCTGATCAATGATCATCTGCACTTCTCCTTCTTTTTCTCGAAGCCAATTCAGAAGGCTGGTTGGCTCTGCTGCCTGAAACAGTTTTGTTCCTTCAGTAGGGATGCAGGTTACTAGACCTTTTTGTTTGAGACGTTCAAGTGCGTCGTACACATTTGGTCGGTAGACTTTGCACACTTTTGCTATTTTTCCAACTGAGGTACAACCTAGCTGAACTAGTGTGGCGTATACTTTTGCCTCGTTCTTACTCAGCCCGAGTTGCTCGAGTGTCTCATGTACCTGGGGTGTTGTCATTGTACTCAGCGTTGTATTCTGTACTTGCGCTTTCCTCTCAGTGCACGATTGAGCGCTTGTAGTTCTTGCATAAATGCTTCTGTGATGTTGTCATCTTGTTGCATGGTGCGCACCTCATTTGGTAGGGGATTAATATTCCCAGTATCGTGGCTTGTCTCTTCGTCCGCAACAGTAATCAATCCAATCTTGCTCATATGCTCTTGATGCAGCTCTTTCATCTTCAAAGCTTCTTCCGCCGAGAGGTCCTGGTGTGTTGCCTGAACTTCTGCGTGACTTATCAAGAAGACTTGCTCGGTGGCTTTCTTCTAGATTCATTTCATCGTGTATTACTGGTGTGTATCTTCGTTCTCCACTATCTCTTGGTGTTATGCCTGCACTAAGCGGGTCAGACCGTAAGTGTATTCTTCGTCCGGGTCGTAGATTGCTTTCATTTAGTAATTGACTTAATCCATTGGGCATAATTTTTCCTGAACTCATTGTTTCATCTCCACCCCCTTTGGTGTAATCACTATCAAGGGGTACGTAATATATAAAAGCTTCTATTGATTTATTGTAAAAAAGAGTTGTTTTTTATGAAAAAACCACCCAAATATACAAAAATATTTGATGAATTTGATAGAAAAATCCTGTATGAGTTAGAAAAGGACGGTAGGGCCTCTATCTCACAAGTAGCTAAAACCATCAAAAAATCTGTCTCATTTGTCCAATACCGATTACACAAGCTTGAGCAGCAAGGCATTCTTATTGATCATATTATGATTGTTGACCGATCCAAATTAGGCTTCAAAACATATCGAATCTACTTGCGCATTGTTAACCACCATCAAACCAAGGCAGTTATTGACTACTTACGACAGAAACCTGAGGTATATACCCTTCAAAAAATTTTGGGGAAGTTCCAACTCTATCTATCACTCTATGCGCGTGATGTACAGTTCCTGGAAGATTTTATTGTTGATCTAGTGAAGCGTTTTGATCAGGTTATTGTGGGTTACCGTCGGATGTTGGTATACCGTGCGTATTCATTTGCTCATAACATTTTGTTTGAAGACTGGCCCCAGCTCCACCATGATGTGCAACTGTCAGCATCAGAAGAAATGCCACTAACAGAAAAAGAAAAAAAGGTGTTAGATATTCTTTCTATTGATCCTAGGATGTCTTTTACGCAACTTGCTGAACAATTACACAGTGAGCGTGGTACAGCCCGAAGAATATATGCTCAACTTATACAGAAAAAAGTAATTGCTGTCATCAGACCTTCATTAGAATTGCACCGCCTGGGGTATGTACACAAACATGCCATGATCAAACTTCGTTTTGGTGGTTTAAGACGGTTACATGAAATGGAAAAATACTTGCATCATGTTAGACAAATTAAATCCATCTCTAAAACCTTTGGTAACTATGACTTTATCTGCAGGCTCATCTTCAAAGATCTCGAGGCCTTTCGCCAGTTTGAAGAAGACCTCTATGAAAAGTTAGGGGATACCATTGATCACGTTGACTATCACGACTATTTGGAGGAGATCAAGTATGCACCGAGTCCTGGCAAGCAACCCACAAAACCGAAAAGCTTATAAATAAGCTCCTGCCATTAGAAGGTAGAATTCTTAGAAGAGCATATCTGACTAACGCAATTCTAAGGAAATTCTTAAGGTGTTTGACAGTATGGAACCAAGAGTTAAGAAAACAGGAACCACAACAATGGGCATTGTCTGCAAAGACGGTGTTGTTCTGGCAGCTGATAAAAAAGCTACTGCTGGTCACATGATTGTGGACAAACGAGCAGAAAAAATTCATATTATTGACGAACATATTGCGCTTACTATTGCTGGTTTGGTCTCAGATGCTCAGCTCCTTACTAAAATATTCAGGGCTGAAGTCCAACTAAAAAAGATTAGGACCAACCAAGAACTCAGTATGAAAACCGCGGCAAACATGCTTGCAAGTCTTTCCTATTCAAACATTCGAAAGATGTCAATGTTTCAAGCAGTTGTTGGATTCCTGGTTGCAGGAAAAGATAAAGACGGCTTTCACTTATACAACATCGGCATTGATGGGAGTGTAACTGAAGAGCCAGGCTATACATCTGATGGTTCAGGAAGTGTTTTTGCTTATGGTGTTTTAGAAGCGCTTTACAAGCCAGATATGGGTGTGGATGATGGTATTATGCTTGCTAAAAAAGCATTGCAAGCAGCAGTACAAAGGGACGCAGCATCAGGTTGCGGATTTGACATTATCACCATTACCCAAGATGGTGTAAAAAAGATTGAAACAAAAGAAATTGCATACAAAGTTGAGTAAACCTAGTTTTCTTAGGTATGAATATATCAGTAATGAACTATTTATGGAGTGAAACAAAACAATGGCTAATATTCTAAAAGAGATACTTTCAGAACTACCTAAAGATATTGTTAGTGAGGCAGGATTTGAAGGAGCAAACATCATGCTTTATACTAAAGATAAAGACTTTTTTCTAGACAACAAGGGAGTTATCCGAAAACTGGTTGGTATGTTCAAAAAACGAATTGAGCTGCGACCTGATCCATCTATTACCCTTGAAGTTGAGAAAGCAAAAAAAATCATCCAAGAAGTAATTCCTGAAGAGGCAAAAGCAGACAACATTATCTTTGATCCGCAACGAAGCCAGGTGGTAATTGAAACAGAAAAACCAGGCTTAGCAATTGGAAAACAAGGAGCATTACTTCGAGAAATAAGGGAGAAAACATTATGGGTTCCTCTTGTTCGTCGACGACCAGCTATTAAATCTGAAATTATTGAAAAAATTAGAGGAGTGCTATACCAAAATTCTGCAGAACGAAGAAAATTTCTTGATAAAACAGGTCATCGGGTCTATGATGGTTGGCTCAGACAAAAGAAAAATGAGTGGGTACGTCTCACCTGTCTTGGTGCCGCTCGACAAGTAGGACGAAGCTGCTTTTTATTACAAACACCGGAATCACGAATATTGCTTGATTGTGGGATTGACCCTGCTCGAATGGATCAAGGAGCATTTCCTTACCTTGAAGCACCAGAATTTAAGATTGGCGAAATTGACGCGATCATTGTTTCACACGCACACCTTGATCATTGTGCACTGATTCCTTACTTGTTTAAATTTGGGTATGATGGTCCAGTATATTGTACTGAGCCAACACGAGACATTATGGTTTTGCAGCAACTTGACCTTATCAAAATTATGAAAAACGATGGTAAGGATCCATTGTACACTGCAGATGAAGTTAAGAAAATGGTTATGAACACTATTTGCCTGGATTATGAAGAAGTAACTGATGTTACTCCTGATATCCGAATTACCTTTTACAACGCAGGCCACATTCTTGGCAGTGCAATGACACATATTCATATTGGAAACGGCCTGCACAACTTCTTGTACACAGCTGATATTAAGTATGGTCGAACACACCTGCTTAACCCTGCAAACACCCGATTCCCACGACTTGAAAGTATGCTTATGGAAGCAACTTATGGTGGCCGTGATAATGTCCTGCCTTCGGAACAAGAAGCTGACAGGGTTATGAGGGATATTATTAAGAAAACAATTGCTCAACGTGGTAAGGTTCTTATTCCAGTTCTTGGTGTTGGACGAGCTCAAGAAGTAATGGTTCTCATTGACAAACTTATCAAGCGAGGAGAAATAGAAAAAATTCCAGTACATATTGATGGTATGGTATGGGACATGACAGCTATTCACACAGCGTATCCTGAATACCTTAATAGTCAAGTGCGTAAACAAATATTCCACAAGGATAGCAATCCTTTCCTTGCTGACTTTTTCAAACGAGTTGGTTCACAAAAAGAACGTAAGCAAATACTTGAGGATGAAGGTTCATGTATTATCCTTTGTACCTCTGGTATGATGGTTGGTGGACCATCTGTGCAATACTTTAAGGAACTTGCTGACAGTCCACGAAATTCACTTATTTTTACTTGTTTCCAAGCTGAAGGAAGTCTTGGACGTCGTATTCAAAACGGGGAGCGAGAATTTGTTTTCAGAAATGGTAAGGGTCAACTTATTGTTGAATGTAAGATGGATGTGTCAAAGATTGAGATCTCGGGTCACTCTGATCGTAGGCAGCTCATGAACTTTATGGGACGATGTGATCCTCGGCCGAAAAAGATTATTTTCAACCATGGTGAAAACTCACGGATACTTGATTTATCAAGTTCTATCCATAAACAATTCCATGTTGAAACGTGTGCTCCAAGAAACCTTGAGACTATTCGGTTGAAGTAGCTAAAAGCTTAAATACTATTTCTTTATTCTCTTTTATTATGCTTAGTCAAGAAGCTATTAACAGAGGGGGAGGGAAGCTTGAGATGACCAGGGCACTGCTTGAAGCAGGCTATGGTAGTCAAGAGAGTGGTATTCCAATTCCTACTTCTGCATTTTGGTATTATGGAGATCCACTTGATCGTCTTATTGCTGCATTTCAAAAAATGAGGAAGCCAGTTATTGTTCGTGGTAGTCACTCTAAGGATCTTCATGGCTATATAGATGTGCTACCTACAACAAAACAGGTAGAAACCCTTGGGCAACTTGAGTCGGCAATTAAGCAGATCTGTGCGGTTGCTGCGAGTGAAGATGTTAGGGTTCACGCAAAAGATTGGGGACAGGACTTTTCTCCTGAAGTACATGTGCTTGTACAAGAGCAATCCCCTAGTAACATTGCTGGTCACATGCTTCGTCATCCTCACCCTGAGTTAATTGGTGATGAGTATGGCAAAGTTCTTTTTGAGTATAGTGATGATCTCAGAAGTATAGTTTCATGTGGTGATCATCGCCTTTCACGATTAACCCTTGAAGAGGTTTTTGAGAAATGGAGTCATATTCCTCAAGAGGAGTTACGTGCTAATTTTTATCATCGTATTGATGGACATTGTTCTCATCATGGGGTTGAGGGTGATCATGTTGGTTCTCGTTTTGTGCGTGACAATGCAAAACTGCTTGCAGTCGTCGCTATGTACCAAGCTTTGGAAGATTCAGGTGTTCTTGATCCAGAATGGGCGTATGACATGGAATTTGGTGTAGAACCTCTTAACTTTTTTCAAGCACGCCCCTTTAAGAGACTTCAAGCCATTGAAGGATGGGAACTTCCTTTTGATCGTTCAAAAGATCCTTATTTGGAAGCAGCACATGTGTTTGGTATCACCCCAAAGGAAGGTGTGCCAGTAACAATGGTGGTGGGTGAACGAGAACTATTAGGTTGGAAAAAAGAACCAGCTCTTGCAGGCCCACACGGAATTATTTTACCTGAACGTCTTCAGAAGACTCCTCATCCAGCAGCACAACTTGGGGATCTTACATTATTCTGTAACCCTAGTATGGTGAGTGATTGGCAAAGTCGTGAAACACATCACAATTTTTTGTTTCATGGAATGTACCGCCTCATGAAAAAAGCTCAGTTTTCAATACTTGACTACAGACTGAATAATGCTTTAAGCGCAGGGGCATGGTATCCTGATCCTGCTGATCTTGCGCAGTTTGCACAGGCACGATTTTTTTCAAATGGGTACTCTAACGCACTAGTACCTGAACATGTACTGCAGTAGAATTAATACCTTTTTCTTGTAGTAGCCAGGCTTCGCTTCATGCCCATTGCTCTGCCGCGAGTGCCTACAAAACGTACTTGCATGCCACGCATACCATGGGTTTCTTTCCAATCCTTTGGCCAACGAAACTTAAAAGGAGTTCCATCATCACCAGTGATTAAACCATCTACCATCTTTCCTTTGTACTTTCGTGGTACGCGTTCAATGGTTCCTGTTTGATACTTTGGCATTGTACTCTTTCTATGGGGCCTGCGTTTTATATAGTTTGTGGTGTCTGAGCCTTATTGCCTTTGAGCAGTTTCTCTATGATAACGCTCCATGCAATAAGCAAGCATGACCATTGCCTCAGCATGCACGCCAAATCCTTTTTTGTACCCATTTATTTCAACCTGTGCAATCTGTACCCTATTGGCTGCAGGATCGTGTCCTTTTGTTTTTTTATGTACATAGCCTCTGTGATTGTAGCGTTGGTGTAATCGCTGGATCTCAGTGCCTCCGACAAAGTGTTCATTATCATCAAAGGTCAGCCCATCAATAGCAAGGTACCTGCTGAATCGATCTTTAATACGTGTGTCCAATGTCTGATCCCACAGGGTGCCTAGCTCAAAGATATTACTGTCAGCAGGATTAACCTTTACTTCTTTGCTTCTTCGATGCATTGAAACAACACCTGCTCTTCCATGCTTTGCAAGAATGTTATCAACAACTTTATACAGGGTATTTTCTACTTCTCTCCAGCAGGTTTCTCGTGGGCCAGTGTAAACAAGACTATACAATCCATTCTGCTTACTCACTGCTGTGGCAATCTCGGGGGTTGCCCACTCTTTGTGGTGGATTGAACAGAAAAGTATTGGCTTGTGTCCTTGCTGTACTATGACCTTGCTCATTACTGTGCAAAGGGATTAGTTGTTTTTAGAATTTGGTTGTATGGATGTGTACAACATTAGTGTGCTCTTGCAGCAACCCGTCGTGCCTTGTTCCTGAGTCGTGCTCTTTCATTGGTTAAGGCTGTTCGGCAGTCAACACACCATTTTCTGAGTTTGTTCAGGGTGCGAATCTTGCTATTGCATCGTTTACAAATGATTGCTTCCATTATACTGAGTGTAATGGAATCATATAAAAGCCTTTCGCAAGTTTAGTACCGTACAGTGGCACTAAAATAGAAAGGTTTAAATAGGGACTTTTTATCCTCGGTTTCATGAAAAAAACAAAGCTGTGGGACTTTATGAATGTAGCTTTTCTTATCAAGCTTGTTTTTAGTATTGGTTTTCTTACAGCAATGCTTTTTGTCACTGCAAGCGTTCCTGCTGAAGAACCAGGGTCACTTGCTAAGGTTATGCAGCGGGTAACTGGTACCAGTGTTGAACATGCTTCACCGTCAGATCACTTACTACAAGATCAGATTCATGTGTATCCAGACAGCATTATTATTGATGTCAAAAACGCAACCTGGAGCAGGTTTGCAAATACTAACTCAATGGATCCTCTTTTTGACGCAACAGCAAATGGCATTGAACTCAAGCCTGCATCACCAACTCAGTTGAAAGTGGGAGACATTGTTTCTTTTCGAACCCCTGCAACTACACACCCAACAATTCACCGCATTGTAGAAATTGGCTTTGACACTGAAGGCTGGTTTGCAATCACCAAAGGTGACAACAATGTTGGTGATGATGGCAAGGTACGCTTTGACGCTATTGAGGGGGTTCTTGTTGCTATCTTGTACTAACTAAAAATTTAAATAACCAACCCCTTCTCTGAATTGCATATGATAGTTACAGACGAGCAAAAGAAGATTCTTCTGCGAGCAGGCAAAGTAGGAGGCACAGCTCTCCAGTATGGTAAAAAACTCATCAAGGTAGGTGAATCTCTCCTTGAAGTATCTGACAAAGTAGAAGCAAAAATACACGAGCTTCTGAAAGATGAAGAAGAAGCAGGCCTTGCGTTTCCAGCACAAATCTCACGCAATGCAACAGCTGCACACAACTGTCCAAACGATGATGACACAACCACATTCCAAGAAGGTGACGTGGTAAAAATAGATGTGGGTGTGCACATAGGTGGTCTCATGGCAGACAATGCACTCACAGTAGATCTTAGCGCGGATGGTAAGTACAAAGACTTGCTTGAAGCATCAAAACAAGCACGAGACAAAGCAGTCCTTGCAGCAAAACCAGGAACATCAATTTCAGAAGTTGGAGCAGTTATTCAAGAAGCCATCGAAGGGCTTGGGTTTAAACCTGTGCGTAATCTTTCAGGTCACGGCCTTGGCATGTATGAAGTACATGTGCCACCAAATATTCCTAACTACAACAGCGGCCAAGATGCAATTCTTGAAGATGGCCAGCTTGTTGCCATTGAACCATTTGCCTCAGCAGGCGCAGGCATGATTAAGGAGTTAGGCGAGGCAGAAATCTTTATGCTTGTTAACAAAAAGCCCGTAAGGAATGCGTTTACCAGAGCAATTCTCAAAGACGTTGAAAAATTCAAAGGACTACCCTTTACCACACGATGGCTTACACGAAAGCACGCAGCTGCAAAAGTCAATTACGCACTAATGGAAATGCAACGTCTTGACATGATCAAGTGTTACCCTCCACTTGTTGACCGCGCGGATGGATTAATTAGCCAACATGAGCACACTGTTATAGTTGGTGACAAGCCAATTCCAACAACAAAGGTTGATTAGAGGGCGCTGATGTGGAAAAGATCTTTGCAATCCGTGACGCTGCAAATAAAGTTCTAGGAAAACACTGCATTGAACACTGCGACGCTTTCTGCTGCAAAAACTACTCACTAGTTTTGGATGATACAGAGAAAGACTTGTTCCCATCTGACACAGTCAAGGAACGCACTGGAGGGGGATTTCTTGTAAGTATTGATGGGGGTTGTCCTAATCTTGATGGGGATAACAAATGCAAAATCTATGATAAACGACCAAGTGTGTGCCGTGACGCGCCATTTGTATTTGACAAAGAAGAAAAAATAGTGAAAGTCGGGTGCAATTGCAGTGCCATCACCAATGGCATGCTTGATCCTTTTTTTCAACAGTTTGAAGCGGAAGGCTGGCGAGTGTTCTTGACAAGTGAAGGTGAACTAGGTGTTAAGTTAACACGATGGAAATCCTAATTCATCTTTCCAAACAAGCTTGCAACATCCACCAAGCGTGATGAATACCCAAACTCATTATCATACCAGGACCATACACTCACTTGAGAACCATTAACCACTTCAGTAATCGGTGCGTCAATAATGCCGGATTCAGTTCTGCCAATAATATGGCTTGAGACAAGATCACTTTCATCAACAGCATGAACACCTTGCAAGCCACCTTCAGTAACAGGTCGTGCACAGAGGTCTTTCAAATAAGCATTTACTTCATCCTTGCTTGTTGCCTGTTCTACTTCAGCAACAATGCCCACAATACTGCCGGTTAAGCATCCTCCTACTCTAAACGCAGATGCGTGTAATTTTCCTTGTAGTTCGGGCAGTGCTTTCACCACTGCTTTTGCAGCGCCTGTTGTTGTAGGGATAATATTGTTTAGCGCACTTCGTGCTCGTCGCATATCAGAGTGTGAACCATCAAGCAAGTTTTGATTATCAGTTGGAGCATGCACTGTGAGAATACTGCCATGCTTAATACGAAACTTCTTATGCAATGCAGATACTACTCCGGTAATTGCATTAGTGGTGCATGAAGCACAATCAATGATTCGAGCTCCAACAGGAATACTGGTTGTTCCAAGAACCATGCTTGCATCTAACTCCTTTCCAGGAGCTGAAACAATCACTTTTTTTGCACCTGCGGTTAGGTGGGCTTGTGCGTGTTCTCGTTTTCGTAGTCTTCCTGTTGATTCAATGACCACATCAACTCCTAATTGGGTCCAGGGAAGTTTTGTCAGGTCATCCCGAACATTATATACTGGTATGCACTGACCAAATAGTTCAATCCAGCCAGTGCCATCTTCATTCTTACCATATGCAATAGAATCAAACTTCCTACCATGTGCAGAATCAAATTTTAATAATTCAACAAAAAAACGTAAGCCATCTTTGTCAACATCACGGACACCATTAATGGCAACAATATCAATGTCTGTCTGTCCTGCTTTTTTCTTTTGTGCCCAAGACCAGATAAAACTCTTTCCTGTTCGTCCAGGACCATTTAATGCAACTCGTACCATGCACTTACCCCCTTGCTCTAATTGCCGCAATAATCTGCGGAATCTTATCTTTTTTCTCACTCACTTTTTGTTGATTGTTCTTTTGTTCTTTGTGTCGTGTTAATGCATCAACAGCAACCAAGTTCCCATCTGCAATAAACGTCAAAAACGCTCCACCACCAGTGGAAACATGGCTCATTTTATCACCGACATTATATTTTTCAACAGCACTAGCAGATTCACCGCCGCCAATAACAGTGGTGACTCCTTTATCACTTAATTCACCTAAGTGTTTAGCAATGTCTCGTGTGCCATGGGAATATTTTTCCACTTCAAACATGCCCATTGGCCCTCCCCAAATAACTGTTTTTGCCTCACTCAGGATTCTCTTATATTTTTCAATGGTCCGAGGGCCAATATCCAAACCCATAAATTCAGAGTGCATCTTTGTTGCGTCCATAATTGTTTCTTCAGAGTTAGGATCGGTGTCCATGGCTGAAACAAAATCATCTGGAAGAATAATCTTTTCACTTCGTGCTAAACCAAGAATTTCATTTCGGACGCTATCACTTAACCACTGTGCATCTACCTTTGATTTACCAATAGGGTATCCGCGCAGTTTCATCATGAGGAATGCAAGACCTCCACCAACAAGAATTTTATCTGCTTTTTCAATAAGTTTTTTCAACGCATTGACTTTATCTCCTTTTACTCCTCCAAGCAATACCACTAATGGTTTTTCTGGTGCTTGTGTTATCTTTTGGAGAACATCAATTTCTTTTCGTAAACAAAGGCCACCACAACTCAACATGTACTTAGGCAATCCAACCATTGACGCATGGCTCCTGTGTGAAACAGAAAAACACTCATTTACATAAATGTCTCCCAGTGCAGCGAGTTCTTGGGTGAATGAGTCTTCATTCTTTGTTTCTCTCCCATGGAATCGAACATTTTCAAGGAAGATAATTTCTCCTGGTCTCATATTGTTTACTTTTTCCTGGACTTCTGGTCCAATACACTCATTGAGTTTTTCTATTGGTTTAAACAAAAATCGTGAGAATCTGCGTGCAACATTATCTGTGGTAAGGTGAGGCTCTGGATTTTTAG
Source organism: uncultured Methanosarcinales archaeon (assembly GCA_964343705.1). GTDB lineage: Archaea > Nanobdellota > Nanobdellia > Woesearchaeales > UBA12501 > JAUSFM01. The sequence continues at coordinate 65,773 of CAYFJX010000009.1, forward strand.
GTCTTCCAATATGGAGTAAGAGAATAACTTTTGCTTTCCTATCCACTAGGTGTTGTATGGTTGGGATGCAAGATACCAGCCTGTCTGCATTAAGGATGTTCCCCTCTTTATCTACAGAAACATCCATACCAACGCGTACCAGTACACGCTTATTTTCCACATCAACCTCGTTTATATTCAAAAATGGCATGGTCTAAACACCTATTTGCTGCTGGCGAATCAGGCCTTTATATAGGTTATCCCTAGTGAATATAGTATGTAAGAATTAATGGTGTCATAATCATCCAAACTTCAACTTACCCATACCAGGCATTTTCATGCCCTTCATTTTCTTCATCATCTTTTCCATGCCGCCTTCACCACCTTTCATCATCTTCATCATTTTCTTTCCCATTTTGTACTGTTTGAGAAGATCACGAACATCCCCTGATGAGCAGCCAGACCCTTTTGCAATTCGTTCAATGCGTGTACCAGAAATCTTTTCAGGTTCTTCCAGTTCTTGTTTAGTGCATGAATCCATAACAAACTTCCACTTGTCAATTTTTCCTTCCTGTACATTTACCAGTTCTTTTGGCAGTTTCATCCCTCCCATGCCAGGGATCATCTCCATAACTTTACTGAGTGGCCCCATTTTTTTCATTGCTTTCAATTGTTCGTACAAATCAACAAGGCTAAACTCTCCTTTGAGCATTTTTTTGCTAAGGTCTTGTGCTTCTTCTTCAGTAATTGCTTCTTTTGCTTTTTCTAGTAAGCCTTCAATGTCACCCATGCCAAGCATTTTTCCAACAAAGTTCTTTGGCTTAAACTTTTCAAGGTCATCAACTTTTTCACCAACTCCAATAAAGCACACTTTTGCTCCAGTAACAGAACATGCAGCAAGCGCGCCACCCCCTCGAGCAGATCCTTCAAGTTTTGTAATAATAACACCATCAACATTACAAGTTTCATTGAATGTCTTTGCTTGTTTTTCTGCAGCCTGACCAACATCAGCACTCATAATCAGCCATGCATGGTGTGGTTGCACTGCCTTGTTAAGTGTGTCAAGTTCTTCAATAAGTTCATCAGAAAGCGCATCTCTCCCAGCAGTGTCAATAATGACCAAGTCATGTTTGTTGAGTTCTTCTTCAAATGATTTGTAAATTTTTGTTGGGTCTTTAAGTTCGGGGTTTCCATACACTGAAACACCAATTTGTTTACCCAATTGTTCAAGTTGTTTAAACGCAGCTGGCCGCCAGGTGTCAGTGCTTATAACAGCAACCTTGAATCCTCGCTTTTTGTAAAACTTTGCAAGTTTACCAGTGGTAGTTGTTTTCCCGTGGCCGAAAAGACCTACCAGCATTATTTTTGTTGGCTTTGTTTTTTCATCAATCTTTACTTCAATTTCTTCCTCGCCAAGGAAGGTTGCAAGCTCATCATACACAATTTTGATGAGCCACTCTTTTTTTGACAAGGCGCCAGGAGGCTCTTCTTTCATTGCCCTTTCTTTAATTCTTTTGGCAAGCTCAAAAACAAGTTTAACATTAACATCAGAAACAAGCAAGGCCTTTTGAATATCCTTTACCAGCTCATTGATGAGTTTGTCATCTACAAAAATAGCAGAGCTAATCTTATTCAGTGTGTTTTTGAGGCTGTCTCCAAGCTTGTCTAATACCATGCTGCATCGTTGTTTGTTTTGGTTTATAAAGCCTTCGGCCTTTTAAAGCTTTTAGAAAGGATTATAAGGGGGTTTAGGATTGCTGTTGGCATGGCAAAGAAACGTGGTAAGCGTGGATCTAAAGGGAGAGCCCGGAAAAAAACAGTTGTCAAAGAGAAAACTAAGCACCCTCTAGTGAAAGGCCTTCTTGTTGCAGGAGCAGCAGCACTTATGATCTCATATAGTGCATTCCGACGCAGTGAATATACAGCTCCAAAACCAGCTCCAGCTGTTAGTCAACCTGAACCAGAAGTCAAACCAAGTGTTGAAGATATTATTAACAGGTACGCAGTAATTGAGAACACGCCAGATCAACGCTTTGCTATAAATGGTACAGTATATCTTATCAGTATGGAACATCATCAGTTTAAGGGTACAAAAGAAGGACTCAAAAGAACTGATAAAGCAAGTGCGTATGTGCCACGAGAATTTGCCCAAGTATTTCTGATGTATCATGAGCTTGCAACACATGGTTACCTTGATCTTATTGTGGGTGAAGGTATTCAGCAAAAAAAACTTACTATTACTCCTGAGAAACAAGGGTGGTCAGAAGCAACGTGGCAACAGCACAGGGTAGGGATGCTCGAACCAAGCAAGGCAGAAGAATACTTTAAAAAAAATCCAAACCATACATCATATATTGCTTTTGCATTTCTGTTTCCAGAACTTGCACCCGTATGGGGGATGGATCCTAAATCCTGGCTTGATGAGTATAATTCTGTTGATATGAACCACCGAGCTCGAACTGCAGAATTCCAGAAAGCTATTAAGGAGTTGCCCCCTAATTCAGATGGAATGCGGCAAATGAGTGCACTCCTCTATAATTTTATGGAAGATAATTCGGATTTCCATGTGCAAAAAGATATGATTCACATAGAACGATCATGCGCAGTGCTGAGAGATCTCCAAGTTTTGGCAAATGGGGAACAAGCAGATGGTATTGCTGTTATGTATGGTCGTGCTCATGCACCTCACTTATTTGCAGGTATGACTACCAAGCGAGTATACAAACTCAGGCCAAAGGTGCTTCCTGCACATGAGCCTCATGAAGCATTCTTTACAGCGTATGCTCAACACGCACTTGATAATGGCCTTGGCCTGTGTGATCCTCCAAACAATGAACAGTTGATTATGCTCAGAAACTTCCACACAACACAATCTAATAAGGAGTTGGAAAAAATGGCAGCAAAATTTGGTTTGGGGATACGCTAATGGCAAAGAAGCGTCGTAAGCGGAAAAAAAGAGTAGCGCAAAAAGAAAAAAAGAGTTCTAAAGCACCTTTGATTGGTGGAGCTGTTTTTCTTGTAGCTTCAGGATTGTTATTATATTCTAAAAATCCAAAAAATAACTCACCTCAAGAACCAACACCTGTTGTTGAGCAAGCAGAACAGGAACCACAACCAACTGTCGAAGACATCATCAAACGACACGCAGTGATTGAAGATCCGAACATCAATGTTGGAACTAATGCAATCTGGTACCTGGTTGGTATGACACATGCTGCACCAGGGGAAAAAAATCCCCCTGAGTATGTCAAAAATATTCAAACTGATATTTACTTTTTACTTCGTGACCTCTCAAAAGAGGCAGGTATCACTCTTGTTGTGGGGGAGTTAGTTACTGGCAATAAGTTGACACGGCCACTACAAATCAAAGTCGCACCAAAAGACGAACCTAAACGTCAAGAATATCGAGCATTGATGAAGCATCGTACCACAGCACCATTGTATTTTGCAAAAAAGCCACGAGACACTGGCTATGAAACTCTTGAGTTTCTTGAACCAGACCTTATAGATTTATGGATCCTGGGCGAAGAAGAGTTTAAACGAAAATATATGGTCGCTGACCTAGCTAAATATGATGGTGTGAACATGTTTCCCCAGCATTCTGAAGAGAACACCCATGCTGATCAACTGGCACGTGATCCGGTCGGCTTTATGGCGCGCTTGGATAAATCCACTGATCTTATAGTTGCCTCTGCTAAACTTAGACAAGCAACACACGACGCACGATCACGCTACTACACAGCTGCAGCACCTGCACTTGCAGACTACCATCAAAAACCAGATTTTGTTTTTGTAACTGGTCGGGATCATGTTAAGTTAATGCTTGAGGAATACAAAAGTCACCGTCGTGTTCTTGTCCTCAGACCAAAGTCTGACCTAGAGCCTATTATCAAACAGTAACCTTTTAAATCACTCTTTAATTCTAGTATTCATGGATGAAGGTTTAGAACCCTTAGTTGTGCATGAGAACGAAGCTTCTTTTGAAGATCATGGAGAACATGGAAGTATCAGGAAGTATCTTGACTTTCCAAGTTATCCAGGCAGACTTACTGTTGCTCGTATGCGTCTTACTTCTGAAGGTAGTGAGTATCATTATCCCGGCAATGAGTGTGAGCACACCTTGTTGCTTGGTTTGTCAGGGCATGCACGATTTCACACTGGTAAACTTACCTATCGTCTTGAAAAAGAACGGTTAGCATACATTCCTCCTTTTTCACAAGCAGTTGTTACTGAACCAGATAATTTTGAGTTACTTTCTATTGATGCATTGGTAACTACAGGCACAGACAAACATGCGCCGTTAGTTGTTACAAAAAAACAAGCAGCTGTTCAGCTGTTACCACAAACATCGGGCAAGCGAGTGAATTATCGCGCTAATGATCTTACTCATGAAGATCTCAATGTAGAACTGCACATGCAAACATCACGCTTTCCAGCACAAGGTTCAGCAGTTAATAATCAATCTCATCAAGCATTGTATATTATGCAAGGACGAGGGGTTATTGGTACGCTGCAAGGCGGACTTACTGAATGGCCAATTGAAGCAGGCAGTGTTTTCTTTCTTCCAAAAAACCTGCCTTTCTACATTCAAGGAGCACTCAAAGCAGCAGTTATTTCCTATCGAGCATCCTCACTTGCTGAGTATGAGTACTTTCCTGCTGCTGTTGAGGCAAATGGTTAGAATTTTTTACTCTCTTTCCAAAATGCATCAAAGTATGCTTTGAATGAATCTGCAATCTGTTGGTTGACTATTTCAATGGTGATAATAACTGGATGTTGAATGGTAATGCACGTTGTATCCTTGTAACAAAAAATCATTGCAGGTGTTTGTATGTCAATAGGCATGTAGCGTGCATCGCAACCCTTGTAGGAGTTACGTTGTTCTAGAATTTTTGGATTTGCATCAGTGTTAAAAAGAATCTGTGCTTTAATGCCTGTTTTTTGTCGACGTGCATGGTCTCGCTTCCAATACAAATGACTTATGTTGGGTTGGTATGCAGGAACACCTAAGTAATAATATCCTTCACCACGTTTTAATTTCAGATAAGTATGTTCATGTGCTGTTTGTAATCCTTTCAGCCCTTGATAGACAGTGACCTGTGTTTCTTGTTGTGCATCTTTATGGAATGCTTCAAGTTGAGGTAGGAATGTTTCAAAGTCTTGTTTTAGTTTTTGGAGTTGCTGTTCTTTTTGTGTAAGGAGGTCTTGTACTTTGGAAGGTTCAACAGCAGAAAAATGTATGACTCCTCTTTTTTCTACATGGGCAACAAGTCCTTTTTTTCTCGAGTTTGTCTAGGATGATGTAAAGTTTTGATCTACTTACTCCTGATTCTTTGGCTAGTGGTCCTGTGCTTGTTGGACCAAGCTTGAGTAGGGCTAGATAGGTCTTGATTTCTCCTGTGGTTAAACCAATCTCCTTTAAGATTTGAGTGTCCATGTTGCTTGGAGGGTATAGTACAAAGATAGTGGTTTGTGGTGTAAAGTTATCTTTGGCTAATATGAAACCCTCTATATTTCAATGGTGATGATGTAGATGGTTTTTCCT
>CAYFJX010000010.1:0-58956 GCA_964343705.1 uncultured Methanosarcinales archaeon
AAACTTGTCGCTACGCTCCACCTCGGGATAAACCCGAGGAAGCTTAACATCGTTAAGCTTAATTTTCTGTGACCTTTTTTTGATACTACGCTGTCGCTAAATCTAACAACTTAAACTGGCGCCTTTCTAAGAACTAAAACTACGATTAACACTAAAACTTTAACGGGGGGAGTTCAGTAAAAAAAGAAAAAACTAAAGATTGTATGTTTTAACTTTAGGTTCTTTTGGTTGGGCTACATCAAATTTCCTTTGTAGTGGTTCATAAAATTCTAGCAGATTGCCTATTGCGTCATCTAAAAGACGAAGTTCCTGTTCTCCAGCAACTTTTGGATGATCTCTTATAGCTTCTAAGTGTTCCATAATTTCACCAAGCCTTTCTCCTTTAACCGTTGTTTCATCACTTCTCCTGCTTGAAGATCTTCCATCTCGTGAAACATACGTTTCTCCAATGTCTTGTCCCTCATGTGAGTATCTTGCTTCAAATTCTCTATACAATGTGTGTCCCATAGACATAATAGGATTATTCTTTATGTGAGCTTGTAACCCATCATTAAAATGAACTACATATTCAGATTTTCCAACAACATCAATTTTTGTTAATTTTAATTCTTCTGATTTTTTTAGTGGTTGGGCTTCTGAACCTAGGAGTTGCACAGCCTTATCAATGACTTGGTTATAACGCTCAATTCCTTCCGAAAGTGTTTCTGAAGTTAAAGCATGTTCTTCTCCAAAAATAGCTTCACCTCTTACATCATCAATCCTAAATGTACCTCTGTCAAAATTATAAGTTCTTCTTTCGTCATCTTTAACATAGACAAGTTGTCGAAGATAAGTTAGATTTTGAGACTCAGTTTCAAGAGAAACATTCAAACTACCTTCAGCATCACAGATTGTTAATTCAAGTTTGCCATTTGTAGGGTTATTGTTCCTACCAAGATATTCAATTGATAATCTACCCTCATCATCAGCGGTTCTCGATGCTTTATAATTAGATGAACCACCATAATCGGTTCTTAATACAGCTAATTGTTCTAATTCAGCCAAATCGGTTGTTCCAAATCTTTCCTGAACAGTCGCAATCTCTTTATCAGGTATAAATGGAAGTCCTGCTCTTCCGTAGAGTTCAACTATCCTTTGTTCATCTTGTAAGAGTTCGACTAAATTTAATATATTATTCATTTTCATTTACCTCTTGTTTGTTTATTTGATTTTATTACTCTCCAGTGGTCTTAGCAAGTATATAAAATTTGTCCCAATAATTTTTATCAGATGGAAACATTTATAAACAAAATAAACAATCTGTTAAAATATGGCTAAAAATGAACCAAAATATGATATTCCATTAAGCGTACTTTCAATTAAAGACAGGAAGATCCTCAAAGAACTATTTGACAACGCAAGAACCCCTTACTCCATAATTGCTAAACAAGTGGGATTAAGCAAAGAAGTTGTCAATTATAGAGTTAAAAAATTAATTGAAAGAGGAATACTAATCAGATTCAATACCGTAATAGATGTGAATAAATTAGGATGGCAGATTTATTTTGTAAATATCCAATTAAGAAATATTGATAATGCTGTTGAAGAAGAAATCATCAAAGTAATGACCAATCACCCCAACATTGCACAGGTGCTAAAATGTATCGGGAATTATGATCTTATTTTGAAAGTTTTTGTTAAAGACTATGTTGAAGCAAATAATTTAATGAAAGAGATGGAAAGAAAATTCAAAAATCATATTGAAACCTATGCTATCAATTTGATTGAACAAGAACTTCCTATCCCTCTGCCTTTTTTCTATGAACCATTCAAAATAAAAGAATTTAATGAAATTCCAAAAAAAGACACAAAAACTTTCTCATTATCAAAGACTGATTTACAAATTTTAAGAGCATTATCTCATGATGCCAGATTACCTACAACAGATATTGCCAAAAAAACAAACATTTCAAGAGAACTCGTTAGACATCATCTCAAAAAATTAGAGAAAAATAAAATTATCTTGAAATATCGTCCAAGTGCTTGGTCTGGAAGTAAGTCTATCGGATATAGTTGGTATATGGTCATGCTCAAATTAAATGAAAGTAACAAAACTGCTCATAAAAAATTGCAATATTATATCACCAACCATCCCAACCTGACTTACTATTACAAATCTGTTGGCAAACATGACATTCAATTTGAAGTAAGATTAAAGACGAGCGATGAACTTAACAAAATACTCATGGAAATAAGAACCATCCTCAAAGATGAACTTAAATCCCATGAACTGTCAATAATCCTAAAAGAATTCAAATATACCTATTTTCCTGATTGCTTAATAAACTAAACTGAACTCCCCCCTTTCTCTGAACTACTAAAACTAAAAACAACAGGTGTTAATCGGCGCCAGTCTTATGCACGACAAGAAACAAACTTCTCGTTCCGCTTCGCTACACTCGACCCCAACGTAAAGTTGGGGGGAGCCTAACATCGTTATGCAGAATATTACTCAACGAGCCAAGAGATTTAAAATTTAACAAGAGCGACTTTCTTACATGTGAGACCCGCTTCTTATATCCTCAATGATTTTTGTAATATCTCCGCTTGCTTTCCAAAATGTAACAGAATTCTCATCAAATGGATTAGAATGTATATGAAAAGTAAGCGCTGGAATATCTATTGATTGCCCTTCTTCCAAAACAACTTCTTTAACATTATTTCCTTCAAAAATTTTCATCATACATTTCCCTTTTAACTGAAATAATGATTCTAATGCAGGACGATTATGTTTAGATAATTCTTGTTTTGGATTTAATTCTAATGTTCCAACACTTAGATTCTTATCAGAGAAAGCAATCATAATATTCCCTTGTGCTAGTTCATACTTTTCAAAATTCATTTTATCTCTAATATTTTGATTAAATTTATATAATTTTGCATTTTCAAAACCAAATATGATACAACATATATTACTTTTCAAATTCAATGAAAATACTTCAAAAGAAGATATTTCAAAAATAATGAATAAATTTAATGAATGCAAAGAAAAATTAACAGGTATTAAAAGCATTCAACATGGAGAAAATATTAGTTCTAAAACGCATCTTGCTCATGGTTTCACATATGGAGTAATAATGAATTTTGAATCACAAGATGATATCATTGCATATAACAATCTTGATGAACATAAAGAAGCACAAGAATTACAAAAATCAAAAGTAAAAGAAGTTCTCGTTTTCGATATTCAATCATAAATGACAGAAAGTCACTCTAATTCTTGTCTTGGCTCGTTTGCGTCATACTTGCTCGACTGACGTCTCGCACATGGGGATAAACCCCATGCTGCATAACATCGTTATACGACATATGATGCAAGATTTTTTACCTATTTTTACTGATACTTGATAGAATACTTTATATAGTTTCGGGCAAATTTATTTCTTATGGCATTACCAAAAGTTATCGGCACAAACCATGCCATTACCTTAACCCCAGGCAAGAAATCTCGTGTGGTACTTTTGAATAATGCCGCGACTACTCCGCCATTCGAGATTGCGCTCAAAGAAGTGAACCATTTTTTGCAAACATATGGAGCGCTCCATAGAGGAGCTGGTCCTCATGCCAACATCACTTATCTCAAAGTGCAAGACGCGCTCAACAGCATTCGAAAGTTTTTGAATTTGCCAGAGAGCCATGCTTTGCTCTTCACGCAAAACACGAGTGCGGCTATCAATCTGTTCGCTCGACTTCTCCGACTAAAAAAGTCAGATGTGCTTATCACGTCTGCAATAGAACACACGTCCAACAACCTGCCATGGCATTACAATACTGAAGCACAAGTCGTCGAAGTCATCGCTCACGAGGATGGCTCTATTGACTATGATGATTTGGAAAAGAAAGCCGCAAAGCATGGCAAAAATCTCAAGCTGATTACCATGACTGGTGCGTCAAATCAGACCGGATATATTCCCGACATTCAAAAACTTTCGAAAATAGCCCACAAATACAAAGCTCTACTTTTTATCGACGCCGCTCAACTTGCCCCGCACAGAAAAATGGATATGAAGCAAGACGATGTTGACGCTCTTGCTTTTTCTGCTCACAAAGTTTATGCACCTTTTGGTATTGGCGTCCTTGCATTGCCAAAATCATTGCTTGACACTATCCCACCAGACCCAGGCGGTGGCTCAATCGACATGATTAGTGAAAACGATATCCTCTGGGCACTGCCGCAAGAGCGTCACCAAACCGGCACGTGGAATGTTACTGGGATTGTCGCTTTGGCTGCAAGTTGTCAGGCCCTTATGGACGCAAGCTGGAAAGCAGTTGAGAAACACGAGCGCGAGCTGGTCAAGTACATGGCTGAACATTTGCCGAAAGTTCCAAAAATTACAATGTATGTTCCACCAGAGAAATACTTATCTGAAGACCGCATTGGTACTTTCCCATTTAATCTCGCTGGTATTCATCACGCCCAGCTTGCGTCCATTCTGGAACACGAGTATGGAATAGAAACACGTGCCGGCACCATTTGCAATCATCGCCTTGTCCGACGTTGGTTCAATATTTCAGACGCCAAGCAGAAAAAGATTGAGAAAAAAATCGCAAATGGTGATCGTCTTGCTTCATATGGAATTGTGCGGGCAAGTTTCGCTATACACAATACCAAGAAAGATATTGATATGCTGTTGAGCGCTTTAACAGAAATTGCAAAAAATGGTTCTAAACTGAAGTACAAACCAGTACCACACGAGGAAATTTTTGTGCCGATAACAAAGACGAAATAAATTTGCCCTTTAATTTTGAAGTTTCTGCAAAGTGAACGGTAAAAGTCTTGCATCATACGCCTTCGCTCCCGCTGGTCGCTCAGGGGACGCTGCGCTCTCCCTACACTTCGTTTCGGTCGGGACATATAACAAGGATTATACGACATATTACTCGAGAGCCACTTGATGTAAACAAGAATGTAAACTCTAATTGCTAACAGGTGTTCGTTTCTAAAAAAGATAGGGCGGGCGTTTTCTTAATGTTACTTTTTTTATATATTTTAACCATAAATATAGAAAGATTTAAATATATGTATGAAATAAGTAATAAAATGATAATCTACAATCCGCATGATGTACAAATTATCGATGAAAGAATCAAAGTAGCACAAGCTTTACTAGATGAAATTCCAGCTAAATATTGCTTCATTACAGGATCATTCGTTTACAAAGAAAAGTATCGAGATATTGATATTTTTGTTGTTACAAGATCAAAAAAAGAAATTAAAGTAAGCAATAAAAAAGCAAAAGTAACCATTATTGACTTTAACGATTTATATTCATTATTCTACCACTCAATATCAAAGAGTTGCATAGCAAAAAACATTGTACCAACAAAACCACTTAAAGTTACCATCTCAGATTATTGGCATGTTGTAAATGAAGCAGTTCCTACTCTTCTCAATCAAAAAAATAAATATCATAAAGATGTTCGCTTCCTTGTTCTTTATACTGAATACTTTAAAACAGGAGAAATCTTAGATACCTTTCAGTTAGATAAAAAAATTAGTGATTTCAGGAATTATGAGGATGTTTTAAGATATATTAAAGAAAATGTTCCAAACGTAATAACCAAACATAGAAAGAAATCCTATCTCAAAAGATTTTTTTATACTCAGGCGGGTTTCTACAAAGACCTTCGTACTTATTCTGCCCAAAGTTTTTTATATGATCTTACTCATTCCATTACAAGGGGATTTGCACATGGTTAATTCAGACGAGTTCAAAAATAAAATTGAACAATTAATTTCACAAGCTTACAAAGTAGAATTTTTAGGTAAAAACTTTGATCAAATTGTTAATTCGCTTACCGATACAAAAGCAGAAAAAATCTACAAGTGGGTTGAAGATGTGGTAAAGAATAATATTCAGCCTATCCTTATTGGGTCAAAAAAACCGTATAAAGAATGGAGAGTAAGCGAACTTCTCACATTCCGTTACCCATTCAGTATTGGAAATACAGAGTATAGGATTATGTTTGTAAAAGTCAAGAATTCTATTTACATTGAATTTCATCTTGGAGATCATAAATATTATGATAAAGTAAGAAAAGACCTTGACTTAAAGAAAAGTAGCTATTGATTTTTTGTTGCTCTTATCATGTGTACAGTGTGTCCAATTTTGTATGATTTATCTTGTTGATATAATTCTAAAGCCTCTTTAGCTGAAATTCTGAATGGAGTGAGTAATTCCTTTAACTCATTTCCCTGTAAATCAATAAACGGTTTCTTCATTCCTCTGCTTCGAAGAAATTCAACTGCATCATCGTATTTGTAAAAATCAAAAGCCACATCTCCTCTTTCTGCTTCAGCATAACCAGGCAAAACTTCTTCTGGTTCTGTTTGTACTTTAAATCCTGCAACTAATTCTTGGAATCTATACCCTGTTGATTCAACTAATGAGATTAATCTATCGTATGGAACTCTACCACCAATACTACAAATAACCGATCCATTGAGATTAAGTGATTCTTTTGCTTCGATAAGAGAAGCTAAATGTGATTCCAATAGGTAAGCCCTTGCTTGTTCATCATTTACATCAAAAGAACCTGCTACGTACCTTGATGCTCTTCTGTACCCATTGATGATTTCCTCTGCATCTTGTACATTAGGCAGATTTTCATAGATGACATCAACTTTTACACCATGTTCCCTTAATGGTTGGCACAATGATCCTGTCAAAGCAACAACATTAACATCCCTAGCATACCTCTCAACATTTCCTCTCGCAATTGGAACAACTCTTTCATCAACGTCAGTTAGGACTAAAGTATCAAGATTGACAAATGTGTGCAAAGCTCCAACAGCATCAGCACCAGAACCTGTTCCAATTGTAGCAAATGATTTTACTTTTTCTTGGTTTAGTCTTTGGAAAGCAATATATGCAAACGGAAACCAATTATCCCAAATTTCATCCTTTATTGAGTAGGTGAATGGTGCTTCTTCTATCAAAACAGGCGAACCTAAATCTATCCCTAATCCTTCTTCCAACACGCTACTTATATCTCTTTCTGTCATAACTCTAAAGTAGTATAGACATTAGAATATAATATTTTTACCAGATATATCTGGTACGGGAATTAAAGTCTTTTCGCCATTGATTTAACCAGTTTATTCCCAGCTTTCAGAAGATGTTCTCCTACTGTTGCAGGATTTAACTTTAATGATTTCGCTATTTTAGCTACTGTTGTTTTTCGAGGGATTTCATAATAACCATTTTCGTATGCAAATATAAAGACTTTCTTTTGTTGTTTGGACAGAAGCGTATTAGCAAATTCAACTTGTCCAATGTATAAAACTTTGAGTTCTCCCATTTTTTTCAACTCTGGCAACATCTTATCAATTGAATTCCGCTCAACAACTCCAACATGCCAATATTCATAACCTTCAGAGACAGTATGCAAATCAATAAAGAAACCATTGTATTTTTGAATTACATTTTGAATATATCCAGTCTGATAAAGAACAACAAGAAGTAAAAGTGTATCCTTGGATCTTTCAATTTCTTTAGTGAGTTTGTAACCTTTTGATTTTTTTAGATAAGTAATAATTGCATCAAATTTCTTTGCATCACCTGTGACATAATAGAAATACTGTTTTTCTTTTGGATGTGTTGATTGAATGTCCACTACAGTAATATGATGTTTAGGGAATTTTATACTTAGTCCTGTCTCAAAGCATCCTTTGTGCCTGACTTTAAAACTTAATTTGTACATAATGCTAAGAATAATCAATAGAATATATAAAGTATTTGAAAACGCCCGCCTAGATTATTTTCTTGATGGCACTTCGTGCTTGTAGGAAACGAACACCTTAATTGCTTACGCTTTATTCTTTAACTTGATGTGGTGACGTGGCTCCCTGCGTCATACGCTGCGCCCCCGTTGGTCGCTTGGGGACGCTGCGCTTTCGTCGCTACGCTCCTCACCCTCGTATAACAGGAATTAAGTTGAATTTTTTGTGACCTTTATGGATACTACGTTGACGCTAAAAAGTATGAAAATGACTGGTGCCTTAACTACTTTAACTCTAACAACTAATCAAAATCATGGGGCAAACACAGTATAAACTCTAGCCGTCGTTTATCCTGAGGAGTTGGATTTTTGAAATTAACACCTTCAAAAGATGTTCGGAGTGCTTTTCTAGCATGAGGAATCCCAGCGCTACGAAGCATCAAAACATAGTCTTCAAAAGACAACCAGTGTTTCAAGCGAGAGTTTTCCACATACCTCCTCGTATGCCCAATTATTTCATACATACCTATCACTCTTTGTTGAATAAACCATGCTTCACCATTTGTGGTAAGTGCCTCACGAACTTTGCCAATAAATTCAATCCCTGGTGTATCAATGTATTGTAAAACATGAGATGCCAGTATAAAATCATAATTACCTTTGCGATGATCTTCAAAAGCAACATGCATAACAGGAGCGCCAGGAATAGTAATTTGACTAATTTGTGCTTTGGATCGGTCAATTCCTTCGACATTGTGCCCCTTGAATAACTCCATGAGCCACCCCAAGTTTGCACCAGTGCCACAACCAAGATCTAAGATATTTTTTGGTCGAGTATCATTTGGTTTAATAGGCAGATTACCCATAACATACTCACAAGTAACATAGTCTCTGAGCATCTCTTTTTCATTGGTACTATTAACATACGCAAGATACCGTTCTCCAAGTACAAAACTGTTTTCTGAATCCATTTGTTATTTCTTAGTGGAATCACCCCCTACATTACAATATTTATCCTACTTTACTGGAGGATAATCAAAAGTTTTAAATACAACAAAAGTACCCTCATTTAATGAACATGAAAATCCTCGAAGATCTTGGCTTGACCAAGAGTGAGATCAATGTATACCTAGCATTACTAGAACTAGGACCCAGTACAGCAGGAAGCATTCTTAAAAAAGCAAGAATTCAAAACTCAGTACTCCACTTTACACTCAACAACCTTATTGAAAAAGGTCTTGTCACCTATGTCAAAAAAGGAAAAGCTCGAGTATATCATTCTGCTGACCCACAAACCCTTCTCTCCTATGTCGAGGATAAAAAGAAACAACTCAAGAACATACTTCCAAAACTCAAAGAAAAACAATCATTGGCAGCAGAAAAAGAAGACGCTGAAATATTCGAGGGAGTAAAAGGAGTACAAACTGCATTGTACACCCTTATTGAAAACACCAAGCCTAAAGACACCTTTATGTTTTTCTCAGCAGATGTTCAAGAGCACAATGAGGAAATCCAAAAATTCTATGAACGATTTGATGCCAAACGAAAAGATAAAAAGTTGCATGTCCAAGGTATAGCCCCCAAACAACTGAAAAAACTGTACAGCAAAAGAAAACATTTGAAAATGAAATTTGTAGAGTATCCCCTTCCAGAAAACACAGGCATATGCAACAATAAAATGGCAATAATCACCTGGGGTAAAAAACCACGAGCAATACTCATACAGTCAAAAACAATAGTACAGAAACAAAAGAGATTCTTTGAACAAATGTGGGAATTAGCAAGACAGTAAAGAAGGAAAATTTATATATTCAAATAACCAGCAAGATCCCATGAGAAAAGTAAAAAAGTTACAGGTCATTTCATTTGCAAAAGTACAAGCAATTGCTTGGGGCTTCTTTGGCTTGTTGATGGGAATACTCTACTCTTTCGGTGGTTTTATCATAGACACCATGGTAACACTAGGATGGATAACCACCACTGAAACACCAGGGCTCAGTTATGGAACTCTTCTCGCTTTTGGAGCACTGATTGGCATGCCACTTATTTTTGCTGCAATTGGATTTGCGTTTGGGATTGTTGAAGCCTGCTTGTTCAACTTGTATGCAAAATTAGTTGGTGGTGTGCGCTTGCAACTCGAAAAAGAATAGGATACCACCAACACCCTTATATACTACTATAAATTTTAAGGCACTTATGGCACGTTTTGAACGCGGAAGAGGAAGAAAAGGCGGAAGAGATTCTAGCCCACGATTTTCTAGAGATGGTGGTCGAGGTAAAAAAGGCTTTGGAGATAGACCTCGAGACGGCGGTCGAAGTGGTGGCCGAGGTGGCGGACGATTCTCTGACAGAGGTTCAAGACACGGCAGTAGAAACCGACGTGATTTTAGTATGACAGAAGTTACCTGTGCTTCTTGTGGTGACCAATGTGAAGTTCCTTTCAAACCAACATCAAACAAGCCAGTGTATTGTGATGGCTGTTATAAAAAAGACAAGAATAACTCCAGTGGCGGTTGTAATTGCAATATTACTACTCAAGATCTTGACATAATTAATGAAAAGCTAAATAAGATAATGAAGGCACTACATATTGAAAAGAAACCAAAAAAGAGTAAAAAGAAGAAAGACGCTGTCGAGGACAGTGAATAGAGGGTGTGTCCCGAATCTTGCTTTTTGTGCAGGAGGGATAGCACTGCGAAGGTTAACGCTCGCATCCGCTCGCTGATTCTACGTCGGCACCCCTGCATAAATCGGGGTGCCTCCGAACAGACTTCAAGGCAGTGCTATCCCTCAGAAAGACTCTCGGGACATACCCGTGAATAGAGAAACACTTAAATACTATCACTTCATTCTAACGACTATTGAGGCGAATTCTGAGGATGTTTAGGTAGCAGGGAAAACAGGCTTTTGGGAAGGAGACTGAGCATAATGATACCTCACTTTGTAAAAAAATACGCTGCTCGCGGAGCACTAATTGGAACACTTCTAGCACCTGGCTTATTCGGACTGGGTTGCGAAGATGATAAAAGCGGAAGACCAGGTATTGAAGATTCACTAAACGACCCTGACGCAGGCACAGGATATGAAAACATACCACCAGGTGCAACAGTCACACCAGTTGGACCAGCACAACCAGAAGATGAACTGCCTGTTGAAGCTAGCGAGGGAGAAGGCGAATACACCCCTGAAGTTCCAGCTGACCCAGAACTCCCTATCCAACCTGAAGATCCTGACAAACCAGATGATCCAATCATCCCCATTGAAGAACCAGTTGATCCCCAATATGATGGTGGCGAAGGAGAGGGAGAAGGCGAAGGAGAATTACCAGAAGATGATCTTGAAGTCCCGGTTGACCTACCAGAAAATGGTGGAGGCCAAGGTCTTGACAAAGCACCTGAATGCCGACGTTTAGCTGGAGGCTACACATTTGCATCTGAATTAACAATGAACCTTCTGCTTGATCATGCTCATAATGGCGGAGAAGGTGTAACTATCCTTATGCCCGATAGAGATTTAGAGAATGATTCTCCAGAAATTGAAATGGTAGAAGATTATCTAACACAAAGTTTTGTGCAACTTGGAAGTATTCTTGGAGATGTTGAAGTACTTGATAGTTCCATGACAGGAACCACACCATTTTACATACCACTAGAAAAGATTGTAAGATTTGGCCAAGAAGAATACCGGATTAAAGTCTTACGACATGAAAGAGAACATGAATGGAACGGTCGAAATGAAAACAATGTCCTTGTCAGAACACTTGATGTTGAGATTAATGGAGAATTGTTTGAACATGAATTCAGAAACGAATATGGCCCTGACCTAGCTGAAGATGGAAACTTCCATGAAATTCTTCCAAATGAAGACAGTCCTGAAGATGCAGTATACGCATTCTTTGGATGGGGAAACGGAAATGCAGTGTTTGAATCAATTCAAATGATGCTTACAAAGGGTCAATTTGTTGACACAAAAATGACTGTCCGACTTCCTCAAGATAATGAATCACGAACATACACCCTCCAAACAGTTGATGGTGAAGATATCTCATTCAAGCTTCGTGTCCAGGATGATATTGAAAACTGGGCAGGCAATGGTGTTGATGTTTTCATGGGTGAAGAACATGAAGAAGATTGGGAACAAGGTGAGCGAGACATACACACCGGACGATTTTATAACATGGGACACTTAGGATTTGGTATGGTGCTTAAAGGTGCTGAGTCAATTCGAGAAATGGATGACAATGGAGTTATAACTGAGACAAGGTATGTTATTTTTGATCTCTACGCGACACAGGGTCAAGACAGTGAAAAAATCCCATTGGATTTTGCACCGCGAAAGCGACACTCTCGACCAGGAGATCCATGTCCTCCACACACATTGTTGATTCAATTAGGATTTAATACACCAACAATCCATAGTACTGACGTTGATGAGGAAGGCAATGAGGAAGTACATTATGAAGCAGCTGTTCGACAAAATGGCCCAACCTATGTTGCTGCCCAGAAAACACTGCGACCATTAACTAGTATCAGACCTGATGAACTTCCTGACATTGCTGAAGGTGTTCTTGATCACCGTGGTGCTTTCCTTGACACAAGCACTGTTGTATACACTGACAATCAAGGAGTGCCACATGCATACCCCCAGATTGTAATTGGTGGCGCACAGTATGAAGGTGAGTTCAACCGTATGATTGAAGACCATGATGAATTAGAAGAACATGTTTTTGGTCAAGGTCCAGGACGAGCTGCAAGTCTTCTTCTGTTACAGTTAGAAGACATGGTTGATTAAACAACAGAATCAAACAATAAACTTTATTAATTCTTTATTTTTCTTTTCATTTCTATGACACAACAACTTTACTTAGAAGACAGTTATTTGAAAGAGTGCGACGCCACAGTCACAACTGTAAGAGGTGACAATGGCGAATTTGTTGTACTTGATAAGACCATTCTCTATGCGCAAGGTGGTGGACAACCTTTTGACACAGGAAAACTTGTGCGAAAAAGTGATAATGCAGAATTCAAGGTAGTATCAGTCAAGAAAAAAGATGGTGAAATTAACCACCATGTTGAGGGTGATGCACAACTTGCTGTGGGTGACGAAGTAACTGTTAGTGTTGACTGGGATCGACGATACAAGCTCATGCGAACCCACACTGCTACACACGTGCTTGCTGCATTCTTACACAAGGAAGCAGGTGCAATGATTACTGGAAACCAGTTAGAAACTGAGAAAACCCGTATTGACTTTTCTTTAGAAAACTTTGACCGTGAAAAACTAGCTGAGTATGTTGCAAAAGCAAACGCAGCAATGAAGGAAAGCCATGAAGTCAAAGTGTACTTCTTAGACAAGGATGCAGATGTTGAACAATTCATGAAATTAGCAAAAGGCCTGCCCCCAAATCTAACTAAGATCAGAATTGTAGAAATTGGAACACTGGACAAGCAACCAGATGGTGGCACACATGTCAAAAACACCACTGAAGTTGGTGATATAGAAATTCTAAAGTGTGAGAACAAGGGAAAGTCTAATCGACGTCTATACTTCAAACTTAAGCAGTAAGGCTTAAATACCATCTCTTTATTCTCTTGTTATATGACACTGCCTGCTGAGTTAGAACACCTTGTAGAAAAAGAAACATTTCGCATTGCAGTAGTTTCTGGTGACAAACCATTTGTCCGAAACTTGGTTCCTGCAATTGTTGATGAGGGTTATTCTGTTACAGAAATAGGACCCCCTCCACTCCACCTATACCCTGTGGGCAAAGATGAGCCTGTCAAAAAGCCTGATGAACTTGAGCCAGAAGTTTTGGCAGCGCTACAACAAGGCAGGAAAACTGCACAAGATTTGCTCAGGAATCATGACCTTACTGTTCTTAATTTCCATAGTGACCATGATCTAGCAGTTATGACAAGTGTTCTTAGACAAGAAATGAAACTATTGGGACTAGGGGATGGCTATCGCTATCTTGCACCCCGTAGTATGCGAGCAAAAGACGTTACTGGTAGACTTGACCCCATAAGGGCAATACAAGTGCTTATGAGAGACAGAGATAGATTATATGATGAGATTATTAAGGTAAACGGTGATCCAACAAATGAGTTAATTTCTCTTTACCATGGAACTGCACGCGTTCTAAGCAAAATGATACAACAAGATATAGATGCACAAACAATGCTTCCATTCAAGAAAATATACAATGGATTATTTCAACAAACTGAAAATAGGAGAATATACAAGACATACAGTTCTCAAGAAGCACCACTCAAAGAGTTAATTGCACGATTACAAGCATCACATCAAATACTGTATGGTGAGACAATAGAAGTAAGTCAAGAAAACCAAGAGTTTGAACAAGACTTTCGTCAAACCCTTGAATTAGGATTAGAAGATCCAGTACAAGGAACAACACTTGAAATATTACAAAAACAAGAAATGTACCAGCTTGCCGTGCACTACCTTGAATTTGAAGAGTATGGTACACCTGGTTCTAACATGCTGATCATAGTCATTGAAGAATCTGAAAGCCAATGGTATATGGGTGAGGTTAATGTTGATGTCGTTGAACACAGTAGGGATGGTAAAGAAAAGCTTATCACCAGTGCAATCCATGATATAGGAGAAGGCCTTGCATCACCTGAAGACGGAAAAGCCCTTCGCTCTGAATACCTACACGAGAAAGAAGATGGGTTTGTGCTCCAATGCAGAGTAAGAGAAGGCATAGACGCTATTCCTTCAAGAGAAGAGATCATGCTTATGGCAGGTACACATTACGCAGCTGTCAGAGAAGAGCGCCGAATGAGGCGTGCACAATGAGTGATCTTCCACAATTCTTAGAGGATCTTTTGGATCCAAGCAATGTAATGCCACAACATTAATAAAAAGTAATCACTCATTCTTAGTCATGGTTCATGATAGTCAAGGCCCACACCACCATCACACACGTAAACGTGTTCACCACAAGCTTGAGCCATACCCACACCCATTTCCATTCAAACGTTTTCTTGACAAGGCAGTGTACTTTGTTGCAGTGTTCAGCATTGTCTTAACCTTGCCACAACTTGCAAAGATTTGGATAGACCAAAGTGTTGCTGGAGTTTCAGTTATCACTTGGAGTGCTTACTTGTTTGTTGCATTTTTCTGGCTACTCTATGGCATTGTTCATAATGAGAAACCAATCATATTTGCGAACACCCTGTGGATTGTTATGGATGTTATGATTATAGTTGGTGTGCTAGTACATTAAAGAATTTTAGAGAATTATCTACTTCTTAACACGTCGGCGCTTTTCCTTCTTCATACGCTTTCGCTGCCATTTCCATCGCATTTGGCCTTTCTTTTTCCAACGTCGTGAACTTCGTTTCATAGATATCTATACTGCTGATTTAAGAGGGGGTTTATAAAGCTTTTGGCTCATTTGGCTAGAACACGGTCTATAGAGTCCTGGGTTCCAGGATCATACACCCCAATTTTAACCCTACCTGGAAAGTCCTGTCTGTACTTGTCTGCAATTTCAGCAACATTATCTTCAAATCGCTCCAGTAAATAGTGGCTATCTTCGTCATCCATCCCCCTAAGATATTCACTTACCTGAACTAAAGCAAGCTCACGAGGACCAAGTAACGCAAAGCCCTTGTCAAAAACACGATCTTGATACATAAAAAAAACAGGATCAGCATACAGAACAGTCATACGAGATGGCAACCATAAACCAGCCGAGGTAATTTCATCAACCAAGTCAGAATGAGGACTTTTTTCAATGTCATTCCTACCTGCATAGCACCTTGGTTGGCCATCTGTGTCTCTGCTAGCTATCTCTAAATGCACACCCGCCAAGGTTGATTGTATCCATAACAGTCGTTTGCGTTCTAGTTTTGCTCTCTGTCGTCGGGCTGAAGCCATGATTCTAAAGAATGCAAAGATACTATTTAAAGACTGTTAGTCTTGATCAGGGTAATGTCGCTCACCTTGGAGAGCAGTCAGAACTAATCCCCTTTTCTTTAACTCCCAGTACATCTTCCTGTTCTTGGTGCGTTTTAGGTCACCAATAGAAGTTCGTGCTGATTTTGGAAACTGCTTGTCAAACATGCGCAAGAGTTCTTGATCAGTCATGTCACCATTAGGATAGGCTGTTGCTGGAAATTTTCGTCTCTTTTTTGCTGGCATACATGCTTCAGAGGCAGCCAGGTTTTTAATGTTTACGCTCTACCATATATTTATATAAAGAACCACAACCTTTAAAAAAGAGCATGTGGCATAGTGACTAACCTTAAAGTGGGGGCAACATGGGAATACTCAACACAATAGTCACAGAAATTTCTCGTCAAATGCATACTGCATACAAGATTATGCTCAAGTCTATGCCTAATATTATTGTCGCCTTGGGTATTATAATTATTGGTTATTTTATTGCCTTGTTACTGGGCTATGTAACCACCCGCATACTATACAAGTTTAATCTTGACAAGCGTATACGCCGTGATGACCTCAAAGACAGTCTTGGCGCTGTAAGCTTTGCACGGTTTTCAGGTAAGGTTGTTAAGTGGGTGGTGTTTATTCTATTCCTCACCCAAGGAATAGCTTACTTGCCTTTTGGGATCTTTTCAGAAATGTTTAGAAAAATTGTGTATTGGCTACCTAACTTAGTATTTGGCATCTTGATCATTGTGTTTGGTTGGATATTTATTGATTTTATCACTTACAAGATTTTAGAGATGCGTTGGAAGTACACCAGGCCAATGATACATGCCATTAAGGCACTGCTTGTACTTGTTATAATCATCACTGCTGTTGATCAGCTTGGTGTGAATATTTCCTTTTTGAAAAATGTATTCTTGATTCTTTTTGCTGCAATCTCCCTGGCAACTGCATTAGTGGTAGGAATCAGTCTTGGACTTGGCATGAAAGGCGAAGCAAAACAATTCCTTAAAAAGTACAGAAAAAGGTGAGTCCATTCATGGTAGCAACAAAAAAGAGCGTCAAAAAGATTCCTCCTGGTATGACCACTCAGCGTATTCGTAAAGCAATCAAAAAGTGCAAGATTGGTCTTGAAGCTGAAATGTTTACCCTTGACCATAATGGCAATGTTGTCAACAGTGGGAATGAACTTATCAAAGCAACCCGCGATCAATTCCCTGATGTTCTTCTTGCCCCTGAATGTGGTAAAAACATGCTCGAAGTTCTCAGCCATCCTGAAGTGCGACTGCGTCACACTATGGGGGGTCTTTTGCAAAATTTTGAAGATGTTCTGGTTGCTGCAGAAAAATTAAATCTTAAAGTTCTACCACTTGGATGTTATCCTGGCGTGTTTACACCTGAGATTCAAGCAAATAAGAATTATAAAATAAAAGAGCAAATTTTTGGCAAACAACGCTTTAGTATCGCAGGAAGATGTGTGGGTTTTCACTGCCATTACACTCTTCCATGGGGTGTTTTTGACTCGGTAAATCTGTTTATCAAACAACTTGTCAAGTCAAAAAATATCAAAACAATGGTTAATAGTTATAATCTTCTTATTGCAATGGATCCTGCACTAACCACGTTTATGCAGTCCTCGCCTTTTTACCAAGGAAAATTTATTGGAAAAGACTCCCGTGTTATTGTGTACAGGGGTGGTGAAGTATTCAATTACCCCCAAGGCTTGTACGCAAACTATCCTGACTTCGGAGCATTACAGTGGTATGAACACACCAGCACAGATCTTATTGATTTTATCAAGCGTAAGTATGATGGTTGGAAAGAAAACCTTAAACGTCTTGGCATTAATTTAAGGGTTCTGACTAAACATGCGAGTGTCCTTGACACTGCTTGGAATCCTGTAAAAGTTAATGCTAACGGCACACTTGAACAACGCGGTTCTGACATGAACCATCCAATGATGATTGCTGCAAGCACTACTGTTATCAAATATATTTTGCAAGAGGTTAAGGACGAGCATCTTGAAGTTGAACCTTCAGAAATCGGGCTAAAACATCCTTTTAAGATTGAAGGAAGTAAATTGTATATTCCCCCTGACACATTTGTTAGAAGAACATTGCAACCACAAGCAGCGTTTCACGGATTAGAAAACAAAGAAGTGTATAATTATTGTAAAGCTTTACTTAGACTTGCTAAAAAACTGTCACGAAAAAACAAGAAACAACTCCTCAAGCCATTTGATGATATGCTGACTCATAAAAAAACTGTTTCTGATGAGATTCTTGCTTTTGCAAAAAAGAAAGGATACAATGCAAAAAAAGCAAAGAATAACGAGCCACTTCCTCAAGACATTGCCCGTAAGATTGCCCTTGACCATTCAACCCGACTGTACAAGGAGATTATGCTCTGCAAACAGGCGTTTCAGAAGTTAGATTAGGACTGTTAAGCACAAACTTTATAATCAGATCATTTCAATTCTAGTGTATGCAAAAGTGGTCACGTTATTTTGTTGATAGTGAGAAAATAGGATTGTACGAGCAAATATTTGAAAACCTTACTATTGTGGATTCTCATGCACACATTGGACTTGACGCAGACCAGTCAAGAATCCACACAAAACAGATGATTCATAAGCTTGATGAGTGTAATATTAACAAGGCAATTGTATTTCCGTTTAATCACCCTAAGTACAACAAAACATTCACAAAACCAAATGATCTTATTCTCAAAGCATCAAAGGATTTTCCAGATAGGCTAATCCCATTCTGCAGACTTAATCCCAAGGGAGACTGGAAAGATGAGTTGAAGAGATGTGCTAGTTTAGGATTTAGAGGAATCAAACTTCACCCACGTAGTCAAGATTTTGATATTAATTCAAGTAGAGCAATGAAACTGTATGAGCAAGCATTGAAGCATGACATGCCCTTACTTATCCACACTGGTTTTGGTTGTCGTAACCTGGCAGAGCAGGTTCGAGATGTGATTAAGCGTTTTCCTAAACTAAAAATTATCATGGGTCATGCGTGCTTTGTTGACATGCATGAATGCATTAAAATTCTTAAAGGAAAGGAAAATATTATTTTTGAGATTTCAACTATTAAGATTTTTGACTTGTATGAATTGCTGAAACTCATGCCAAATGACCAGATTGCATTTGGTTCTGACTACCCATACTATGATCCTGCGTTTTCACTGGAAATGTTAATTGACACTGCAATCATGGTTGGTAAAAGTCCCAAGGACATTCGTGCTATTCTCAGCACCAACATTATGAGGTGGTTTAAATGAAATTCATGCCACTTGAACGATTCCATTACATTTGTCAACGATTATGGAGCAAGGATGAACGGAAGAGCAATGAAAAAAACATGCATTACTTGCGTGTATATACTAACTTGGTTCTTGCTGACAAGTTGTTGAGCAAAAAGAACTACCTTGAGTCATTTAAGTACCTTGATCTGTCACTGCATTTTACAAAGGATTTTCCATTCCCTAAAGAAGAGCATTATGTCCAGAACATACAGCGGTTAATAAAAGAAGTTATAGCTCAGAAAAAAGAAATTAAGAAACGATTTACACGTGCTAAAAAACCAGAGATTTCTCATATTAAGGTTAAGTTGCAACTCGCACAGAACTTGTGTGTTCTTAGGATTCTGAAGAATTAGGTGTTTAGATGGAAAAGGAGTATGTACTTGTTTTTGATGAAGTAATAATTAAACAGTTACAAGAAGCAGGGAAAAACAATAGTATCAGAAGCATATTGAAAAAAATGCTTGATAAACTGGAGCTTATAGGTCCTTTTGCAGGAAAATTACTTGACCCAAGAATTCAATTGTATGAAATTAAAAATAAGAAACCACCACTACGTCTTTATTTCAAGCATAATAAAACCACTAATGAGATATATGTCTTTGAATTTGAAATGAAAACAAGCGAGAAAAAACAAAAAAAGACAATAAGTAAAATAAAGCATAAGACAAGAAGTTTAGAATCCTAGATCTTCTCGTGTAAACTTTTTTCCTTCAGTAATATTTTTTTCAAATTCTAATAGACGCTTATAGAGTTTTCCTTCTTTAAGTAATTCAATCTCTTTCTTCATTTGTTCAAATTCTTCCTTAGGTACTGTTACTGTTTCCATGGTAACTTAGAAGTGCTGATTGTTTAAATACTTTTCGTCTTATTTAGATTTTTAAAGGATAAGTAAAGCATATAAATAGCCAACTTTTCCTCTGCGTATGGCAAAAGAAATAGAACGTAAGTTTCTTGTTTATGAGAATGGTGTTACTAAAGCAACCCCTGCTTTTTTTGAATTAGATCCATCCTATAAGAGCATGACTGATGTTCGAAAGGATGTAGCATTACATGGAATAAATATTAAACAAGGATATTTACCTATAGATATTGGGTATACAATTGCTAAAGAACTCGGTAGACAAGTTGACTTTGAACCCACTGAGGCGCGTCTACGAAATGCTAATGGAGTCTACTTTTTTACTATGAAAAGCGATGGTGATGTTGAACGAGATGAACTTCCAGATGAAGAGCCAATTCTTAAAGAATTGTTTGATAGACACTGGCCTGCAACAGAAGGTAGAAGAGAGGGAAAATATCGTTTAAAGAAGCTTTTTCTTGCAGAATCTAATAACACTGGGAGACTTCTTGAAGCTGAAATTGACTTGTACAAGGGCAGGGATTTAATTCTGGTGGAAGTCGAAGTACCCAGCCTAGAAGCAGCAGCACAACTTACTCCACTTGGAAGAGATGTTACAGATGATCCTGCATATAAGAATGTGAATCTGGCGCAGTGAACAATCAGCTCTTTTTTCTCTTCTTTGCAGTTTGCCACAACAGCTCAAAGTATTTTCTGTTTGCGTCAGCAACTTGCTTGCTTCGCATGATAATACCATATGTTGGATTTCCCCAGACAATAATGGCAACATTGTCACCATAGATGTGTGTAGGATTGGGATTAAATAGATTGTCTGGAATCAGTCGATATTCTGATTGATCACCTTCAAAAAAGAAGGTTGCACTTTCTCTTGCAAGTAGTTTTTCATGTAGTTTGTTTTCTTTTAGTTTAGTTATGTATTGTTTTATTGCAATCTCATCAAATTCAAGAAACTTTCTTTCCATGATCCCCATTGCCAACATCGGCTTCTTTGTTTTCTTAAGTACATTAATAATATCTGTGTAGATTGTTCGCAACACTTTTTTCCCCTTGAGTACTTCCACTGTAGTTCCTTCTTTTTCTTGAACAAAAAGTGCAGTAAGTTCAGGCAGTGCTGATTGGAATGATTCTTGCTTGTCTTGCAAGTATTCTTGGATCTTTTCTGGAGGCATTGCTTTGAAGTGTTTTTTGTTGTTTTTCAGGATGTATGAGACAAATCCCTTTTCCAGGAGTCTGTCAAGCACATCATAACATACTGGCCTGTGCAAACCAGCCTTTGTACCTATTTCATTGACACTTAGTTCTCCTGATTGTGCTAGAACAATGTAAATTTCTGCTTCTTTTTCAGTCATTCCTACTTTTTTTAGTGTTTCTTTAATCATGCTTTAGAGAGGGTGAGAAACCCTATTTAAATGTTTCGTAATATATAATACGACAAGGATTTAAATAATGCAAAGCGTTACCATCAAGTAAGAGTAAATAAGAGGTAACACAAAAATGACACAATCAACAAATACACCAGAACCAGTGAATAGAGTTACAACCTATGTAGTTCCTTGTTTTGAAATGATTGAGAGCGACAGATCATCTAGTAAATATGGTGGAGATCCAGTAGGGCATGTTGAAATTAGAGATGGAATGCCATTACGTGAATTGCAAAAAGCACTTGTAGCTGTTGGTTACAAAGAAGGAACATTAGGTATAAAAAATGAAGAGGGTGTTATACAAACATATAGAGGAGGTTCAAGGGGTAGAGTACCTGAAAACCCAGGACTTACAAAAACATTATGTGATGTTCTTCCAGTAGGATTTTATGATGCAGATGGGAACGATATAAGTAAACAAGTTGCAGAAGAAGTTCCTGGACAAATTGAAAAAAGAGTTGAAGAAGTATATGCACATGCTAGAGCAAGTGGCCATTACCCAACCAGCCAAGAAGCAAGAGATGAGGGTGTTAGTGATCCTTGGGGAGCAGTAGAAAGGTTTAATTCTAGATATGGAACCATGCTAGAACAAGCAAAAGACAAAGATGCAGCAGCAAAAGACCTTGGATATGAAAAAAGATTTTTAGATCTTGAAAAAATAGATGGTATTGCTGTTAGATGGCCTGTACAAGAACAAACAACGCAAGCTTAACCACGCATCGCAATCAGATCTTCAGTGGTAAGCTTCTTTTTGGTAGCGAACTTTTCTTCTGCTGCTTTTTTCTTTTCTGCTAGATCTTTTTTCTCTTGCTTTTGTCGCTTTTGAGCTTTTGCTTTCTTAACAGTACCGACACGAGCTCGAAGATCTGCAAGCAGTTTGAGTTTTGCTTTTAACTGAGTGTTTACTTCATTAAAATCTTTTTTAATGGCAAGCGCTTTTTGAAACTCTTCTTTTTCTTTCTTGCGCAAATCATCCAAGTCTTTGGAAACTTCCATCATGGATTCATGCTTTTCTTGGCTTGTTGAAGCTCGAGACTGAATCTTACGATGTGTTTCATCACATTTGTATTTGAGCTTGTCAATCTCTTTAGAAAGTTCATGCACCTTGTCAAAGATAGTGCTAAGCTCTTTTGCTTCATTAAACACTTTCTTTTTTTCTTTTATTGATTTGTTAAGCCGTTTTTCTTGAGCAGGAGAAAGCACTTCTGTTTCAAGCGCATACTCAAGTTCTTCAATTTCTTTTTTTAGTCGAGAAGGATCACCTTGAATATTGTGTTTTTGCATAATCTCTTTTTTCTGGGCATTGAGTTTCTTGATTTCTTCAATTTTCTTTCGCATCTCAGTGTTCAAATCTTTACGTCGCTTTTTTGACTCTCGCACAAGCTTAGTAAGGCGATCTCGCTCTGTCTTTGATCCTTTAATATCTCCAACCTGTGATCGTATTTCCTCAGTAACTTTGTTTTTCTTGGCAAATGCTGCTTCTTTCTTATCTCCTAGCGCATTTAGTTTACCCCTAAGCTCAGAAACATCTTTTCTACACACATCGAGTTCTACAAAGAGTTTTTTTTGTTCTTCTGGTGTAAGTGGCTTTGCTGGAGCCTTTGGAACTTCAGGTTTCTTTTCCTGGGTTTTCTTTGGTTTTTTTACAGGTGGTGCTTGTGGTTTTTTGTCTCCTGTTTTTGTGTCATGTATTTCCTTCTCTGTTTCCACTTGTTCTTTTTCTTCTGGCTCTTTTTTTACTTGGACAACAGCAACTTCAGGCTCTTGCTCAGTAACTTGGTCTTTTGGTGGTTCAGAAACAGGTGCTGGTTGTGAAACAGGTTCAGGAATAGGCTTGGATGTTTCAGGTTGTTCAGGTGATGAAGAAATATCAGGCGAATTATCAGTAGCAGAATCTCCTTGCTCAACAGGGCTCGGTGAATTCTGGTTGTTTACATCAAAAAGAGTTTGTTGGATTTCTCGTGTTTCCTCGCTCATTGTTACTCAAGTATGTGTTGTACCTTAGATGTGTTTAATAACACATTAAAAAAAAAGGGAAAAAAAAGAAAAACGTTTACCCAAAGAGTGCACCGAGACCAGCTGCAGCTTCTTCTTGCTTCTTGGAATCGTCTTCTTTCTTTTCTTCTTTCTTAGCTTCTCCACCGTCGCCTCCTGCTGGAGCTGCGCCGCCTGCTGGGGCTGCTGCGACTGGTGCAACTGCTGCTTTCTCAATAGCTTCATCAATGTTAACGCCATCAAGAGCTGCTACAAGTGCTTTAACTCGTGCTTCATCAGGTGTAGCACCTGCTGCTTCGAGTACCTTTTTTACAGAGGCTTCATCAACTTTGCCACCTGCTTTGTGGATCAGCATTGCTGCGTAGATGTAAATCATAGGTCATTCCTCCATCGTGGCCCAGATAATAGTTTGGCCTTTCTTATGTGAAGAGATTATCAAGCCGTCATTTCTTAATTCATTTAAGGGTTTTCTAACATTTGACCTTCTAATCCCCAATATGAGTGTTAATTCCTCTGTTGAAAGATTATCAGAGGATAATAGATTTAATATTTCTTTTTTAGTTTGATTAGCTTTCCTTCTTATTCCTACTGAGTTTTCTCTCATTTTAATTAGTTTATTTAATGTAGTCATTTTCAAGGGATGATTGAAACCGATGATAGTATAATATTTTTTCAAATCCCCACTCTTTATACTTATATAGAAATCTTTTTTTGACTTTGCAAGAACAGGAGATACATTCTTAAAATTAAGTTTTTTAGTTAATAGTAAATGAATAGATTCTAGAACTTCTTTATTTTGTGAGTAAACATTTATTCTATGGTTAGAATCAACATGTCCTTCATCATCAACAAATGCTCGGATAAATGCTATCGCAAATTCAGATGGTGAATCTTGAAGCTGTTGTGGTACTTTAGCCTTTATTGAACTAAATTCTTGATCATAAAAATAAGAAAGTAGATCAGAAATAACCATAGATGTTCTAAGTTGATATATTCCTGAGTCTGACAGATAGGTAGTTGATTTAATATTACCAAAGACAGAGCTTACCAATTTTTGAAAATTATCAATTAGTCTTTTATTTTTATTAGTGTAAACAGGAATCCCATTTTTATTTACACTTCCGTCAGCAATAAGATGAGCAATCAAAGCAAATAATTCTGGTGTTTCAACAATAGGCAATTTGGGCTTATGAACAATTAAACTGGAATTAGGTCCTTTGTAAGCTACAACATTTTCTTCGACCTTTTTCCAATCAAGATTTCTTTTTACAACAATTTTTTTGATATGTTTAAGTGGAATAAAAAGATTTAATTTTTTCCATTGATGAATTGTATTACTTGATGTGTTTAAAAACTTTGCTAAAGCTTTTAATGAACCAAAGTGAGTTATGGTTTCATCTAAAAAATCCTCATTACATTTAAACAAGATTCTTATTCTATGCTCAGGAAAATCCTTCAAATGGAATTTTCTAATTTTCATTCTTTCACCTGATCTTTAAGAGTTGCTGCTTCACGTTCTGCTTTTGCAAGAACATCTGCGACAACTTCTTTTGAGAGTATGCCTTGTGATACTGCAAGTCCTTTTGCGTCTCTAAATGCTTTGGTAAGCAAGAGTTCTGTTGTTTTGTCAGTGTAGATGCCAGCTTCAACACCAAGGTTGATTGCCCATGCACCTGCTTGTGCAAGCTTGTCAAGGAATTCTTGCTCATCAATTGCTAGTACATCCTTGCCAAACACAGTACCATTTTCATAGACTGCAGTTACGTTCAAACCAATCTCCATAGGTTCAATGCCAAGCCGGGTTAAGATTCCAGCGAGTTGTGCACTCACCACTTCTCCTTCCTTGACTACGATCGCATCTTCTTTAATGACTACTTTTCCTGCGTCGATCCCTGCTTTGATACCACATCCCCCAAGCTCACCAATAACTGGACCTGGAGCAAAGGGTGTTGGACCCGCTGGAACTTTAATGTCATTTGGTGCGGTCTGACCTGCTTTTGCTGGAGCACTTGATTTGTTCTTCTGAATATTTTTGTAAAGTGTAAATGGATTTTTGTCTGTGAAAAGAAGCGCAGGCATACCTCTAAGGTTTTCTTCTAGTTTTTCAAGACCTGGCATGTCTTTTTGTGCCTTCTTTATTGCAATTTTGATAAGTCTTCGCTTAGCCATCCGAATAACACAACCATCTCGAAGGTTTTCCCTCATGGTTTGTAGCTGTCTTGCTGGCAGGCTTTCCATGTTAACTGCTGCCACAATAGGATATTTCTTGAAGAGTGTAACTAACTCTTTCACAGCGTCTTTCTTGATTCCGGATGCCTTGGATGTTTTTGCCATTTTCTGTACAAGTACCTGCATCATTGTTACAATTCTACTGGCTTGCTCATTGTTAGTTTAAGCAAGACTCGCTTGATGTTGTTTTTTTCTGCAGGAAGATGATTAATAAGTTGGTTGTAGATTGTTGTAATATTATCAATAAGTTCTTCGTCTGACATGTCCTCAGTACCAACAGTCAGTTGAACCATAGGTCGCTCCTTTGCAAGGACTGCGACAGTTTTCTGTAATTTTTCATACACTGGCCCAAGATTTGCTTTTGGTGGTACAATACAACCAGCTTTAGGATTCGGCATCTTCTTTTTTGGACCAAAAATCCGACCAAATGCGCTTGCTACCTTAGGCATGATGTTTGCTTGAGCAACAAAGTACATGTGATCATCTGCTAGTTTTTTTGCTAATGGTTTGTTTTTAGCGTATTTTTCAAAGTCTTTTTCTTCAATAACTGTATCAAAAGTTTTTTCTGCTTCTGCTTTTAGTTCAGGACCTACAAGAGCACATAGTTTTGATTTCTTGCTACGTCGGTGATTAAGAAGTACAAAAAAGTCAAGCTGGTTTTCAGGTTTTTTCATATCAAGAGCTTTCAAGTTAACAATGAGATCTACTGTCTGAGAGAATTTACGTTTCTGTTGCTTGAGTTCTGCAAGCGCCTTAGTGATTGTGTCTTTATCCATAGTTGCTCCCTCCTAACCGCGAATGCGAGTTAGTCAATTGGGTATATGCTCCTGAGTGAAGAGGTGGTATATAAAGCTTTTGGGTATTACAGGTTAGGACTTACATATATGAGGGTTATAGCATTGTAATCCGAGTTTTTGTAGGTGAGCTAGGAGCGGCAAATTCTTCAAAATCAAAGAATATTTCCAACTGCACAGATTTTACAGCAAAGCTGTTTAATCCAGGCCGGGATCCGGCCTGGTTAAAACTGTGCAATATCCAATAGGGTTTTGTCTCTTTAACTACACTACAGATTTATATTCAAAAAAAGACTTTTCTATTAACCATGGGATTCATAAAAAACTTTTACAACACAAATATCGCCAATGGTGAATTCAAGAAGCACAAGCTCGCATACGCACTAGCAATCGGAATAGGTTTTATAGGTGCAAATCATGGTGGCAACTGTGCTCGAGACCTAGCCAGAACTGGTGTGAAAATGTATGACCAACTTGATGACAAAGTTGAGATTGAGATGAAGGAGTATCAAACTCAGGTTGAGCAGAGATAATCATTCAGTTACAAACTTTGAGATGGTATTAAGTAGGTGTACCTAATATACTTTACATTTTACCTAAAAAAGAATTCAACTGCAGCAGCTTCCATTGCTTCATTCTGTTTTTGCATTGATGCATATAATTGATTTATATCTTGTGTCCAGTCTCCTTGGAAGCCAATTCGTCTAAGAAATTTTTCTGTTGCATCATAGCCAGGTGCAATATATACACCAGCTGACATGACACCAAACTTCTTTTCTGGATCCATAACAAGTTTTTGGCCAACACACCCAGGTCCGTTTGTTAAGAAATCAGTTGCTGCAAAGCGAGCCGTGGCTGGTCCAAAAAACAATCCATCCTTGTGTATAATAGCGCCGCCCTCAAATGTAACCCCCACATCATACTTGTATGCTCCCACTATTGGATACAATTCCAAACCCGCAATCCTGCCAATGTACATAACCGCCAGGTTTATTTCATAACCAACAGTAATCTGTTTTGACCAGTGAACTCCAGGAGTCTTACTTGGTATTGGACCTGTTTGAACTTTGTGAACAAGAACAGTGTATTCTCCTCGTGCTGCTGAGACAGCTTCATTAAACGCTGGCAATGTTAAATCAACATCACGAGCAATGAGCTCCATTGAAGGACGACCTTCAAGAATTGCTGGTGCAACCTTTGCAACTTCTTCAGGATCAAGCATAAGTTCAAGTCCTGACTCAGATGGTGTCATACAGAGACTGATATAGTGTAATATAAAAAGTTTATGTGAAAGAAGTCAAGATGGGAATTTTTTTCTACATCCCTCCAACGATCTTAATGTTTCATTAACTAAGAATATTTTTAATTATACACACGTTCACGTTTATCTATATCAAAGATTAGAATTTCTTTTTTATCATAATAAACAACATATTTAATCCTATGACTACCAACCCTAACCCGAAATGATTTCCTTCCTTTTGTTCCTTTTATGCTTTCAACTTCAGGAGGAAAGGGATTTTTCTCTAGTTCCCTGATTTTATTTCTAAGTCGTTGATACAGCTCTTTTTCACATTTTTTAAGAAATCGCTTGGCCTTAGGACCAGCAAAGGAAGTAAACATTTTAATTGTTAATCTCCTTATCTAACTCGTCAAAAGGAACAGATTTACCTGCTTTGTGCTCTTTTTCTGCCTCTTCCAAAGCAGCTTCTTCTTCTGGAGTCATGAAAACTTCCTCTATATGATCTTTGATAAAATCAAGATCTTTACGAATTGCTTTTAATTCAGCCAAGACCTCATCTGAAGTTATTGATTCCGCCATGCAAAAAGAAATGTCAACCAGATATTTAAATCTGTCGGTTAGGTCACACTTGATTAATATGATCTTCCAACATACACGGCATGCTTTCCTTTCCCTCCACAGAGTGTGCAATCACTCTTTGCAGGAATAGTTCCTTTGCTGCTGTCATTGTCATGATATGGAATACAAAGAATCTTAGCTGGAGTATCCTTGGTGAGTTTGTCTTCACACTCCTCGCCACCACACCAAGAGCACATCACCAATTTTTTCTCTTCAATCATTTGTTTCAGGTGCTCGTAGTCTTTGACTTTTACAATGGAGCTGTGCAAGAATTCTCGTGCTTTTTCATACAAATCTACCTGCATGTTGTGCAAGCTCTTGGTGACTTCTTTGGCAAGATGTTTTAGTTTGATAAAATCTTTTGCTCCTGTGTCTCGTCGGACAACAACTGCTTGTTCTTTGTCAATATCTTTTGGACCAACTTCAATTCTAACAGGAACTCCTTTCATTTCCCACTCATTAAATTTCCAG
This sequence comes from uncultured Methanosarcinales archaeon, assembly GCA_964343705.1. Classification (GTDB taxonomy): domain Archaea; phylum Nanobdellota; class Nanobdellia; order Woesearchaeales; family UBA12501; genus JAUSFM01. The sequence continues at coordinate 28,624 of CAYFJX010000010.1, forward strand.
CCTGGACTGTAATCATCTCTGTCGTCAAGGTGCACTACGTATTGTTCTGCTTCAAGGTCTTTTTTGATTTTTTCACAGACTTCAAGAGTTTTAGCTTTTGTTTTTTCAAAAATAATTGGAACAATGACAGCGTGAGTGTGAGCAACCTGAGGTGGGATAACCAATCCTTTGTCATCGCCGTGTGCAAGAATCATTGCACCGATTGAACGCGTGGTGAATCCCCAGGAGTTTTGCCAGACGTGTTGCTTTTTCTCATTTTCGTCGGAAAAAGTGATGTCAAATGCTTTTGCAAAGTTTTGACCAAGCAAGTGTGACGTACAAGCTTGCATTGCTTTACCATTTGGCATGAATGCTTCCAGTGTTGTAGTCATGTCTCCGCCTGCAAATTTTTCAGACTCTGTTTTGACACCTTTGATGACTGGAACTGAATATAATTCTCTGTACGTGCTTTCATAAATGTCAAGGATGTTAAGTACTTCTGCCAGTGCACTGTCACGTGTTGCGTGTGCAGTGTGTCCTTCTTGCCATAAGAATTCTCTGCTGCGAATAAAAGGAACAGGATTCTTGAATTCCCAACGAACAACATTACACCATTGGTTGAGGAGTAGAGGAAGGTCTCGGTGGCTGCGTATCCACTTATTGTACGCTGCGTACATTATTGTTTCTGATGTTGGTCGGATAGCAAGTTTTTCATTAAGTTTTGTTTCACCACTGTGGGTCACCCATGCAACTTCAGGAGTGAAACCTTCAACATGCTTTGCTTCTTTCTGAAGCAGTTTTTCTGGAATAAAAAGCGGAAAGTACGCGTTTTTTACTCCTAGTGCTTGAAAGTGCTTGTCCATGAATGTCTTTACTTTTTCCCAGATTGAATAGGAGTTAGGTAAGAAAATATAACAGCCTGATACGTCGGTGTAGTCTACCAGCTGGGCTTTGGTTATTACTTGACTAAACCATTCACCCATGTCATCATTCTTTCTGACAGTGATTCCTTCTTGGACTTGCTTTGCTGCTTTGCCTTTATTTTTCTTTGACATGCTGCGTAGTGGGAGAAGGGGCTATATAAAGGTTAAGGTAAAATACGTAACAACATCCAATTACTCAGAAGGAGGCCCATAAATCTGGTTTGCCTGCTCAATCTGAGCTCGTCGTTGATCATCAAAAAAGGTGTCAACAGCATCTTGCTCAACATAACCACCTTCAAGAATTTCTATCCCATCAAATTTCCCATCTAGAAATCCCTCTGGTAATAGACCAGGAGGTAAGTTTTCCATATATTCTTTAAAACGTGCAAGATCCTCTTGGAACTTTCCAAACAATTTTCTGGTCAAGCGTTGAGTTGTGATTTGAAGAAAAGCTTTGTTTAGATAATCCTCTCGAGTTGGAGACATGACTTTTACAACCTCAGCATACCCTTCTCCCGTTGAAAATAGATCTTTAGGAGTCATTCCTCTTTCTGCGCTCAGGTGGTGGGCATAGGCCATGGCTATCTCAAAATAGGTAACATTGGTAGCATGGTGTGTAACACAAAACTCGCTCATATTAAAAAGGTATCCAGCAACGTCAGGTTCTAAAAAAGGCTTCAAGCCAACAGCCATGATTTTATAACCCATAGCTTGTTGAACCATTATTGCAACACTTTTTTCAAAAAGTCCAAGAGGATCATCACCCGCATGAATATCCACCCCAATACCATCCTGCAGTTCTTCCTTTGTGGGACCATGTTGTAATTGATGCTGAATAAACAGATTAACTGCACCCCTATCATCTTGTGACCATTCAGTTGAAGGAACACGAGACAATCCTGCTTCAGCTAGTGCAGCGTCATAATCTTGAATCAATGCTGCATATTCTTTTGTAGCGTTTACTAATTCATTTAACATATGGTTGAGAAAAACAATGAAGTATTAAAGTTTTGTGGAATTAGGTAAAAGAACAGTTTTTGGCATTAAAAACCAAAAACTATTTAAATTAGTTATACATCATGTTTAAACATGGTGGAAGTAGAACTCAAACAATGGGGAAACTCAATAGGAGTCATTATCCCTGCAGAAAAACTAAAAGAATTAGGCCTGCATAAAGGAGACAAAATAGAGGTTGACATTCTTCCTAAAAAAAGAATAGATGGCTTTGGTATGTGTAAAGGAGGGAAACCTTTTGTAAGAGAGCATGACTTTGGCAGGGAGTTCTAAATGTTGTATGTTCTTGATAGTCATGCTTGGATAGAGTATTTTCTTGGTTCAAAAAAAGGTGAAAAAGTTAAGAGCCTATTCAAAGAGGGGAATGAGTTTTTAACAGTTGAGTGTTGTTTAGCTGAAATAAAGCGATGGGCATTACGAAATAGTCTTGATTTCATAGAACTGTATAAGATAATTCGTGCTGATTCAGGAATAGTATCTGTTACACAAGCAGATTGGGTTATAGCAGCTGATATTTGGTTTGAACAAAGGAAAATAAAAAAACATTTTGGACTTATGGATGCAATGGTGGTGGTTAAACAAAAAGAAAACAAGTGTTATGTTGTTACTGGAGACCACCATTTCAAAGATCTGAAAAAGGTTGTATTTCTAAGTTAAGAAAGATATGAGCGTGTGAAAAAAAATATGAGCCCGCGAGGATGAACCCAACGGCAAACTTTGGCGCCAAAGTTTGATCAAATGCATGCAATGTGAGATTTCGCTGTGCTCAATCTCACGGAACGATAAAGAAAAGAATATGAGCCCGCGAGGATTCGAACCCCGGTCCGCCGGTCCCTGGCCAGATAACACAGTCATTTGTCGTCTTGAAGCCGGCCGTACTATCCAGACTATACTACGGGCCCAATGTTCTTTTAGAATTCTATGTGATTTAAAAGGGTTTTGGTTAGAGAAAGGTAAAATTAGTTCAAGCAAAAGCTTTTTCCCAATATCTGACATTGCACAGTTTTAACCAGGCCGGGTTCCGGCCTGGATTAAACAGCTTTGCTGTAAAATCTGTGCAGTTGGAAATATTCTTTGATTTTGAAGAATTTGCCGCTCCTAGCTCACCTACAAAAACTCGGATTACAAAACAACCCTCATTTTTTTCTCAAAGCAATCTCAACAGTACTAACCCTTACATCCCTGCCTTCTTTGTTGGTAAAGCCTTCGCTGTCAATACTGATATTCCCTACCTCAACAGTGTTTTCAAGAAAACGCTTGCAGGCAACTTCTGCAACATCTACTGCTCGCGAGATAAACTTGCCACGAGCTTTGATAAATACTTGTGAAGAATTTTTAGAAGTAAACTGCATTACCACACTAGTAACATAGTTCATAAAAGGCTTGTTGCCAATAAAAATAGAGTTGTCTTTTTTTGGTTCCATGGATCCACACCTACATGCACTACAAAACCGAGTACATATAGTAAAGGACAAAAAAATAGACACCTTTACTATAACGAACAAACAACAATTTGATACTTATTGTTTGTGAGTATATGAGTGAGATTAAAGGATGTCTTTATTCTTTCGGATAAGACGTGTCATGTAACCCGCAATGATATTTCGTAATTTCTTTGAAGCCTTAGGAATAAGTTCGTCTACTTTCTTCTTGTTTTCATCAAAGTTATCACTGAATCGCTCACCGTATTGCTTGAGCAGTTCATAGGTCTTTCGCTTAATTAGCTGTGTTTTGATTCTTCCCATACAAGCGCAGAATACCAGCAAATTTATAAATCTATTGGTACTGGAGGACTATTTAGTAGGCTAGTAATGCGTGATAGACCATCGAAAAATTTATATATCCGCAGTTCATTTCATTTTATAGTAGTTTAAAGGTACTAGTGTTGGGAATTGCATGGGACATAATCCAATAATATAAGTACAAAGCCTAAAAATGGAGGGTTAGACAATGAAAGGTTTGTTCATGAGACTAAAAGGTATGATGAAGCAGCCAGCTCCTTCTGAACCAATCCACATACCTGAAGAAGATGAGGGATATGTTGAACTTTCAACTGATTCAAGTGATGTAGCGCACTCAAAAATTACTGTACGCCCATTTATCCTTGAGGATTTTAATGGAGTAAAAGGAGTGCTTGACGCGATTCGGGAAGGATACACTGTTGCACTTATTAACATTAAGCCACTAAAAGATTCTGATATTGTAGAGTTAAAGCGAGCAATAAACAAGCTTAAAAAGACTTGTGATGCAATCGATGGAGACATTGCTGGATTTGGTGAAGACTGGATTTGCGTTACACCAAGCTTTGCACACATCCACCGTGATGCTAAAACAGGTGTTGCTCGAGCTCAATCAGAAGAAGAAATGAGTGACTTAGCAACATTTTAATTCTTTTTTCTTTTTCCGGAAGATTTATATATTTTTCTAAGCACTTGAGACTGTATGAGTGAAAAACAAGCAGCGCAACAAGCTGCACCACAGGGGGAAATGATTTCTGGACAAAAATGTGCCTTCTGTCACAAGGACACACTGAGTCTTGCACAACGAGAAACAGAAGTACCTTTCTTTGGAAGACTTGTCATGTTTATGATGGACTGCAGCAGCTGCAATTACCACAAAGCAGATGTTGAAAGTCTTGATCAAAAAGAACCTTGCAAATACACGTTTGAAGTTGGCAGTGAAGAGGATATGAAAATTCGTGTGATCCGAAGTTCACAAGCAACAATTAAAATTCCACACATCACCACAATCACGCCAGGCCCTGCAAGCAATGGTTACGTGACCAACATTGAAGGAATTCTTCGTCGTGTACAAAAACAAGTTGAGAAACTTCGTGATGAGGAAGAAGACAACGCAAAAAAGAAAAAAGCAAAAAATATCCTCAAGAAACTTACCAAGGTCATGTGGGGTCAAGAAAAATTAAAGATCACTATTGAAGACCCAAGTGGTAATAGCGCAATTATTTCTGAGAAAGCAGAACGGAAGAAATTGTAAGTTTTATGATGTTCTTTTTTAAGCCTTTGGCAAGGTTTAAATAACTTTTCAACAGTCTTTTTTCACATGGTTAAATCAAAATTAAGAATCTTGGCAATTGTTTCCATGGGACTTGGGGGAGTAGCGGGATTTCATGCATCACAATACTTAGTAAGACAAGTCCTTGGGCTTTTTCCTCCTAGTGTCGGGCACTATGACCCAGACAATCCCCCAGAGGATAAGCCAGAAGAAAAAATAACACTTGAAAATTCACCTGACCTCCAAGAGCAAGTAGATGCTTTAAACAAGGTAGTGCTTGCAGTTGACGTTCCAGCAGAGCACCAAAAAGATTTACAAGCATACGCAGTGGGTGCCTATAACGAAGGCCTTATGGCATCTATCCATGAAACAACTATTATGCCTCATGAAACATTTGGAAGTGGTTGCGGCAATAGGCCTTTTGGAAAATACCTTAACCTCCATAGAACCCTCCCAGAAGTAGATTCATTGAACCCAGAACTGAATGTATATGCAGAAAAAGGACAGCCAACAAAAGGCAGAACAAGTGTTCTTGAAAGTTTACTTGTTAATACACATGAAGTGTCAGAAGAAATCAGGCCTCAAGCCAGAAAAATGGGAGTGGCTGCATTTAAGCAAGGATACATGTTTGGAACACAAGGAAGATATGTCATGGAAATTGATGCTAGGAACGGCATCCAAAAAGGTGTTGAATTGAAAGTTATTGCTACCACTAAAGTTTCTGTCCTTAAAAGAGCACTTGACGAGTATGTAAGAAAAGCAACACCTTAGACCATTCTACCAAGCACATCAGCTTTAGTTATTAAACCAGTTAACTTACCACGAACACTGACAAGCACCACTGGGAAATATCTTAACAAGTTTGAAACAACCGTGATGGTTGCGTCTTCTGAAACCATTGGTGGTGCATCATTCATAAGATCTCCCACTCCATCTGCAGACTTGTCATTCAACGCAGCATCAAGCAACAATGCTTCTGACACAATTCCTACAACACCACTTCCCTCAATAACTGGTAGCTGAGAGATTTCATGTTTTCTCATTTTGGAAACTGCTTCCTTAACAGTGTCTCCTGGCTTAAGTGATATGATCTTTTTGTTCATAACATCTTTTGCCTTAAGTTCCTTGGTGTGACTAATATTTTGTAGTGCTGTAAAGATTTTTATGGTTTTAGAAAATGCAGGGTCAAGCCTACCTGATTCTACTTTAGCAATCATACTCTGTGACACACCAGCAAGACTAGCCAGTTGACTTTGAGATAACCCAAGTTTCTTACGTAAATTCTTTATTTCGCTTAGTTCATAAATCATACAAATCAAAGTGGAATAAAACTTAATCATTTATATTCTTTTTGGAATCAAATAACCGTAATCTTTATATATTATAGCAACTATAGGAACCATGGTGACCATAGAATGCTAACAACAATCCAACTAAAAAGAGAAACAAAGGAACTCATCAACACATTTGGAACAAAAGAAGACACATATGATGACATAGTCCGTAGAATGTACAAACTCGCAGTAAAAGAACAATTACGAGAATTCTTACTTTCTTCAGAGAACACCATCCCAATAGATGAAGCAATAAAGAGAGCAAAGAAGAAATGGCAAAAGTAGAAGTTACAGACTCGCTCTACTTGGAAATAGAAAAAAAGTTTAAACACAAATCTGTTGATATATTGCAAAATTTAAAATCTCTTGAATTATCTCCAAAGAAAGGGAAAGTGCTTGGGAATGTGGAAGGAATTATTATTAAAGAAATTAAATATGAAGGTTTTCGATTCTACTTTATTACTGACGGATTTAAGATTAAATGTTTAGATGAAAAAGAACTTATTGATCTTCTTATTAGATTTGTACGCATGTCTAATAAAAAAGAGCAACAAAAAACAATTAATGAGATTAAGCATATTCTAACGACAATTGGACCAGGTGGGTTTGACTAAAGAAACAGTGTCCTTCACCATATTTCTTGACCACAACAAAAAATATAAAGACCACAACTACAGGCGTTGGTATGAAAGAATATCTTGATCTGGTCAAGCACGTTCTTGAAAACGGGGTGAGAAAAGAAAACAGGACTGGTGTTGACACCATTTCTTGTTTTGGCGCATTCTACAAGATAGACCTTGCAAAAGGATACCCCCTACTCACCACCAAGAAAATGTATTTCAAAAGCATGATTCGCGAATTGCTTTGGTATCTTAAAGGAGACAATCACATTCGTGACCTGCGACAACACACAAAGATTTGGGATGCATGGGCTGATGAAAAAGGTGATCTTGAAACAGCCTATGGACGATTCTGGCGACGTTTCCCCTTTCCCCAAAAAGGATTAATAGGTGAGCGGTGGGCTAATGATCCACGCTGGGTTAATACAGAAGCAGATGGAACAAAAACATTTGATCAAATCCAATACGTTATTGATACACTCAAAGAAAACCCAAACAGCAGGCGTATGGTTGTTGTTGCATGGAACCCTGCAAACGCTGCACAAAGTAAACTCCCACCATGCCATTACTCATTCGTGTTTAATGTTATCAATGGCAGGCTCAACTGTCACCTCACCCAACGAAGTGCGGATATTGCACTTGGCGTGCCCTTTAACATTTCATGTTACGCAACACTCACACAGATTCTTGCACAGCAAACTGGCTTGAAAGTTGGCGAGTTTGCACACACATTAATTGACGCTCATATTTACGCTGGACGCAAAGGGCACTGGACAGAAGATTACGGGCACATTGAAGGTATGAAAGAACAACTTACTCGAGAACCAAAACCATTACCTACACTTAAGATTGCAAACAAGCCAATTGATGAATTAGAATTTGAAGATTTCACACTTGAAAACTATGACCCACATCCTTTGATTAAATTCAAGGTGGCTGTCTAAGGGGAGAAACCATGGCACAGGGAAACAAAAAAGTACTTATGGTCGGTGGTGGTGGACGAGAACACGCACTTGGTTGGAAACTTGGGCAGAGTCCTCGGGTTGCTGAAGTTCTGTACGCAAATGGAAATGCAGGAACTGCATTAGAAGAAAATGCAAGAAACATTGATGTCGAAGGAATAGAAAAACCAGAACACTTTCCTGGACTCTTAGACATTATCAAAGCAGAAAACATTGACATGGTTGTTGTTGGACCAGAAGCACCGCTAGCAAACGGCTTAGTTGACTTCTTGGCTGCAGCGGGTTACACCAATGTTGTTGGACCAACACAAGTCCAAGCACAGATTGAGTCTGACAAATTCTACTCATTTGATATCATGGAAGAGTTAGGTATTCGACAAGCAGAGGGTGTTAAATGTTACAGTGTTGCAGAGGCAATTCATGAAATACACATTCGAGAACGCGACATAGTCATGAAAGCGCGAGGACTTAAAGCAGGAAAAGGAGTCAGTTTACACAAGACAGCAGTCAATGCACGAGCTAATCTAGCAGCAAGCCCATCTTTATATGGAACTGAGATACTAATTTCACAACGCTTATTTGGCCAAGAGTTCTCAGCATTTGCATTGTGTGATGGAACAACAGCATACATGCTCAACATTGCAACGCAAGACCACAAACCTTTGGATGATGGAGATAAAGGTCCGAACACTGGTGGCATGGGTGCCTACTGCCCTGCACCAATTGCAACAGCAGATGATCTTGGAGAAACACATGATATAATGAACAAGATCGTTGACAAAACAGGATTCAAAGGATTCCTGTACGCTGGCATGATGAAAACAGATGATGGCTTGTATGTTATTGAATTCAACTGTCGCATGGGAGATCCAGAAACACAACCAATAATGATGCAAATGAAAGGTGACTTGTACACTGCATTGGAACAAGTAATCCAAGGCGAAGCTGACGAAATAGATCTTGGCTTTAAACCAGGAGCAGCGTGCAGCGTTGTTATTGCGTCAAAAGGCTATCCTGGAGCCTACCCTAAAGGCAAGCTTATTGAAGGGATTGACAAAGCAAATGAGATTGAAGGTGTGAAGGTCTTTCAGGCCGGTACTAAAATAGACAGACAAAGAAATTTAGTAACCAATGGTGGACGAGTACTTGGTGTTACTTGCTATCATGAAGAAGGCCTAGCTACTGCACAAAAACTTGCTTACGAAGCTGTTGATAAAATCTACATTGACGGTGGATCCCAGCACCGAACTGATATTGGGGACAAAGCACTGCGTGATGTAGCATGAAAACAATCATTATCGCAGCACTAGCAGAAAATCGAGTGATTGGAAAAGATAATAATTTGCCTTGGCACATTCCAGAAGATTTCAAACACTTCAAAGATACAACACGAGGCCACACTGTGATCATGGGACGTAAGACATTGGAGTCCATGAACAACAGGCCACTTCCAAAGAGGATCAACATTGTTCTGAGTCGCAATCCAGACTACACTGCAGAAGGTTGCATTGTACAACAATCAATCCAAGACGCTGTTGCCTATGCTCAAGAGCAAGGTGCTGAAAAAGCATTTATCATTGGTGGTGCTGCAGTGTACAAGGAAGCACTTACTTTCGCTGATCAGATGATCCTATCACACGTGAAAGGCGCGTATGAAGGTGAAACACTCTTTCCTGAGTGGGGAAGTGAATGGCAGGTTGTTGATGAACAACCACATGAACAATTCACTGTTAAAACATACGAAAAAAAGTTGTAAACAACAAACTTTTTATAGATCATACCAGTAGAAATACTAAACATTGAGGTGATTACATGGCCAAAGGAAGAGTCAAAACATTAATTTATGCAAACGGAAGATCAAGCGGTACCATCAAGGATGTCAAAGGAGGCTTAGTTGCTTTCCACGGATTCCCAGGTAAACTTGGTCGAGGAAGTGTGGAATTTGAAATGTACACACACAAAGAAACTGGAAACTTAAAGTTGGGAAACAAAAGACGACTTGCTCGATCTATCAATACTGTCCCACTTGGAATCCCTAAGAAATTATTGAAATAAGTTTTATTTTTTTATTACTCTTTTTCTGCAAACCCTTCAAACATAGTCACAAATGGGAAACTATTCGCAACTGCGTTGCGAATGAGAACCTCCCCCTTAACGCACAACTAACCGACTGGCCCACCCCGACTTAGGTGGGACATCGCAACAACATAGCGTAAGTGATGTCACATCACATAAAAACATATAAACCAAAAGGTGATCGAGAATGACTATGGATATGAACCATGTACAAGCACAAGACCCAGAAACGCACACAGCGATCATGGGCGAATTAGACAGGCAGCGAAAAGTTATTGAGCTTATTGCATCAGAGAACATTGTCAGCAAGGCAGTGCTACAAGCAATGGGATCCTGGATGACTAACAAGTATGCTGAAGGCTATCCCAGCAAGCGTTACTATGGTGGTAATGAATTTGTTGACGTGACTGAACAACTTGCCATTGAGCGAGCAAAGAAATTATTTGGTGCTGACCATGCAAACGTGCAACCCCATGCTGGCAGTCAGGCAAACATGGAAGCATACTTTGCACTACTTGAACTCAAAGATCCAATTCTTGCCATGAGCCTTGATCATGGTGGCCACCTCACACACGGTCACAAAGTAAACTTTTCTGGCTCATTTTACAACTTCAACTTTTATGGTGTTGAAAAGGAAACTGGCATGATCAACATGGACGAGGTACGACGACTTGCACGAGAAATAAAACCAAAACTTATCATAACTGGTGCTTCTGCATATCCTCGTTTTTTTGACTTTAAGGCATTCAAGGAAATTGCTGACGAGGTTGGTGCGATGCACATGTGTGACATGGCTCACATTGCAGGACTTATTGCTGCAAAATTACATCCTGATCCAGTGCCACACAGTGATGTTGTAACCACAACCACACACAAGACCTTGCGAGGTCCGCGTGGTGCAATGATACTGTGTAAAGAAGAACATGCTCGCGCTATTGACAAGGCAGTGTTCCCTGGCATGCAAGGTGGACCACTTGAACATGTTATTGCAGCCAAGGCAATTGCCTTTGGTGAAGCACTACAGCCAGACTTTGTCGCGTACCAGCAACAAGTTGTTAAGAATGCAAAAGCACTTGGTGAAGCACTCATGGATAATGGATTTAAACTGGTGAGTGGGGGAACAGATAATCATTTGTTACTGATTGATCTTACCAACAAAGACATCACTGGCAAGGAAGCAGAAAATGCACTTGACCATGCAGGTTTGTGTTGCAATAAGAACATGATTCCGTTTGACCCACGCACACCATTTAATCCTTCAGGGATTCGTATTGGCACACCTGCGATCACAACACGTGGTATGCGAGAAGAAGAGATGAAACAAATAGCTGAATGGATGACAAAGATAGTGCATAGTAAGGATGATCAGCTCTTAAGGAAAGCTGTTCGGGAAGAAGTACTTTCTCTATGCGCTCGTTTCCCTATTTATGGTTAACGCAATAATTAAAAAGGTGTGTAATTAACCACGTTCTATGACACACTTTGAACGAGTAATGAGAAAGCTGATGAACCGCAAGGATTACCAGCGAACATTCATCATTGCTGCGTTGCTTTCATTGATCTTGCTTGTTTTCTTGTTAAACAAAGCAGTATTCTTTGTGTTATTGTTTGTCATAGTGAACAGCATCATAGGTTATGCACTATTACCATTCAAGCAGTTCTTGTTTGGCATTGATTTTACCATGCTTGCTGCTGTATTGTGTGGCATGGCATTTGGTGCAAAAGTGGGTTTTCTTGTAGCACTACTGTGTAGTCTTGCAAAGCTTATTGCACAACAAAGCTTTTCCATTCATGGCATGATTGTGGTGCCTTCATATTTGATCATTGGCATTCTTGCTGGCATGCTTAATGTTGATGTGTTTACCATGGGACTTATTGGCATGGTGATTCACACAGTGCTTACAGTGGGTTTTTCAGTTTTTTTGCTTGGCGGCAACCTGGTTAAAGTGGGAGCGTTCTTGGTGACTAATCTGCCAATGAATTTGTTCTTGTTCTACTACTTTGCTCCGGCCATGTTGAAGGTTATGGTTTAGAGAAGTATAATTTGGAGAAAAACGTTTTGTAGGCGAGCTAGGTTCAGCAAATTCTTCAAAATCAAAGAATATTTTCAATTGCACAGATATGGCGGCAAAGCCGTTAAATCCAGGCCGGGACCCGGCCTGGTTAAAACTGTGCAATGTCAGATTGGGTTTGATATACTTAGGAAAAAACGTCCCAGGTGCGCTCCGAGTGGAACGAGGGGCTCGCCCACATTTTGTGTCTTTTGTGTAACAAAAGACTTTTGAAACAGCCCAGGCTGAAACAAATTTTATTTACTTTTTATAATCTTATAACTCCCCTCACCAACCATTTTTGTCTATGATGCTACACTACAAGTTATTATAGATTCCAGGCTTTCTTAGAGGTATTAACTAGACAAGGTGATCTTCATGGAATTAGTAGGAAAAGTATTAGGAACAGCGGCAATTGTCGCTGGAATGGGTGTGGGAACAGCAGTGTTCCTTGAGAACTACCATCGACACTCACCAGCAATTCAAGGTACATTGCTTGGTGATGATGAAAAAGCAGGATACATTCAAGAAGCACGTGATGAATTTGCAAAGGATCTTAAGTACACCACTGGTTCAGCAGCACAAAAAATTATGAAAGTTGTTGGTGAAGCTGGACAAGAGTATGTTGGTGCAACACAAAAGTACCAGCAGTCAATTGATGATATCCACTCAGTGAATCCTTGAATAGACTGCATAGGGGTGTATCATGCAAAGTCAGCAATAGCTTCTGAGTAGTCACCACGAGATATTGCAGGAGCCCATCTAAAGGCTACTTTGTACAGCCATGCAATAGAAAAACCCCACCAGGGACTAATGCCAAAGAACGCGCCAACAGCCATACAGGTAAGAACAGCGCATGATAATGAGACTTGAAGCGATGTGTTGTTTTCTAGTTTTCTGAGACTGGCCTGTGTACGATAGCGCTTGTATGCTCGAATAATACTTCCATCTTGGCCAGCACGCTTTTTCACTTCTGCTTCTGTATGTTTTCCTGTAGCAACAAGTTTTTTTACATCTTTTTTTACTGTTTCAAAAACTTGACCTTCTTCAGCAAGTAATGCATCCAAGTGATCAAGCACTGCAAAAAAACCTTGTGTTGTCTTAACATCATTTTCTTGGAAAAAAGCAGCTTGCCTTGCTAGAACTTGCCGTATTTTTTCAAATTCATCCAAAAAAATATTTTTACACATGAACAAGACTGCATCAAGATTCCTACTTTGCTCAGGGAGTGCATTTTTTAATTCAACAAGAGATGAAAGAAGAACATGCTGAGAAAAATTAATCATGTTATTGTAAAGAGGCATTTGCTTCCTAAGGATTATACCTTGGAGTTCGGCAAGGGCTGCCTGAAGGTCTTCATAATTTCGCTTATCATATGATCTGTTAATTTTTTTGACACAAGCAACCTTTTCTTTTTCGTATTTTAAGCGTAGAACTGCTGCTTTTTTTGTCCACTCATCAATGCGTCGGACTCGCGTAAGTGCTTCATTGTAGTCCATGATAGTATTTAGGGAACACATTTTTAAAAAGGTTTTCAAAAGCAACTGGTTTTATAAGCAAGCACTTTTTGCTAATTATATGGACAAGTCTTTTTTAGAGAAAATAACAGATAAGGCATTGAAGGAGCATTTAGGAACTATTCCCTTAGGATTGGTAGCTCAAGCTGTTGAGCACTACACTCATCAAATGGATGTATTAGTTCCTAAAACAAACAGAGATGAAAGAATTGTACAACCAGGTGAATGGGATGAAATGTTTCCTGTTGTGCGAGACCAGGTAAATAAATTCTTAGAAACAGATGTTCCACTGTGTGAGTATGGAACTGGACTAAAAAATGGAGGATCTCGCTTTAATGCATACTTTGCCCTACAAAGTGCTTTAATAACAGCAATTTCAATTGCAGAAATAGCAATGCAAGGCGGGATTCAAATGCCCACTGAGTTAATTAGGCCAGTAGTAAACACTGCTTTTTTAGTGTTTATAGGAAATCAAATGCGCAAACGTAAAGAAACAGCGAGTTACTTTCGGCTGTTTAAGAGTATTAACTTGAACACCAATAACAAATATGGGTTACACGAAGACATGGCCCATGAGTTCACCCACTGTATACACCATGTTAAGAGTATCCCTACTATGTCCAGGTTTTGGGGGAAAAAGTATAATGTGTTTGAAGAAGGCCACGCAGTAAGTGTAGCCCGACACATGGGCCAGCAAATGTATGAAGAAACAGGCGATCTTGGATACACCTCTGAACAATTGTATTTTTGTCGCCATGCACTTCTAGAAATCGGAGGAGATGAAGTAGTACACATTCTCCTTTCCTCAGACCAGGATGAAAGAAAAAAGGAACTAAGTAACACACCCATCCCAAAAGAAAATATAGATATATGCGACAGGTACGAATTAGGCACTGCGCTCTTTGCCTTGCACGAAATGGTCAATGGACCAGAGATCTATGCACAAGTTCTCCGTGGTGAATATGATTTCCCACCACTTCAAACCACAAACTAAATAAAGCAACCAGTGCACAGGCGCGTGTATGACAGAGAAAGCAGGGAAACTCATTGTTATTTATGGTGGAAACAACATTGGCAAGACCACGCAAGCAAAACAGCTTGTTGAATGGTTAAAAGAACAAGGCCATGACTCAGAATATCTCAAATACCCTATCTATGACAGTCCCACAGGTAAGCGCATCAATGGTATTCTTCGTGAACACAAGGAAAAGAACATTTCTGAGCAGGAATTCCAAGAACTCTATTATGAAAACAGAAAGGAGTTTGAACCACAACTTCGCAAACTACTCAACCAAGGAAAAATAGTTGTTGCAGAGGATTACATTGGAACCAGCCTTGCTTGGGGATCTGCAAAAGGAGCAGAGTATGAATACTTAAAGAAACTAAACAGTGATTTAGTACAAGAAGACCTCTGCATTCTGATGAATGGTAAACGCTTTCTGGAAGGTAAAGAACAAGGGCACATCCATGAAGAAAATGAACAATTAATGGAAAAAGTGCGAGAACGACACGCTGAAATTGGTAAAGAACTTGGATGGCAGGAAGTCAATGCAAACCAAGGAAAAGAAAAAGTGTTTGAAGAAATAAAGAAAATTGTTGAAAAGGTTGTTTAAGCCTCTTCATCCCTATCTTCAAAAAATGATCCTAGTCTCTTACAATTCTTTTGCGCTTCCCAACTTGCTGTCATTGAACACCTCTTTTTTATCTCTTTTTTTTGAATGTAATGAACAGTATAGTGATAATGCTATGTTTCTTTGACTACATACTCTTTACTAAGCTTGAATCCTGGTCCTGTATTATCACTGTGACCATAGCCGCCTTCTCCGCGTGCAGTGTCTGCATCCAATTCTTCTACTTCTTCAAGCTCTGCACATTCTACTTTTTTGAATACAGCTTGAGCAATTTTGTCACCTTTATTCACTGAAAAAGGTTCCTTGCCAAGATTAATGAGTAAAATACCAATAAGTCCCCTGTAGCCTGCATCCACAGTACCAGGAGCGTTTACAATGCTAATCCCATGCTTTGCTGCCAGACCAGAACGCGGCCGTATTTGACATTCAAAGCCAATAGGAAGTTGAATCTTAATACCTGCTGAGAAATAACGTTGCTCACCAGGTTGCATTGAACCAGCCTCTGCGGCATATAAGTCCATGCCAGCATCGCCGTGAAAAGAATAACCTGGGAGAGGAAGTGTTTTGTCCACTCGTGTTATTTTTACCTTCATTATGCTCCCCTAAGTTGTCCAAACACCCTCTGATTCCCTGAAAAAATATTCAAAAATCGTCATTGGTTGTTATTCTTATTTCTGGGATGGGACCTATTTAAAGTATGTGCAACTACAAAATATAGTTTACAGAATACACTTAAGAAGTGTTAGTACGACAGAGAGAAAGAAATAAAAACACACCCATCACACACACAAATAATGGCAGAATACAAAGATGCACCTTGGTCACTTCGGAAAAAAATAGGCGCTGTAAGTGCTGTTGCAATATTCTTAGGGATATTAGGTGTTGACCAAGTAGTAGAACATAGGAAACAACAACAAAAAGAGGAATATATAGCACTGGCAAAAGCACGATATGCTACAGCACGACAGGTATGCATTGACGCTGGAAACCAAGAAGTTATGGACGAAGTTGACACTCTGTGGACCTTCTGGCACAATGTTGCAGACCAGACAAGAACCCGTATTGACTCACTTCATGTATTTATGGATGACAAAGAATACCAGGCAGTCAAGAAGGCAAAAAAAGCTGAAAAACAATTTGATCCCCCAAAAAAAGGGTATTTCTTTTTTAATTATGAAGGAAGCAGACTTAACATAAACTACACCCCTCCTGCTAAGAGCAAGGAAAAAGCATGGAGGCTAACTGATTTTGATGGAAATGGAATTCAGCCTGATGACACTACTTTAGAACCTTCAGCAGGAAAGAATATTGAAGCACGGCTTAATAACGCGTTTGGGAAGGAAGAAGAATTCACCAGAAGAGAACTAGCTATTCTCAAAGATGCCAATGCACTTATCAAAGATCGTTATGGTAACCAATACCAAAAACCGCGTCATGAATTCCCACGGTGTGAATCTGCAGGCCGCTACTAAGAACTAAGCACCTTTATCAAAACTAAAAACTTCTTCTAATTTCTCACTTACCACTTTACCAGAACCAGCGTCAACTTTGATGTTAAGTGTTTTCATGGTTTGTGTCACATACGTAACATTGTACACTTGGCCTTCTGCAATGTTTTGCAGCACCACAATTTTCTTAACAGGCAACTCAGCAGGATATTTCTTGTGTTGAAGATCATGAAGCATAGTAAGTACATCAGGAACATCTGTTTGCACCTCACCCATCTTCAAGGCTTTGATGGTGCTACCTGGTTTTTTGAATGCTTTTTCAGGTTTTGAAATGGTAAGCATATCTTCAGCAAGGGTCACAGTGGTTATCATTTCATCACCACTCCCTGCACCATCACAGTAGCCAAGCTGCCAGGTCATGCCTTTTTTGTCAATCATCATAAAGACATGCGCAAGAAAGCACGTAGCATGCTGTTTGTGCCAAGCTTGAAATTCTTTGTGGTTTTCAATATCTTGGACAATACTTTGGATTTTCATAGAAAAAAGGATTTATTCTTCGTTTAAAAATCTTGTGAAAAATGTGTCTTGCTTGTAGGGTGTTAGAAGCAGGTATGGCAAGCCATTAGTAAATGCAGGGTGGTCCCTGTAGAGCGCCACCATATGATCAAGAGGCATAACACAGACCCCCACAAGTTCAGTTTCTTGGACCTCTTCAACAAGCTCATCAAAACCAATTGCTTCTGGCTTCAATTTGTATGGACGCAGAACATCTTCAAGTCTCTTTCGAAGCCGGGCATGAACAAAGTTTGCATCTTCAACAACTGAGAAAAACTGCAGTTCACCATCTTCTTCATCATCTACAAAATCAATCACCCTCTTAACAAACCTTGCAGCGTAAGAAGCATGGTTTTCATCAGCAACACCCACAAGGTACAAGCTGACAGCAGCACTACCAAAATCAGCAGTGTAAAACCCAGCTTCATCAGCAAGAGCAACTATCTCTTTGCTATCAGCAGCTAGATGCTGTACTTCAGGATCATGACCGTGTCTCATAAGGCAAAGGGAAAAGAGGTGCTTTATAAAAGTTTCCGGGCTGGACACAAACTATATAAAAACCAGCAAGATGTAGCGCATTATGCCAATCATAACTGACCTGCATCTTCATTCTAAGTATGCACGAGCCTGCTCCAAAGATTTAGACATAGACAACCTGGAAAAGTATGCACGAATTAAAGGTGTTGACATGCTTGGCAGTGCTGACTTTACGCACCCAAAATGGATCCAAGAACTAAAAAGTAAACTCACTGAAAACACCACTGGCCAAAAAGGAGTACATGAAACAACAAGTGGTTTTAAGTTCTTGCTCACTACTGAACTTTCTTTTATTTACACACAGGATGGTAAAGGACGGAAAGTTCATCTTGTTATTCTCGCGCCAAACTTTGGTGTGGTTGATCAAATCACCGAACAAATGCTTAAGCATGGACGAGTGGATTATGATGGCCGGCCTATTTTTGGCATTAGCTGCATTCAATTCTTAGAAGAGATGAAAGCTATAAGTAGAGACATTGAGATAATTCCTGCCCACATATGGACACCTTGGTTTAGCATGTTTGGTTCAAACTCTGGCTTTGATACAGTGAAACAATGTTTTGGCGAGTATACTAAACACATTCACGCACTGGAAACTGGCCTCTCTTCTGACCCACCTATGAACTGGCGTCTGAGTCAGTTAGATAAGTACAATTTAGTTTCATTCTCAGATTCCCACAGTTTTTGGCCATGGCGCATGGGTAGAGAAGCAACACTCTTTGATTTCACACCTGACACTGTAACTTATGAAAAACTTGTGCAAGCGCTTCGAACAGGCGATAAACTACACAGCACGATTGAAGTTGATCCAAATTATGGAAAATACCATCTAGATGGTCACCGAAATTGCAACATTTGTATGGAACCCAAAGAGAGCATTAAGCACAAGAAAATATGCCCTCAATGTAAGAAGCCATTAACAATTGGAGTCTTGCATCGGGTTGAAGAACTTGCTGATAGAGAAGAAGGATTTAAACTGGCAAATACAAAGCCTTTCAAGACATTACTCCCTTTGTCAGAGCTTATCTCCAAGGTGTTGGGAAAAGGCTTGGCCACCAAGACTGTATCACAAGCCTTTGAAAAACTATTGCAAAAAGGAACATCAGAGTATAACATTTTACTTAATCTTCCTGAAAAAGACTTGGCAGAAGCAACTGATCCTGCAATTGTGAGTGCAATCCTAAACAACAGGAAAGGAACAGTAGAAGTTCAACCAGGGTACGACGGAGAGTATGGCATTCCTTTATTTGGAGACAAAGCTCAAGAAGTTAAACCTCTTAAACCAATTCCCCAACCACAAAAATCACTGAGTGAATTCTAATTAAGAATATTGTTTTGTTCCATAGATAGGTTTGGTTCTGTGTAGAGATTAAAGAAAAAAAGAAAAAAACAAAAAAAATAGAGAGAATTTTAACGTCGTCGACGGCGGCGTCGCTTAGATGCTTTTTTAGGAGCAGCTTTTCGTCGCTTACGTCGAGTAGTTTTCTTCTTAGTAGTTTTCCGCTTAGCTTTTCGCTTAGTAGTTTTCCGCTTAGCTTTACGCTTAGTGGTCTTCTTCTTAGCTTTACGCTTAGTAGTTTTCCGCTTAGCTTTACGCTTAGTGGTCTTCTTCTTAGCTTTTCGCTTAGTGGTTTTCTTTTTAGCTTTTCGCTTAGTGGTCTTCTTCTTAGCTTTTCGCTTAGTAGTTTTCCGCTTAGCTTTACGCTTAGTGGTCTTCTTCTTAGCTTTTCGCCGAGTTGATTTCCGCTTAGCTGATTTTTTAGCTGCTTTACGTCTTCGTCGCATTGCCAAAACAATCACCTCATTTTTTAATTATTGCGCATAAGTAATGCGTTACCTTAATCTTGGCGTTTTTTATTTATAAATATTTCGTTTTATTTTACAGTATACGAAGTATAAACGCATTATAGACAAACAAAGTAAGCAAACAAAAAAAAGTAAATGAAAAGTTTTATCAAGAAGAAACATTACCAGCAAAGTAAAATGAAAATATATACAGCCCACATATCACTGAAGATTCTTAATGCTGTAGTAGAAAAAATAAAAGAAAAAAAGGAATTAACTAACTTAGATACAGAGCGATGCACAGAACTGATCAAAAAACAGTGCATGCAAAACAAAAAACTAACTCTGTTGCTGTCCACTGCAAAATCATTTGAAGACATAGAACGTGCAAAAGAATTAAAAAAACTTATTAAAGAAGTAAGAGCAGTTATACGACGACAATACGGACTTTTTCAGACAAAAGACATCATCAAAGCACCTGGGTTACTACAAGACCTTGACAAAGCACTTAAGAAAATTGCAAAAGAAAACAAAGCAGAGAACCTGTTTGATGATCAGAAAGTACAAAAAATACACATGGAACTACTTAAAATCCATGTATCAACAAAGGAGCGCTTACCTTTTTACTCAAAATTTTTTCAAGACATTTTTGCAGTAACAGGAAGACCAAAAAGCATTTTGGACATTGCCTGTGGATTTAATCCACTTGCGATACAATACATGAACCACACACCTGAAAGATATACTGCAACAGAATTAAACAAAAAAGATACAGCCATCATTACATCTTATTTCACCACATTGCAAAAAGTCGACCAGTACAAGAAACTGAAATTGAAAACAATTCAGTGCGATCTTGAAAAAAAAGAAGATGTAAACAAGCTTCGTGGAAACTTTGATGTGTGTTTTGCACTAAAAATTTTTGACTTGTTAGAAAACAAAACAAGTGAATACATTGTAAAAAAAATAACATGCAAGTGGCTGATTGCAAGTTTTTCAACAAAAACAATAACAAAAGCACCTATGCGCTTTAAGCGGCGTGCAAGTTTTCAGAAAATGCTGCGAAGACTAGGTTTTGAGTATACCACAATCACGTTCTCCAATGAAATTGCCTATGTAATAAAGAAAAAATAATATAGAGTGACCCTCTGCAGACCTTAAACAGGGAAAAAATGACAAAAACCACTGAAAAATCAAGAATCCAACATCCTGCTGAAAGATACCCCATGAAACAAGGGTTTATAGAGCGATACCAAGAGCTCACTGACTTTGAGGCATTCAAGAAATGCTCTTACACCTTCTTGCGTAAGTCAATACGTGTTAACACACTCAAGACCACTGTTGCTGCAGTAAAAAAGCGGCTTACAGCGGATTGGAACCTCACACCTGTTCCTTGGTGCAAAGAAGGCATGTGGATTGAGCACAAAGGAGTCATTGATGAGAAAGGTGAACTCAAAAAACGTAGAGACATAGGAAACCTTCCTGAACATGTTCTTGGCCATATTTATGTGCAAGAAGCTGCATCCATGCTACCCCCTGTTGTCTTGGAACCCAAGCAAGGAGATGTTGTGCTTGATATGTGTGCTGCACCAGGCTCAAAAACAACACAAATCGCTCAATATATGAAAAACACAGGGATTATCCTTGCAAATGACATCAACCACCACCGACTTGCATCATTAGGTGTTAATATTCAGCGTTGTGGCATAAGCAATACTATCCTTACCCAGATGAAAGGACACCGATTTAAGAAAACAGACATTATGTTTGATAAAATACTTGTTGATGCTCCCTGCTCTGGCACAGGCACTATTCGAAAATCATACCGAGTTCTCAGTGATTGGAGCCCAGGCCTTATTCGAAGAATTGCAGGCACGCAAAAAACACTCATACAAACAGCGTTTGACATACTAAAACCTGGAGGAAGTATGGTGTACTCCACATGCACATGCGAACCAGAAGAAAATGAAGCAATTGTAAGTCACTTATTAGACCTGTACCCTGAGGCAAAGCTTGAAACTTTCCCATTAACCATCAAAAAAGCCAAGCCTATCACTGAATGGCAAGGTGAAACATACCACAAAGATGTTGCAAAATGCCTGCGTATTTGGCCTCAAGACAATGATAGTGAGGGATTTTTTGTAGCGAAAATCAAGAAAAAAGCCTAAATAACCCCCCCCTTTAAACCACCACAAAGTAGTAAATAATAGAAAGATTTATATATACAGAAGCCTTTTCTTAAGACATGAACAAAATAGGCAGAGCCATAGCAGGATTGACAGCAGTAATCATTTCTCAGATTGCAACACCTGATTTTAGTTATGCCCAGCCTGACTCAAGCGCCCAAAGTGCAGAATACCCCGATGAAACAGGAGTACCCTCAAAACTGTTAGGGTGCATGGTCTCAAGTGATGATAAAGATTTTCTTGAAAGAGGATACCAGCAAGTAAGAAAAAAAATAAAGGATACAAACGGACTTAAAGACGCTTATTGTACTTTTGCAAGAGGAATATCTAAATTTACAGATACTGAGGCAATCCGCACAGCAATTTCACTGGCTCAACAAATAGGATCTGACAAACATGACCCAATGGTAGGTGTAATGCACATACTGCTAGGACAGCATTTGTTAGAAGAAGCTGGAAAAATGCGATTACTTCTGGATTCCTGGCCAAATGTCTATGCAAAAGCTGGAAGTGCTGAAGAAGCAAGACTACATCTCAGATTTGAAGATCAACATAAGGTAAAAGCAAAAGCAATGACAACAAGAGGAATAGCGCACACTGAAAAAGGACTCGCGTATCTGATGAGCCATGGCAAACCAACTGAAGAACTCCGCAACATCACAGAATCCGCATACAAAGATCTCATTGACTCTGGCCAAGTAGACAAAAAAAGGTTGCCACTGTACCAAAAAAATATGAAAGAACTGCAAAAAGGAAAGACCCCTTCAGCAATTATTGATCCCCTCACTGTTATAACTCCTTCGACAGGTTTACCCCCCTTAGTTGATACTAGCGAAGATGTACCTATCTCAGCCTCAAAACTGCTTGGTTGTGAAGTTCCTCGTGTACAAAAAAGATTGCTTGAAAAGAGATATAAAAAAGCAGGAGTACAACACCCTGATCTCAAAAAAGCATATTGCTCATTTGCAGAAGCATTAACATATGAAGATAAACAAGCATTTGAGTTAGCAATTGCTGCAATGGAATCTGCACAAGCAGAACAAGTTGACCCAATGGCAGGAATAATACATATTTATTTTGGTCAAGCACTAGCAGAGCAAAACATTCCATTCCCCTACAATCCAGTCTCATGGGATAAGGCATATGAAGCATTAAAAAAACAAGGAGAATCAGAAGTACAAACAAAGATGCGACTTGTGAATGAACATGAAGCAAAAAAAGCTGCACAAAAAGAAAGAGCACTACAAGAATTTGAAAAAGGAGTGGCCTATCTAGTAAAAAAGGGCATACCTACAAAAACATTTGAAGATATTGCTCGAGCCGCATGTGAAGAGATTCTTTGGGAATACAGAAACCAACCTGAAAGAAGGGTGCAGTGTGAAACACTGATGCAACGTTAAACTCGATAGGCCTGTTTATTCCTTCTTATTAAAAACCAGATTAGACCAAGTACCAAAAATAAAACCAACACCACCCACAACCAACTCATACTTTTTTGTTCTTGAGAGTCAATTAATTCTACCTTTTCCCCTATCTCGACTTCATCCTGAGCACTAGGTTGCATTGTTTCTTGATTAATCCACTCGTCAGTTACTGCAGCACTGTTACTCTTTTTATTGACGTCAAAGCCACCAACATCCACCTCAAGTAATACATCACCCTCTTTGCTCAGCTGCAGTTTGTCTGCAGAAACATACGGAAGATTCAATGTAAATTTGTATTTTTCCAATCGGTGTGGACTTGCTTCAAAAGGATCAAGTGCATTTTTACCAAGTAGATTCTTGTCGAGTAGGAAAGTGTTTTTCAAAGAAAAATTACCTTCTAACACAACCCCCTCTTTGCCAATAAAGGAATATGTATGGCTGCCTGTTGTGTCAAGTTCCACACCTTCTAGCAGAGGAAACACTGTTGATCTGACCAGTGAGAACTTCCCCTCGTTGTATTGGACATCAACAGCGTAATAATTTTCTTGCACAGCAGAAGCTGCACTAATCAAAAGGAGTAAAATGCCCAGGTACACATATTGCTTCTTCATGTCAAACACGCTCGTCTTGCTGCGGTTATCTCTTCCCTTGAATGTTTGCCGGTATAAAATGATCTAATCCCACTTGTCATTGCTTCACAGGTTTGCTGATCAGGAAATTCAATTTTATGTCCCTGTATATCCTGCACAAAACGTTTCCAATTATAAGCATGTGGCTTGTCAGCGTTTGATCGGGCAACAAGGTACATATTGAGGGTTGCAGCTTGCATACTATTGAGATCTCCTTTCCCAATAAGTGGACCACTTGCGCAGCCTGCAATAACAGGGTTATTAATTGAAGGACGTGTTGGAAAACGTTTACCCTCACCAGAATATAACAAGTTCACAGGGATGTGAAGATTTGCTTCTTTTGGATCAGCATGGTCATTAACAACAAGAATAAACTCATCTTTACTATGTGTTTCGCCACTATGCCCAGCAAAACTAAGAGGAATTTTATTTTCCTGAGCAAATCCAAGTAACTGCCCAACAAATTTGTGGTTTTCACCAACTCCTTGTTCACGGGCAGAATACCTAAACTTATCAAGGTCAAACATAATAACCGGCCGATCAGGCCTCCTATTTGCAAGCCAAGATTGACGATTTGTTTCCCAAAGCTCTTCTTCCTCACCGAGAGACATACCAACAACACCTGTACGCGCACCAATCAGAACAATATTTGGTTTGATGACTTTATCTTTAACACGAGGTCCAATATGCTCTTGCAAATCAACATCCCCCAATTCATTAAACTGAACAGAGTAATATTTTGTCTTGTCACCTAAATTAACATTATTTTTATGAAAGGAAACTCTGTTGTCAGACTCGCCTGCAAAAAAAAGATTCATATCATACAAGTCATACGCTTCTTCCCCAGACTGCAATAAACTATCTTTTGATCGTAGTTCAGAAATAAAATGGCCGTCCTCAGCTCTTATATAATGATTATCATTTAGAATTTGCGCGTCACCCTGCACCTCAGTTTCACCAGTTTTAGCGTAAAAAGCAACTCGTGACTCAACACCTAATTTCTTATTTGCAGTTGGAATAAATGTAACTACATGACCATTCCTTATTTTTCTTTTTTTGTGTGACTTTATCCCCTTTCCTTTATAATCAAATAAGAAACCACTTCCTGAAAGCTCAATCTGATCCTTGCTCACATACAACTTATTTTCATACACATCACCAAATCGTAATGGATTAGGCAGCAATTCAACTCGGTTCTTGCCCTTTATTTTAACATCACCAACACCTGCAAAAGTTGTCACACCTGGAAGGACAAACACCTTACCTCCCCTAAAGTAAAATTGACCCTGTAATACTTTCCTTTTCACACCAGAGCCACTCCCAAAATGGAGTGTACTAGCTTTTCCCCCATTTAATACCACTGCATAATCAGAATCCTTGCTGGGCTTGAGTGTTGCTTTCTTTTTTATTGTAACAACAATACTCCCTCCCTCAAACATTTGTACTTGTGCACCTATCCCCTTAATATCTTTTAAAGGAAGCTTCCCCATGCCTCGATTAGATAACATCCCATCTTTAAGTGAACACGCACCTGCTCGACACTGTTGTAAATCAATTGTCGCCTTAAACTTTTTTCTAAAATATTTTTTTAATGCTACTTGGCCAATTTTTTGTAAGTCCTCAATACCTTCTTGACCTGGACCCACATTTGCTTCTATTTGTTTGACTGTTAACTGTTGACCTTTACCTGCCCAGATTGCTTCGTTAACATCTATTTCTGCTGCGTACTGAGCAGGAATCTTCTGAAGATTAAACGTTGGATTCTTGTAATCAACCATGCCCCATTCAACCTTACTCCAGTCTTTGATTGAAGAGTAATCACCTTGCACATAATCAAATTTTTCTGGGTTTTTAGGATCAAACTTATTGCTTAACTCTATTTCGTCATCTGCCACAACTGCGTATGAAATTACCACTAGGAGTGCCAGACATAAAAGGGGTTTAAATTTCATTGTTCCTCCCTCACTGGAAATTCAATAACTGGATCTTCTTCTGGCAAGACATACTTCACTGCAAATCGGTAAAGCAATTTCTCATTAGGATCTCGGATAACATAAAAGAAAGTATCTTCTGTAAATTTTACAACATTAACACGCACATTATTATCAACTGCAACATCACGCACACAGTCAAGACATGTTCCGCTATACTGTGGAACAAGTTCTGCAAGTTCTTTGCTTGCATCATAGAGCTGCATAAAAGGCGACAAAAGATTTGCATTAAACTCACTCAGTGTGACTGTTTCTTGATCTTCTTGAATACTAATAGGAAACTGCATAGTTGCAGAAACACTTTTTTCTCCAATGGTTGTTGTTACTGTTGGTGCTTCAAATGTGATTGGAACGTGAAAGCCCTCAAAGTTTTTTGTACAAAATCGAAGCTGAGTTGCAATATACTCACCCAGCCGAGCTTGAATCTGTTCCAAGGTTGGAACATGCATGTCACCAGTATGAAAATAAAAGGGCGCGTTTCTATGTGCCCCCTCTGAAGAAAGTTCAGGAAGCACAGCATAACCACCCTGTTCAGCAAGTAACATAAGCCCGCCTGTAAGTGTTTCTTGCAAACAAGATTGGACAAAAACACGAACTTGTGCAGAAGATAACATGCCTTCACGTTCTGCCATATCCTTGCCTTTGCCAAGAGATTCTTGCACAAACAAATAGCCGCCAACTAGGGCAACAAGAAGTATTCCAACTACAATAAACGCTGTTACTTGCCCTCTTTTTGACATACACCTTATCAGTCGAGTTGACTATTTAAATATTGCTCAAATCATGACAACATTTATATACGCTAGAGAGAACAGTAAAATAACATCAAAACACCAATAAAAGACTGAGGTGGCATTTATGGCAAAAAAAAGAGGCGTAACAAAAATGTCTGGCAAGGACCTTAAGATATATGGAAAAGGACGAGGATACCCTATTGGTCAAAAACCACGATTCTTGCTTAAGCCAAAAATGGACATTATGTTTGAAGTAAAAGCAGGCAAAGCAGTAAACATTACAAAAGTACCTCGTGTTGTAGGAAGCAAACGTCGACAATACGCGTAAAACAAAAAACACTAAAGGAATGCGATAAGGATGAAATATTTTAATGAGCCAGGAATCAAAAAGTTCCAGTATGGCTGGTTTAACAGTTCTAATATTGAAATTCGTGACTTAACTAAAGCATGGATTGCAATATCACTTGCGTTTGCAATCCTCTTAAATCACGGCCTTGGTTTTTCATCCCGTTTTGTTATGATCTTTCTTATCTCAGCATTTACAGTAGGTGTTGGTTTTTTACTTCATGAAATGGGACATAAGATTGTAGCACAAAAGTATGGCTGTGTTGCTGAGTTTCGCTCGTTTGATCAAATGCTCTTACTCGCAGTGTTCTTCTCTTTTTTTGGATTTATACTTGCTGCACCCGGAGCTGTTATGATTGGGGGCAGACACGTTTCAATAAGCAGGAATGGAAAGATATCTGTTGCAGGCCCTTTGATTAATGTGATTCTTGCATTATTTTTTCTGCTTGCACTACAAGTTCACAACACCTATGCACTGCGTGTTGGTCTTGCCATAAATGCCTTGCTTGCCTTGTTTAACATGATCCCTATTGGTAATTTTGATGGACGTAAGATACTTGCGTGGAATCGTTGGGTGTGGGGCTCAGTCGCGCTGATGGGTGCAGGATTAATGTATGCCAGCATGCAATATGGTTGGTTATAGAGAAAAAATATAAGTAAAGGAGTATTAGTTAAGCAATTATGGAAGGTTTAAGCACTATTGGGTTAATAATCGCGATACTACTCGGAGCATTATTAGTAATGAAACTGATCAAAGTTGCAGTAAAAACAGCAGTTAGTCTTGCCCTTGTTGCAGTTGTTATTGTTGGAGGACTGGCACTTGTTTCTTTTTTAGATGGTGAAAACCCTTCCATTGTTGGTCGAGTCACTGATACTGCTTCTGGCATAGCAGAAACAACAGAGGATGTTGTTGATACCACTAAGAAAACTGTTGAAAAAGTACAGGAAATAAAGCAGGATGTTGAAGAAACTGTTGATGATGTAAAAGGATTTCTGGATACAAACAGTACTGAAGAAGAAGTGGATAAAGAGTAATGCTTCCACAACATTTATAAAACCAATTTGGCTTAGTAATCTTTGATCTATGATCTTTAGGAAAAAAAAGAGGGGGGCATCAGATAGTAAAGCAGGCAAGCTTATTCTATGGTTTGATGAGTTAGGCATAGAAGATGTTCCTTATGTTGGTGGAAAGAATGCTTCACTAGGTGAGATGTATCGTAACCTCACAAAAAAGAAAGTACGGATTCCTAATGGTTTTGCCATTACCGCAAACGCGTACCGTATACTTATTGAAAAGTCAGGCATTGGGCCATCAATACGAAAAATTCTTGCAGGGCTTGACACAAGCAATACCAGGCAACTTGCTGAAAAAGGGCACAAGATTCGCCACCTTATCAGGTCAGCGACACTACCACCTGAATTAGTGCATGCTATTAGTGTTGCTTACAAACGCATGTGTGTGGAATATGGAAGAGATTGTGATGTTGCGGTGAGAAGTAGTGCAACTGCAGAGGACCTTCCTACCGCAAGTTTTGCAGGACAACAAGAAACATACCTCAACGTTAGAGGTGTTCACCATCTTATTGACGCGTGTAAAAATTGTTTTGCAAGCTTGTTCACGAATCGCGCAATAAGTTATCGTGTTGATAAAGGATTTGACCATTTCAAAGTTGCCTTGTCAATTGGCGTGCAAAAAATGGTGCGCAGTGATCTTGCATGCAGTGGAGTTATGTTTTCTATTGATACTGAATCTGGTTTTAAGGATGCCGTGTACCTTACTGGCGCTTATGGACTCGGAGAAAATGTTGTACAAGGAGCAGTGAGCCCTGACCAGTTTTATATTTTCAAACCAACACTCAAAAAAGGGTTTTATCCTATAATTTCAAAGCAAGTTGGAACAAAGTCAATTAAAATGATTTATGACCTGCAAGGCATGAAGAACAGCACAAAGAATGTGAAAGTCACACCTGAAGACCAGAAAAAACTGGTTATTACAGACGACGAAATCATTTTACTTGCAAAATGGGCATGCATCATAGAGGATCATTACTCAGAAAAAGCAGGACACTTCAAGCCGATGGATATGGAGTGGGCAAAGGATGGAAAAACAGGAGAACTGTTTATTGTCCAGGCTCGGCCTGAAACTGTAATGAGTCAAAAGGACAAAAATGTTATTGAAGAATTCAAACTTAGGAAAAAAGGAAAAACCATAATCAAAGGTAATGCTGTTGGTCAACGAATCGGAGCAGGCTCTGCACATGTTATCAAAGACACTAAAGATATTCACTCATTCAAAAAAGGAGAAGTACTTATTACCGATATGACTGATCCTGACTGGGAGCCAATCATGAAAATTGCCAGTGCAATTGTAACCAACCGTGGGGGAAGAACGTGCCACGCAGCCATTATCAGTCGGGAATTGGGCATCCCTTGCCTTGTAGGCACTAAGACTGGAACAGAAGTCATTAAGAACAAACAGCCAGTAACTGTTTCTTGTGCAGAAGGAGATGAAGGCGTGGTGTATGAAGGAGTACTACCTATTGATGTTGTCAAACATGACCTTAAGAAACTGCCTAAGACCAAAACAAAGATAATGGTTAACCTGGCGAATCCTGAAATTGCCTTTGCTACTGCACTCATGCCAACCGCAGGTGTTGGTCTTGCTCGAGAGGAGTTTATTATTAATTCATACATTAAAATACACCCCCTTGCATTAATCCATTATAACACACTCAAAGACAAAAAGCTCAAGAAACAAATAGATGAATTAACACTTGGTTACAAAAACAAAGCTGCTTTTTTTGTTGACAAACTTGCAGAAGGCATTGCGCGTATTGCAGCTGCTTTTTACCCACGACAAGTCATTTTACGATTTAGTGATTTCAAATCAAACGAGTATGCAAACCTTATTGGTGGCCAGTTGTTTGAGCCTAAGGAAGATAATCCTATGCTTGGTTGGCGGGGAGCATCACGGTATTACACAGGCAATTTCAAAGAAGCATTTGCACTTGAGTGTAAAGCAATCAAAAAAGTCCGAGAAAAAATGGGCTTAAATAATCTTGAGGTTATGATACCTATTTGTCGAACAGTTACTGAAGCAAAACAGATCATAAAAACACTCAGTGCAAATGGTTTAAAGCAAGGCAAGAACGGATTAAAAGTTATTTGCATGTGTGAAGTTCCTGCAAACGCTATTCTTGCAGGGAAGTTCCTTGATATTTTTGATGGGTTTTCAATTGGAAGTAATGACTTGACCCAGTTTACGCTTGCTGTTGATCGGGACAGTGAACTTGTTGCACCCATTTATGACGAGCGAAACGAGGCAGTACTGCGTTTGATACATAGAGTTATTGATATTGCAAACAAGCGAGGAAAATATGTGGGGATTTGTGGTGAAGGTCCAAGTACATATCCTGATTTCGCCAAATTCTTAGTCGAGTGTGGAATACAAAGTATGTCACTAACACCTGATTCCATAATGAAGACTATTCTTGCTGTTGCTAAGACTGAAGAAAAGGTAGAGAAGAGGCTAATATGAAACCCTCTATATTTCAATGGTGATGATGTAGATGGTTTTTCC
>CAYFJX010000011.1:0-34769 GCA_964343705.1 uncultured Methanosarcinales archaeon
CAGCAGTTTCTTCATTAGTAATATCTTCTTTATATGCTTCTTCAACAGTGGTTGTTGGTGAGCTAGGTGATTCTTCTTCGGGTGGTGTAAAAACTAGTGTGGATGCTTCATCTTCATCTTTAAGCATACCCGCTAGTCGAAGTGAGTCTGTTCTTCGTTCTCTTCTTCGCCTTCGCTTTTCCTCACTGGTTAATTCATCATCTGTCATTGTGCTTTTTGTAATAGTTTTGTACATTCAACTTTTTGTACTGTTTCTAAGACTCCTTCTCTGTAAATTGTATGGAGGACACGTGCTTTGTGATCTACACGGTAGTGTTGTCTTGGTCTAAATCCTTTGTCAAGTGGACTTATTCCTTCCCTGAACATAAATGTGTCTCTTTCTCTTCCACCATCATAGGTGATTTGGTAACATTGGCCTTTGAACTGTACATCTATTAAAGGCAATCTTGTTACAAGGCCTGAACAAGGGATTTCATATCTTGCTTTTGGGTCAACTGATTTTTTTACCACCCACATTAAACTGAGGGGGCTTAACTTGTATTGTCGTCCCTTTGCAAAACCTTTGTGGGGTTTGGAAAATGCAAAATAATAACTTCCTCTTGTTCGATAACATTTTCCTTGTTTCATGACCTTTTGGAAATCTAATTTAGTGGGGTTCTTTTTCTTTACAACTTCTTTTTGCTTTGTTTCTTTTTTATCATCCCACAGCTTGTCTGATTCAAAGGTGATTGTTACCTCTTCTTCAAGTGGTTTTGCTGGTTTTTTCCCTACAGTTCCATTAAGCGTGGCTTCCAAGACATCTCCTTTTGGTGTGTCTTTAGCCACTACATAGGTTGGAGGTGGGGTTGGTTCTTCAGTGAAATGTGTATATCCCCAAAGGAGTGCAGCAGTTACAGCGGCACTTACAGCCATCAACGTTAATCGAGGTTTCCAGTTTGATGGTTCTTCTCTAATTTCAAAATAATCATCAAAATCACTAAAATCTCCAAAAGCATCTGATCTTGGGCCAGATGGTGCTGTGGTTTCATCGTTATTTCCTAGTACTCGAGTTGGTGCGTCATCTTCAAATGTAATAAAGTCTGGCAGCCTTGCTCGTGCATCTATTCCTTCAAGGGGGTCTGGTGGGGAAATTCGTTTGGGAGTTGGTTCCTCTACTTGTTTTGATGGTGAAAGAGGTTCTTCAAGTGCTTCAAGCGCTCTTTTTATTCGCTCTTGCCTCTTCCGCTTCCGCTCTTCATACGAATCATCTACCATTTTATTCTTCTGGCACTGTTTCAGCTCTGAGTGCTACAATCTCTTTGCTCATTCTCTCTATGTGTTCTAGATTTTCATCAGCTTCTTTTTCTAACTCACCTATTTCTGTTTTGAGTCTTGCTGCTTCTTGTTCATATGATCTGATTTGTGTGTACGTTGATTTAACTCCTTGGATTACCTCATCTCGTGCTTCTTCAAGGAATTCTCTTTGGGCATCAGAAGTTCTCTTTTTTGTTGATTCTGCTCGCCAATCGTTTCCAGTTACTAGTTTGTACAAGGAACCAAAACCTCCTCCTACAATCTCCCTTTCATCTGCAAGTAATTTTTGTCTCTCTTCCAAGGCTTTGTATCTCTTTTGTAGATCAAGCACTGCTTGAGTTGCCTGGCTAGGTAGTATCACTTCTTCAGGCTTTTTTCCTGTTGCAGCTTCGTATATCTGCGAGAGGTTAATCACTGCTCTTGTATACTCAACTTTTAGGTTATGGATTAGTTCAGCAACTAACATATCTGGTGTTGCTTCTTCTGGGGCAGTAAGTCCTGCTGCATCATAGGCATGTTGTATTTTTTGTGTTACTTGTTTATATGCTTCTTGTATTTGAAACATTTCAGTGTGGTAAGCGTGTATTGCATTGAAAATGGTGTTCACTCCAACCCCGCCTTCTCCAATTTCTTTACCTGTAATTGCAACATATAATTTTCCTAATCGACTGTGGTATCCAGCAATTGTTTCTTCTCTTGCTTTTAACTTATCGGACAATTCTTGCACTCGTTCTGATGTTTGCTCTAATGTTTCTTCTGCACGACGTGAAACTGCAAGTGAGTCATCTTCTACACCAGCTAACTGTTCTTCAAGTTCCTTAATTTGTGCTGCTAATTCTTCTGTTCTGTTCTTTTCTGCTTCGAGACTTTGCTCTGCTTTTTCAAGGCTTGCTTTTTTTTCTAAATATTGGCTAATCGCATCATCATAGACCTTAACATGCCTCATTATATCTTGAAATGTTGTTGCGGGTGATACTGGGTCTTCACCTGTGTGTTTATTATATATTCTTGCCAACTCAAGACCTAGTTTGGTTAGATCCTCTTCTCTGGCTTTTTCATTTGCAGCACGTGTCTCATAGGCCCCTGCAACTTTTCTTGCCCATGTTTCAGCTACTTGTGGGGAGTAGGGTGTTTGTTCAAGTTCAATTCCCTCTTTCTCTAAAACAATTCTAAGAATTTCACATACTGTTGAGAAGTGATCATTGAGTTGTCCGATTTGTGTATCACTCTCTGTTAAGTTATCTTGTAATGTGCCAATCTGACCTTCCAGGTCTTCTTGCTGTTGTTTTGCCTCGTCTCTTGCAGCACCAAGATCAGACTCACTTGTGGTTCGCTGTTCTCGCTCAGCAGCTAGTTCTGCCTCAAGCTGCGCTATTTGTTCTTTTAATGCTCCGGTCTCTTCACCATGCCGCTTGGCAGTACCGCGCAGTATAACTTTATACTTCATTCCATTTGCTTCTGTTTCATCCTGTGGCATGGTATTCCTCTCTACGTTGTTTCATTGCTTCTCGTTGTGCAATAACTTCATCTTTTCTTGGTGAATCTTTTCTTTCAAATACTTGTTCTGCAAAATCATAGAGTGCTAATGCTTGTTCTTCTAATCTATTTCTTACAAGATGTTTTTTTCTTGTTGATGCAATCTTATCAAGACATCGTCCTAAATCAAATGCTGCATGCTCATGTGTTGGTTCAAGCAGAAACATCATTGCATAGTTTACTGCTGCTGATTCATATGCACCTTCTTGTATTTCTTCAAAAGGAATGTATAACTTGTCTGCAGATCGTTTTGTATCTAGCTCTCCATGAGGAATATCTTCTCTGGTAAGTTCCTTTGCTCCAAGCAACAGTGAGTCTAAGCTTCTTGCATGCTCTACTTGTTTTTGTATCAGTTGTGTATAGACCCTTTGTAAGGCTAGGGCTTTTGAACTTGTATCCCAATTGTACAATGCAAGCCCACGAAGATACATGCCAACAGGATCTTGCCATTCTTTTTTTGCTTTTGGGTTGAATGGTTCAAGCAATCGTGCTGATTCTTCATGCCTGCCTTCCATGTAAGCTAAAGTACCTAAAACAAAATGAGTTACTTTCTTACGTGCTCTAAAGGTGTAATTGTTCAAAATGTGTTTTATTACAATATCTCGTGCTATGTGTTTTGCAGGTTCATGAGGGTGGGGTAGGTGAAACATAACTTCCTCTTTTATTTCCCAAAGGTTCTTTCTTATGTCGTTAATATCATCTTCCAGTTCATCTGTTATTTCTTTTAGCCCATCCTTTCTTTTCTCTAATGCATTTATGCTTTGCTGGATGTGCCATGCATACCTTTCAGGATTTCTCAAAAGCTCTCCTGGGCTGAGAGGGTTACCTGTAATGTGTTCATACATTTTAGCAAAGTGTTTAGCTACATGTTGCAATCCTTTTCTTACATCTGCTTCCCTGTCCTCTATTCCCCTCCTTTCAGTTTCAACATCTTGATACGCCATCTGCACAAGCAGTCGTTCTCGTCGCATATGCATGCCAGTTGTTTGTGCCTCCTCTTCGAGCTCGTCTATAGTGTCCTTAAGGTCATCAACAAGTTCCAATGCTCGTGGAACTATTTCTTGAAGTGTCATTGCTTCATCCCCAAAAAGTTCTCCTTGTAATGTGTTTAGGTGATCTACTAGTGTGTCATACCATTTTTGGAGAGTTTTGACTCTTTCCATCTTGCTTGCTGTAGTTCTTTGTATAACATTGATTTCAGATTTTGCTATTCTTATTTCACTTTCTGCTCTTTTTCTCATTTCATCAACAATTTCACTGCTTTCTTTCTCTCCAGTATCTTTTGCAATAAGTGCTGCTTCTATCTGTGCTTCTTGCTCTAGAATTCCATCTTGAATTGCAGTAACTGAGGAGCGTATGTGTCCAAGCATCTTACTTGGGGGAGTGCCATCTGCTAGAAGCTCACCTGCATAAATCTCGCCAAATGTTGCAGCAACTCCCATAACACTTATTGCTGCTCCCTGTAATGCTTCGCTTGTTGCCATTCTTTCTTCTTCTAGTCTGCTTATCTCATCAGTGAGCTCGTCACGCTCCCACAACAGGTGCTCTTTTTCATCCTCAGCTCTTTGTTCTGCTTTTCTTGCTTGTTCTCTTTCTTCATTAGCAGCATCAACTTGATCTTGAGCAACGCTTAGGTTTGCTGTAAGGTTTCTGATCAGTTCTAGTTGGATATCAGGACTTGAAGGATCTTCTTCCAGTTTTCCGTCAAGCTCATACACGTTTCCATCTACTGTTAGTCTAATCATTCTCACTCTATTTTTTGTATGCGTACTGTTGCATCACATGCGTATTTTGCCGACCAATTATCTCTTCTTTTTGGTTTACTAATTGTTCGTGTGACATGATTGTCTTTGATGACATAGTTTTTTCCTTTTGAAAATCCTCTGATTGTTTTTGTTGGAACAAATGTTTTCATGTCTTTGGTTGTACCTGGTGCTATAACTACATCAAATTGTTCACAATAACCATACTTACTTGCTTGTTCAGTTGTGTCTTTTTCTTTTTCTTCTTTTGGTTCAAACTCAGTGAATGTACTGTACATCTTGCTTTTGAAAGAATATGTTCGCCACATTCTTGAACTTTCAAATGCTACATATGATTTTCCTTCTTCAAAATCAGGAAATGTTTTCTTTGCGCTTTCTGACATTTCTGTGATTGTTATGTAGATTTTATCTCCTGAGTGGTTTTTTGTATATTTGATGCCTCCTTTTTGAAGAGTGGATACTGGAGCTCCACAACTATGGTAATTAAGTGGTCGTTTTGGAACTGCTGTTGCTTCTTGTAAGGTAAGACGATCAGTTAGTTCAAACCATTTTTCTATTCCACCTTTTTTATCAACTTGAACATATTCCTTTCCATTCTTTCCAGTGTAGCAAGATTCACGGTCATGTTCGATTGCTTCCCTTAATGTCCCTGCACATACAGCATGTTCTGTTTGAGGTCCTTCCTCGTATTCACTAAGACATACTAGTTTAACATCCTTATCTAAAGTACAATATTGATCTGCAATACCATATACTTTTCTTCGACGATATTCTGTTGCTTTTTCTTCTCCTTCATTTTTTACACTGATACATGCTGCTGTAAATATATCTTCGGGTTTAGTTCCGTGTGTCTTGTCATTGACAGTAAATGTACCGTCTTCTTCAATATCTTTAAGAAAGCTTAAGTCTTTGAATGCTGCTAGGGCTCTCTTTACTTTTTCTTGTGATCCACGGCCTCTGTGTATTACATATTTTATTCTGTTTCCTGGCCTAAATAGTTTCCATAAGTCACTGCCTGGTTCTATTGGTTTGCCTTCTTCGTAATCTTTTGTAATATTAACTATTTTGTCATTCACAATTATAGTGAAGTCACTGGCGTCGAAATTCATTCCAAAAAATTCTGTACTATCAAAAATTTCTCCTTCTTGAGAACCATATCCTTCTGGAATAGTGACTTCGTGCATGGTTATTGTTTTTGTATACTCAAGACAATTGCCACTTATCCTTGTGGGTATGGGTTCATGTCCTTCTATGATAAACTGCAATCCGTTTTCTCCTCTTAGGCAGAATTGTACTGCTTTATTTTTGCTGTCATCGTGCTTTCCAACAGAATCACCAATGGCATGCTTACCAATAAACTGATCACCATGACTTCTCATCTGCAATCCAGTTAATACACTAACTTCATCGAATAGGGTTTTTATCATAACTGAGTGGAGAAGATTGTTTTCTGGTATGATGGGTGTTCCAAGGATTATCTCATCACACTCTGGTGCTACATACTTTCTTATGAGACTTCCTTCTTCTCCACAGACTTCTTCAACATTCTCTTTTGTATACAGTTCTATTTCTTGAGCTTTTTGAGCTGGCACGCTTGGTTGCGCAAAAAGCAAGTATCCTGCTGTTGTAATACCTCCAATAGCAGCTACTAATGCACTAAAGAATCCTGTTTTGTACTGCTCCTTTTTGAGTTTCTCGTGCTCAAACTTTATCGAAGACGTCTCTAGTTCTGCTTGTGCCCTACGATTTGTAATTTCTATAGTCTTCTGGGCCATTTCTCCTGTCTTAGTTAGGCTACTTTTCAGTGCTTTAATCGTGTTTTTTGCTTTATTTAATTCAGCCTCCTTTTTCTTAAGTGCACTACTCTTCCCGCCCAACCTACTTCTTGCAGTTGAAAGTTCACCTGTTAGTGTTTTAACACGTGCAGCATACTTTGCAGCAATCTTTGCATGGTCGGTTTGTTTTGCTGCTTGTGCTTGTCCTCTGTAGTGGGTTGCACGCTCAGCGAGCATTGAGATTAAATCAGTTGTTTCTTCTTTTCCAGTAAGGTCATCATAGAACACTTGAGCTAGTTTGAGAACATGGGAATGCACACCAGTAACAATTCCTTCAAGTCTTGCTTTTTGTTCTGCCCATGCAGCTTGATCAGTGCCTGCATCTTCACGTAATGTTGTAGCAATTGATTCTGCTTCTTCAAGTTTTGTTCTGAGTTCAGCTTCAGTTGTTTCCCAAGCAGCTTGTTGTTCAGAAAGAAGTTCATCTGCCTGACGTCGACGTACTGTCTCACCACGTAGCAAAAGCTTGTATTTTCCTGTAGGGGTATTATCCGCTGACATCTTGCTCCCCTTCTTGGTTTTCATAGTCTACTTCTACACCACGTTCTGTTAGTTGTGTAAACACCTTATCATCATCTTCCACTTTTCCCATTTTAACATGGGTGATTTCAGATAATTCGAGTAGAACTTCAGGGAGGTAGGTGATACCTGTACCATCCAGGTCTATTTTTTTCAATTTAGTTAAGTTTTTAACAGTATCAGGAAGTCCAGCTAGTTCTGGATTGTCATTAACATACAGTTCTTCAATTTCAGTCAGATCACCAATGCTGTCAGGGATTTGTTTGAGTTGCTTTCCGTCAAGGTACAGTGTGTGGACTCTCCCTCTATCAATTACAACTTTACCATAATTATCCTCGTCTGGTTTTGCGCCAAATGCTTCCCCTATATTCTCTAGTGCTTCATATTCGCTTCCAAGAATGAATGAGACTCCATAGGGTCTGTATAATGAACGTGCCTGTTCTTCAAGCGCTTTTTCGCGTGCTGTTTTTAAATCTTCAACTTCGCGTTGTCTTCTCTCTTCTGCTTTCTCAACCTGTTGTTGTCGTGTTCGTTCAAGCTTTCCAAGTTCTTCATCTTTTTGAGTAAGTGTTTCTGCAAGTGATTCATTATCTGATTTTGCAGTGTCAAGAGCGTCGTGTAATTCATTGTTAATATCTTCTAATTTTTCATATCCATTTTTAAGCTCGTCTCGTTCAGCTCTTAGGGTATCTAAATCTCCACTCAACTGGTTACTCACTCCTTCGAGCTCAGCGTTTCTTTCGAGAACATTACTCCATGCTTGGGATATGTTTTCAATGTATTTTTCTGGTTCTTGTTTAAGCTCATCAGCAGAAACAGTTTCTTCAGTTATTACATTATATAATTCAGCAACTTTGTCTATGAATGTATCACTTTCCTGTAATGCTTGTTGCAATCCATCTTCAAGTTCACCCAAGCGTTTATCTAACTCTTTTTGTCGCTTTGCTTGTTCTTCAGCTGCTGCTTGGGCTTCTGCAAGCTGTGCCTGTGCAGTGCCTCTTTCTCCTCGAATACGCTTAAGGTCACTTTTTGCTTGTTCTAACTCTGCTGTTGTTGTTGCAGCTGCTTGTTTGTGTGAGTCATATTCTGTCCATACTTGTTCAAACCGTTCTTGGAGTTCTACAAGCTCTCTGTATTTAGTACTTGCAAGTTCTGCGTATTGTAGGAACAAGTCTGATGCTTCTCTTAATATTTCACCTGCAAAATCATCTGTTTCACCAAGATAACTCATAGCAAACTTATCAAGGGCACCTCCAAATTCTTCTTCAAAACCTTCACTGTCAATTTCTTTGTAAGCTTCCCTTAAGGCGTTACCCAATCCTTTAAGCAAGCCTACATGTTCGCTACTTCTTTGCCGCGCTGTTGCCAACTCAGCAGCTGTCTGTTCCAGCTCCCCTTTAGTTGTACGTGATCGTTCAACTTCTCCCCGAAGTACTAGTTTAAGTTTGAGGTCGTGTGTTTGGCTCATTGGTTACACCCCAGTTCTGTCGCTGCCTCTTGTCGTAGTTCTTCGTTTTTCATTCGTGAATATACTACTTTGCACGCAGCTTCTTTAGCAACTGGATCTTGGACTTTGCCTTGGCGTTGCGCAAGCGTAACTATTGTTTGTTGAAATCCAACAAAACCCATTGCATCCAGGTATAATGCATTACGAACATCCTCGTAATTCCCCTGGTTGGTTAGTGGGAGAATAACATCAGCAAGTCGAACATAGCGCAATATATTTTGATCATTTGCAGGAACGTTCTCATGTCGTGTTTGCCATGAGGCAACATCAAGTGCTGTAGTTGTTTTATCATAAACATCTTTGGTTGTTGTACACCTTGCATTAGCCTTACTAAGGACTGTCAAAATGGTGTCATTATCATACTTTCTGGCAGCAGTTGATAATGCAGATCCATATAACTCACATTGTGTTTCCTTTGTTAAGCTTGGTTTAATCTCTTTTATTGTGCTGAGTGCACTGGTAAAATCAGCTTTGCTATCTGGGTCAACAATATCTGCTTGAAGGAGGATAAATTGTTTGAGGACAACGTCAGCATGCCTGCAGGGAGAGTGAGTGGTATCGCATGTGGAGTTTTTTGGCCCTTTTGCAGGATTATCATATACTGCAATGACTTGATTGTCATCATCAAGATTGTTATTATTGGCATCTTTGTAAAGGTAGACAAAAGTTTCTTTTCCAATGACATAACCAAGTCGCAGTTCATTTACTCTGCCAACTTCAGGTAACTCCCCATGTTCTTGTCTTAAAGCATCTAAGATTTGGGTTAATCGCTCTTTTTTTGTACCGCTTTCTTTTTCTATTCCTATTGCTAATGCTTCCATACTTTCTCTAAGATGATATCTTTTTTGGTTAGTGTATGGGCCAATTTGAAGAGTTCCTCGTCGTATGCTTGAATCGTCATCAGTTTGGTGGTATGTGTATGGTTTTTTTATTCTCTTCATAACAGACTTTTTTGTTTTAGCTATTATGCTTTGTCTCTTTCTAGTTTTTGCTTCTACTTTTGATTCTAAACTATCTACTCTTTTGAATTCACTTCTTTTTGGTTTTTGTTTTTGAATTCTTTTTTTGGCCTTTTCTTTTTTCTTTTGCTCTTCTCTTTTTTGTTCCGCAGCAAGTAATCTACCAATTGAGATTAATTTTGTGCATCTATTATCAACAAATTCTTTGTAACCATCCTCATGACGTGTACTCTCAGAAAGAGTAACTATGTCATCCACTGGATACTCAGAAGTGATATCAAATATTCCATTCTTATTATTATCTAGGGCAAGGAAAAGATATTTTTGACCTTTTTCAAGTTTGTATCCTACAAATAATGATCCTTCTTCTTCATGTTCCTTTACTATCTCCTGAACCTTTGGAGAGTATACATCACTTGATAACAAACACTTTAGCACTTCTGACCTTAAGCCATCGTGTAATACTCCCATCTCAGCTTGAGGAGGGTGGGGTTCAGTAGTTGGTTTATCTTGTGCTCCAGCACAGTTCATTAACATGGCTGTTGCTAGGCTTGCAATGCTATGCTTTATTTTCCGTGCTAGTGTTGTGCGTCTCATTTTGATTTTTGATATAGTTTGAACTCTTCTTCTTGTTTTTTGATTGGTTCTTTAGGAGTAACTACAACTGGTGCAGGAGGTGGAACAATCTTTGGTTTTGGTTTAGGCTTTCTGATGGTGACCTTTTTTGGTTTTTGATACTGCTTTTTTAGTTTCTTTTTGATTGCAGGTTTTGTTTTTGCTTTGTAGGTTTGTTTTGCTGTACCTGTGCCACCTTGGTATTTTTTATCTTCCTCTTTCTTACCTGGTTTGTCTTGCCCTACTAGTTTGTCAATAGTTTTTTCTCTTAATGCATCTTCCTTGGTAAGTTTGTCTTCAAGTTCGCTTTTTGTATCCTCTTCTTTTTTATCAGCTACTGTTTTTGTAATACCATATTGTGTGCCAGCATCTGCTTCATCTATTGATTCTTGGTATGGTTTTTTGTCTTCACCTGCAGGTGTACTGTAGGTTGTTTTTGGTTTTTCATCAGTCGGTTTTTTTGCTGGTGTAAGAGTTAAGTATGCACCTAAAACTGCAGCGAAAACAGCAGTGCCAATTGCTCCAAGTCTTGTACGTGTTTTTCTTTGCCTTCCTTCTATTTCTTTAATGATCTCACTCTGAGCATCTTGAGCTTCTTTGTATAAATCAGCGCTATCGTTGGTGTATCTTGTTAGTGCTTTTTCAGCTGCTGTGTAAAATAGATCATTGTCTTTTGTTGTTTCACCTTCTTCTGGTGCAACAAGTTTTTTTTGAAACTCACTTATTTTAATCAAGTGATTATCGTATGCGCTTCTTTTTGTCTTTAACTCTGTCATGCTATCTGCAGGAAGGCCACCTATTGAGTCTTGTTGTTGTTGAAGTTCGCCATATCTTTCCATCATTTTGGCAGTTGCTTCCAAGCTACTAGGTCCGTTTGTATTGTTAGCTGACATTCTTATCCTCTCCTTTGGCATTCTGCATACATTGCTTTATATTTTGTTACTTCTCTTTCTGAATTTCTTATTTCATCTGCAGAAGGTAGATTATCTCCTTCAAAACGATCCAAAAGTTCTTCTTGTGCTTCTTGTGCTGTCTTTAGCCTTTCTTCAATTGCATCACATATTGCGTTGTATTTCGTATCTAAGTCTTGTTTGAGTCCTGTTGCCTCGCTTTTGTAGTAAGCAACAAGTGGGCTTTGATGATCTAGTATTGCTCTTTCATCGTCTGTTAAGTAGCTGTCTTCTTCAAATCCAGCTAAGATATCACTTGCTTGTTCATACCTTTCTCTGTTGGCTTTTTGCTCTTCTGTAGATTCAGGTGTGTTGAACGTGACTCCTTCACATGCAGTTGCAATTTTATTATATGTTTCAATGGCCTTAAGTTCAATGCCCCTCTGGTTTAGTATTTCATCAATTTCAGTGACATATCCTTGCATTTCTGCTTGCATTCCTTCTAAAGCTGCTTTTGTATCTGCATCTTCATGCTCTGTAGGCATGTTGTCTTTGTACCTTTCTAACTCCTGTTTCAAGATTGTGAAAGAGTTAACATAGTCTTGTATGTATTCAACATGTTGGGTTGTTGCCCAGTGATCAAGTTTCATTCTCCGTACTTTCTGTTCTTCTCTTAGTCTTTTAATAATATCAAATCTAGTAATTTCATCTTGCAGGTCATCTGTGTAGCTTTCAATAGAAGGGCTTATTTTGTCTGTTATAACTCCAAGTGCATCAAACTTCTCTCCAGTAAGGTATGTTTCAATAAACGCTGCTTCATCTGGATGTGCTTCTTGTAATGATTCTATCTCTTCAAACGCAACAGTTTCTTGTTGGTGATATCCTTGCACAACAGTCCGCAGTGATGTCAATCCCATTTGTATTTCAAGAATAGCATCAATCTGGTCATCAAGAGGATCATCACTATTAAAGTCTGGTAATCCATTCCAAACTTCTTCCTCAACAGTTGCAAGATCTTCAGCTTTCACTCTGATAGTTTCATAAATTGCATGCACCACTCCTTGGATGGGGTGTAGTTGGCTCAGGATTTCAGTTAATTGAGATGTCTTAGCTCCACCAGTGTATGTCTTAAAATCGCTTTCATCTTCATGTGCTGCTCTAGTTTCTCCTAAAAAAGCTTCATACTCTGCCTTGAGATTTAGCACCGGTTCAACTAATGATTCAAAAGCAGATCTTATTTCTTGCCATTCAGCTATTTTTTCACTTGCTTGTTTACCTTTGATTTCTGTTTTTGACACACTTTCATATTTTCCTAATAGTTTCTGAGCTTCATTGATCAGGCCTAAATAAGTGTCTTCAACTCTGCCAAGTTCTACTACTTGCAGGTGTTTTGCTATTTGATCGGTGAAGCTCATGGTTGTGCCTCTGGTTGAGTTTTTCCCTTGTCAGCAGCTGTTGCTGGCTTGTTCTCTTCTTGTTTACTTTTCCTTTCTGAATAATCTTGTATGGCTGCAGCTGCTTCCATAAATTGATCATATAATCCAGTGGGTATTACTCTTTCTCCTTTTTCTTCATGGAATTCTTCAGGCGTAAGTACTTTGTCTTCCTTGAGTATGCTCTCCTGTAATTTCATCCAGCTTGTGAACAAGTTGTCATACAGTTGGATTTCTTCATTTCGATCTACTGCTGCAAGAAGTTCATCAATTTCAGCGTTAACTCTCTCTTCAATAGGTAAGTCAGGGCTTACAGGTTCTATTTTGTCGTCTTGAAGATAATTGAATAATTCTTGTAGGGAACCATTTGCATTAGTAAACCTATCTTCTTCAAGTGTTGCCAAGCCACGAGATAATACTTCATGGAATGCAGTTGGTAATGGAAGAGGTGTGTCTACCAGTTCAATTGAATCAGGTCTATCGCTTTTTTGCTCTTCTTGCTTGAGATCCTCTGTAGTTTTGTCAACATAAAATCCAAACATGAATTCATATATGGCATTACTAATGTAAAATATGTCATCTGATTCTTTTGCCTCTTTTGATTTACGTCCTTCTGCTGACTTTACTTCTGGCATAGACCTAAATTTATCATAAGGGATTCCTTCTGAGGTAGCATACTTACTTACAGCATCTGCAACAAGCA
Source organism: uncultured Methanosarcinales archaeon (assembly GCA_964343705.1). GTDB lineage: Archaea > Nanobdellota > Nanobdellia > Woesearchaeales > UBA12501 > JAUSFM01. The sequence continues at coordinate 13,054 of CAYFJX010000011.1, forward strand.
TTTCGGGAATTAGCATTTTACCATGGAAGAATTCTTTTGCTTCACGTCCTACTCTTCTTGCAATGCCATGGTCCATGAGTGTTGATCTTGCACCTACTTTGAGGTTACTTGGAGTGCCATCTGAATGTACTAGGTCCAGGGAGTGAATCTTCTTAAGTGTTCCAAGAAGATCTATGTAATGTTTGAGTGCTTGTGAAGGCTTTTGCGGGCCATGCAAAGCTATAAATTTGTCCATGTCCTTATCTGGGATATAGGTTGTGATAATGCCTAAATCTTCTACTTCATCTAAATATCCAGCTGCCCAAACTTCAGCTACACCACGCTTGATACCTGCTTCAACAATGGCTTGATAACAAGCAATACCATTTATCATCATGTAATTTGCTGCTCGTCCTGTATTCCTATCAGCACGCTTAAGAACAAATCTCATATTTGGGTTTTCTAGTGCATAACCTATCATGCCAGAGCTAAATGTCCCTTTTAGATCAAAATTTTTCTCCTCAAAAACAATTGTATATATTCTGTCTCCATATTGTTCATTTGCTTGTTTTAAGTCAGCTTCTGTATCTTCTTTTTCTTTTTCCAGTTCATCAATTCTGGTATCTAGTCTTTCTCTTTCCTGGACTAATTCATTGTTTGTTCGATACAGTTTATCAACTTGTTTCTTTAAGTCAAGGTATTCTTCTGGTTTCTCATCTCCGTCAACATCTAATTCTTCAAGTTGTTTACTCATTTCAGCATATCTAGCTTCTTCTGCTTCAAGCTTGGCATTCAACTGATCTCTATCACTATGTGTAACATTAATTACAGGTTCCAACCTATTTAATCTGTACTCATGCTTCAATATTTCTGGTGGTTTACCTTGAATCATTATTGTCATTTTTTCACCTGTCTTGGGGAGTCAGTCCCTGGAAGTCCTTCACAACTTTCAAGAGTTACTTTTCCAGAGTATACCAAATGTTCGTCTGCACTGTAACCATAGTCTTCATGTGATGTTCCTTTCATGTGGACGCATATAACTGTTTTTCCACCTTTCTTTCTGAAGGTTTTTTTTGTGTTTTCATCTCTTAAGAATACCGTATTTATTCCACATTCACCAGGATGTAATTTACGGATCTTCATTCCATTTTGTGGACCTACACTGATTAATTCACCCAGTCTATTGTGGACAGGTTCGTTTGTTTCAAAATAGACAAGGAAATGATCATAGTCTCTGCTACCAGGTGCTTCTTTTCCAACATATAATACAGGGTTATCAGCAACAGGGGGCATTGGTAGGTCGCAGGTGAATTTACCTCCTAACTTTTTAACAAGTGTAAGGTCTGAGTATCGTCGTCCATTGCTTGTAATAGTAAAACTATTCCACCCATCAACTTTTTGTATGGGGGTTGCAAAAGGCACATACTCAGCACACACCTTTGAAAGTGATTTCCCTGTGTTTTCTTCCATTTCAACAATCTCTTCATAAGGAATGTCCACCTGGTCATTTCCATTTGTGTCAAAAAAGAGGAAAACTCTACTCTTTGTACTGTCTAAGGTGTAACCAGCTCTTAATGGCTTGCCTTGTTCAAGATCTGTCTGAAGATCTTTTGCTTGTTTAGGCCATTTTTTGTCAAACTCAGCAAAGAGGCAGTCTCTCACAGAAATTTCCAATGCACCTTGCAATACACCTACACGTTTGCTTGGTCTTTTTTGGTTGTGGTATTTATAACTTAGGCCACAACCTACTAAGCTGGAAGTTATACCAATCATTGCAAGAGTCCGTTGTATTCTTTTTCCTAGTTTCATTCTGTTAGATTGTTAATTGTTTTTGATTCTGTTTCTGTTGCTGCTGGTTGGCCAGGTTTTGAACATTGATCAGCTTCTCTTAGTGTAACTGTATCACCACTGACATGATAGGCCAGTCCTCCTTTGTAGAGTAATATCTTGGTGCCGGGTATAGGGATGTCTATTGGAATCAAGATAGTTTTGTTGTTTTCAGCGCATAAATGGACATTATCTCTTGTATTATTTCTTCGTGCATAGTCTCCTACAATTCCTGAAACTACTGTTTGTGACAAAAGCTGTTTTTGACGTATCTCATTGAAAAAAGCTTTTAATCCTCGTCTTGGTGTTTTTTCAGTTACTTTTACTTCACTATAGGCTATATTGTAAGTGTCGGGATTGAACATGTAAGGTTTGTTTGCTTCATAACACTTGCCTCGTGGATTTGCTTTGCCAAATGCGACTGCGTAAACTTTTTTCTCTGCATCGATGTAAACTTCAACTGCTTTTATTCCAATCAAGTCAGTTAAGTTAAGTATACCCTCTTTACAAGTTGGTTTATCTTTATCTAGTTCTTCGTCTTGAGGAGTTGGAGCTGCTACTTCATCGTTCTTAACCTCTGAGGGAGGATCAACACTTACTGCATCTTCTAAGTCATAGTTTTCTTCTTCTTGCTCTTTTTGTACTTTCTTTTTTCTTTTTCTTTTCTTCTTACATTCTTCTAATTTCAGATCATCATATTTTGCAATAAATGTAACTATATCTCCAACTTGTAATTGTACTTTTCCTGCAAGAGTGTACTTGCCTTTGGTTGGATCACAAGCGCCTAGTTCTTTGTATGCTTTGTCCCCTTTTACATACTTAGCCCGTAGTTGGTCAGGTCCTCGTTGTACAATAGCATAAGCGTACTGTTTAGCCACCTTCCCAGCAAATGATGTAAGATCTAATCCAGGATATTGATCTAAGTGAGCTTGTATGATTGTTACTGGAAGGCCTTCAGTTTGTCGAAGGTGTTCACAATCTTTCTCTGATCTTTTTTCTGTCATCCCTTGTTTAACACCACAGCTAAATTTTTCTATTCCTCTAACTGCGTTGTTAATAGCAAAACTGGTTCCAAGTTCTTTGTTTATCAGTGCGACTTCAATGGGTGAGTCAAATATTACTTGTGGACCTTTTTCATCAGTCACTTTTTGTTCATGTTTTACTTCAACTGTCACAAATGGTTTTTCTGAAAGCTTTCTTTGAAGATCACTAATCTTTGCATCTTTTTCTTGGATGAGAGTTGCTTGTCTTCCTGCTTCTTCTTCAAGTCCAAGTTTTTGATTGTAAACATAGCCAAATGCAGCAAAACTCAGAACTGTTGTAAGAGCAGTTGCAGCGAACAGGCTTTTCCATTTTCCTTTTGGTTTGACAACAGCTTGGTCTGTGGTGCTTTTTTGTAACTTATCGATCTCTACTTGTTTAGCTTCAACATCAGCTTTTTTTTCTTCTACTTGTCCGTTGAGGGTTTCTACTTCTCCTTCAAGCTCTTCGACTCTACCCTCTAATTGAGGTATGTACTCTATCAAAGCCTGTAAATCTTCAGGAGTTAATGGGCTTTTTCTTTCATCGCTCATGCTTCACTTGCCTCAACTTGTTTTTTGAATTGTGTCATTAGTCTTCCTACATAATCTGCTGGTTCCTTGATATGACCTAAATGTTCAAGTGCATCTGTATATTCACCTTCTGCTCCATGAATTTTTGCTAGTTGGAAGTGTGTGTTTCCGTGATAACCTTGTAATTCAAGCACTCTTTCAAACTGTCCCTTTGCTTCGTCGTTCTTTTTTTCTTTTAGCAATACTAATCCCAACAGGTAATTCGCTTTGTAATCCGCTCCTAAATCAATACTCCTCTTAAGCGCAGTTTCTGCTTGCTTGAAATGTAGTTTGCTTCTTGTTTTCTCATGCATTTTTGCGTATACAACTCCTAGTGTGTAATGTGCTTCATGATTCCTTGACAGACTTGGAATTAATTCTATTGCTTGCTGGTATCCTCCAAGCAAGTCTGATGCTACAGCATATTGTTGATTATTTATTGCCTCATTTGCGAGTTCGAGTAGATTGTATGGGTGAACAATAGCTTGTTCGAGATGTACAGTTAAGCGTTCTCGTTCTTTTTCTAACACACCTATTCTTTGCTGCTTAGCTTGTACCCTTCTTTCAGCTTCTTGAACTCTTTCTTGTAGGTCTCCTACATTATCTAGGTCGTGACGTAGTCTGGCTTCTCTTTCTAAGGCTTGTTGTAGTTGCTGTTCTAAGTAGGGCACATAATTGAGGAGTGCTTGCAGGTCTTCTTCGGATAATCCTTCTTGTGTTGGTGTCATTGTAGTGTTTTACCTTTTCTTTTTGTCTTTAGCTGTGGCAGCACGTGCTCGTGCTAGTATTTCATCTAGTTGAGGTGCGGGACCTTGAACTCTTTCTATGATATCTCTTGGTTGAGGGGTACTTGTAGGGTCTTCTCTGTCACCTTGTGCTGGTCCTAATGCATAATCATCATCAACATCTCTTCGCATGCCTTGCATGCCTCCTGTTGCACCGCGTAGATCTGCTTGGGAAGGTGTTACTTGTGTTTCTTCTCTTCTAGGAGGGTGATCTCCCATACTTCCATGATGTGTGCCTGATTCTTCTGGCTGTGGTGTTTTTCTTTCTTTACCTCTTTTTGCAGTAAGCTGGCTTCTTATCCCCTTAACTTTTGCTTTAAGTTCACTTGGAAGGGATTTTTGGTCATGTTTTGATGTAACAGTCATACCTGCTGCTTGAGCAACTTCAACTACTTGAGAATAAAGTAAGTCATATTGAGTATTGACTGTTGCAAGTTCTTCGTTAAGTTGTGCAGTCTCTTCGGCAACTTTGCGTTCAATTTCTTCTTGGTCTAATCTTTTACCTCTTTCATCAAGAGTTTCAGTGCCCTCTCTTATCTCCTTAAGTGTCCCTCTTAAGGTTGTAATTGTTTCATCTTTAGTTTCCAGGGCCTCCATTCTAAGCTCGAGGCTAGCTTCTACTCTAGATAGTTTGCTTTCAACTTCTGCCTTTGCTCTTTCCTCTTCATCCAGTTGCCCTCTTACTCCTTCAACTTCGGCTTGCAATCCTTTTATCGTGGTTTGACTTTCTGCGATTTTATCTTGCAGACTTTGTATTTCTCCATCATTATAACCGTGGGGAACATAATCTTGTCTAGCATCAAGCTCTGCTTGTAACCTTTCTGCTCTTTCTTCTGCTGCATTCTTTTCTTCTTCAAGGTGAGTGTTAAGTTCTACAAAGAGTTCTCTAAAACCAAGACCTACTTGGCTGTCATCGGGTAAATCTTTAACCTGTTTGTATACAGCCTCCCAACTTGCTCGAAGTTCAAGAATAGGTTTTAGTCCTAAAACTAGTTGGTTAACAAATTTGTGGGGTTCCTCAGGTGGCATGTATTCTTCATTAAAGATTTTTGTTAATGTTTCAAGTGCTCCCTCACTATGGCCTAAAATTTCACTGTAATTGGAAAGAACACTCTTTATCCCTTCATTCATCTCGTCTATGAGTTCAATTAACTTACTTTGATCCTCATCAGCTGCAGCTAATCTTAGTTCCTCTTCGTCAACTTCTTCATCTGAAACACTGTTGTATAGTAATTGAAGTTTTTCAAGAGCTGCATCTCTTCCTGTTTGATAATGGGTTTTTTGAGTAGTAAGTGTTTGGTTTTCCTCTTCAAGTTCTGATATTCTTTCTGTTGCTTCAGTATTTCCGGCTTTTACTTGGTCTTTTAATTCTTCAACCCATGAACTAATCTTAGAGGAAAAAATACTGAAAGTATCACTTGAGTAGATATCATTAGCATCAATTGAATCAACAGTTTCAGGTTTTAATCCCTTATACACGTCAACAACAGTATCAACAGCATCTTTTACAGCAGTAAATCTATTGGTAATTATCTCAATGTATGTTACAGGATCTTCAATTGCATCTGTATCTTTGATTTGCTCATCCTTAGGTACAAATTGATTATATGCTTCAGCAGCTTTTTCTGCAACACCTTCTAACTTTTTAATTGCATCTGTAATGCTAGAGAACGCTTCTGCAACATCTGTTAAGACTGGTTTTCCTTTTTCTGGAAGTGCGTCAATTAATGCACGTGCATCATCTTCCAATTCTGTTCCAAAAGGACGATCTTTACTTACAGCAACATATGCGCTTGCAAGACCCTGTAAGAATTCAGTAACACCAGAATACACTGCAGTTAATTTTTCGTCATTGCCAGTTACTTGCTCACTAAGAGTATCTATTTGAGCTCGTAGATCCCTCTCCAGTTCTTCAAATGTTTCCTTCTGTTCTTCTACCTTTCCTTGGTATCCTTTCTTTGCTTTATCAATATTAGCTCTATATTCTTCTTTTGCTTCATCAACTTTTGCTTTATATTCTGTCTCTGCAGTTTCAAGTTGGCTTCTTAATCCGTCTTGTGCAGCTTCTGCATCTGCTAATTTTCCTTCAAGTTCACTTGCTCTTTCTTGAGCACTTGTAAGTCCTTGTTGTGCTTCTTCTAATTCTGTTCTAACTCCTTCAAGATCAGCTGTTACAGTTTCAAGTTGGCTTTTGTATTCTTCTCCAGCTTCATTTGCAGCTGTTACTTCTCCTTTGAGTCTTGTTTCTTCTGCTTCAAGTTCTTCAATTCTAGCCTCGTATCCTCGTGCCTCTGTTTGAGCTTCAAAATTCTTTTGTTCAACTTCTTGTAACTTATCTCTGCTGTCAGAAAGTTCTTGTTCAAGGCTAACTACTTTATCAAATCCTAGTGTATGGCTTCCAGTGAAATCAGTTAGAATCCCTGTAGAATCATCTCTTGATTTTGCAAGGTGTTTTACTACAGTGTCATATACAAATGTTTCTAACTCTTCAGCTGTTTGTTGGATTTCACTGTCTTCACTTGACTTTTGAGTGTCAATGTAGTCAAGAATACTTTTTGCTTGCTGTCGTGCAGTTGATCCTGTAACAATATTTGTTCCGTATCGCTTTCCAATATCTTTTACTAATTGACCAAATCCTCTTATGCGGGAGAGTTCCCTTCTTATGATCTCTTTTGGCCTTAATTGTTCTTCTCTTAGAGTCTCTTCAAGGGTATCATAACGAGAATGGGTTAGTAAGGTATTTACTTGTTCGACTGAGAACATGTCACCAAAGCCATCGGTAGCTTGTAATACTTGTGCAGTGTCTCTTGTTGAATATTCGTCAAAGGTGTGGTGGCCATAGCCTCCTGGTTTTCCAAGGTACCATTTTGGACCACTTGTATCTTCATCAACAAATTGTTCTGTTATTAACTCAGTTGTTCCATCTTTTTTTCGGTGGTATACATACCCATCTCCTACGTGGAAAACATATAACTTATTTTGTTCTTTGTCTACAATAGTTATGTCCAAAGTTGTTCCTGCTGTATTTTGGACTTCTTTGTCAACTTCATCCACTTTTCTTTTTACAAGTGCTTCCACTTGTGCCTTACTTACATTACCTGAGAGTTTCTCAAGCTCCTCATGAAGGTAGGTTCCAATTTGTGCAGTTGCATGTTCACTCGCGTTTTTTCCAGTTCCATCCTTGCTTGTACGTCCATCAGCTGTAATCCCAATGGTAAACCTATCATGATACTTGGCACTACTATACATATTGTCGTCGCCATGGACTTGCAATAAATCCAACAAGTGGTGTGTTATGTTTGTTTCTTGCACTGGTTCACCTTCTAAGTGTATGGGACTACATCCATTGCCAAGACATCTGCTTTAAAGACGTTCTTAGCAAGATATGGACTACCTTGTGGTAGTTGGCATACTGTTAATCCATCTGGCTTCTTTGCACTCTCTGCTAAATCAAGTAAGTATGGGATTCTGCCTGAATAAACCGTGTTTTGAAAGGAAAATGCAAAATGTTTATCATCAGCGTCTTCCTCGTTTTCATTTCCCCAAGTTAGCAAATTCTTTACTCTATTATCTTTTGTAAAATCAAGATGATTTGGGTGTGAAACTCTAAACAATGCAACTCTTCTTACATGGTCTCTACTGAGAACATCTTTGATAGAATACTTTGTTCCCTGCTGTTTTTTTGTTCCTTCAGTGTTTGGTGTGCTATTAAGTTCGAAAACAATCATCTCTCCAAAGTCAAGACCCATAAGTATGTATTGTTTACCATCCAGTCGTGCTGTTTCAATTGACTCTGCGGCACTCCTGACTGAAAGTTCTAAATGTTCTTTGTGGGTAGAATTTCTGTCTGGGCTTCTACCTAAAATTCCCTTTTCATTCAATAAGTACCATGTTCCTGTGTTATCTGAAAGACAAGCATACCACTTCCCACTTAGTGTCCCTGTTGCTAATGCAATAAACTGATCTACTCCTCCCTCACTTGTGGGACTGTCCTTTGTCTCGAACAAAGGATCTCTGCGTTTAGAATCAAACGGGTTTTTGAGATGTACAAGCTTGCCGTTCACATACAACAACTTATAATTTGCAACCGCTATGGGCCCAGTTGTAGCACCAAGAACCAACGGTTTAATTTCTGAAGGTGTAATCTCATATAAATGTCCTTTAGAGGGTCTGTAGTTTTCATCTCTCATTGGGTTTGCAGATGGGGCAAAATATGTTGCTGCAAAGCAGTCACCATATTCCTTGATTACAGCAAATCTTCCTCTCTTTTCATGTTTCACATTCTCTGAATCATCAAAGTGGAGTGGATCAAGGATTCTAATGTTTTCTGGATCACTTATGTCAGTAACGTGAATACCATAGCGAGAAAATGCATTTAAGAGTATGCCTCCATTCTTCTTAAACGCTGCAAGATCAAATGCGCTATGAACATCTTGATCCATATTATTAATTTCCCAAGTCTTCACGACTTCTTCAATTCCAGGGCTTGCTCTGACTAGGTGGATTCCTGGCTGAAGACTGCCTGCATCCTGTGTTGAAACAACAAGATGTGGTTCAGTCATTCTGACCTCCTTGTGTTTTTGCTTCTTCAGTTGGTCTTAATTCAGGAAACTCTGTATGGATGAGTTTTTGGAACTCAAGTAAGCCTTTTTGTTTCTCTTTGATGCTTTCTGATGTTGTCTCACAGCCAGTAAGGTGGGGCTTATATTCAGCTGTTACTGCAGCGATCTTTGCCCCAGCATTATCTCTACTTTCAGCAACTTTTGCGTCAATTGTTGCAAGGTGTTGGTAATCTGCTTCAGCGTACTCAAGTGCAACCTTGGCGATTGCTAAGCGCTCATCACCTAATTTCCTGTCTTGTAGTTGTCTCTTAACTGTGTCTGTGATGGTTTTTCGCTTTGCATCAAGGTCCTCTGGATTTTCAACTGTATGTGTTACAGTTGCTGCTAAATCAATGAGGTATACTCCTGAGCTATCTTGTCTAAGCTCTGCGGGTTCTGGAAATGTGGTGTTCTGATATACGGTGGTAAGCTTCCTGCTTGGAGTAACCACTCTGAAATATCCGTTGAATTCAGGTTGTGTGTCCTCTTCAATCTCGTACTTTGAATTTTCGATGACTTCCTTGAATCGCTCGTAAAGTTCATGTGAGGTATTGAGTTCTGAAGGGGATTTCCCTCCTTCATATTCGTCAGGGTTCCAATTATCCCTGATAATGCTCCATATTGGTTTTGCAAGATCATGTGTGTTAAAACTTGCTAGGTTAACGTTCGGTCCTGAACTGCCTGTAAACAATAGTTGTGCTAGTTTTGCAACTTGGTATACATCATTCCACTGAAATGGTCGTTCAAGATACCCAACCTCAAAGTGATTTCTAGGTAAGAAATCAGGGTGTCTTGCACTTAAGGTAGGATCAAATAAGAACATGTCAGTCAGGGTCACTAGTGCAACATCGCCTTGTGCATCTTGATCGATTAGGTAATTCTCAGGTTTTAAATCTTTCATAAAGAGATTTTTGACTGAAATTTCTCCACCTATAGTTTGTACTTTGGCTGGTTCTGGGAACTCCAATTCATGAGCTATCTTAACATCATGGGCTACATTGATTAGAATCTCAAGAGCTTGGCGAATCCACTTGTCGTCTTCTCTTACCTTTCTTCTTTGTTCCCTGTTCATATTCCCGAATATCTTGTCCATATATTGGAGGAGATTCATTTGTCTCCAAGGCATTATACAGTAAGATAATCCCTTGTACTCTCCTGTGTCTATAACTCGCTGGAATGTGGGTCGTTGCGCGCTGCGAAGTGGTTCATCATACAATTTATTAACCCTCTCAAACTCTGCTGCTTTGTCTTTATACCTTGGTCCTAATATTTTTGCAGCTCTACTTATGGGAACAGATTCGCCAGCTACCATCTGATTTTCAGATGGATCATCTACTCTGAATATATGCCCAAATCCAACGCTTGTTGATCTTCGATCTGGGGGGATGTGTTCTCTTAAAGTATAATTCCCTAGTTTTGTTTCTCCTACTGTGACTTGAACATCAAATCCTAAGTCTACTACTTGTGGTGGTGTTTTGCCCATTTTCTTTTCCTCCGGATAATCATCGTGTTAATTTCATCTCTATTATTTTGCTTTCTTCAAATAATGCAATGAGGGGAGTAACATAGTCATCGTTGTCCTTGTCTAACTCCCAAGCAAAGATATTGCTGCTCCTGTGTGATGCTCCTCTTTTTCGGTATTCTTGCACTAACGCAAGATAAACACACTCTTTTTGACTGTCAAACTGTAAATGCCTGACTGGTAAGTCACCAGTATCTAACTGTTTCAAGCCATCTGCTTCCTTGCCCTCAACTACTCTATCTAAATTAACAGCTTCTGCAACCTCTTCAATCTCCATGTAAAAAGCTCTGTTGCCTCCGCTGTAGGTTGTGCTAAAAACGACTGCTGTTCTTCCATTACACAGTCCTGCACGAAGATTCTCCAAGCTAGGTTTTTCACCTTTTTGATCTGAGTGGGTAGTTATCTTTCTGTGGTGTCCACGTGCAGTTCGTACGTAAATTTCTCCTGTGTCAGTTGCAGCAATTACTGCGCCATTAGCAAGAACATCATAACTTGTTATGTTTCCTTCTGGAACTGTTAAGACTTCTTGTGCTTGGAGTGTCACTCCTCCAGTTTCATTATGCTGGGCTTTGATTGCGCGTACTGAACTATTATTTGCTATTGCATAAAAAGTGTCTCTTTGTTTTGATAACTGCTCAAGTGTATTACCCTCAGGAAGGGCAATGTATACATAACTTTCAGGTTCACCCCACTCTGCTCGATTTTTACCGAGATAGAATGCAGTTATTCCTGCGCCATGATTTGCTAATAGGATATCATCAAGTACACTTGCTGATTCAATGTTTCTTCTTGGTTGAAGGACTATTTCCCATGCAACATCTTTTGCTTTGATGTGTATGTCTCGGTTGTTGTTTACATAGATTAAGTGTCTTTTGTGGTCATCATTTACTGGTAAATCTTCCATTCCCATCCAAGTTATACTCTTGCCTTTCAATACGTCTGTTATCTCTTGCATTTCACTTTCAGGTGAAGAGTCAAGAACACAAACACTCTGACCAACATTACTTCTCTGTTGTCCGTGTGATACAAGTAATCTATTGTACGTTGCTCCTTCTGATTCTTGAACAGTGTCAAAGTCAACAGAAGTGTATTGTTCTGGTTGTATCTCAGTTTTCCAGGTTGTACTTTTTCTGGCAGCTCCTTCCTCAAGGTTTGTTAAAATTTGTGTTGGAAATGCTCGTTTTTTTGGATTATCTCTGAGCTTTGCGTATTCAGCGTTTACTTTTTTCTCTACAAAATCTGCTGGTTTGTAATCTGGTGATGCTTTTACAATAACACCTGTGTTTCCATCTTCAGTAAGATTTCTGGAGAAAGTAATTTCTAATGGTTGTCCATAAAACATGTTTGGATTGTCATCGTCAGTAACTCGTAAAACTGATCCTGTTGGGTGAATCCGTGAAAAAACATTGTGCCCATGAACTAATTTATCTCCATCTTTTGCAGTTCTGTCACGTCCTGTTGCTGCGACTGAACCAATGATATCAATAAATTCTGCAAATCCAAGTGGTAGATCATGTGAGGATGTCCTTAATATTCGTGAGTACATTGCTCGTACTTCTCCAACTTCTTTTCCTAGTAATTCCATTAATTTATCTGGATCATCTTCGCCAAGTCTAAGTTCTATATGAGCTCTCATTTCAGCACTAAGTTTAGAAATATCTGGAACAAGACCTACTTTAGCATGTGGCCCATACATTAAGGCAGGAACGCAATTAAATAATCGTTTATCATCTGTTGTTGCATCTGGGAAATACTTTTCCAATCCAAGTCCTGTTGTACTCTCAAGTTTTTCAAGCATTTTTTGCTTTTCTCTTGCAGACAAATCACTGAACCTTTCCCCCTCTAGTAAACGTCTGTAATCAGCACTGTCGAAAATTTTTCCTTCCTTAAACAAGAGGTATCTTAATGTTGAACTATCGGGTTCATTAAAGCCAACTACCTGACTTGCCCTAACTCCTGTTTCTGCACATAGTATCTGTGCCAGGAGGTCAGTTGGATTGTTTGCCGTGACAATTGTTCCTTTAAATCCCTCTATGTAAGGGATGTAAGGTGCTAGGCTTTCCATTTCATAAGAAGCAGTTTCTTCCCGATTTGGTCTTTTTCCAAGCCGTTTTAGTTCTGCAACACGGGGGTGGCGTGTGGATAAAACAATCACATCTGGAGCTTCTGAGCTTGGACGTAGAATTTTGTTAATAACACCTGCTTCTGTGATGTCGTGTACCTCATGACTGCGTTCTTGTAAGCGCATTCGCAAGCTTTTTGGTTTTGGTCGTCCAGAGTGGTCTTCTCCGCCTCCAACTGTAGTTAAGGATTCTGCTAATGCTTGCTCATTTCGTCGATGAAGAGTTATGCTGCCTAAATTTTTATATCGGGGATCTGTAACAAGTCTGCGAACAGTTGGTTGGACCAATCCACCAGCTCCAAGAAAGAATACACTATATCTGTTTGTATCTACTTTGCTCTCAAGTCTTTCTGCTTCCTTAGTCATAAAATATTCCCCCTTAACGGTTGAGTATTTTTAAATAATATTTAATCCTTTTGTTTTTTAGTATTAGCCGCTGGTACCGCCGAATTTTAGCGTTTCAGCTAGTCCATCACATCTATTTTATAAACCTCTTTAAAAGTATCTTTGGTGTCCAGGTTACTACTACGTCAGTGTCTAGGACACTACTCTATAATATACTATAATACTACATAAGTGTATCAACAATGTCTGCCATGTATTCTGCAGCAGCAATACTTGCTGTTAAACCGGGTGAATCCATGATCCAGTGTACTGCGTTTTTATACAAACCATCTTGTTCCATGACAAATTCTCTATGTGGTTGGCCATTCTTGGTCATTTTTGCACGGATGCCACTTGGTCCTTTTGCAAGATCAGTTTCTACAAGGGTGGGCAGGTATCCTGTTCGTTTAAGGAAATGATCTGGCCCAAATCGGTTAGTATCGTAATCTTCTTTGCCTTGCACTGGTTTTGAAGTTGGTCCCATGAGAACAGTTCGGCCAATATGCCAGTTTCCGCTACGATCTTGTTCAAATAAAGGTGTTGCATGTACACCAACACTAACATAACATGCATTAGTACCATCTACAACTGGAGTTGGGTACACATTCATGCCATTCATGTGTAAGTCTGACCTAGCTGTTTTGCTAAATGTAAAATATTCTCCTCGTGTAGGTACAATTCTGTAAGGAAAATCAGAGTTAAACATCAATGCAATATCATCTGTATACGTGCCAGCAGCATTAACAAGGATGTCAACCTGCATTGTTTCTTTCCTTCCATCTCTGCGCTTAACTTCTATTTCAAATCCTTCATTGTTCTCAAGCCCAGTAACATCAGTAACTTCTGTTTGCCATAATATTCGTGCACCTTCATCAGAGCCTATTTGGTTGCTTGCTAGAGCTACTAATCGTTCTAAATATTGTGCAGGTTCTATTATTCCAGTTGTTGGCATGTGTAATGCAGCAAGTCCATGTACATTTGGTTCGTATGATTGTATTTCATCTAAGTCAGTAATAATATGTGGTGCAGGGAGTGCTTCGCCATTTATTTCTCTGACTAAGTGCACCCCATTTGCTTGTGCACGATCAAGTAGTTGTTGTAACAGTAAAACTTCATCTGGTGTGGTTGCAACAATAAGTTTCCCTGTTCTTTGCACGGGCACATCATGTTTTTGACAGAACTTGTATAATTGTTGTTTTCCCTCGACAGAAAGCTGTGCTTTTAATGAACCTGGTGTGTAATAAACACCACAATGAATAACTCCAGAATTATGTCCCGATTGGCCATTACCGATTTTTGCTCCTTTTTCAATAACATAGATTTCTTCATGGCCACGTTCACGCAGCTTGCGAGCTAGGTTTAATCCGCCAACGCCTGCGCCAATAATGGCAATACTTTTTTCTCCCATGTGTATCTAGTCCTAACTATATTGTTGCCTAAACTGTTGCCAATTTCTACTTGTAAGGTTCTACACTTCTTTTGCAGTATCCCACAAAATCCAGAAATACTCTTTATACGCTTTTGCCATTTGCTGGTTTTTTACAAGGATAGTGAGTGGTGGTTCTGCAGAGTAAATAGTGATTGATACTTCATCTCCACAGATTTTAGTGTTGACTGGTGGATTGTAGTCAAAAACGCGAACTTCAGTGAGTGGCATTGTTTTTAGGAATTTTGCCCGTTCAACACCATCATTGTTGTAAATGTGCCAATGTTTAATCTTGTGCGCGATCCGTCGTTTGTGTAGACTGTCTTGAAACTCTGTACCATTCATCTTAACTGAATGATGGGGTACTCCTAGTGAAAAGATCTCTTCTTTTTTCTCAATAAACCGTTTTTTCAAACTTCGAATTGCTGGTACTCCTTCGAACACTTGTACATCTACTTTTTGACTAGCAAGATTGTGATTTAATTCTAGCTGTGGCATGATGCTTTTGAGAAGTGTTTCTTTTTGCTGGACAAGATTCATAAGGTGGTCTGGAGCAGCTGCTCGATACCTTTTTTTGTTGTCCATTGCAATGTAATTAACAAGTCCTTTACGTTTAAGCCGTTCAAGTGCGTCGTACACATTTGGCCTGTAGAGTTTGCTGCGTTCAGCTATCTTACCTACATTAGAAGTACCCACCTCAAGAAGTGTTAAGTATACTTTGCTCTCATTCTTACTTAGTCCCAAACTTCCTAGGACCTGTTCCTGGTCTGTTTTCATATTAGCCACTTGCATCACAACCCCTCCATTTTTGTTGTATGTAGTGCCGAAAAAATTGTACTGGCCCATACACTTTTTTTGTTGTAGTGATAATCTAAACACTTATTTTTGGTTATTTGTTTGTTTAGTGAGGTAAATATCTATAAAATACTTTTGGTGTCTAGGTGAGGACTACACTAAACGTGTCTGGTTAATCACTGCAGTGTAGTCTTTGAACTATAAAAAACAGGTGCGCTAGTACACCCTATTATGTGGTAGTACAGCGCGTAGACGCTATACACCTGTTTTTTATCCCAGAAACGTGCCTATACATCACGAGGCAGGTATATACCTTGGCCTTTAGACTAGGATGGGTCGCGTCGATAATTTTAAAACACGTTTCTGTTATTTAAAAAGAAAGGATATACAATATATAACTACAACCATGAAACCATGTTTTCAGCTAATGGTGACCCTGGTTTTGGCTTAGGTTTAGTACTGGGCTGTGTTTTATCCCTTGTTCGCTTCCTACCTGGCTGCTTTTTTACTGGTTCAGCTTGTATTACAGGTACTTCAACTGCTTTAACAGGTTCATACACTGGTTCAGCTACCTGCTCTACAACATCAGGCACAACCGCCTTTATATAAGCAGGTGTGTTCACATGATGTTCAGCTTTCACTCCAGTGCTTCTTCTTCCTTCGCCTGAAATGTATGCTTGTAACTTTCCTATCTCCTCAGGAATATAATTAATGGACTTCATTCCCATCTCACTACGAACATGCTTGATTGCTGTAAGCATTCCAAGATATGATTTTGCTGTAGCTTGGGGATTATCTTGACTGTCTAAGACTTGCGCGGTGTTCATTGTTCTAATTTTTCGTGCAGTTTCATTGGTTCTAGTATCAAGTTCTTGCACTTTTTCTTTGTGTACATGCTGGTAGTGTGTTACTATATCCTCAAGTGCTTCAAGTGCAGTGTCAAGACCTTTGCCTGTGTGTTCTTTTACAAATGTTGAAGCTTCTGCTACTTGTGCTTCTCCTGTTTGCAAAGCTGTTACATATGCACTGTTTGCTTTCACTGTTGTTATAATCTCAAGTGATTGTCCAATTTTTTCTTGCAGTAATTGTGCTTCTTCGAAAATAGGTTGGTGTTCAGGCGGTACTGCTTTTACTCCAAGACTTTGTTCAAGACTTTTTACATGCGCTGCTGCGTACTCCTTGGTTGCTGCAACCATGGCAAGCTCTGATCCTCCAAATACGTCGAGAAGTGCGAACATACTGTCAACAAAGGGGATGGTGGATCCTCGTATGAATGTACTTCTGTATTCTCCCCATTTGTCAAGACTAAATTTGTTCTGCAGTTCTTTTGCTTCTTTTTTTACTTCATTGTAAAGATCATTTGCTTTACTTCTAGCTTCAGTTGCAGTCTCTTGGTCATCTACGCCAGTGTATTTTCCTTGTAACTCTGCAAAAGAAGCATCCATTGCAAGCTCACCATGAACACGAGCATACTCAGTTGTAAATGGCTTTACAGCTTTCCGTGCTTTAGCATATGATTCGGGAATCTGATCAGTAAAAGCAACATATGCTTGTGCAAATGCAAGAAATCCGTCAAATGCTTGCTTTTTCCCCTCTTCTGTTTCTGAACGCTGGTATGAAAGAAGATGATGGTTGCCCTCGTGTTTACTGATGTTTTTAACGTATTTTGCAACACTTTTTTGAAGAAGTTCTTGTGCTTCTACAATCCTTCCAGGAATTTTCTTACTTGGACCTTTTCTATTCTTGTACACATCAATTTGTTTTCTATCATAAGAAGCAAATTCTTGCATAAGTCTCAGTACTTCATCTTGTTGTTTAAGACTGGTTAACCTACCTACACGTTCAATCCTATCGCATGTATGTTGATAGTTTGCGTCAGGTCCAAAATTTGTTGCTATGCTCTCTGCTGTCATGCTCTTATCCCCTGCACTAGTATATTATACTTGTATTGAGGGTACTGTATTATTTCAATTGTTGTTGTAGTACTGCCTACTTCACATCTAAAGAAACGTCTTGTGCTACTAGTTGAATGCTTTCTCCACGCGTAATGTCGTATACTTTAGTTGTATTACTTGCATTCCATGCTTCAAATGCAACTGAGTGATTTTCACGCATAATCTCAGAAGCTTCCTCATAAATAGCATTCCAATCAAGTGCTATCTCTGTCTGCTTGTCTTCTGCAACTTTGTATGTTCCTGCATCTTCTTTAAGCAATCCAATTGCTGTAAGGTTCTTAATACTATCTTGTACAAATCTGCGTTTGTCTTTTGCAGGCAAGCCTTGCACAGAAGCAAGTAGGTCTTCTTCTGTATACACATCCTTCTGATCAAATGCTTGCAAGACTACGTTATCTATGACATCAACACCACGCACATTGTCATAAAACATACTGCCATATGTTTGCTGCACATTGTACAAGTCAGGCAGTGCAACATGAATTGTTAAGTTCCCTTGTTCATCTCGTGATATTGCTCGCTCTCTGAAATGGTACCGTGCAGATCCTGCCATAAGTTCACTTATGTATTTAATAAATGATCGTGTCCGCACATTCTTTTTGATGTCATCAGGCAAAGCTTTTACAAATGAAGCCATGAATGGATTAACAAACTTAACATCTCCAAGACTTTTTGCTTCTTCAATATGTTTCTTAAAAGCTACAGATGAATCTTTGTCACCTTGCTCTTCTACTTGCGATGCAGCATACTCTTCAAGTACTCGCTCTGTTTGTTCAGGACTAATATCTGTATATACTTTTACAAATCGACGTGTAAGCTCCTCATCAACTTTCTTACTGAACTCATTGCTAATTGCAAATGTGTACAATACTTGGTTGGGTGCAGGTGTTACAAGTCGTTCCACGCCTTTTCGTGATCCTTTTGTTCTTGAATGCACATACGGCTCCCCTTCAGCCCAGGATTTAACAACTTCAATAAGTTCTTTTGACTTTTGCAATTCTTGAATTGCAATTTGTTTGTACGCACCTGCTCGTAGTTTAGGATCATTAGGGATGGAGGCCTTGGTTGCTCCTTGGATTTCTAGAACATCGTCCTTTTCTTGCAGTGAGAGGATGGCTCTGTACAAAACAGTTTTACCGCTACCACTTAGGCTGACAATCCCGGTGTGTGTTCCTTGCAACATTGCATAGACAAGAAGGCACGCATTTGTCTCCTCTCCTGTTACACCCAGGGACTTGAAGTAATTAACAACATCCTTGTTGCTTGGTGGCTTTGCTTGGACAAGTAATGAGGAAACTAGATCGTTTTGTGGTTCTTCTACAACTGGTTCAACAGTTGGTTCTACAATTGGTTCGAGAACAGTGCTGATTTCTTGTTGCAGTGCAGCTTCACTAACAATTCCTTGGTCTGCTTTTACTGCGTCATCTATGCTGCTCAGTGTTGGTTCAATAGTTTTTTCTGGTACAGGAGTCTCTACTCCGCCTTGGATAACACGGTAGTCACTTAAGTCAACAACTCTGTCAGCTGCTTCAACTTCAGCAATAACTGCCTCTAAAACATCCGGTTTTCTAAACATGTCCTCTGGCTCACTTGTTTGTGCTGTTCCACCTTTTGCTTTTTTAACTCGTGTCTGAGCTCTCTTGATCATATTTACATATCCTCTTATTTTAGTTTTCAAATAAGGATTCCTTGTTCTATTAAGAAGGCTATTTACAACACTTAAGTCAGCTTTAACTTGCGAAGCAGGCACAGAAAGACATCTTCCTGCTTGTGAGTCAAGATCAACAGCACTGTAACGTTCACCAAGTATTTCCAAATACCTATCAACATGGTCCCATAGTTGACTAAAGTCAGATTCATTCAGGTTAGGCATGTAAACCAGCTCCGTTAGTGCCACGAAGTGCTGGCATTTTCATGTTTTTGTAATCATCAGGAAGATCGTGTGTTTGGTATGTCTTAACGAGTTTATCTACTGAAACTGGCACAATACTTCTTCCTTCTTTGAAACTTGCTTTAACTTCTTCTACAAGCGCTGCTCCAAACAAATCATCAATTATTCGACCTGCAAGGTAAGCAGGATTATCTTCTGAAAAGGGTAATAATCGGTTGTATTCTTTTGACCATGGCTGGAATACTTGTAGTCCAGGGTTCGCTATCTGAGTGTAATCAGTAGCTCGTTCAATCACGCCTTGTTGCACTGCTTGTAGGTCTTCGACAGTTTCAGGATAACCAACCTTTATTCTTTTTCCTCTGTGTGCAATGTTTGGGTCAATAAGATCATAATGGTTTGTCGTTATGACCAGAACAATCTGGTAATCAGTTGCTATTCCTTCAATCTTTGACTTGAGTGCAGAACCTAATTCATTACCATCTTGGTTGTTGCCTGTAACAGGGCGTTTTGCAATCACTTCTCCTTCATCAATTAGTATAACACAACTTTCTGTTCCTTCTTTTTCTCGCTTTGCTTTAGCATGTTTGTATAACCTGTCAAGATTTTTAGCTGTTTCGTGTTGCAATGAACTTCCAATGTCTGACGCTTGAGCAACTACGTATGAAAGTCCACTTTCAAGTGCTAAGGACTTTACCATTGTTGTTTTTCCAGTTCCAGGGGGCCCTTCCATTATGATGAACCTTGGTAGTTGTCGAGGGTGTACGTACTTAATCATCTCTTTGAAGAAGGCTCTGGTCTCAAGGTAATCCTGGAGTTGATTAACTGCATCCTCTGATGGCTTGCCACGCAGGTAGTGGTGTGCGGGTTTTGTAAGCTGTGTCTGCTCAACTTCAGTTGTATGGCTTTCAAGAATTTCAAGATCAAGCATGTCACCACGGTCAGCACCACTACTTGTTTGCCTGTTTTCTTTTTCTTCTTTAAATCCTCGATAGGTTTTTCCTTGAATGGTTACACGTGTTTCTTTTAACTCCTTTAGTATTTCCCTGTACTCTGGTTTTTTGAACTCTCTCTCAATGCTGTCTCTGAGAGCGCTCAGAAACTCAGCTTGAAACGCTTTGGCAGGAGTGGTCACTTTGCGGATAAGTTCAGCTTGATACTTTGCAAGGCTATTAAGTGATGTCTTGTAGTTTTCTGGTTTTCCTACACCAAATCTAAAATTGTCCAAACTAATTCTTGACTTTCTTACTTCAGTGTCGTCATCAGCTATTTGTTCAAGTCCTTCTGTACATCCAATATGTAATGCATAAAGGTTAAGTGCTCTTTTTTCTGATCGCTCACTGCCTGTCAGATCATTTTCTTCAATAAATGTCTTCATGATGGCACTTGTCACTGTATATGCGCGTTGTGCACTTTCAACAACATCTTCTAAATCATGTTTGTTCTTTTTTGCCTCGGGTCGTACTTGTAAGTTTTGGTAGAATTCAAATACATTGAGCATGTCAACTACTTGAGCGGTTGTAGATTCGATCATGCTATTGTCTATTTGGAGATTGTTTTTCATGCGCTTCCCTCAAAAAAATGAAAAATAAAAAGTTAAAAAAATAAAACTTATTGAGCAGCTTGGTATCCGGCTGTTGCAGACTCACGCCGTTCTTGTCGTCCTTGACGGATTTGAAGTCGTCGTGATCTCCGGTTGTCGTCGTACTCAAAAATACGGCCTTGCTCAATTGCATCAGCAGATGAGCCATTGTCACGAACAATGTCACGTAGACCAAAGCTTGTACTACCTACTTCTGAGCTGTTGTTGGCTTGTATCTGCTTTCTTCGCCTCATGTCTTCAGCAGCTTTACCTGTTGATTTAACAGCTTCGATGTAATTCTCAGTTCGTACATTTGTTGGTTTGTTTCGCTCGTAACTATTTGCTCGTTTAAGCTGGAACTGAAGTCCACTGTACAACAATTTTGCAGCATTCAAGTCAGTTTGAATTTCTGCTTTTTGTTGTCCATATTGCTTTATCAAGGAATTATTATGCTTGATTGCATCTTGGATTTGGTCTTCATTGGCAGCTTTTGCAGCGTAGTCATCATCTAACTCTTGCAAGGTGGTGTCATAGAATTGTACTTCTTCCCACAATGCATCTGCCTTTTCTGTGTTACCGTCATCAACTGCTTTAGCATGGTCTGCTTGCAACTTTTGTAATTGTGCGTCAACACTGTCTAACTCAGGATCAAGAGCATCAATTTTTGGTCGCAAATCTGCAAGCTGTTTTCTGTAACTATTGTTTTCTTGCCTGTATGACCCGATTGAAGTTTCTCGTGACGCAATGTCTGACTTAAGATTTTCCATGATTATTTCCAAGTCAGTCATGATACGTTCAGTAATTTTGCTTTCTGCATCACCAACGTATGACATAATCAATGATGCTGCTGCTCGGTAAACAACATTGCCATTTAATATGCCTGGTTCGAGTTTCTTTGCAGCACCCCACATCTCAACTCTTTCTAGTAATTTGAGTTCAGTTCCAGTGTAGTAATCAGCAAAATCTTTTTGGCTTGGTCCTATGTCTTCACCAGCAATTGCTTTTGCGCGTTCTACCTTTGCGTCTTGATAATCTGCTAGGTGACGTTTTAAACTAGTCATGTCATTGTTGTTTGCTAAGTCAGTAAGGCGTGCAATAAGATCATCTTCACTTATTGGACCTGCTTGTCCAATCTCTGGTGCATCCACTGCATCATCAATACTTGTATCTGTGCTTGCATCAGCAGCTTCCTCAACTTCTGGTTCAGCTGTGCGAGTAGTGTAACCAGCACTTGCTGTTTCTGATCCACCTTGTGCAT
>CAYFJX010000012.1:0-34686 GCA_964343705.1 uncultured Methanosarcinales archaeon
AAAAGCAGACATCAAACTCAAAGTTGAGCGAGATTCACACGAGATCGACATCTCAAGCATTAGGCTAAACCCAGCAGTTGTATCATGTGACGCAAGTTCACGAAACGTTCAAGCTGATGTTGAACTTAGAAACATTGGTAAGAAAAAAGAACGAGACGTTAAAGTTGAAGTGCGTGTTGAACGAGGAAACTTCAATGTTTTCAAATCAGAAAAAGACATTGAAATGGACAAGGACGACGAACACCGATCATTGCTTAACTTCAATGTTCCAACAAACGTTGAACCTGGCGTGTACGCAGTAGAAGTTAAATCATTCTACAAGCGAAGCCAAGTGTCACACACTGAGACAACACCAATTACTGTTCCAGACTGTGGATTCACCACAGGAACCAGTACAACACCACCTCCTGCAACTCAGCAACCTGCTGAAGAAACATCAGAGGAAGAAGTTGAAGTACAAACTGGAAGCACAGGTAACACTCAGGCAACTGGCGCAGTAGCAACAGCAACACCAGTAGTAACCACAGCAAAGAAAACAAGCTTTGGTGGTAACAGCACATACGTAGCTGCTCTTGTAGCAGTGATTGTAGTACTGCTTATCATTGGTGGAGTACTTGTTGCGCTTATTGCACGACGACCTTAATTTTTTATTTTTTTACCTTTTCTTTTTCTTTTAGCTGTTTAAGCAGGAACATTTTTAAACAAACATCACCTTACATTTATTCTCATGCGAATGCCACAAACATTTGAACTGTCCTTAGAAAAGGTTGAATGGATCCTTGAGCAGCACAAGCTCGGTGAATTATCAACCATCAAAGTCACAGAAAAAGGCATAGTTAATCCAAGTTATGAAATCAATGGGAAATATATTCTTCGCATCCACACACGTGAACCACACCTTATCAAACTTGAGAAAGAGAAGTTCATTTATGAAACTATTCTCAAAAAGAAATCACGCTTCCCAGTTCCATATGTTATAAGTCTTGATACAAGTAAAACACTGATCCCCTTCAATTACTTGCTCATGACCAAGATTAAAGGTGTTGATTTAGATGATGCATGGCCAAAGATGAGTATGAAAAAGCAAAAGGAAATAAGTTTTAAACTGGGAAAAGTAATGGCTCATTTGCATAAAATAAGATTCAAGAGCTTTGGTGGTATCATGCCGGGTGAAAAGAAATTCAAAACATGGCATGGCTATGTAAAACACTTGTTAGAATCACAACTTCATCGCCACCACCATTATGGAATCATACCAAAAAAGACACTCCGTGCAATTGAAAAATTTTACAAGACACATGAGAAATTGTTTAAGATCAATACACGACCAGTACTTCTCCATGGTGATTGGCATCGTGAAAACATCCACATTCATAAAAACCGAATCACTGGAGTATATGATTTTGAATGGGCAATAGCAGGACATAACGAGTTTGATTTCAAAAACATCATGGCATTTTCAAAAAAAGAGAAAATACTGCAGTCTGAGATCTTGGAAGGATACAAAACAATTGGTAAGATCTCAAAAGAATTCCCCACAAGGATAAAACTGTATGTTATTCTCAATTGCTTAGACTTTCTTGAAGCAAACCATGTGCACTGGGGTGATGACCCACGGTACTTGAAAAAGTATTTGGATAACATCAATAAAGAACTGGAATGAGTATCACAATAAACAACACCAAGTTTACCAACACTTACCCATCAACCTTTTGCAAAAAGCTTGACCAAAAGCGTGCAATGAGGGACTTCGCTCTGCTCAGCCCCTCGGAACGACAGAGAAGAAAATAGCATACGCTAACACAATAAACAACTATAAGTTACCAGCACTTGCCCATTTCACCACTGCCTTCTTTAACTGAACCAAGACAGTTAGACTTCACTTGACAAACTTTATCTTTGCCAAGGTAGAAGTTAAAAATAAGGTGAGCATACACCCACTCTGCGTTGTACCCTTGGATTTTACCGCGTGAGTATACAGGCCGTGAAGTAACAAGAAATTCAGTTTCATCCCTTGCCTTGTACGAAAGCTTCCGTAAGCAAGATGTTAAATGACGTTCAAACTCACGATGACCACCAGCTAAAACATTTACCATTACAGATGTAGGCGTGTTTGCGTCTTTGAAAGGAGACTCAAAATTCTTTTTTAGCAGGCCTTTAATTTTTTCAACATTCAATGTCTTTTGCAATGCACCAATAATCAAAGAGATATCTTCACCATGCCGTATGGATTTAAGACGTGATGTATCCAAGACTACAGGTGTAAAAATCGTGCCACTTTCAGTAACACCCATCTCACCAATCCATACACCACCAACTGCTCGTTCATACACTAAGCCACCAGTAACCTTATTACGAGGCATAAGACCAACTGCAAACAGCAGTATAATCAGTAGAACAATCAGTTTTAGAGTAAAATGTATATTATGATCTCTCTTTTTTACTGGCATTACAAATCTAGAGCAAAATGGTTTTTTAAAGTTTATTGTTAAGAACTAGATATTTAAGGGTTTTGAATCTTACTTTCTACAATACGTTTCATCTCATTTATGAAGTCTTCAGCTTCTTTGCTGTACCTATCATAATCACTTCCCCTCATCTCCCTTATCTGACGGTGGGTTATCTTCTTCATGAGATCATAAAAGTTTTTCATGACTAAGGGGTATCTTTTGTGGCACAGTTTACGTTTTACCAGAGTATCTTCCATAAGTGCTGGAACATGCTTAGGACTCGGAGGTACCTCACCAACTCGCATAAGAGCAGCGTGTGCAGCGTCAATAACCGCCCAGTATAAATCCACCACTGCCTGTAAGACATGCCATTTTGAGTTTTGCAAAGTTGCAGGAGCACGTACAAAATAAGACCATACTGCCTCTGGTGTTGGACGAATTCTTCCTTGCCTTAATAGCATTTGTAGAGGGTCAAAGATGCCTGTGTCGATAAGTGCTACACCATCCCTTAGAATGTTTACTGCAACAGGGTCTCCTGCTTTGACAAATTCCCAGAACGACGTAAGTTTAAGGGTTGTCACGTGGATTTTGCTTGAAATATTAGTTACTAGTTTTTGAACAATAATCCTATACGTTTGTACAACTTCTGGACGAAGTTCAATTGCCATGTCATCAATGATAAGTAATATGTCAATATCGCCTTTTGGCTTTTTTTCACGTGTCGCACTACCAAATAGAACAATGGCTTTTATGAAGGTACCAAACTCTTTGTAAGCTTTTTCAGAGAATTTGTAAGCTAGATCAATGTGCTCCTTTGAGAATTTCTCAGTGTTAGGACGTGGACGTTTATGTACCTTGAACTCCATAATCTACCTCTTTATACCCCTTTTGTTTGTATTTTAGCAACTATATATGGTAACTGAGTAATTAGGGTTTATAAAGTTTGTTTTTTAAAGACTGGTGAGAGTAACTTTATATACAAAGAGTGCAGATAGGGTCTGTAATGACTAAATCAAAAGCTACAAAGGGCAAGACAAACAAGAAATCAGAGAAATCCAAGCAAAAACGCCCAAAAAAAGAAGCAGATCACATGCATTGGGCAGATAAGATTGCCCTAGATGTTGAAGAGCATATCAAGGTAAATCCGCAACTTAAGAAAATTGTCAAGAAACAGGGAATTTTATTGTATGATGAGAAAACTCCTTCAGGAGCGATCCATGTTGGATCAGGCAGAGGGTGGATCATCCATGATGTGATTGCAAAGGCACTGCGAAAGAGAGGTCTTAATGCCCGGTTTGTTTTGTCCAGTGATGATTCAGATCCATACGACAAGCCAAACAAGGATCTACCACCTGACAAGTGGAACAAATACTTAGGAATGCCGTTTAGAAATATTCCTAGTCCAAAAACTGGTTATGAAACATTTGGTGATTACTACTTCCTTCAATGTGTTGAAAAGTTCGAAGAATTAGGTATTGAAGCTGATATTGAACGAACTGGCGAAGAATATGAAAAAGGAACATTCAATACTGCAATAAAAACAATTCTTGACAAGCACAAAAAAGTGCAAGATGTTTATTCACGCTTGTATGGCGAAGATGCTGGTGGAGCAAACAAAATTCCATTTAATGTTATCTGCGAACAGTGCGGTAAAATTGCAACCACCAAAGCAACTGAGTGGGATGCAAAAAAAGAACTGCTCACCTATGACTGCCCAAAGGGCCCCACAGTAGTAAAATGGGCAGAAGGGTGTGGAAACACAGGGAAAATAAGCCCATACGATGGCGCTGGTAAATTTCCTTGGAAAGTTGAATGGGCAGCAAAATGGCCAAGCAAGGGAGTAATTTGTGAATATGCTGGTAAAGATCATTTTACCAAAGGCGGTGCACGAACATGTGCAATAGCAATCAGCGATGAAGTGCTTGATTACCCTCCTCCCTTCCCCTCAACACGCAAACACACTGGTAAAGGTTATGAATTTTTTAACATTGCTGGTAAGAAAATGTCGACGTCAAAAGGTAAAGGAGTTGCCTTTGCTGACATCACAACAATTCTGCCACCAAAAATTGTGCGTTTCCTACTTGTAAAACCAAGGCCGCACGCAGTGATTGACTTTGACCCTTACAAAGATAATGACGTCCTCTTTTTGTTCGACAGGTATGACAAAACAGAGCGAATTTATTTTGGTGATAAAGAAACAGTAAAAGGTTTAACCCCTAAGGAAATTGCAAAACATAAACGTATCTATGAACTTTCACAAGTTGGAGCAATCCCAAAAAAGTTACCCTTACAAATTGGCTTTGCCTTTGCGTCAAACGTTATTCAACTCGGGTTGAATGAGGAAGGAGCATTAGCTATTCTGAAAAAGCTTGGCCATGTACCTGAAAAAATAAGTGGACCTGACCTCCATGTAGTCATGGAACGACTACATGATGCAAAACGATGGATAGACACCTTTGCTTCAGAACAATATAAGTTCCAAGTACAAGATGAAAAACATGTAGCTAAGATCAAAAAAACATTAAGCGCTAAGCAAATAAAAGCACTGAAATTAGCAGTGAGCACTTTGAAAAAGAAGAGTTGGAAACCAGAAGAACTCCACAATGAGTTTTATGAAATCTGCACAAAGCTCGACCTTCCTGTAAAAGATTTTTTCCAAGCAGCATACAAAGTTATTATTAACAAGGATCGAGGTCCACGACTTGCTGCATTCTTGGTATTGCTGGGAAAGAGAGCTGTAAAGTTATTGGAGAAGGTGTAACACTATACTCACGAATAAAAGACTTAAATCCAGAACGGATTCCGCTTATTAACCAAGGCAATCCAAGTATGCGTCTTGTAGAACCTCTTAAAGAAACTTCTTAATTCTAGTAAACAAATCCGTAGCCAGCCTTCCATCGTTTGTGGAAGTTCCACCATTTAGAAACCATAAAGTCCTTTGCTTTGCCTTTAGATACACTATCTTTGTACGCTTCTGACTTGGTCATTTTACGCAGCAATCTGCCACACTCTTTACAGAACAAACCTGACTTTTTATTCTTTGAAGCGCAATGAGTACAACGAGTGTAATCAGTTTTAGCCTTGGACGGTCCTGCTCTCTTGAATGGTGCTACAAAAGGGTCAAAGACACTTGCTCGCTTAAACCGGGAGTGGCCTTTTTCTTTTGGAAAATCATCTGAAACATCTTGTTCTGCCTGCTTAAGATATTTTTCCAGTTCTCCACCAAGAGCTGTATACGCTGCTTTTACTGAAGCATCAACATTACCAAGCAGTTCAAAATCTTCACGATCTCTGAATGCCCTGAACCTGGCAAGATCATCTTGATTCCATGCATACGCTCGTGTTGTAAAAACAGTTCGACCGGTGTGTTGCGGTCCTCGCTGGTAGCCCTCTTGTTGGAATTTCATTTCTGATCTGGCACGATAGTTAAAATGAAGATTGTATACTGCATACACACCATTACCTTGTGCTTTTTTTGCAAGTACTTCTATTTCTATCAGTGATCCTTCAAATGCAGCTATAAGATGTTCGCTGTCTGTCTTTCTGTTGTCAAGTTGTAATCGTCGAATGTTTCGCAAGTATGGCTTTACCCAAGTCATGTACATCTTAATGATGTCATAGTGCTGCCGTAAGTATCGAATGGTGAAGATGTGACGGTGTTTCATTTCTTTGTGTGTATGTTTTTTCCAAACCAGGAAAGATTTAAGTTTTCGTGAAAGTACTTCTTTGACCTTTCTGTTAAATTGTAAACTATCAACATGTCGTGTTACAGACACTGGACTCATAGGTGGTGCGTCAAAAAATAGATCTGGAAGGGTTGCAAAACCAATTTCACGTGCCATACCCAATGTACTACTGGGATTCTTGGCACCTCCTTCAACAAGGTCAATCCAGTATCCTTTGAGAGAGATCTCTGCAGCTTTGTCGCCCTGGACACTTGCATTGTAAATGTATAATCGCTCATCAAGAATCCGTAGTTCTCGAACAAGTTGGAAAAGCTCTTTCACCATCTTCCCAATGGTAGCAAGAAACTGACTGACCTTATCCTGCTGAAGTCCAAGACGTTGTTGCGCAACACCAAAGAAAGCAGAGTGTTCAGATGCAGCAAACAAATCAAGAATCTTCTCAAACTCTGCAAATGAGTTTTCTTCACGTAGGTAATCAATAGCTCTAAAATAAAGATCTTCTATTGCTTGATTGTACACCTCATAAATAATACGGTTCCTCAAATTTGTTCTACCATCAGGATGATTTTGTCCATCCAAAGGAAGTGGAATTGGCCAATTAGTTTTAAGATGGGTGCCCCTACCTTCTTCACCATATTCTTCAACAAATCCAAAATCTGTTACATTAGCCATTGTCTACCAGTATAGTAATTGTATTTTTCAATGTTATCATTTTTTGTACAAAACAGCTGTAAATCCAACCAAATGAATAAGGACAGCACCTGTTTTGTCACAGAGCTTCTTAGCCATTGTCTGGCGTGCCTTTTTTGAACTGACATTTGGATCAAGTGATTCTTTTGCTAATTTTATTTTTACCAACTTCTCTTTTTTGAGTTGCCGTGCCAGTTCAGCAAGTAATGCCTCTGTTACCCCTGCCTTTCCCACCTGAAGCAGAGCCTCAAGTTTGTTTGCCTGAGCTTTTAGTTTTTTTAAATCCAATTCCATTTTCTATTTTCTATTTTATGAATGTTCAAATTATGAATGCTCAACTTTTGCAGGATGTTCATGATCCATTTGCATACGCTCGCGTAGTTGCTCAATGTGGTTTCTCTTGTTTTTTATTACTTTTTTCAAATCGTGCTTATATTCACTTACTAATGTTGAGACACGTTCTCCACCAAGGAAGTGAGGCATAATAACATAGTCCGCACCAGCATTGTACAATTTCATTGCTTCTCTGATCTTGTTACCTGTGACCATGATAACAGCTTTGCTATTAACTTCACGTGTCTTTTTTACTATCAAAACATTATCTTCAATTAAAGGAACAGTAGCAATAACAAGTTTCAATTTCTTAAGGTTAAGACGCTGCAAGATTTCTTCATCACTAATATCCCCATACATACAAGGAATTTTTCGTGCAACAAGACGTTTTATAATATCTGGGTTAAAATCAATAACCAAAAAGCTGTGTCCCATTTTTTGGAGTGTTTTAAAAGCATTATAACCAATACGATCATACCCAACAAGGAGTGCATCATACTTGAGTTCTTTGTGAGGTAAGAATTGTAGATGCCTACCTGTACTCATAACATCAAAAACAGATAAGTATTTTGCAACATACTTGTACAAGATACGATCGAACTTAATCATATACGACGTGAAAACCATTGTTATGATGGAAAGTACAATCGTAAGAGTGAAAAGCTCGCTTGAGATGTGACCAAGGACAACACCCTGGCTCGCTATAATAATTGAAAACTCTGAAACCTGAGCAAGTGAGATTCCTGTGAAAAAAGATACTTTCTTTGTGTAACCAAAAAAACTGCCAATAAACATAATCACAAGTGGTTTGAGAACCAAGACAAATATAGTCAGTATAATGAGAGGATACATTATTTTTGTTATTTCTTCAACAACAAGACCCATCCCCAGAGATACAAAGAAGAGTGTTGCAAAGAAATCTTTAAGTGATTTTACTTTTCCTATAATTTCAATGTTGTACGGAAGGTTGGCAAGGGAGATACCTGCAATAAATGCGCCAATTGCAATAGAAAATCCAAGGTATGATAAGAGAATTGAAAAAAAGAAACAAGTGCTAATTGCAACCATGAAAAAGAGTTCTTGTGATTTTGCTGCAAACTTAAAGAGTTTGGGGAAAATATATTTACTTGCAAGGTAGGCAAGAACAAAGACTGCACCTGCTTTGATTAGTGAATTCATTAAAACCATTACAGTAAAATCATCAATTGATGAAATAATTGACAAAGCAAGAATAGCAAGAATGTCCTGCATCAACAAGACCCCAATAATTATTTTCCCATGAAGCGTGCTCAGCTCTTTCTTGTCAGACAAGAGTTTAATTACAATCATAGTACTACTAAATGCAATAATAAGTCCAAGGTACGCTGCTTCAACACCATACACTCCGAGAAAACTTGCAGCAACAAAACCAAAAACAAATAAGAGGCTTACTTGAACAATTGCACCTACACTGGCAATGCCACCTATGTCTTTTAATTTTTTTAGGGCAAGCTCAAGACCTACAATAAATAGCAAAAAAGCAATGCCTGTCAGACTCATGGTTTCAATAATCTCAGTATTGTCCACAAGTTTCCACACAGGACCAAGAAGAATACCTACAATGATATACGCTGGAATCATAGGCTGCTTAAGCATTCGAGCAACAAATGCTCCTGCTGTAGCAAGTACAATCATAATGCCTAGTTGTACAAATATATCAGCCATACCTATCATCTTTTAATCCCACCAGGTGATTACTCACAAAAATGCTGCCAGCATGGTATTTTGCGTTTTAGCAACCTTGAATGTAGCTGGTTTTATTTTGCGTATTGAACTGTAATGAATAACTGTTTCCTTTAAATCATCAAAGTCTGTTAGTTTAGTATTATCCTTTGCTGCAGCCTTGATCTTAGCACTCATGAAGAGCATCACCTCACAGGTTATAGTACCAAAACCATTTATAAAGTTTGTTGTATTTGCACCACTCTTTTTATTGTCTTTCTGAGAGGTAGTGCTGCCTTGGAGTCCTTTTCGGAAAATGACCGATTCATGCAGGTCATTTTCCGTTTAAACTGCCCGCTGGATTGCGGGCAGTTCCTGCTCCGCAGCACTACTTCTCCTGCACAAAAAAACACCCAATATTTATTAATCGCCATTGCTCAAATACACATATGGAACCTCCAACACCCAATACGCAACCTGCCAACAGAAAAGAATGGCGAGCCTGGCTCAGAAAGAATCATGCCAAAGAAAAAAAAGTCTATCTGATAATGTGGAAAAGACACACTGGCAAACCAGCACCCAACCACAGGGAATCAATGGAAGAAGCTATTTGTTATGGTTGGATTGACACCATTGTAAAACGAATTGATGATGATAGGTACACACGCTGTTTTGTACGGAGAAATAAAAAAAGCAGGTGGAGTAATGCAACACAAGGCTATGCACGCGACCTTATCAAAAAAGGAAAAATGACACGTGCAGGCTTGCATGCATACAAACAAGGTCTTAAATTTCCAGTTATTGACCATGGACTTCCAAAAAATCCTGATGTACCAGAATCCTTGGCAAAAGCATTGGAAAAGAACAAAATTGCAAAAAAGAATTTCCACAACTTTGCGCCGTCATACAGGAGATTCTATATTTACTGGATTGAAAACGCAAAACGGCCAGAAACAAAAGATAGGAGAATTAAGGAAGTAGTAAAAAGAGCAAAAGAAAATAGAAAGCAGTAAAAAAAATTATTCTACTTTGTCTTGGAACCAAGGTGTTGTTTCTGCAATTGCTCGGTCTGCATCATCAACCATTGATAACTGACGCATTGCTTCGCCACCAACACGTCCACCAATACGGAGCACCAAGAGTTTTCCAGATACATCCTCATCCACAGTTGCATAACCATGAGGAACAAAGGGTTTGATATATGCAGAGTCTCCTGGGTTGAGCAGTTCAGTCCTAACTTCCTCAACTCCGTCAGTCAGTGATCGACTTCGTACTTGATCCACATACATTAGTTCAACTTGTTCATCCCCTGCATTGTACACATACTGGTGTGAGGGTGCAACAAGGTCCAAATCTCTCCTATCATCAGAGCTTAGTACAGTAATCTCCAAGCCTTTACTTCCAGGTAGATTTCGTAC
This sequence comes from uncultured Methanosarcinales archaeon, assembly GCA_964343705.1. GTDB lineage: Archaea > Nanobdellota > Nanobdellia > Woesearchaeales > UBA12501 > JAUSFM01. The sequence continues at coordinate 10,279 of CAYFJX010000012.1, forward strand.
AGGTGCTAGTTCTACCATCTTGTATGCTGGACCATCGTCTGTTTCCCCATAATCCCAAGACCGTGCTTCACTGTAAGGATGAATAACTACTTTAGGTTCTGCGACTGGAGGCAATAGGTCGCGTACATTTACACGGAGTGCTTTTGCAAGCTCTCCTGCATAGTTAAGAACATGACCTTCACTTGTATCACCTTCAAGAACCCAATCAATAGTGCTCTTACTTTGACCAGATCGTTCAGCAAGTTCAGCAACGGTAACTGATCCAGCATCCATGTAATGCTTCACAAGTGATGCAAATGCTTTTTCTTGTGTTGAAAAGTCAAGTGCGAACTGTCGAGCAAGATCCCTGCCAATAGCTGCAAACTCAGCCTGCGTATCTCCAGAAATTTTATCTCCATAGGTTAATGCAAGAATAAGCCCAAGTTCACCATCATCGTTTTTTCGTGTTGCAAAGGTGTGAGGTACAAATGGTGTGATGTACATGCTGTCTCCAGTGTTCATAACTGCAACTTTTTTCTCACCACCTTCCATGTAGTAAAAGTTTACTGGTCCAACAAAGTAGGTAAACTGGTGTTCAAAGTGTCCATTGTTCCATTGCGTGTCTGCTAGTTCTGCAGGATCATTGGTTTCAACAATGTGTAGTTCTTGAATCCATTCTGGCCTAAACAAGGCAATGTGAGTGGTGATAGTGTCTCGGTAATCATAATAATCAGCAAGTTCCCCATCGTTGTTGGGTCGTTGCATAACCCTACTGGTTGCTTCTGATTCCTCAGCAAGCATAGTTTTAACACCTGTTGGTGCATCGTCGTGGAGAGGAAAAAGATCTCGTTCATTGAGTGGATATGTTTTAACCAATTTTCTTACAAGTTCAGGAGAAAGTGTGGGTCCTTTGGCTGCTGGTGCACCTATTGACATTACTGTTGCTCTTCCAGTTTCTTCATGGATTCTTTGAAGCATGTCAGTAAGTTTTTCTTGAGAAGGTTCCCCTGCAAGTGCTCTTTCTAGAACTTCAAGGTCAACCCTTAAATCTTTAGCAGCGTGTTCTGGCCGCCTTTTTAGTCCTTGTAATAATCCAAAAAGATTTGTACCTTGCCGTAATGCATAATTTTTATCACTCATTCAAATCCCCCCGCAAAATTTGTTATTGATTGTTAGTTTTCCTGTTGTTCTTTTGCTTTTCGCCTGTATGCACCCATTCTGTCGTCGACAGAATACTTAGGTGGTTTTGGATTAAGAGCTTTTCCACCACACGCACACTGTTCTTTCATGGTGTATGCTTTGCATTTCTCACACTGTAAAAGATGACGTGCCATGGTATTATAATGCTGTTTTTTCTTTTTTCTCGCCAAGACGTGTGAACTCTGCCTCGCCATCATGCTCTTCAATAAATTCAGTAATAAAATTGGTAAACTTTTCCAGAATTTTTTCTGCTGTTTTGTAATCCTCTGATTTTACAAGGATGTTATAATTGCCTGCACCAGCATAGGTGACAGTGACAAATTCATCTTCTGCTTTTTTGAATGCATCTTTGATAATGCCCACACCATTTTCATCATAGACAGTGATTGCGAACTTTCCTGAAAGAGCAACCTCAGGTGGTTTAATCCGTTGTTTGATTAAGAAGTCAAGTTTTTCTGTAAGCTTTTTATCAAGACCTAGCTTGTCAAGAGTGAACTCTCCTGTTGCAACATCTTCAAAGCAAGTGTAGATAAGATCATATTGTTCAAATACTTTTTTACTGACAGTGTCATACAATTTTTCAAGGGTTGTTTTGAGTTCTTTTGCTGCAAAGCTAATGATTTTTTCAGCAAGCATTTCTTGCTTGATTTGTGTGTTCATGTTACGCTTTTGGCTTTCAGTGACTCGCCGCAAGCTCAGATCAATGTGACCACGCTCACGGTTAATCCGTAGAACCTTACAAATGACCTTTTTTCCTTCTTTTACATAGTCTCTGATGTTACGAATACGTCCAGGTGAGACTTCAGAAATGTGAATAATACCTGTTCTGCCACCAAAGTGGTCCAGGGTGATAAAAACACTGTTATATTGGACACTGGTGACTGTACACATCACAATTTCTGATTCTTCAGGAAAGCCTGTTTTGTTGTATAACATAGCTAAAAGGAGACGTAGGGGGTTTAAAAAGGTTTGTGTGAAAGAAAGAACAGACAATAGTAACCACGCCACAGGAGTTACAAAATAGAAAGGTTTATAAAGACAAATTACTTACCACCAAGCATGAAACTCCCTGAATTTGTCAGAAGAATACTCGCTCAGAGGGCTTTGAATAAAGATCTCAAATATAGAGTAAACATGACTCTTAATGACCAAACAAATTTTGAAATGCAAGGGCCACATTATGATGTTTTTACAGAAAAAAGCAAAGCATTACTAGCTATGAAGGATGCAACCCCTGAAGCAATCGAAGCTGCCAAGGCATTAAACATACTACAATTAGAACTTTATGAGACATTAGAAGACCTGACTAGATACCCTGTTGCTGAACATAAACCCCGTATTGAACAGCTTCTAGAAGAACAAATTAAAGCAGCAGTAGGCACAGACAATAGAGAAGCATGGGAAGAGTGCAGTACTTACCTAAGAACTGCATCATCCTTACTCCGACGCCCAAAAATTATTAACACATTCTATGGGTGTGATGAATTACAGCTTGCAGACATGTCTGGTTTCTTTACAAGAGTAAATGAAGTAGGCGGTGTACTTAAGACAATTCCAATTACAACTGGCGATCAAAAAGTAGTAGGAATAAACCCTTACCAGAAAGTAGAAGGAACACCAACAACAATTCAATTAGATGGTAAAGTTGGCAAGGATGAAATCGGACAATGGCACACACACCCCTTAATGGGATTGCCAATCCCAAGTGCTGCAGATCTCTTTTTGACCTCAGGCATGTACATTAACAATTTGCCCCACCTTATTGCGTGTGAAGATGGACAAGCACGACTCTACGTACACAAATTCCTTATTGCACTAGCATCAGAAGCATTGCAAGAACAAGCAGTTAAGTATACAAAAGCTGACAGGGCAGAAGAGCTTGGCCGCCATGGCCATCCAGCAACCAGTCCAGAAGTAACACAAGCCATGATGTCAGATCAATTGATGTACATTGGATTCTAGTTACAAGTACTAATTCTCACAAAACCTTTAAAAAGTCGTATTGCCATAAAATTCTAAAAAGAGGTTGATTATGAGCACAGAGAAAACATCGCATTTCTTGACCCTGTTAGATTTCGACAAGGCGTGGATAGAAGATGTACTCCATAAAGCACTGCAACTCAAACAGAGCCCTGAAAACTATTCTAATGCATTGAGGAACAAGACACTAGCAATGGTTTTTATGAAAACCAGCACACGAACACGATGTAGTTTTGAAGCTGGTATGACCCAGCTTGGTGGGCATGCTATTTTTCTTGATGTACGATCAACCCAGTTTGGCCTCGGAAAAATAGCTGATGAAACAAAATGTATTGCACGCTATGCAGATGTTATTATGGCACGTGTGTTTGGACATGAACAAGTTGAAACAATGGCTACAGCAGCTGACGAAAGCACTGGAGGCACTGTTCCCATCATTAATGGTTTGTCAAACACCCATCACCCTTGTCAAGCTCTTGCTGACCTCCTTACCATACTTGAGAAAAAAGGTAAAAAAGGTTCATTGAAAGGAGTCACTGTTTCATTCCTAGGAGTAGGAAGTAATGTATGCAACTCACTACTTATTGGCTGTGCAAAACTTGGTGCGCGAATAAGAGTTGCCACACCAAAAGGACACGAACCACTTAAGGCAGCAATTGCTGTTGGGAACAAAACAGGAAACTTGACACTGACCAATAAACCAGAGGAAGCTGTCAAAAACGCTGACGTAGTATACACTGACACCTGGCTTGATATGCAATTCTTTAAAGAAGGAAAAGTATTGCCTAAATACAAAAAAGAATATGCAAAACAAAAAAAGAAATTCAAACCATACCAAGTAAATATGAAACTTGTTAACAAGTATTGCCCCAAAGCAATTATTATGCATGACTTACCTGCACACCGCGGCTATGAAATAAGTGATGATGCAATGGATAGTAAAAACAGTGTTGTGTTTGACCAGGCAGAGAATAGAATGCACGCTCAAAAGGCATTGATGTTGAAATTGTTGGGTAAGTTTTAAAAGAAAAAATTATTCAAGAACTTCTAGAATTCTTGCTTTAATCCGTGCTTTGCCACCTGATGGTTCTGCAACAACTTTGCCACAAACTAGGCAGTTAACATTGGTGCCTGACTTGCCAAAAATAACTTGTTCATTTTTACATTTAGGACATCGGATCTTGATGAATTTGCTTGTAGGTTCTTTTATGCTTCTCATGTGAATTCAACTCGTTTTGCTCGAATACCTTTTTTCTGCATGTGTGCTTTTTTACAGGTTGAGCAGGTGTATCGTAAATCTGTTTTCTTAGTTCGCTTCTTACCCGTCATCTTAAACTTGGTTACAGCAGGTTTGGAATAACGTCCTTTATTACCTGTTCCTCGTGCTAGACCCCTCTTACGCGCACGGTACTTAGAACCATAGCTTAGCGTAGATGCTGCTTTTTTCTTAGATTGAGCTATTTTATGCTCAGTATGCTCCTTACAATAAGGACAATATCGCTTTTTGGTCTTAGGAAGCTTCATAACACCGCCTGAGAAAGGACTGTTTTATATATTTTGCCTTTTTTAAAGGAGAATATGCTTATAAAGGCCAAGACCGGTTAACGCCTTCTTTTCTGTGAGAGAATACGCCTAATAGCCCTTACATCCTTCTGAAGCGCCTGAATTTCACGTTCTGCCTTACGATTAACCTGATAATCATATCTGGCATTGATTCGGTCTCGCTCAGCCTCTCTGTTCTGGCTCATTAAGATTATTGGAGCCTGGAGCGCTGCAAGAGTTGACAAGACAAAATTAAGTAGGATAAAGGGGTAGGGATCCCATTGGTTTATGGCAAGGGCGTAGTAGTTAAAAGCCATCCAGATTGCCATACAAATAAGAAGTGTGAAGATAAACACCCAGCTACCTGCCCAATTGGTAAGAACATCAGATGCTTTCTGTGCAAAAGTAAGTTCACTTCTCAGAACAGGGTGCTTTTTATTCTTGTGATTGTAATTACCCCCTTTTTTTGCTTTTACGACCATATCAATACAAAATAAGGCATCTTGGATTTATAAAGTTTTTCTAGGTGTTCGCCATGCGCTGTTAGGTATTCGGCAGATGTAATAACCGAAAGGCGAAAACCGAGCACCAAAACCCGCACTATTCAACTACAGTCCCATTGCCTTTTTCGAGGATAATATCAGCTATAACCTTTGGCAACTCTGCTGTGTCACCTGCTTGGAAGGGACCATAAATTTCAAGGTTAGGCCCAATAAATTTGGGTTGGTCTTCTTTAAACTGCATTTTCACAGGAGATGTTTCGCCTGGTTCCTCAGCTGTTGTTGGGTTTTCAATAGGTGCTTCAGGCTGTGCTGTAAGAGTTTCAGGTTTTGCTTCTTGTGTTCCTGGTACTGATGCAGATTGTGTTTCAGTTTGAGGAGATGCTTGCTCCACTCCAGGTTCTTGCGTTGGAGGTTGTTCAGCAGGTGCTGGTTGAGGTGAAGCTTGCACTGCTGGTTGAGCAGCAGGAGTAGTAGTCATGTTCATTGCATAACTACCATTGTTTTCTAGTTGCGACAGTGTTTGCATTCGTTTGAGTTTCAGGAGTTCACACATTCTCTCAAAAATCATTTTCTCATGTTCTAACATAGTAGTCAAATCAATAATACTTTGAGGTGTAACCACTTTAATCAGGGCCATGTTCATGACCTTACGCTCACGCCGACTATAAATTTCTTTGAGAATCTTCTTAATATTGATTGCCTGTAAGCGGTTTTGTTCTAGTTGATCATCAGAAACACTTGCATCAATTTTTCTGAGAGTTTTCACATGTTCAGTAACACGTGCATAGAATCCTGGATCTAATTTTTGCAGTTCATCCCTGCTTTTTTCTCTACGATAGAGTTCAAACAAGGTCTCATATGTGATAACTACGTCTGATGCATCTGTCAAATTTCTACCCCCTCACAAATTAGAAAGATGTGGTTATTTAAATGTTTTATTGGCGGAGCACAAACATATATAAAGAGGCTTAGTGTTTTTTGAGAACATGGCAAAAGTTGAGATATCCTATCGTGATTTGCAGTTTGAGGAGCATAAAGACAAAGTAAAAGTCACCCTCATGGGAAATTTTTGGTTTGAAGTACCTCAGACAGACCTGCGCGCAATTGGAGAGTTCACCATTAGTCCCAAGAAAAGCCTGCTCTTCACAGGGGTCACCAAGGAAAAAGCAGAAAAGAAAATGGGCTTTCTCATTGCCAAGCATATTACTAACCTCAAAAGTTTCCTTTCCCACCCAGCAACCTACATCCATGCCAGCAGTGGCATTCCACTTATGGGAACACTGTTTTTTGGTATTGTTGACAAAGGCACTGACATGATTGAAGTAAAGCCAATTGCTGGCTGTAACATGAGCTGCATGTTTTGCAGTGTTGATGAAGGACCCAAATCAAAGAAGAAACATGATTTTATTGTTGAATGTGAGTATCTTGTTGAAGAACTGGAAAAAATTCTTGATTACAAAGCTTACCAGGGAATAGATGTGTACCTTAACCCCCACGGAGAACCATTGATTTATCCTAGAATAGAACTGCTTGTTGAGAAGATAAGTAAAATAAAATGGGTTAACAAGGTTATTATTATCACCAGTGGGTTTCTCTTATCAAAAGAAAAGATTGATGCGTTTGTTGAAGGTAGTAACGGCAAGGCACAACTAAACATTTCTTTGTGTGCCATTGATCCAGAAAAAGCAAAAAAGATTGCAGGAGTTCCTGCATATAACCTGAAAAAGTTGCTTGAGTCTATTCGTTATGCAGCGCCAAAAATGGATGTGTTACTTACTCCAGTGATTATGCACGGAGTGAATGATGATGAAATGGAAAAACTGGTTGAGTTTTCTAAGGAAGCTGGATGTAAAGATATTAAGATGCAGAACTTCTTGACCAACAAACGTGGAAGAAATCCAGTTAAGGAAATTTCATTTGAACAATTTGGCAGTGAACTCAAAGTACTTGAGGACAAGCACAAAGTTAAGTTAATGTATGACATGCACAAGCTGCCTGAGACAAAAGAGCTTCCAAGACCGTTTAAGCGTGGTGAAGCAGTCAAAGTTAGGATTATGTGTAAAGGAAGATACAAAAACGAGTATGTAGGTGTTGCTGGTGAGCGAAGTATAGTGGTTCGCTCAGATAAGTTTAAAATGATGAGTCCAAAACAACTCATTGGTAAAGATATGAAAGTAAAGATGCAGCGTTCAAATCATAACATCTTTGTTGCTGAAGGAATAGTTTAAGGTGTTTCGTAAAGTCCGAAAATAATTCGTTAATTCTTCTTTTTTCCGAAGATGTTTCGATCTAGTTTGAATGTTATTCGTTGTCACCCAATTCTCGTCGATTTTTTCTGAGCAACGCTTATTAAGGTGAAAAACAAGAAAAAAAAGTAGGCTTGGTTAAAAGCCAAAAGGGTATTCCACACATAGTATAGTATTGCCCAACTATAAAAATCTTCCTATATGGCGGCGTGGCCGAATCAGGTTAGGCACTTGGTTGAAGGCCAAGAGGGTATTCCACACCCAACACGGGTTCAAATCCCGCGTGGAAAACTCCATGCGGGTGAAAATCCCCTCGCCGCCTTTATTTTTATTTTTAGGATGATAGAATAAAAAAAGAAAAAAAGCGCCGTTCCCAATGGCAAAAGAGGGGGAAGCACAACTTGGTAGTGCAGACAGACTGAAACCCTACAAACTACTAAATGACACAACTATTTAAATTTATTGTATGAAATCGCAGCGGGTTGCGTGTAAAAGAAAATAAAAAAAAGCGTCGCATAAACTGGACGCACTGAGTTGAAACCTACAGAATGAATAGGTATTCGAGTATAAATAGTTTTCGTAAAAAAGTTGATATGAAAATGCCCACGTCACATAAGCAGGTATTGCGCTGAGTTGAAACCTCAGTTTGCTGGTTATACCAGCTATCCGGGTTCAAACTCCAGGCAATAACCAGTGCTTGGATGAAAATCCCGGCGTGGGCGCCCTCTTCCTAAAAATTTAAAAAAGCACACCTTTTCCCTGGCAGCATGAAACCAAAAATACTCATAGGATGTGTAACCTACTTCAAACAAGAGCACGTACTTGAGAAATTGATTGAATCACTTCGCCGACTACGGGGTGTTGGTACAGAATTTGACTATGATCTTATTTTCATTGATAATTCTCCTGGGAAAAGTTATTACAATAAACTACAAGACACACTTGGCAAAGCTGGACTTCCTGGACTAGCAATGGTTGGTTATGACACTCCAAAAGACAAATCACGTATTGATAAAATTATAACAGGAAGAGCATTGATCAGACACCACTTTTTACAAAACAAAAAGTACACACACGTGTTTTTCTTGGACACTGATGTTATCATGCCTCCAGAAACTATTTCAAAATTACTTTCACATGACAAGCAACTTGTTGCTGGACTGTATTTAGCTTCACAAAAACTGCCGAATGGTAAGATTGACACATTCCCTGTTGGATGTGTACATCACAGTGAAGGGAAAATCAAACAATTAACTATTCCTGAAGTGTGGGAACCACAACTTATGGAAGCAAAAATTACAGGTCTTGGCTGTGTTCTTGTTAGACGTGATGTGTTAGAAAAAATTGGCTTCCGAAACATTGGTGATTCCACTATTGGTGGTGAAGACACTGCATTCTTCCTTGATGCTCGAGCACAAGGCTTTCCACTCTTTTTAGATACAACAATTCGGTGTGATCATTACTTCTACCCAATGGGTGATAAGAGAAACATGCCATTTATGTTTAGTCGTTATAGAAGAAACGATGACCCTGTTGAAGCGAGTTATGCATTTGATGTCAAGATGGGGTAAGTTATGTAGGGCAATACATGATTCGAGCCCCTTGGAATCGTTGTAGAATATACTCATCCTCCCCTACAGTCACAGAAGCAAATTCGCAAACGTCTTTAGCTGGCCCATGAAAAACTTCCATCACCTGATCAGAAAAATGACGTCTCAGCTCTGCTTCAGACGTTCTTTGAGCAGCCGACCATAGCCCATCATAAACAGTAAAAGGTAACAATGTGGGATCTTGGTGATACATTGTATCAAGGACAGTTTCTACAAGGTCCCACTCCCCGCTACGTACGCGATCACTCACCACAACAAGGGGTGTCTCTGGATCACTTCGCATCCCACCAGCATCATGGAAATCACCAACCATAACAGTTCGTATATCACGGTGTGCATAGCCACCAACAATTCTTCTGGCAAGAGAAATATCTTTTTTGACCAAAGGTACACCCTCAGGAATAAAAGGATTAGAATACCGCTCTGTATCATCTGCTGATTTACCAGTTTCAACATGAAACCACACCCCATTGATTTTATGAAAATCTTTATACGCTAACCCCGCTGTGCCATCACTCTTAATATAATTTTGAAATCTCCCATCGAGCTTACCTGAATCAAGAGATCCTTGAAGCAATTCACGCACCTCACCCAGACGATCCAAAGCAACTTCAGGCGCGCGAGTTACAATCCATAATTCTCGTTTGCTCCTCTGACAATTTACAAAATCATGAGCCCCAGGGTAGAGATAATATTCATCATCAGGTGTGCATCCCACAAGAGTCAAATCCATATCAAGGAAAAGTATATCTTTTTTGTTAACCATATACAAAAGAAGAATTAAGAGTTACTATTTAAGCGTTTGTTGAATAAGAGACAAGTAACCAAAAGATTTATATAACATTATTACTTTTATTATAATTATTAAAATTAATAAGGTGATCCCATGGGAATTGTATCAGTTTCAGTGCCAGATGAACTACGTCAAAAAATGAATGCATTAGATCAAATAAATTGGTCAGCAGTAGCTCGTAAAGCATTTGAAGAGAAGATGAAAGAAATGGCCTTGCTCAAAAAAATCCAACAAAGTGAAAAACAAATAAGAGAAGGAAAAGTGCTCAAAGTAAATACCTCTATGACAGATGAGGAAATCGATGATCTGTTAATGAGCTAAGATGGAAATTATTTTTTCTGATGAATTTAAAAAAGAGTTCAAGAAGATAAAAGATAAGACTACAAGGATAAAAATCATTAAACAATTGAAAAAATTATCTGAAACACCAGAAGCAGGAAAACCATTAAGATATACATTGAAAAATCATCGCAGTGTCAGAGTTGCGCCGTTTAGAATTATTTACAGAATTGAACAAGACAAAATCATAATTAATTGTTTTGACCATCGAAGAGATGCTTAAGCCTTATTGTTGTTGAGAAGAAAAAAAAGAAAAAAAGAAAAAAAGGTTTTTCAACCTAAGGTTTTGCTGCGCTAACTCGGATCTCACCGGTAGCTGTGCCAGGTTCGACAACAACTTCCATTCCAGCAAGTTTGTCCGCATAGTCTGCGTACTCTGCAACAACTTTGGTAGCTCTTCGGGTGTCAGCAGCACTCCATCCAGCAACAAGCATTCCGACTTTTCCGCCGTCGTGCTCGAATAGCTTGACAACTGCTGATCCTTCTTGTAGACCTGATTCAGCTCCACAAAGAGGACTGTCTGATCCCATCCACTTAGCAGCCACGCTGTTAATACATGGACCACCTACAGCGATGATGTTCTGGCTTGTTTCTTGTCCAGCGATTTCACTGGAAAGTTTAGCTGAACCAACTGTTATTGGGTTAACAACAACAGCTCCGCCTTGTGTAGGACCTACACGGGTTGTTTGCGTTGAACCGATGGTTATGAAAACATCTGCTCCTCTTTGACTCAATGGGTATTCAATGGTCAAATCGTTAGCGTCGTTTGTACTTGACTCGTCGGTTTGTTCGAAGAATACACCGTATGTGGTTAAACCTTGGATAAGGTCTTCTTCGTCAAGAGTTTCCATGTTAAGAAGGAAAATCTCTCCGCCGTTAATGGTTTTGTTTTGTGAGTCAGTGCTGTTTTGTCTTGAAGGAGTCTTCAAGTCAACAGTGTTACCGCTGTTTGCAAACATGGTAACAATTACTGTCTCTGCATCACCAGTGTCAAGAACACCGTTTCCATCAAATTCTGAAGCTAAGGTCTTTAGGCTTACGGTAAAGTTACCAGTAGCACCGGTACCGTTGTTAATCCTAAAGTAGGTTTCCCCATCTTTTGAACCGTTGTAATCTCTTGTAGTGTTCAAGAAATTGTTCAACTGATCATAGAGCAGAGTTCCTTGAGAGGGACTTTGTCCTGATGAGAATGGGAAGCTCCATCCTTGGTCACCTTCTCCAGCAATACCTGGTCTACCTTGTACACCAGCTGTTGGAGAACCGATTCGCTTAGCTGAAGTGTTGTGGATCTCTGTAGTGTTTACACCACCAATTCTCAAGATACCACCACCGTTCACAACAATGTCTACAAGTTGAACGTCAACTCGGTCGTCACTGTTCTGGTCGATAGCTAGCGGGTACTTTGACTTGTTAGCATTTCCAGATTGGTTTGTACCAGTGGAAATGTAGACGTCATAGGTGTTACCACCAACAATTAATGTTGAGGCTTTACCAAGTACACAGTTGTTAGGTAGTCCTGTTGTTACATAGGATACCTGTCGCTGTCCAGTTGCATCGTCTTGGAAGGTTAGCTTTCGGTTTGAGGTATCAATACTTTCGTAGGTTAGTATGTGAGTAAATGATGTCTCATCTCCTGCTGCAAAACTTACACCACCTTGGTCTGTAAGAACAAAGTAGTCTCCTTCGTCAATGTTAAACCAGTTACCACACATGTCAGCTCCTGGGATTGCAGGGCTTCCAGTTACACGGTTTTGGTCAATATCGAACAGAACAGGTGCTGTTGTTGGAACTTCACCATTCTGTGATGCGTTTGCATGACCAACGTTGGTACTGTTTACGTTACCTTCTATGAATACCAGGTCATCGTCGTCATCCCCATATTTTGGGTTTGAAGCAACAGTGTCTCCTGAGTTATCGAAGAATGGAACGTCGTACTCAAGACCTTCTCGGTTTGTGAACTGAAGGTTGTATGCGTCATCTCCTTCTGAACTGAATCGGATGATGCTAACTCCTGTGTCCATGAGACCTTCGTATCGAACATCCCAATCGTCGGACAACATTCCTTCTGGTTCATCAAGGTATTCACGAATACCATGACCAGGTGCAACGTATACGTCTCCTCGAGGTGAGTCTGCTTTCAGTTTGTACTGAAGGGTTTGTAATTCATACGTGTTGTTTGAATCTAAGACTACACCTTTTAGTTTAATCCGAGCGTCTTCAATGTCTTCTTCGTGAACTTCAACTCCACCAGCAACAAATGTGTCGTCTGAGTAGTTTGTGTCCTGAAGCTTAACTTTGTTAGCGCCTAGGAAAAACTCTACAATATCTCCGCCGGTTTCCTCTTCTGCCTCGTTTGGTAGAAGGTCTCGGATTCCAACTTCTGTACCGTCTCGTAGAACGTCTGTGTCTCCGTCCTTAAGCTCATCGGTGATTTCTCCGTTAACGGAAAACTTAGCACTTTCTCGTGTATCTGAAACGATGACAAGTGTTACTTCGTATTCTTTACCGTCAATGGTGTATGTTCGTGTTTCTCCTTCTTCAAGAGTATCAAGAACATCTCCGCCAAGCAATTCTAAGGTAACGGACGGGTCTGCATTGTCTGTAACAATTTTTGTGTTGACGATGGAAAAGACTTTACCGAGGATGTTGATTTCTTCATCTTCAAGGTCTTTTAGAATCTTAACTGAGTTTCGTGTCTCAATTTCGGATTCTGCTCCTTCTTCAAACTCAAGTTCATACTGAAACATGAAGTTTCCGTCTACGAACTTTAGGTAGTCACCAACAACATCTTCTTCATCTTCTTCGAAAACAACTGAACCTGATTCAACATAGTTGTTTGTATCAGTTCGGTCGGTTACGGTTTCGAATCGAAGGTATTGGTTGTAGTCAGTACTTCCTTCGTCTGTTACAACTGTTCCACCTTGGAGTCCTGCCAGATCGAATTCTGTTAGAACTTCCTTTACAGCTCCCAGTTTTTCCTGGATTTCAAGTAGGTCGTTTGGTTCTGAAATAGAAACTGCGTCTCCACTTACAGAAACAACTCCACCTTGTCCGCCAGGTTGGGTTGGTTGGCTCACTGGTTGACCCAGTGCAAACTGCAAACTTGTTGCGATGTCGATTGAACCGACAACGTCTTCTGCTGCAGCTTTGTCACCGACGACGATAATTCCGTCGAACTGCCCATTCTTAACAAATTGGTTTGGGTAGTTGCTTAGGTCTGCTGCCATGGCTCCGAGCATTGTTGCTCCAACCATGGACATTCCTACGCCCAGTGCCGCTATTTTCTTAATAGCTTTCAATACTTTCACTCTAAACACCTCCCAGATTTCTCTGGTTGTTGTGTCGTATGGCTATCTACGATGGCTATCTCGTATAGCTTACCCGACAATGAATTTAATGGCCATGCATCTCAGGTACACAAAACCTAACTTTTGCTAGACCTTATGACAATAAACCAACTTTTGGTTTTTAAAGTTTGTGGGTGTCTGTCGACGATACCATAATGGTACGGTTGAAACACCTGTTTTAGTGCCAAATTCAATGATTTTAGCACTTCACTATTTCCAAGTACTAACTTCAAGATTCTGTGTTTTTGTCGAATTAACCTGCTGTTTATGCTTGGCATACCACCACATATGGACAATTCAATATAAATATCTTTGGCGGTACGATCACAAGAAAAAAGAAGAAATAGAGGTCCTTTTGGAAATTAGGGAGAAATTAGAGGGCCGAATCATACACCTTTCAACTTGGCAAGGCTTTCCTCAATATGCTGCCTCATATCAGGTTCAAGCTCTAGTGCAAGTGCTCGTTGGCCCCATGCAAGAGCTTTCTTAGTTTGCTTAGTTTTAGCAAACAAATTAATAAGATTAGTATAGAAACTCAAGGTGTTAGGATACTTTTTAACCCCTTCTTCAAGCACTGCAATAGCAGCCTTGGCATCACCCTTGATTGTGTACGCTGTAAAGAGATTATTATACACCAAGTCAATAACTCCAAGTTCATCCTTTTTTTCTGAAATAGTACGTGCACGTTCAAGCATCTTGATGGCATCCTCAGTTTTGTTATCCTGAAGCAAGCCAAAACCAATAAGATTCAAGATTTGTACATCAGCAAGATTATTCTTAAGAGCCTGCACAAGTACTTGCAATCCACTTCGTGCATTCCCGTTTTGAATAAACACTGTTGCAAGAGTTAAGTATGCTTGCTTAAATCCAGGATTGTGAATCATACTATTACGCAACCATTTCTCTGCTTTTTCCATTTGCCCATGGTTTGCAAAAAAAAGACCGATCCTATAACATAATGAAGTATTTTGTAAAAAGTGTTTTTCCTTATCAAACTCAGCAGCTTTGACATAAAATCCATGGGCTTCATGATCTTCACCAAGGTCTTCATGCAATGAAGCACGATCAAAAAATAGTTTTGGGTCTTCCTTATTTTTTTTGCATTCCTTCTCAACAATGTGCAACCAATTTCTTTTTTCTTGCATTTGCTGTTCAAGTGAAGCAGCAGGAATACAATGTATAGGTATAGTTACCGAACCAATTCTTGCTTTTTTCTTGACAAGAGCATCTTCCAATGTTTCAAAGATTGCATACTTAAAACGGTAAGCTGAATTGTTTCTAAACAGACGAATTATCGACGTGTCAACACATCTTTTGAAAGGCCGTAATCGTTTCTTAAGGGCTGGTTCAAGATTTTCTGTTAAGAAGGTGTTGTTTGCTTGGTTAGTATATAGTATCACAGTTAAAGCGTATGCGTCAGCTGTCTTGTGGCTAACAAGTGTGTTAATTTTATTATGATCAACAGAACTAACCATCTCTTCAGGGTTAAGAACTAAAATCCAATCCTTGCTTGCTTTTGCAAGTCCTTTGTTTCGCGCAACTGCATAGTTTAATTCGTTTTCTTTTTGAGGAACATCAATAATTGTTGCATTGTATTCTTTAGCTATCTTCTTTGTGTCGTCAGTACTTCCAGTATCAACAATAACTATCTCATGGACAAGTGCTTTTACCGAGTCTAAACAATCCTTAAGTGTAGCAGCACTATTTCGTGTTACAACACAGAGACTTATTGTTTGTGATCCCATGGCCTGGCAGAAGGAATGTCGCTTTTATTAAGTTAACTATAATTTTAGCACAAATTTTAGTAAAAAAAGAAGTAAGCAAAAACTTAAGCAACAAGAACAGCATTAACCAGTCCATCTTGGCCAGGTCTGCTGGTAACGCGAGCCTTGCCTTTTTCAGTGTCGATAATCGCTCCTTTAGTAATAATGTTTCGTCGTACAAAGTGTCGGTTAGCCTGGTTTTCAGCAACCATTTTTATTTTCACTTTGCTTGCTTTTTTAGTCTTAGGATCAGTAACATTTGCAAAAGCAGCTTTTGCTCTCTTAACTTTTGTTTGGCCACCTTTAACTCGTGGCTTCTTAAGATCATCTTCGCCCACAACAGTACTGATTGGCTTACCCCCCATTTCGTACATTTTCTTTTTACGGTATGGAACATAGCGTGATCCTGTGTGTCGTCGCTTTGATCGTGTTTGTGTAATAACCATTTTTATACTCAAAAATGGCCACTTATTTATAAGGTTTTCTGCTTATAAGGAGGAAAGGCTTAAATATCATCCACATGGACAAACAATAATTATGGCAGACCAATTAAGATTAGTGGATCCAGAACAAGATACTACATCGAGGAGTGGAGATAGAGAGGGGTCTGCGTACACGCGATTCATGCGTATGTTTACTGTTTCTCCTCGAGTAGAGCGTATTTTTACAGAAGAATTAGTGAGTACAAAAGACAAACCATTAAGCATTGGAGTGGTTGGATGTGCAACAGGAGAAGAAGCATACTCATACAGCATGCTTGCGGCAGGAAATGGTTACACTAACTTTATTGTCGATGGTTATGACAAAGCAAAAGCAAATCTTGATACAGCCCGAAGAGGAAAATATTTAGTAGAACGAGAAGCAGAATTCTTAGGAAAAAGAGGATTCGCTAAGTACAGGAAACTTGTTAAGAAACAAAAAGATAATCCCTATTTTACACTAGCTGATGAGGTCCAAGATCGAACCAGGTTTTCACAACATGATATTACTCAAGGTCCTCTTCCAAACCAGTATGACATAGTGGTGTGCAGTATGACTCTCCCCTTTACGGGTAATCCTGCAGAGGCATCCAGAAATGTATTGCGTAGTCTAAAACCAGAACAAAGTAGAGGTCTCGTCGTGACTGAGTGGCCTGTTGCAGCACATGCTGATTTTGATCTCTGTCAACGTGTTAATAAGGAACTCCAGAGAGAACTACGTCTTGGTTTTACCTAATTATTACGTAAGCTTTATATAGGAGATGCCATCTGACGCAGTTTATGCATTATTTATGTAATTTTAAGCATGGAGGGGTTTAGTATGGCGGAAAACGCACGACCATTAGACGCATTAAACGACGCACGACATAAGCGTGTTATCGTAGAACTAAAAAACAACAAAAAGTTTGTTGGTAATCTGAAAGCATTTGACGTTCACATCAATGTTGTCCTTGAAGATGCCGAAGAAAAATCAGGCGATGAACTGCTGCGTAAAGTTGGCACAGTGTTCATTCGAGGAGACACAATCACAGTAATATTCCCTGCATAAATCGCAGGAATGTTTACCTTCAACAATCACGTGAAGTATCATGGGTAAAGGAACAGCATCACAAGGAAGACGAAGCGGCAAGAAGACCCACATCTATTGTAGACGATGCGGTAAACACACCTATCACAAAACAAAGAAAGTGTGTTCAAGCTGCGGGTATGGTAACAGTGCTAAGCTGCGATCTTTCAAGTGGAATAAGAAGAAATAACTATCCAAAAGCGTAAGGTTTATAAACCAGTAGGCAGCTCTTTAAGCCTATTCTGGGGCATACGTGCTCCATACCGAACCGCAAGGTTCAACATACACAAAATGGACGGAACACAAAATGAGTTTAATCAATGACGTTAATCCAAATGAGCTGATCAGCAAGACTGCTGCAGAGCTTAAGAAAAATGACGCAATAAAGCCACCTACTTGGGCAGCTTTTTGTAAAACAGGCACTCACAAAGAACGACCACCTGCAGATCCTGACTGGTGGTACACACGAGCAGCTGCAATCTTACGAACAACCGCACTTATGGGACCAATTGGCGTATCAAAACTACGAACAAAATATGGTGGCAGAAAAAACCTGGGTCACCAACCAGACCGATTCTACAGAGCTTCAGGAAATATTATCAGAAAAGTATTCCAACAACTTGAAGCTGCAAAGCTTATTCAACAAGTTAAAAAAGAAATTAAAACAAAAGGAAGAATTATAACACCTCAAGGACAGTCAGTACTTGACAAGTGTGCAGTAATAATCTTAAAGGCAACTCCAAAACCTAAGCGTGCACCTGCACCGGCGGCTGCATCAGAACAAAAAGAAGAAGCTGCAACTGAAGAAAAACCAAAAGAAGAAAAAAAGCCTAAAAAAGAAAAGATCAGTATCCAAGGTTAATTTTGCAACGCAGTTGCAAAATTAAGGCCTCCCCGAAATCGCAGAAACATCGACTGGCCCACCCCAACACAAATGTGACATAGCACAATTACACAAAATGGATGAGCTTGAACAAATAAGAAAACAAAAACTCGCTGCAATGCAGCAACAAATGAATAACGATCAAAACAATCAATTACAACAACAAGCAGAACTCCAACAACAAATGGAAATGCTTGAAGGTGTAATCAAAAAACACCTAAGCGCTGAAGCGTTGGTTCGCTTTGGCACAATCAAACTCGCACATCCTGAAAAGGCAGTGCAAGTGATGCTGGTGCTTGCCCAACTCATAAAGTCAGGCAAGATTGGTGATGACAAGAAAGTAAGTGATGACCAATTCAAGGAGTTGCTTCGAATGATGACTCCTGAAAAAAAAGAATTCACAATCAAACGAAAATAAAAACAAAAAAATGGCACGATACACACACCCAAGTCGGAAAAAAAGATTGACCAAGTTGTCACGACAAACACGTTGGGCACCATACTGGACAGTCATGAAAATTTACGGCACTGGAAGACGAGTGCACCCAGGTAGACACACTGCTGTTAAACGAACCTGGCGACGAACTAAAACAAAAGCATAAAGTTGATACTTATGGCAAAGCTCGAAAGAACATACATAATTCCTCTTCAAAAGGAATGGTGCAAAGTACCACAATACAAACGTGCAAAAAAAGCAGTTGTTGCAGTACGTCAGTTCTTAGAGAGACATATGAAAACAGATGATGTTAGAGTAGGTAACTTTCTTAACAAACATCTTTGGGCACGTGGAATCAAAAATCCTCCCCGAAAAGTAAAAGTAAATGCATCAAGAGATGACGAAGGAGTTGTTAAAGTAGAATTGTTTGGAAAAGAGTACATTGATGTTAAAGCAGAAATGGAAAAGATAAAAGAACAAGCAAAAAAAGACGAAGCTAAGAAAGAAGAAAAGCCTGCAGAGAAAAAAGAAAGTAAGAAGGAAGAACCTGCTAAAACAGAAGAAAAGAAAGAAGCTGCAAAAGAAGAACCAAAGAAAGCTGAAGCTAAAAAAGACGAAGCTCCTAAAAAAGAAGTGAAAGAAGACAGTAAAGAAGCGCCAACAGAAGATAAAAAAGAATAATTCTTATTTCTACTATTTTATTGTATACCCAAATAAGGTTTCATAATACCCAGACCATAGCATTCCAAGGGTAAACCCATACACTAATTCTTCAAGTGGTAACCCCAGGAAGAAAATCCCCCACAAGTTACTAAGGTTCCAGTACTGTTCAACAATTCCTGGATATACAATGGTTGTGCCATAAAAAAAGATAGAGTAGAAAATAAACATACATACACCACCCCACAACATTTTCTTTATCAGATCTTGACGACAAAGCATGACAAGCACAGCACTCACAACCATGCCCGCCAGTACTGCGTAGATTCCTGGAAAAAACAAGAGTGAGGGGAAAAAAGAAAGCGGTGATAAAACCACCAACCACCAAAATGGTGTACGCTCTTGCGTTGTTTTGACTAAAGTTTTTTGAAAGATCACTTCATACACCACTGCAGCAATTCCCCCTACAGCAAACGAGAAAATAATACTTTCAATATCAAATCCAAAACGTGCAGCTAAGTCAAAAAGCGAAGGAGGAGTCCAATATTCAGGAACAAAAAGAAACTCTGTTAATCCAAGTGGTGCAGAAATACAACTTACTAACCACATTTTTTTACGTACTTGTTTCTGTGTACAATAAATAATAAACCACACAGCAAGAATTGCCAATGATGCTGCAAACCAAGGATTCATTTTCATGAGGGTAACTCACAACCACTAACAGCTGCTAGTTTAGCAAGAGATTGTGTTCCAGAAAGTTTCTCTTCCCCAACTACCCATGTTGGAAAGCCTTCCACACCAGCTTCTTCACACAAGGAAGCTGCTTTGTCACAATCAGTGTATATAATGTTCTTAAACGAGCTACCAAAAAGTTCTTTTTGTGCTTTACAATGAGGACACCATTCTGTACCATACATAGTAGCACCCTTAGCAGAAAGACACGTAGCAAAATCATCATATTTTCCAGGGCCACCACATGCTGTAAGTAAGAATACAACTGCAGATAACAAAACAACCACACCTAACTTTGACACCATACACCCCATACATTTTCTCTTGTTTTTAAAGATTGTGATCAAAACCTTATTAAACCACCCTTAATCACAACCATGTATGGCAGAGAAATTACCTTTTGAAACAGTAAAACGTAAGGTGCTAGTAAAAAAGCAAGCAAAAGCAAATCCTGACATGGGTTGTGACCCAAACAAGCGCACTATACCTGAACTTATCAAGTATGGCATTGTAAACATAGACAAACCAAAGGGCCCAACTAGCCATCAGGTAAGCTCGTATGTACAGAAAATTCTTGGTGTTTCAAAAGCAGGACATAGTGGAACCCTTGACCCAAGAGTTACTGGCGTGCTTCCTATTGCTCTTGCTCAAGCAACAAAAACAACACAGACACTCCTCAAAGCAGGAAAGGAATATGTGTGTATTATGCACTTGCACAAAGCAGTTGATGAAAAAAAGATTAGAGCTGCTATCAAATCTTTTATTGGTGAAATCACACAACTGCCACCCATTAAGTCAGCTGTCAAGCGAGAAGAACGACAACGAACAATATACTACATTAAGGTTATTGAAATTGATGGCCAAGATGTTCTTTTCAAAGTTGGATGCCAAGCAGGAACATACATTAGAAAATTGTGCTTACACCCACAAACAAATATTTGGACAAAGAACGGCTTCATAAGTGCTTCTGATTTTTTTTTAGATTGCCAAACAGTCTATTCACATAAGGAAGGCATGATACTTGAAAAAAATCCTTCTGCAACCCAGAAAATACAATCTCCATCAAAGTTAATTAAAGTTACAATGGCTTCAGGAATTGATATCATAGTAACACCAGATCATGAACTCTTAACTTCCAGTAAAAAAGGCTATAAGATGATGGAAGCACAAGCACTAAAAAAAGGAGACTTCCTTGCAAAGAGTTTAGTGTTTCCCGATAGCTGCAAGAAATTCTTCATTGCTGATCTCTTAGATGATGAGTATTATATTCAACAAGAAGACATTAAACAAAGATGCAAAAAGGCTTTCATTGCAAAATATGGCAGTATTAGAGAAATGTATCGTAAACTTAAACTTGATAGAAAAGCATTCTTATCAAAATCGAGCCATGCAATTTCCATAAAACATCTAAAACTTGCAGGAATCTATGAGGAAGTAAAAAGAGATATTCACACATTCAAAACACAAAAAGGAACTGTGATTAGAATGAAAGAACTTAATGAAGATTTCTTCAACTTGCTTGGTTTGATCGCCTCAGATGGAAACAATACAAAAGAAAAGAAGACCACACGTTATACAAGAATTAAATTCCATAATAAAGAAGAGGTTCTTATTGACAATTTCCTAAAAAGATGCCAGAAACTTTTTCCTTCAGTTCCTATTTCTAAAAAATCCATGAAGAATAATTTATGGGAAGTTGATACAGCCAATAGCTTTCTAGCAACAATAGCGGCTTCTCTAGGAATCAGAAGTCCGCAAAAAAATTCTGATTTACTCCCGGTTGTAAATGCAGGGAAAAATCTGGTGAGGGCTTTCTTAAAAGGTTATTTCGATGGGGATGGATCAGCTTATTACAAACAGAAAGAAGATCCCTTAGCACACCACACTAACATAAGATTTCACACTGGTAATAGCAGAGATGCAAACCGGATACATACCATGCTTCTTAAAGTTGGAATCCCTAACAAAATATTCTCAAGGAGGGTTAAGATTAAAGGGAGAATCTGCAAAATTTTTGACATTTCAGTAGAAACTCTCGCAGGAAAAAATAAATTTATCAGAGAAGTAGGAAGTGATCATCCATTAAAGAAAGCAAAATTTGAAAAAATTAGTTCGGTTAAAGACAATTACGCTATTGATGACCACTATTATGTAGGATTCCATTTCAAAGAAGAAATCAGAAAGAATAAAGCTAAGTTGCATAAGATGGGTGGGAATCTAACCAGAATCCTTAGCAACAACATCCCTGTGACCAAAGGATTTTATAGAAAAGCATCAAAAATAGTAAACATACCTAAACTTGATGATTTTATAATCGAAAAAATCAAATCAATTGAAATCATCAAAGGGACTGACTATGTCTATGACATGACAGTTCCAGGAACCCATAATTTTCTCATTGCAACAGGATTTGTTTCCTCTAACTGCCACGACCTTGGGGAAAAATTAGAGTGTGGAGCACACATGGCAGAATTACGAAGAACAAAAGCAGGACCATTTCAAGAAGATACACTTGTTACACTACATGATTTACAAGACGCATGGTGGTATTACAAAAACAAAAAAGACGACAAACGTATTAGAAAAGTAGTACAGCCCATGGAAAATGCAATAACACACATCCCCAAGGTGTGGGTGTTAGACACTGCTGTTTCAACTATGTGTCATGGCGCTGATTTGAAAGCACCTGGCCTATCAAAAGTGGAATCAGATATCATACAGAAAGACATGGTTGCTGTAATGACGTTAAAAGAAGAGCTTATTGCACTTGGTGTTGCCCAGGGCACTAGTAGTGAACTTGTTGCAAAAGAAAAAGGTGTTGTTGTTAAAATTGAAAAAGTGTTTATGGAACCAGAGCTGTACAAGAAAGTTAAGTAGCATAGAGTGCTTGTTCTATTGTTGGTTGATATTGTGTAAAAATGCGTTGCATTAATGTAACATCTTCAAGATTGTGCTCAAGTGTTTCTTGAATTTTTGGTGTTTCTCGTGTTTCCTCATCCTTGACAAGAGAATACATAACAGCTCCACTGAGATAACACGCTGCAGCAATAGTTAAGCTAACCTTCCAAAATGGTGTAAAACCTGTTACCACCAATGATGTTGTTGCCATGCCTCCTCCATGTAATAACCCTTTTGCAATGGGCAACACAGCTGAAGAATAGGATTTAATATGTTCAGGTAATGTTTCTCTAAATGCCTCACTATCAAAATACTTGCCAAGATGTTGTTTAAGACCTGTTTGAAATTTTCGAAAAAGAACCCCCTGCTCCTTTTCATCAGAACTCTGGTATGCTTTTTTTAAGTAGCGAAGACTCCATGCTCCCTCAGGAGCTCCAAGATGTTCATTGTCAAAGCCATTCTGATACCTATCAATAGCAGTAAGTACAACACCGACTAGGTGGTTTTCATGTTCACTAGCCACAGTCTCAGCAACATCAGCCATACCCCACAGTATAAGGAAAAGGTTTAAATAAATAGCGGTTATACTACTCTATAGGTGGTTTTGTATGAGCTTGAGAAGCCTAATTAAGGAATATGTAGGAGCTGGGATTCCCGGGGGGTTAATATACCAGTACGCACAATACGCAGTAACACTTATGTCAACAAATGATGCTCCAAGAGCAGCTGCGCACGGTGCCTGGGCTGAGCTTATCAGAACAGGGCTTACCATAGGAATTGCAACTGGTGAACAAGCAAATTTTGAAGGGTACGCAATGGTAGCTGCAACCTATTTTGCCTCAACTGCACTAGCAAAACTACACTTAGAAAGAGTAAAGAGAGGACGAGATGGATTTAGCACTCAAACAAAAACAACAGTTGCTGATCTAACTCCACCAAAAATACATCCAAGTAAGTTAGAAGATAAACTTTAAAGTGGCGTGTGTAATGCTTCAAGAACCGCATCTTTACGCTCTTCAAGCACGTACTGTGTGAGCGCATCAACATGTTCTAGAACTTCTTCATGATGATCTACACCCTTGTAAAAGCGAAGAGTCTCAACTTCTTGAACTTGCTCTTGGTAAATACCCATCATGTTACCAGTCCCTACACCAACTGCGAGCACACCTAACAAGGCTACATAGAGCGGTGCACCAAAACCAAGGGAGAGAATACTTACAGCAGCAAAAGCCCCACTCACCATCCCAAGTATCTTTGCATGCTTATTTTGTTTATCATATTGTTCTCGTTGTTCATCTGGGATACCATGCCGAACCATAAAATCATGACCATGAACACCATAATGTTCATGAAGAAGCATACCAAATCGAGATTGCACTGAGTGAAGTGAATCACCTTTTTCATAGTGTCGTACAAGCCAGTCAAGAAAATAGTTACATGATTCATAAACATCCTTATCCTGCTCATCTCTTTTCTTCTTAAAGCGATCATTGGTATTTGGATATTTTGGTTTGAAAGGTTCACGTGTTACCTGCCTGCAAAAACCAATTCCTTTGAGCATAAGTTCTAACGCAGACTCACCATAGTTTTCTACAACATCCCCCACTTTACTCACCATCTACAGTGAACAATCTACTATCAGTCACTTTAAACAATCCAATGCGTGCACCAGCATCAAGCCAACCATGCGCATAGTTTAATGCTGCAAAGGCATTAACAATTTCTCCATTGTCACGAAAGTGTTCAGCATCTTTGTAATAGCGCTGTGCCATGTCAAGAAAATCACGTGCTTGATCTTGCCGATCCATGCACATCTCTGTTGCCTTAACTTTTTCAAGAGCTTCGCGAGTGATACCAAAATATTTGGTAAGTCGCTCTTGGCTTATTTCGCTGGTTTTTTGGTTCATAAGGCCTAAAACAGCCAAGTCCTATATAAGCCTTATGCTTGAGTG
>CAYFJX010000013.1:0-34032 GCA_964343705.1 uncultured Methanosarcinales archaeon
AGAATTAATAAAAGTGTAGTAGTTTCGATGTGTGTAGCAGTTTCGGGACAATAGAATTGAGAATTAGTTATAGAAAATGGATGCCTGCTAATCCCCCTCACTCTGGTGAGGGGATACTACGGATTTGCTAGCATCCATTTTCTATCCCGGAAATGCCTCTATACATTCCGAGGCTGGTATATACCCCACATATTTTTGTGCCTTGGTGTCTTTTTCGGATGTTTGTTCTGTTTCAATTACTTGGTACTGGCCAGGTGGTACTACATCTTTATTCCAGAAGCATTCTAAAAGAATATCTAAGAGTCTGTTTGCCATACTTATCGCCAGGTTACACATCTATTTTATAATTATTATGGGTATTTTACTGTTCTAATCTTTCAAGTCGTTGCTCAAGCTCTTTAATCTTGTCCTTGTGCATTTGACGCTCTCGGTCTAAAAAGAAGATCCATTCTTTAATATATCCCATATCTCGTTTAACAGCTGCAAATGCTTGTTTAATTCGATGGAATTTGAGTTTGGTTGATAGATTGCTGAACATGTTCTGGGGTGGTCCTAGCTCATTTATATACCTTTGCAAATAATAGCTACGTGTAAGTGGTACTCACCGAAAGGCTTAAATAGGGGTTGCTGTAGGTCTAATCATGTGCAATATTGTTTTGCATCGTGCTAACAACAGGGGATACACATGGTTCATATTGAAAAAGTAAAATCTACTGATCTACCACGCATTGTGGCATGGGATCGTTTTCTTAGGCAGAATTTTCCTTCAAATGGTATTGACCATGTGAATGTACTTAAGATGTTGTTGGAAGTTACTGATCTTGCTGAAACAGACCATCCTCACATGGTTTTTGTTGCTGAATCAATAAGTGATAGGCCACGGCTGTATGGTGGGGCATCAGGAGATGTTATTCCTTACACAACAAAAAGTGCTATTGGTCGCGTTGCCTATGCTGTTGCCAAGCAAGGGATTTTTGGAGCAGCTACTGTTGCTCGAGGTTCTGTTGATGCACTTGCAGGTGACTTACAACAATATGCTGAGGGTATTGGACTTTCAATGGATCGTCTTATTGTAGAATCAGATGCTGACAGTATTGCAAGGTATGAGGGCTGTGGTTTCCGACGTCTTGTGAGGGAAGACGGTGCACCCTTATCATATATTCGACCGCCATTACATTGGACACAAGAAGGCACTCCAGAAGATCCAGCATGGACGCAACTGACTCTTATGATGCGTGCTGATAAGCAAGGACATCGTAAACTTTCACCTAATGGGTATCCTTTGATTATCAAGGCACTCTTTGACTTTTACACGCCTGATCAAATAGAAATGGACTGGGATGACAATGCATACCAGGATATTTTAGGTGAGATAAATAGGTGTAAGAACTTCTTTCTTGAATCTGCTCAAGGAAAGTACTTGGTAATGGAAGAAAAAACTGGTTCAAGCGACACGCAAAGTGAGTTTACTCTTTAAACACTTGGCACGCCACTTGTATCTTTTGCTGCTCCAGCTGCTGCGACTTTTGCAATGTAGATACCGCTTATTTCTCGTGGAACAATAACTTGGTCTGCACCAGCGCGTTTAAGCTGTGTGATGTACTTTTCAAATGTTGCCTCTGCAATAACACGCACGTCAGGATTCATTTCCTTAACAAGAAGGGTCACAAGTAGGTTGTCACCATCATCGTTTAAGCAGGCAATTACCATTTTTGCTTTTTTGATTTGTACTTTTTCAAGGTAGCTTTTTTCAAAGCAGTCTCCTTCAAAAGCAAGAATGCCAGCATTGTTGAGTTCAGAGACACGTTCATTGTCAGCTTCAATGGCTACAACAGACATGCCTTTTTTTACTAGTGCGCGGCCAACACTAAATCCTAAACTGCCGCCTCCACAAATGATGTAATGATCTTTGAGTTTGCTTATTTTTTTCAAGAGTCTCGCCTCCTCTATACTTTTTTTGAGTTTGTCAGTGTAAAAAATGTTAATAATGACCATGATTACGTAAATACTGATGATTGCTCCTGCTACTGACAGAAGGAACATTACAGCTCCTCCACTGCCAGGGTCAACATGCAGAACTAACTTTACTGCTTTGAGCAATGACTGTGGTAGGTTACCTGTTTGTCGAAAAAAAAGAAATGTTCCAGCAGCTAGTAGGCCAACAAGAAGCAGCAAAGAAATAATAATCTTCTTTAACGTGGCTACATCTTTATCTTGTAGTGTCTCGTGCTTACCACCCTTGTTTTCAGGCATGCTCAACCTCTTTTTTGTGAATGATTCTCATACATTCTCATTCGTTTTTATAGGTTAAATACTATATGTTGTCTTTTATAAATATTTCCAAAACCTTTTTATAGTTTCCAGGATTCAGCCATGCTAAGGGGGATATGGTGAAACACAATGACTGAACCTAAAACATACAAGGCAAAAAGCGTTATGATTGGCAGAAAGCCAAGAGTTGGTGAGAACGAGTTTAAGACAGCTCTTATTACCATGTTTGCCAAGAACAATCCTCACAAGTGCGCAGAAGTACCAACTGACACTGTTGAAATTGAGAACATTGAAAAGGTCCGTATCAAAGACCTGGTGAATATTTCTTATTATCTTGAAGGTAATGATATGGTAATCAATGATCTTGAAGAAGTTTCCATTGAGCAAGACGGCTCTATTCTTACCTTACGGGGTAAGCAGAGTATACAATAATTTTTTCTTTACATATTTCCACAAACTATATATACTATAGCGACCATAATATATACTGTGATATATGCATGGACCTCACTGATATTCCTAAGAAGTTCCTAAGTTTGGAACAGGCAAATGCCTTATTAGATACTGTAACACCATTAGTTTTACGTTTGCAAGAGCTTGCTAAGTCTGTGCATATGATTGAATCAGTGCATGTTCATTATGATGATGAGTACGCTCACATGCTAACTGCAATTAAGGCAAACAAACAATTTCACACTTTGTACAGTGAGTTTTATAGTATTCTTGATGACTTAGTTAAACTAGGTTGTGTTGTCAAAGACATAGAAGAAGGCCTTGTTGACTTTTACGCACTGCATGATGGTCGTGAAATCTTCTTGTGCTGGCAGCTTGGCGAAGAAGGTGTACAGTACTGGCACGAAGTAGACAGTGGTAGTCCAGGAAGAAAACCAATTTCTATGTTGCGTAAGAAAGTGCAGAAGTAATTGATCAATTAGAGTGTATTTGTCCTGCTAGAACTTTATTTCAGTAAATCTTTGGATCAAGATACTTAGGCACATGCTAAAGCAGGACTTGATTCACTAATACTAGGAAGTGGAATCACAGGGGACAATTCTTTAGCTTTGCTAATAAGAAAAATCTTAACAACCAATATATTATTTTTTGGTTTAATATCAATATTACATGCTTTAAGTTCACTTAATATTTTTTTAATTGAAATTTCTTTTTCATTAACAATATCTTTCAATAATTTTGAAGCATTCATTATTTGAATCCCAACAAGTTGTTTTTTACTATCATAATCTAATATAAAGTCACCTAATTCAACACTTCCTTTAGATTTAGATTTTGAATCATACAAAAATAAATCATCATCCTCTAAATCATAGTCAAAATCAAACTTTCGCATTTTTTTCAGCAATATGTTGCCATCTTCTATTTATCTTAATAACAGTGCAAACAATACACTTGGAATTTATTACCAAAATGTATCTTTGACATTGAGTTTTACTATACCCAAAGTAACAATCAAATTTTTCTTCTCCCTCTTTTTCTGCTACAGCTTTTCTAGCAAAAGATAACTGTTTAGGATTTATGATATTCTCCTTAACTTCATCCAAATCTATGCTTCGAAATATTGCTTGTCTTTTAGCGTGATCAGTTATGATTATCTCTGCTTTGGTAAATGATTTAAGCCTCTTTATTACTTCATCTTTGTAATTCATATATATATAAAATTTCGCTTTTGTTTATATATGTTATGTATTCTGATTCTATATGTATTTTAAAAGCGTCCTACTGATTAACTCTCCCAGATTGTATAAGATTGATGTGTATACCACTCAGTAATTCTAATCAGTTAGGGTGAGAATATCCTCTGAAAACTAACGGCGTCGTTTTTTCCGTACAATGATTGGCTCGCCGTGATCCATGTAGTACTCTACTATATCATCAATTTCTAGATAGAGTGGTGCTTCAAACTTAAGATTAGTTCGGAACCTGCCGCGTACTGGTGCTAGAAAACCACGTGTGTGTTTTACACCTTTGTGACTTGGTCGACGTACACGTCCAGTTTTTAACTCTCTTTTTGGTGGCATATGATGTATGGGGTAATTAATCTTTATAAATATTTGGTTGTTGGTAAAGGTTGATCAGCAAAGTTAGTTTCAGCCTGGGCGGTTTCAAAACCATATCTGACATTGCACAGTTATAACTGCGCCTTTGGCGCAGATTACATAAGATTAATCTGTGCAGTTGAAAATACTCTTTGATTTTTTAGAATTTGCTGATGTTGGCTCAGTAACAAAAAATTAGATTACAACTAAATTATATACTCCTTCCTTAAATTACTTTAACATAGAAAATTAATGGTGCTGCTGCGTAGAGTTCACCACCTTTTTCTACATGGGCAACAAAGGTGTAGGTGCCTACTGCTGCGTTTTGGCTTCGTACAACAATGCCTACATTGTGCTTTTCTTTTGAGTTGATTTCTACATCTCGTGGTTCTTTTGGCATCCAGTCAAGATTTGTGGTTTCTTGTCCTGGTGCAGCTTCAACCCTCACACTAAACGTCTCGGTCGTGGGTAATACATTTTCAATAACAACACCAAAGATAGCAGGATCATCTCCTTCTAGTGTTTTTGTTGTTGCTGGGAGGCATACTCGCTCTGCTGATTGGCAGGCAAGGTCTGCAATAGCTCTATCCGCGTCCTCAAAGCTTGTTTCTGTTAATTCAGAGCCTTGACCAAAGATTTGCGTGGCAAACTTAATACCAAAGCCAAATATGGTGATAGCTAGAATGATCATAACAAGAAAGTTGATTGTTAATTGCATACCTTTTTTGTCCATACTATCACATTTTTTCTATTCTAAAAAAATAAGAGAAAAAAATAATAAAAAGATTGTGGTGCTGGTCTACAAATAATGCTTGCATTATTTGTTCCGGAAATGCTCATCCTTCGCATTTCCGTTACTTGATTACTTCGTACTCTCGTACAATAATCACCATAAACAGCACTAGTACAACAGCTCCTGTGACAAACAGTAAGAGAGCGTCTTGAAGCGCATCCATACCACTCATGTAGAGCTTGTACATACCTGCAGCCATGATCAAGAAGCCCAACCATAAGAACTTGTCAAGGACAAGCTTCATAATCTGGAATTCCTGGTCTTGTGATAATCGTTTTTTTCGTGCCATGTTTGATCACCTATTCTACTGTTACAAAGAAGGACTTCTTTGCATATGTGCTTCCATCCTCTTTTTTTATTTTTAATGTGCAACGTGCTGTACCAGTATCTGCACCTGGATCAATTGCAATGACCATTTTTTGGACACTTACTTCATTTTGTTCTAGTTCACCAGTGTCCTCAATGGTGTCTAGTGTCTCTTCTGATAATCCCTGTTTAAGACCACCCATGCCACTGCCACAATCTTTTTCTATCTTAAACGTTTTTGCACCTGGCTCAACATTCTTCACACCAAAATAATAATCTTTACTCTCAGATCGAGCAATGGTTGTATCCTCGACATTCAACGTCAACTTCGCACTACTACTTCTTAACTGCTCAACCATCTGGTTCTTAATTTCTTCACCCACGTCAGCCAGCTGGCCTGTGGTTTTCTTAAACAGGTTCTTCATAAAGCCTAATCCTAAACTCAACATGGTGATCGCAAGGATCAGAACAACAATTGCGTTGATAGAAAGATTCAAGCTTCCTTTTTTGCTTGTTTTTGTTTTAATGGGGTTACTTAGGTTATACATATACCCACCTCTTTTTTGATTGTAAACTCTTTTTTTTGTATTTTAGCCAATTTGTATTTATAAATATTGTGGCTTGGTGTACATGCATGGCTCATCATTGAGTGGGGGCGCTGCCAGAGCAGACCTGTAGCCAAAAGCACGGAGATCCTGACGCTCGCAGTGCTCGCGTCAGCCGGCTTTTGTTCACTTCTTTTGCATGCTTCTTCCCACCCTCCTCCCCTGGCTTGGCAGCGCCCCCAGAGCAGAAGGTGCTATGGATATACAGTTTGGTTCTGTTTATGCTTGCCTATTTTCTAGTTCATCTCTCAGTTCTAAGAATTCTTCTCTTGTTATTTTGTTTTTCTTTCCAAATCCAAATAATTCTTTTAGTGGGTTTTTCATCTTCACATAATTAATTGTTCTCTTAAGTAGCCGCCAATCTTGGCAGAGTTACGGATTCATCCATATAAGGGACTTTTTTGTTATTTTTGTCTTTTAATTTTATTATACCAAAACCTTCTAGGAGTTTTATGTCTCTATACACAGCCTCATATTTTCTATTGGCTTCCTTTGCAAGTTGGTAGATATTTTCAATATTGTTTCTTTTTATCTTTAGGATTAATTTCATTCTTTCAGGAGAAAATAACTTAGCAAATGTTTCTGGCGTCATAATTATCGTTTTTTCTGCTCTTTTTTTGTCTATTTCTACTTTACCAGCTATTGCTTTTTTTACATAGGCATTATCTATTTTTATTTTCTCTTTAATATCTTCTACAATTTCGATTTTCATTTTGTTTCACCTATATCTTATCTATTATATTTTTAATGATGCTTTCTCCGAGTTCAAGTATTTTCTTCTCTGCCTCTTCAAAGGTTAAGTTCTCCCATTGAACCTTTTCTCTCTTTAGCGTATGTATATGGGCTCCTGGTTTTCCGCTATGTAATTGATTATCTATGCGAACCACTTGAATCCATTTATTATCTTTGAAATATAAAAACTGAAAAGCAAATTCTAAGCCATCTGGAAAATCTGTGCTTTTTTCAACTTTGTATAATTTCTTTACTACTCTTTTGTCATCTGCTAAAGGGATATCTTGATCAATGATGGTTTTTCTCATTATGATTTCTTATGTCATATATGATATGCAAAGTTATATATAAACTTTTCCCTTTTACCCATACTCAAACTTAACAACTATCTTTGTAGCCTTGAGATGCCACCAGATAAAAAAACCAAGAATGCCACCTGCAATTCCAATCAGGAAAGACATTATGATTATGTTAAGTAATGGAATAAACTTATTTGTGAGTATTTGTGATGAAAGCATCAATGCTGTAAGCAAAGGTATTGACGCAGCTGCAATTGCGCTACCAAGCACTATGTCCACAGGTATGTTCTTGAACTCAAGCCGAAGGAGTAAAAACACTGCTTCAAACACCAAGCCAGTACATGCTAGCACAAATACTTTAGTAACACCTGTTACGCCAATGTCATTAATACCATAAGTAAATATTGATCCAAGTACAAAGAACAGTCCTGCTGCACCGCTTTTTCGTACGATAAGCATGCATAGTGTTGCAAGGGTGGTTATCCATAAAAGTGACACTATGTAAATAGATTGTGGTGATGCTTTCTTTACCAGTAGCCAGCTTACAAGAAGCCATACTCCTGCCAGGAAAAACGT
Organism: uncultured Methanosarcinales archaeon; assembly: GCA_964343705.1. Classification (GTDB taxonomy): domain Archaea; phylum Nanobdellota; class Nanobdellia; order Woesearchaeales; family UBA12501; genus JAUSFM01. The sequence goes on from CAYFJX010000013.1 coordinate 7,637, forward strand.
CAAAATATAATCTCTAACACGTAGTTTTCCCATGCTTTCAATGGCAAAATGTTCTGTTACCTTGTGTTTAACTTTTCTTTTTATGCTCATTTTTTGATTTGTAGTCCTGTTTTCTTTTTGTGTTTATGTTTCTTAATCTTGTGTCCTTGAATTACTGCTTCAAGTACAGGCAGTTTTTGTTTGATAACAGTGATCTTATCATTATATCTTCTTGTTCGAATATCATAGGTTTGTTTTGTGATGCTTTTATCTGAGAAGAACTCTACTTGTGCCTTTCTGAGTAAACGTTGTAGTGTTTTTAGTTCAAGTTGATAGTGGTTTTTTTTCTTGATTGCCCATTTCTTTCGATAGTGTTTAAATACAGGCCTGCCAATGATTATGAGAATAACAAGCAAGATCAAAATTCGAAGCCAGTTACGCTCGACAAAATTCTTTCCTAAAGATAACATGCCTTTAATTCGTGAACGTTCAAGCCGAGCTTTGTCAAGCTTAATGTCAGCTTCTTCTAAAAATGCCTGTGCTTCATCATAGCGTTCTTCAGCAAAAGAAGTGATGGTCTGATTAAGTAATGTCTGAGCCTCAGTAGTATCAACCTTGTTATTTCTATATCGTTCTTCTTTTTCTTGCAAAACTGTAATCCTATCTATGATATTAAATGTTTGCTGTTTGGCAAAAGCAATACGTTGTGTTAGTCGATGGACTTCAGTGAGATTAAGCTTTTTAACTTCGTAGACTGGTGTTTGCTCAGCAATTACAGCAATGTCCTTAAGATACGCACTACGGCCTTGATCATCTTCTTTTGCAATGTCATCATAGACCAAATTCTTAGTGTGTCCGATGTAAAACCGCTTTGCCTGTAACAGTGTGTCATTTACAAATAATATTGATCGATTCTGGCTTTTCAGTTCAAGTATGTGATCTTCTGCTTCTATGAGTGCTTGTAGCGCAGTTGCTCGTGTGATCTTTGCAGGTTGTTTAAATGTAAATGTGCTGGTGAGTTCAGTCTCTTCAAGTACCAGAGACCCAGTTACACTTGTTGTTCCTACATCCTGAAACGCCATGATGCCAAATGTGGTTAGGAAGAGTGCAACTATGCAAATCGTGTACATATGTGTGGTGTGTTTTGTTTTTTGTTGCATTTTATTGTAGGTCTGTTTATTCTTCTTTGTAGTGTGGTTCTTGTGCATTAATACCGAACTTTTCTCTCAGGTTTTTGTAGATCTTGTCCCTTTTCTTTTTTGCTTCTGGCTTTTCTGACAGTTGGTGTCGTTTTTCTGGTGCTCTTCGAAGCGGCCTTTGTGTTGTTCTACTCTTGGTTCTTCTTAATTGTTTTTGTGGTTGTTTTTGTCTTTGTTGTTCTTCCAGCGTCAATGCTTTTTTCCATTCTTCTTTTTTCAAAGCTCCTGGGAAATGCCGCATAAGTTCTTTGATCTTACTTCGCTGAGGTTCTGCTTTTTCTGCAATGTCATGCAATGCTTTTTTTACTTGTCGTATGTTTGGTTTATGTTTTTTTACTATGCTTGTCTTACGCACAGGTGTTACAACCATTTTGCTTAGCTGTTTTTTTGCTGCAATTTCTTCAGATGGTTTTGGCTTTGTCTCTTTTATTGTTGCGAGCTTGCCTAATGCTTGCAATTGTTTTGCTACTTTTGCTGCTAGTTCTTTTTCTTCTGCTTCAGTATTCTTGTCATAACGTTCTATTTTTCTACGTAATGCTTTCTTTTTACCACGAAGTGTTTTACCTGCTTTGTTAATATGGGCTTTAACTTTGTTTAGTAATGATATTTTTCTTTTTCTGATGACTTTCTGTAACACATCCTCTGGGTCTTTTTGGCTGCGTCCTTGTTTTTTCCTAACTTTCTTTGTTATGTCTTCTTTTAGGTTTTTCTTTTCTTTTTCTTTTAATGCATAATCAGCTTCTTCAATTAGTTCACTCTCTGCTTCTGCAAGTAGTTCCTCTGCTTCTTCAAGAAGAGATTTTTTCGTTTTTTGTGCACCCCTGTCTTCTTTTAGCAAGGTTTGCATTTTGCTGCTTATTTTTTCCTTTACTTCTTTTGGGTGGGGTGCTTTTTTTAGCAGACCAACAACTTTCTCTTTTGCTTTTTCTTTTGCAACACCAATTTTCTCTTTTACTTTGTTAGTGACGTGCTGAACTGGTTCTTGTGTCTTTTTCTCTTTATCGTGGTGTTTTCCTTTTTTCTTACTATACGTCTTCTTGAGTTTCTTCATCATTTTTTTTTTCTTTTCTTGTATGTGAAGCGGTGCTTTCTTTCTTTTTTCCATCCATGCTTGCACCCAGAGCATTATCTGATTTATTTTTGTCAAGATTTTGTGCTTTTTACTGATTTTTTCCTTGGACAGTTTTTCACGTAACACTTCGCGCTCTTCTTCTACTTCAGCCAGTCGTTCTTTGTCTTGCTCATACGCTTCCATAAATTTTGACCTACTCATAGTTCCTTTTTCAAGATAGTCTATCTGCGCTTTTTTCATGAGGTCAAGCAACTCATCTTTTTCATGTTTGAGGCTTGCGAGTTCTTCTTCAGTTCGTAGAATTCCTACACGCTTATTTCTAAGCTGTGTCACCACTTGTTTTATTTTGTTAAGACGTTCAGTGTATTGCGCCATGACTTTGTGATAATGGCTTGAGGATATGCTTCCTTCGCTAAGATGTGCATGTTGTGCCTCTTTCATTAACTCATGTATGCTCTCTTCTTCTTTAGTGAGATTTCTCAATCGTGTTGTTATGATTAACACATAGACTTTCTTGTAGGCTAAGAATCCTCCAGCTGAGAGTGCGATACCACCTAGGATAACAGCCCACCAATAATTTAGGAAGAACCAAATTATGTTGAGCCGACCCTTAGTTTCAAGTAAGAGGAGTAGTTGCGCGTCTTTACCCCGTTGTAATGCGGTGTCAAAGTCTTCTCGCGCAAATGCCTTTTTGGCCAATACAAGTACTTGTTCAGTCTCTGGCACGTCAAGCCATTCTGACTTTGCCTTTGCAACTCCTTGTTCCACTTCAGTAATGAATCCTTGTGCATCAAACGCGAGCTTTCGTAGTCGAGCAATTTTTTCACCTAGCTGTGCTGCCTTCCCAAACTCATTGTTTGTCAGAGCTTGTACTGCTTTGCTCAGGAGCTTTTGCACCTTGGTAACAGGCATTCCTGCGCTTTCCATTGCAGAAACATGGGCCTGTGCCTCCTTGAAACTAAACTGGGCGTCTTCCTCACTGACTTCATGCACTACAAACAAGAGCTTCCTGAACTCAGTTAATGGCCGCCATGCAAATCCGGCAAGTGTTTCATTTACAGGCACGAGTTTCCCTGTAATTTTTATGGTAAGATTATAATCTTGCTGTTGTAGATAGGGTGGTGCAAAGATACTAAGGCTATAGTTGCGTCCTTCTCCAAAATACAATATATCTTCTTTTGGTTTTCCAAGCTTGTGCACTCTAAAGATTGCTTCACCATGCTTGGTTATTTCTTTTAAGTTGACTGCAATGTCATTTATTGAATCATTTGTCACATCAAACTGTTTTGTTGTGCCATTAGAGATGGTGAAATTGATTGGTTGCGAAGCTAGTGTTGCTGAGACAGTTTGTTTACCAATGGTGATCGCTGTCAGTGAGTGTTCAGCCATGCCATCTAAACGGAAGCGAACTTTTTCTTCTGGCTGTGTTAGTTTTACATTGCTTGTGTCAACATAGACAAGTTTGTTAGGATCAAAGACAGGAGTGATTGTCACGTATTGTGACATAAATCCTTGTACTTCAACATTGACATCTTTTAGAAGTGCGTTTTCGTAGATATTGCTGACTGTAATAGGTATGCCTTGTGTTTTTCCTCGTAAGATTTCAAATACTTCTGTTGTGTGGATGGTTTCTCCAAGTCCCACTGCTTTTTTGACAATTCCTCCTTTAGTGCTGCTACCACTTGTTGCAGAAGAAGATCCTGAGTCTCCTGCAGGTGTGCTAGTACTTGTTGATTCAGTAATTGTGATCTCACCAACAGTGAGAACAGTTACATTGATTTTTTCTCCTGCAACAGACTGCACACTTGACAAGTTGGTTCCAGTTGTGTTGACACCACTTGCGTTAATTTCTACAATGCGTGTTCCACCTGTTGCATTGGCAGGAATGTCAACAGAAATTGAGTGACTAACAGTCTCGTTCACAACAAGTTCGTCAATAAGACTTGAGTTTAATCCTTCGGTGATATTCCAATCAGATGGGAAGGTGTATGTGACTGTAACATTGTTAGCTGTTTTGTTACCAACATTTTTGACTTGTCCTTCGTAGGTTACACCTTCTTCTCCTTGACTGACTTTTAGTTGTGATTCTGTGAATGTTGTTGTTAAGAAAGCATCTGCAGCAATGACAAATGGTGCATTGCTTGTCCGTGAGGAAGGATTTGCATTTGGGCTTGCATTAGCAGTTATTTGCACGCTGACAAGTCCATGAGTGGTTGGCGCACTGTCATTAACTTCTACTGTTGCTGTTTTGTTTGGCTGTACTTCAACAGGGAAGGTGCTGTTAAAGGTGGAATTTGTCCTACTTGAAGATGCAGTAAAGTTGAGAGCAAAATCTCCACTGTTATTGAATGTAATGTTAACAAGGTTGAAGTCTTTGGTGCCGCCTATGACATTTTTAGCCTGCTGTGTTGTTGGGGTGAGCTGCCAGGTTCTATCCCATTGAACACTTGTGTTAAGGGTTGGACTAGTGTTGGTAAGATTCATGGTGTCTGTCATAAAGAAACGGTAGAAGAACGTACCGTTTACATTTGGTGTCCAATTGACATGCCAGGTTCCACTGTTTTGGATTTCAGCCATGGAAACATTAGTGAAGACACTACCATTGCCATTTAGTCTAAATTGGAACAGTGCAGATTGTACATCTCGGTGTAAGTCTCTAAGGCCTGCAGTCACATTTAGTGTGACATTAGGGTCGATTTGATCCTCAGTATTTGGACGGAAGGTGTTGTTAATAGCTGCTGCAGCTGTATTGTCAACAGTAAAGTTGCGGTGTCCTGATGTGTTTTGATTATTTGCAGTAGAATCATCAGTACAATTAACACTGTAATTGTAATTGCCCTCAGTCATATTGTAGAGAATGACTGTTACAGCAGAGTTGTTAGTTATTGTGGTGTTGGTTGTGTTGACTACATCGTTTATAATAAGTGAGCAGTTGTTTATGGTGGTTTGGAAATTGTCAGTAACAGTCCAGTTAAAGCTGACATTATTACTTGTTTGATTATGATCATTCACCGGAAGGCTCAGGACTATAGCAGGTGGTGTTATGTCACCAGCAGTGAAATTACCAATGGCGCTAGCATTAACATTTCGTGATGTGTCATTTGCACTAATGCTTAAGTTGTAAGTTCCTGTTTCATTTGCAGTAAAGCTCACGTTGTAAATATCTGCGCTTGTCGCGTTGGTCATGTTTATTTCTCGTGTACTTCCTTGAGGGTATGACACATTTACAATGACAAGAGATTTGTTACCATTATCAGTTACATTGACAGTGAAATTGACCAGTATGTTAGTGCTTGCGTATGATGTGGAGTTTGGCGTGAGGTTAAGAACTGTTGGGGGTGTGCTATCTCCTACACCAAATGTGTCTGTTGTTGAATGGTTGACATTGTTGCTAGTGTCATTAACTGTCCAGTTTACTGTGTATGTTCCTGTGCCATCTGTGTTTGAGAAGTTTACTTCGTAGAAGTATGAGGAAGTATTTGACACGTTGAAACCTTGCACAGAACCATTGGGCATAGTTACATTGGCAACAACAGTACTCACTGCAGTTTCATCTGTTGCATTAAGTCGCAGCGCAACAACTACGTTTTGACTGATACTCGTATTGCCATTTGGCAGCATAACAAAAGCACTTGGTCGGACAATGTCTCCTGCACTAAATGATCCAAAGACACTTGTGTTATAATTAAGGTGGTTACTGGTGTCATTGACTTCAATAGTCCAGTTATAGATTCCTTTGAGTTCAGTGAGGTTAAATGAACCTGTCCAGTTACCATGTGTTGTGTTTCCGGTTGCATTAAAAATAAGGAATGAATGGTTGGTCCCATTTGGCATGGTTATGTTTACGCGAGCTTCTGATATGTTGAGGTTATCATTGATAGTGAAGTTAAATTGTACTGTTGCATTGATGTTAAAGTTGGTGCCATTTGCTGGTGTTGTAGCATTGCTTACATTGGGTGCAGGGTCGTGTCTGTCCCATTCAAACGTAGTACATAAGTGATTTCTACATTCTATGTCCCCATTGTATTGCTCAATACCTGTCCAATTACCAGTGAAATTCCAGATGGCAAGGTATGCTTCAAACGGGTTTGAGGTATGCACAAGGTTAAGCATAATTTCATTTCGTAATGGGTTTGAGTCAAGTTCTTGGAATCTGATGGGATCACTTATTGAACCAAATGTGTGGTCATAGGTTGGTGCATCATCAAGATCTGCAACAGACCAATTACTAAGGTTGTAATACACCCATGCAATATTTTCATCAACACTGCCTCCTCCAAGCGCGTAGGTAAAGAGTGCGTACTTTCCATTTTTTGTCCAGGCACAGTCCATTGGTTGACCAGATGCCCCACCTGGTTGTTCAGTGCTTGTTGTTTCACTTGGTCTACTCACATTAGTCTGCAGTGCTGCGCCATCCCAGATTCCAACTTCTATGTCTTCACCTGTGTCTTGTGAGATAACACCGATTAGGTCACTGTTAGGGTCGCTGCAGCTTCGTATTACTTGGTGATTGTGTGTACCGCTGTGATCCCACCATTGGGCGTCATTAAGCCAGTTATTAGAGCTTTGTTGATATACTGAATACCGCACATCTCCAGTTGTACCTTCTCCAAAGAACGCAACACCATCACCACTTTTCGTTTCCCAAGAATAGGTAAAATAGAATCGATTTGTTTCAGGTAAGGTTGTTGTGAGGTTTATAGCTGAAGCATTATCAAACGCTGTTCCATTCCAACGGATAGCCACTAAGGTGGTGTCTGTTTCAACTGCAAACAACCACATCATATCGTCACTTCTTGGTTTAGCGTAGAGACGCATTTGTTCAAGTTCTCGTGAAAAGCCGTGTTGGTATACTTGTTCTGCACTCCAGGTTTTGTCGCTGTGGTTCCAGGTCTTGTATCGGATGCGGCCGTCACCATTGGAAGAGTTATCTTCATAGATAAAGAGTGCATCTCCACTGAGTTGTTCGTATTCGAGCGCAAGACTAGCTGCGTTGTCATCGTTTTGGCTGTTTGAATTATGTTCAAATGTGGCGTTCCATGCACTACCGTTCCAGTATGTTGTGTGAATATCATCATTGGTGTGTCTGATAGCCATAAGACTTTCGTTGGTTTCATGACTGTCTTCCAGAAGTACTATCCGCGCAGTGTGACCTGAGACTGTAAAGCCTCCAACATCGCTCAGATTACTTGTGTCAATACTTAGATTGCGCACCGACATGAGAGTTTGCCCACTGCTTTCATTAGGGTAGACAAGCATAGCTTCTGTGTTGATGGTTGGTCTGATTTCAAGAACTGCTGTTGCGAAGGGTATGGCTATCGCTAGAAGAATCAGTAGTGTTATTATAGTTCCCACTAAGGTTGTGGGTCGGGTACCCTTTCTATTCCCTCTTTTGCTATTTTTCATGGTTTATCCATGAAACTCAAAAACCAAGGCTTTCTTTGCCGAGGTTTTTTGAGACATGTGTGAGTGTGACTTAATCCTTGTTTGTTTCAAGTTCACCAAAAACTTCTTGTTCAGGGTATACAAGGATTCCTGAGTCAGTAATTTGCATGGCCACAATCTTTTTTTGGTGTTTTGCGCCACGAAGTTTCAGGACTTCAATGGCATTTTCTCTGACATTTCCTCGTTTGATGTTGTAAAGAACAATAACACCATCTGCAAGGAATTCTTCAACTCCACTTGTGCTGAACACTGTTGGAATTTGTTTTGTTTCAGTAATAAGGAATGAAGTTGCAACAATCTTTTCAAAAAATCTAAAGAGTTGCTCAATGTAAATACGATATGAATCTTCTTTGCCAATAAAAGCAGAAGCAATAGCTGTTAGTGAGTCAACAACTATAAGGTCTGGCTTAAAGTTGTTAGGGAACATGATGGGTTTTATATTAATGAGTAGTTCACCTTTTTGTTTAAGAAGGAGGGCATCAACACTTCGTGTTATGTCAAAAGGATTGAATCGTTTGATAAGAAGATTGCCTTTTTTGATAAGCTCTTTTGGGTTCCAGCCAAAATCTTCCATGTGTTGGATCAAATGTTCCTCGCTTTCTTCAAAACTCATATACAAACATTTCTTGCCTTGGCTTGAATGGTATGCAAGGGTTTGTAATGATAAGATGGTTTTACCTGAGCCTGCACCCCCAGCAATAAGAATAGAATTTCCTTTTGGTATTCCCTTGTCAAAGAGGTCATCAAAACCATCAACACCTGTGTTTACAAAGTCACTTGGTTTGTGATCTGGTTGATGGTTGCTTGTTTTAACTTTATGGCTAATGGGTGCACGTTGTTCTTTGACTTGTCCTTCGTGTTTTTTTAGTGTTCCGGATTTAAGTTCTTGTTCAATTTCTTCTTTTATCTTTTTTAAGTCAAGTTGTTTTTTTAGTTGATCTTTGTTTGGTTTCTTAGCAGCGCTTGCTAGACTTTCCTTAATATGTTTTTTTTGTAAGGATTGGAGTTTAATCTTTTTTGTGCTCTTCTTAGCTTCATGTACAAGGGGGTGTTCAGATTTTCCATCTTGTTCTTTTTTCCAGAAATGAACTTTTGCCATGTTAATTTGGCGGACACCTACTTTATTTTCTCCTACCAGTCTATGGAGCCGAGCAAGAACAGTATGGCGTGCAAGCTGAGTCTTTTTCATAATATCAGAAATAGTGAGTCCATGTTCACTTGTCTTCAAAATATTTTCTATAGTGATTTTAGTCTTATCTTTCTTCACCATCTTTTACTATAATCCCCTTTTATTGTACAAAAAGTACGTTTCCAACATATACTGTTTTCTTTCTTACTCTGTTATGTATATAAAGTTTGTGTTGGACAGATGTGTATTGTGGGTGTATGATCTGTTTGTTGGTTTGACACAATTGGTATGTTCATTCTTATTATTTATGTGTTACACTTGGTTATTATATTTGTTTAATTTATTTATTTATCATTAGTGCTTATTACTTTTAAGTGTTATATTTAAATGTTTTATTTATTGGTTATATTCATCTATCATACATAAAACATAATTTACCTTTTATGGGCCTTCTTATGGCAAAATTCAGCAAAAAAGTGTTAAAAACAGGGTTTTTCAGCGCTAATTTTACTTGATTGGAGGGGGCATCAACAAACATGTCTAATTCCTCCAAAAGACTTTTTCAGTGTCTTTTTGTGGTGCTATTAATGTGGTTGGGTCTTTTTTCTTATATTTTTTTAAGAAAACTTTATATATTAGTTATACTTTTTAGTTAACTAATTAGCTAGAAAATACAAGAAACAGAATGCGTGGTGATCTGTATGGTAGTGCATGTAAAAACAAAACAATGGGGAAATTCAATCGGTATAATTATTCCTAAAGATGTGGTGAAGGATCTAGGGCTTCATGCAGGTGATGAAGTTGCCATGGATCTCAAGAGAAAAGGTAATGTCCTCAAGAAGCTCTGGGGAGCATTAGATTTTGGAGAGAACTGGGAAGAGGAATTCAAACAGTTTAAACAAGAACGGTGGGGTAAGTATATATGAAAAAGTGTTTAGACACACATGCTCTTGTAGAAATTTGCATGAAGAATCCTCGGTTTGATGAGTATTTGGAGGCAGACATAGTCATTACTGATATTACCTTGGCTGAGTTTTATGAGTGGGTATTAAAGAAATATGATGAACGCACAGCACTTTTTTGGGCTCGTGAATGTGAACCATACACTGTTAAGGTAAAACTTGCTGAACTCCTGTCTGCTGCGAATTTTAGATTTGTTTGTAGGCAAAAGAAAATTAACTGCTCGTTTGTTGACGCAGTTGGTTACACCTATGCATTAGAACACAAGTATCCTTTTGTAACAGGAGATAATGCATTTAGAAAATTAAAGAATGTTGAGTTTAGGGGGTGAGTTACATGATTTTATTCTGCTGTCTTTTTCTCTTGCCCAAACCGAAAAATATTTAAACAAGTGTTAATCATATTTGACACATGTTAAAAATAATTAACGATTTACAACCTTTTTTTGAAGATTGTTATAGAAGAATCAGTGTGCGTGAATATGCTAGGGTTAGAAGTATATCACCACCTACTGCTTCAACCCTGCTTGCATTGTATCATAAAAAGGGACTTCTGTGTAGAGAAGAGTACAGAAACTTCATTTTTTACTATGCCAACAAGGGGAACAAGGTCTTTATTGATCTATCCAGGCTTTATTGGGGCATTACTCTTTCAGATCTTATTACTGAATTTGAAAAGAAACTTACTAGTCCAACTATTGTTCTTTTTGGTTCGCTTGCTAAGGCAGAAGTAAAGCAAGATTCAGACATTGACCTTGCTGTTTTTGCTCATAAGAAAAAAATTAATTTTTCTGTTTTTGAAAAGAAACTCAAACGAAACATACAAGTTTTCTGGTTTTCCTCATTAAATGAAATAAAAAATAAAGAATTGGCAAATAATATTATTAATGGCTATGTTTTGAAAGGGAGGCTAGGTATATGACTAAGGATTGGAAAGAATGTTGCGATAAACGTATAGCTAAGGAGGCGTCGTTTGATATTGACTTATTTTTATCACTTATAAAATCAAGTGATCACAAACTGGAGTCTCAGAAGATGCTCAAAATGACTGAGGTGACTGCAACGTCAAAATTATCTCTTACTTATGATTCATTACGGGAATTATTTGAAGCATTAGCGCTCAAGCAAGGATATAAAATATACAATCATGAATGTTACACTCCCTTCTTTAAAGAAATACTTAATGAAAGCGAAAAAGGAACTGACTTCTCCGCTTCTACAGGCAACAACTCTTTTCCATAATAATTCACATCATTTCTTATTTTACGTAACTCATCAAACTCTATAGATCGTTTACAAACATTGAGGGTTTTTGTACTTGATTTGCTTAAAAAATCTATTGTTGAAATAGTTTTGAAAAAATACTCTCAAAAAGAGATCTCTTTAGGAATGGCTGCTGAACTAGCTAAAATGTCAATTTCAGATTTCATAAAGAAAGCTGCTGAGAAAAAGATACCTGTTAATTACGCTGCTGATTCATTAGAAAAAGATTTTAAAGCAGCGCTTGATACAAGATGATTAAGTAACTTTATGACAAATGTATCACGCCTTTCTCACTACGCACAACAACTTTACTGCCTTTCTGATCACCAAGTTTGTACTTAGCTGGATCTTTTAACACAGTCAATGCATTCAATGTGCCAGTGTTGCCATTACCTGCCACAACAATAACATGCTTGCCACTGCGTTTCTCAGGCAGTAATTGAATCATTCCTTCACCTGGAGCAAGGCCCATGTCACACCGTGAACGATCGTCGTCAACAAAGCCAATGAGTTCTGCAGTGATCTTGTTTTCACATGGTCCGCCAACTACAATAACATGGCCTGCGTCAGTACCTGTTCCAGAACCAAGTCGCTCAGCAACACGAACCAGTTTCTTGAATGTTTTTGGATACACTTCAAGGTAGCCAAACTCTTGGTATTTTGGTGCAAAAATAGTAAATATGGATTGGTTGGTACTATCAGCTTCAGTTAATTCTCCACGCAAGCCAAATTCAGTCATTCCCATTTCAACGTCTGTATTGTTAAGCTCAATGCTTCGATTTAGAATAACATTACTCAATGTTGAATTAAAACCAAATAACCAATCACCGCTGATGCCGCTTGAGCTGTTTATGTCTAGCTTCTTTTTTTCAGGGTGCCAGTACACAGTCATGTTAATTTCATCACGTCGTGTGTCTTCAATCAATTCATTTGTTTTGTATTGGAACAATGGCTCAGTTGCATTGCTAAACACAAAATCACCACCAGATTTTGCTCGGAGAGCTATACTTGTATCTGCAAAGTCACCATCACCATTCATGTCAACAGTAATGTTTTGACCATTAGGACTTATATTAAATGTAAAAACAGATTCAGCATGATCAAAGTAACCAATACGAGACGAACTGTCATATGATATTTCAAATGTTTGCATTGGTTCATTTTTCTCACTACGATACACATCTCTAATAGTAACAATCTTTGAATTATTGTTAATGCTATCAAACTGCATTAAGTATGGCCAGTCTTCTGATTTTAAAAAGAAGAATTCATCCTCGCTAATTGGCTCTGTCTCATCAACAACAAGGTCATAGAAATTACTGCCACTTTTTCTTCCATATGCAATGGTTCCACACGTGTCTGTTGTACATGAAACAATTTCTTGATCATACCAGTGACCAGCGTTGTTTTGCCATTTTAGTTTGTAGCCATCTTCTCCACTTGGGTGGAAGACGTATTCTTCGACATATTGCTCGTCGTTGTTTGATGTGAGCCCTTTATATTCGATTTCAAACAAGTTCAAAAAGTTTCCAGGCTCGTGCTCAACACGATCAGCAATTTCACTGAGCTTTCCCCAACCATATATGTCGTCGGACGAAACATACTTAAACTCAATTGACTTAGTACGGACTGTGTCTCCATTAGTTACACCTTCATCTGTTGTAGTGACAATGCTTACATCAACTTGCGGCAGTTGTTCTTTGTTGACCACAACACTTGAGCCAACAAATTCTCCTTTTTCGTTAATAGTACTTGGTGAACTAGTATTTGCATCTCGTATAACCCACAAGTCTCCAAAGTAGAATTCCACTACGTCTTGCCCTACAGCCTCAGTAGCTTCATTTTCAAGGATTTCGTGAACAGCAATGCTTCTATTGCGAGCCATTGGAAGTAGTCGTGCTTCATCATCATTCATTGGCTTGACACGCTCACCATTTACATGAAAAAGCACTTGGTTCTGGTTAATAAGAACAACTTTAATGGTGACTAATTCACCATCTATTTCATACACACGTTCCTCTCCTTCAACAAGATAATCTTTCATACCACCTACAATGGTTAGTGAAACATCGTTTTGTCGTGGGTGATTAGCATCAATCATAATATATTCCTTTCCAAACAAGATAAGTTCAACATCTGGATAGGTGGTTGATTGTAATTTTCCAGTGTTATGTTGGGATTCAAGTGCTGGAAGAAAGGTAACTTTATAACGATAGGTTTGATTTTGTTGGTTTACATAAAAGTAGGGTCGTGGTACGCGATCGTCATCATTAGGGTCAACCCGGTATTCTACGCGACCTCGTGGCGTGAAAAGAGTTTCTGTGTATGAATAACGATTGTAAAAATTTGCAGCAGGTCCAATACAAAGCATGGGCATGTCTTTACATGAAACACCTGGCCATTCATCTCGAGCAGCGTAGTCAACACCAATCTCAAGCGCGTCACTTGTTGTTTTCTCAATAGGTACTAGTTGACTGTTAAGATCAATGGCAGCCTCACGTACTTCATTAGAAGCATTTTTGCTTATGACAATAAAACCATCTAGGACTTCAGAATCTTGTTTAAACAATGCTTTTGGGTATGATGTGAAGCTCAAGTCCTGTGTGAATTCTTCAGGAGGGGCTAGGACTTCTGGTTCGTGTGTTGTCTGTTCTGAATCTATGTTTTTGGTATCTACTTCATTTGCTTCAGCTTCTTCTGTTGGGTCAGGCGTGCTAGTTGTATCATCTGAATTATCTACTTCTGCAGTTTCACCGCTAGTGCCTGTGTTCCGTGCTTTTAGGGTTGTTTCACTGGGTGCAAACGAAATAATTGCAATAAGAATAAGAACAAGTACAACTATGCCAATTGTACTATAGCTTACCACCTTTTTCTTTCCACTTTTTCCCAACATATAGATCTAAATAGATTGACACCTTTTTTGTTTATAAAGTTTGTCGTGTTTGTGTTGTCCCCTTCCCTACAACAACCCTATATAACCAGCATTTACTTTTCTACTAACCACCATGCGTCATAGTAAACCATTTAACATCCAGCGAGCAGTAAATAAAGAACAGTTTCATCACCCTACTGGTCACAGACCAAGTCTTGTCCAGCGACTGAAATATGATGAGCAACGTAGACGACTCTATAAAAAAGAACACTGGTGCAGTCCTGGTGGTCTTCCAGTGAGGTCATACTATGAGTTCCTAGTTGCACAATACTTAGAAAACAGAGGTATTGATTTCCACTACGAGCAGCTCACCACTATTCCAGGTCACAAAGGACGCAGGCCAAAGCCAGACTTTACACTCCCTAGCTGGACATACAGGCTCATCATTGAGGTTTGGGGCATGGATGATCTCCCAAGTTACCGAGCAAAAATTAAACAGCGTAGGGGAAAACTTATGCGGATCCCTGGCTATCAATTGGTTGATGTTTTTCCACGACACATGGAAGACCTTGACAACTACCTTAACACTGAGATTAAGAATAAGCGCGCTGGATTGCTACATTTATGATTCTGCGGAAATAATCTCATCAGCAAACACAGCGATTTCTTTAAACAAAGGACCTTCTTTGTCTTTTTGAGCAATACCAATTATAAGAACAGCATCACCTTGATTCCTAACCTTATTGGTTAAAGAATGGACAAACCTTGTCAATGTTTTAGGAGAGTGATACGCAGAAAATGTTCCAAATGAGTCAAGAAAGATTATTTGCGTTATTTTCATGCACTTAGTCACTGCCAGGCTTAATTCTGTCAATGCGCTTGGAGATGAGACATAGTAACATCCAGGATGATTTATTGGTTTTGTCACTGTTTTTGTAACACAATCAATAAAACAGAATTTCTTTGTTGCAACTTTGCTTTTTTCACATTCTTCCCTAACAACATGATAGCCTTTATTAACAGTCACTATGCAAACTCTATTATTTTTTATTTTTTTCATAAATGATCTAAATGATTTTGCATGGCCTTCAGTAGGAAAAACAACTATGATCACTTTGTTTTCCTTAACACTCTTTTTAATGTTCATTGGTTATCACTTAGAGCCTACTATTTTTTTTATCTTCCCAACCAGGTTTTTGCTTACAAATGGTTTTTCAACATAATCAGTGATCATATTTTTTATGTCTTTTTTTGTTGCTAGTTCTGAAAATCGAACTACTGTGACAAGAACAATAGGTGTTTTTTTTGGAAGTTTGGGAAGAATTTCTTTTGTTGTTAAACCAGGCATGAGGATGTCAAGAAGAATAAGGTCTGGCTTATGTTTTTTTGCCTTTGTAATGCCATCCTTTCCGTTTTTAGCTATGACTACAGTAAAACCTTCATCTTGCAGCAGGTCACGTACTGATTCACGAATGTCTTTTTCATCATCAATGACCAAAATTGTTTGTTTCATTGCAACACCTCTTTGCTCATCTTATTTGTTTTTGTGTGGGGCTTTCTCTTTATTTAGTTTTTGGTGAGGGAAGTGTAAAGTAAAACGTTGCACCTCCTCTTGTATTTGTTTTCACAGCAATGCTGCCTCCATGCTGTTTAACAAGCCCTTCACAAATAGCAAGTCCCAGACCTGTTCCCTCTGTTGTGCCTTTTTCACCAGCTCTGAAAAAGGGAGTGAATACTTCTTTGTGCCACTTTTTTGGAATGCCTGGGCCATCATCAGCAACATATATCAGGACCTTCCCTTGAGCAGCTATTAGTTTGACTTCAATTCTCCTCTTTGCATATTTTAAGGCATTATCAAACAAGTTAATTATGACATCTCGTATTCTATCATAGTCTGCATAAATTAGGGGTACTTTTGCAAATGACGTTTGGATAATAATATCTTGTTTCTGAGCTTGATCTTGTACTGATAAGATCACTTCTTTTAAGAGATCCACTATATCCATTTTTTTCTTTGATAAGGCTACATGCTTAGCTCGTATTCTTGAAAGATCAAGCAGATCATTTATCTGTAAATGTAAGCGACGAAAGTTTACAAGGATAATATGGTGTACTTTTTCAAGTTGTTTTTGAGGAACCTTGCCTGATTTTAGTCGTTCAAGCTGTATATTGATTGGTGTTAGTGGTGTTTTAAGCTGATGAGACGCAACAGAAAAAAAGTAATTTTGTGCTTGATCTTTTTTCTTGAGTGCCTCTGTTGTTTTATTAAAGCTCATACCAAGGTTCTGCAACTCATCACCGGTATTTATTGAAACTTTTGTAGTAAGGTTGCCTTTTTCAATTTGTTGAGCAGCATCATTTAATATGATGATAGGTTTGCTAATTGATTCTCCAAGTTTCCATGCAGTAACAATAATGAGTGCTGAAAAGAGCAGTACAAGAATCACATAGCGAAAAACATTTTTGCGGATGGGAGCAAACGCTTCTTTAGTTGTTATTTCAACTACAAGTGTCCATTCCCGCTGTGGAAGACATATGGACGCCCCAACTACTTCTGCTCCATGATACGTTTTATATGTTCCAGAAATTTCTTTATGTTGTTTCAGACAGTGTTGCACAGGGAGTGTGTTTACAATCATGTCAGGCGTGTGAGTAATCTTTGTAGAAAGATCCGAGACGGGGTGAATAACCATATGTTTGTTCTTGTCAATTAGGTACATTTCTAGTGTTTTCTTCATATTTTGCAAAGCGTTTAATGTACCTTTCTGCATTTGAAACTTACCTGAGATAATATCCTGCAATTTCTCATTTGAAAATACAATAGTAATAACACCTATTCTTAGCGCAGGATTTTCCTTGTCAATTAAGGGAGCTACTACAATAAGGCTGTTTTCTTTGTCACTCCCAAAATGAGTGTCTGCACTTAATTCCATGGTAAATATACTTTCTTTTCCTTTTTGAAAATATACATCTTGACTTTCATCTTTACCTATTTCTCTGTGGTCTGTTGCAGCAATTACTTTACCTTCAAGGTTCATTATCATAATGCCAGTAATTATGGGGTCAAGTGATTTTTTGTTAACTACTAAATGCCTGTTTAGTTTAGCAATAGCCTCTTGCGAGCCAGTCTGCGTGATTTCTTTAGTTGCGTCACGAATAAAACCGTCTGATGAAAAATCAATAGTACGTGCTTCTATTGCGTCAAGGTAAGCAAAGACCTCTCCTTCTTTTGACTCGGCAAGTAGTAATAATCCATCTTGTATTGCATCATTCAAGTCTGCTTTAATGTTATGATAGCTGTATGCCCCAATCAAAATAACAGAAAAAAGACCAACTGCTAGAAAAGTAAAAATAAGACGTGCTCTAATACTCTTAAAGATATGATTTTGTGTACCAACTCCACATTTCTTCTTCTGAGCGGTTTTCTTACTACGTCTGCTTACCATTAATCCCCTCTTTTTTGTATATTCAACATGATCTAGGATGTTTGCTTTTAAATAGTTTGTGAGAACTAACTAGAATTAAGAAATAATATGTGACTTAAAACCTTCTACTTTGATCTTAGCAAAATCTTTGTCAAGTGTTATTAGTTCCCCTTGGTGAGCTTTGCATATGGCTGCGATAAGAATGTCCATTTTTCCAATCATTGTACCTTTTTTAGCGAGTTTTTGTGTTATCTCTGCGCCAATTTTTGCAGCCTCTGCGTTGTGTTCAAGAACGCGAATCCCTGTAAATATATTCTCCAAAACAAACTTATCTCTTTCAGACAAAGCTCCAACTAATGTTTCCTGCATACAAATGCTTGTTGTTATGACAGGTTGATCTTTGACAATTTTTATAATTTTATCATGGGATTCTGTCTTATTAATTGATTCAATGAGTGCGCTTGAGTCGAGAACGTACATTTTCTACCCTCCTTTCAAAATCTTTGTTTGCTGCTTCCCTCTCTTTTTTTACTCTTTCTCTAAAAGAAGCAAGATCTTTGGCATTATATTTTAAAGCTCCTGCTATATCCTTTAGTGTATAGCTGCGTCTCCCGAGGCGCTTGAACAGTTCACTAAAGCTCTCGTTTTCATGCTTCAGGCTCTTAATTGCCTTGTAAGCATCTTCTGTGACAGTGAGTGTTTTTGTTACCATGGTTATGTTTATGTTTAAACATATATTTAAATATTTTGTTTTAACTGGGTGTGTCCCAAATCTTGCTTTTTGTGCAGGAGGGGTGGCACTGCGGTGTTAACTACTCAAATTCATTCGTAGTGTTAACGGAAATCACCTCATTATTCGGCCGCAATCTGAGCAAAGCTCAGATGCGTCAAGGAGCTTCGCCCCTTGAGATTTCCTGATAAAACCTTGCGGCAGTGCCACCCCTCAGAAAGACATTGGAACATGGCCTGTTATGATGTTCTAAGAACTGCAACATAAGCTTAAATGCACTATTATATATCCCACTAGCATGGGAGCTAGAAAAGGCGGACTTGAAATTGAAATTGTTGATGATGTTGATGGTACTCAATCTTCTGATGACTCATATGGCCCACTTATCATGGATGGTCTTGACACTGCTGTCAAAGCTGCTGATTCTGGCGAGTGGATGCTTAGCGGAGAAGATGAGGGTGAAGATGAGCCACCTGAATACAATGGTTTAGGACTTGACACTGAGATAACTGATGTACCAGCTGGCCAATCACAACTTGTTAAACAACAAAAACAAGGAAACACTGCTGCTAGGCTAATGCTTATAACAGGCCTTCTTGCTAGTGCTGCATTTGGTGCTAGAGAATACAAACAACACAAACAAAAGCCAGTTGTTGCTGAAGCTGCTGTTGAAGCAAAAGTCTGGGGTGCAAAAAACAAAGACGCAGACAAACAAGTTGCTAAACCCATAACAGAAGATCCAGAAACAAAGGAAAAAGTACCAACAAGCTATCCTCGACCTGAAACAGCCTTGCTTGACTTGACTGGCCCAATTAATAAAAAGGGTATTGCACTGACGCCACTTGAAGAAAGATTCTACTCAAAACTTACACGAAACAATCCTGATAAAAAGGACATTACTCACTGCAAACAAAATGGGAAAAAAGCAGATTTTCATGATCTTGAAGGAAAAGTATTTTCTGTAAAAGGACTTGATTGTTCAAACTTGTACAAAGGTCTGCCAAAAGGAGCAGGCACCTCATTCTATATGGTCAGCGATCTTATGCTTGCAGATGACAAAGCTGGAAAAAAAGCACATATTGAAGCAATTGTTGGTTCTCAAGCAGCGCAAGTATATAGTTGGGTTGTCGAAGGTGGATCAAAAAAGCGCAGAAAAATATATGGATCAAAAGAAAGTGGTCTTGACACAGTCAAACTTGGACAACGACTTATTTTATTTGAAACTGATCAAGACGCAGCTGCGTATGTTGCAAAGCACTCAAAAAAAGCAGTAGCAAAAAAACGTAAGAGTAGAAAACACAAGAAAAAGCGGCGTGTACAAAAAAGCAAGAAGCAACGCAAGAATGTAGAGTACACATCAGCGACCAGCGACATTGATTCAGTTCTTGCAGAATTCCACCTTCAACGAGGAGGAGATGTGTACTGCGTTGTTCGAGGAAAAAGGAAAAAGAGTACCTCATACCAAATTGCAAAGAGGGAAGGTAATCAACTTCGTATGTACTCTATTGATGGAACAGCACAACAAGCAGTACCTTATACAAAAGGTCTCCGTGCAGCAACTACATGCAGTTATGGCACGCTACGAGCTGCGCAGAAAGCTGCTGGTTACACACCACAAAAAGCTGAGATGACACCTTTGCCTAAACATGTTTTACAGCCTTCTGCTGAAGATAAGCCTGCATCAGGCATTAGACCTTTAGGTACCTATGTACCTGGTATAGAAGCAAAGACACAGGTAACAAGGAATCTTAGTCTGAATTTAGGCAGTATAGTTAAAGGAGCACCAGCGAAAAAAGCCTATCTCGAGGTCCAAGGTTCATTTTGACAATAGATAAACTGAAAGGGTATGTCCCGAGAGTCTTTCTGAGGGATAGCACTGCCTTGAAGTCTGTTCGGAGGCACCCCGATTTATGCAGGGGTGCCGACGTAGAATCAGCGAGCGGATGCGAGCGTTAACCTTCGCAGTGCTATCCCTCCTGCACAAAAAGCAAGATTCGGGACACACCCAACTGAAAGAAAAGATTTATAAACCATTATTTTCTTGATAGCTACATGGCAGTTAAGTACAAAATTAAGTGTATCCGATGCAAAAAGAACTATGTTCTATCATCATATCGTCAGCGTAATAATACTTGTGCAGAGTGTCAAGAAAAAGATATGCAAGGTGAAGTAAAGGATCCTGAGCTAAAGAAGCTATTAGACATTCCTGAAGCATACTACAAAGAGAACAATTTTCTCAGAAACATTAAGATCGCAGCACTTCGTTATGGTAAGTTAACTGATAGGCAGATTGAAGTGTTTAAGGACGTAGTACAGAAATTAAAGGATAAGGATTCTAAAGACAGTGAGAAAGAATCATAACTTAGTACGTATTTTTGCAAATTCTTCTTTCATATCACCGAAAAGGCAAATAAACTTTTTTGTTGCCACTTTAAGTTCTTTTTTTCCTTCAAGAGTAAGATGGTATTTCTTTTCCTTTCCACAAACATCACATTCAGTTATCCACCCATTTTCTCGTAATGTTTTGAGAACTGGATAGATTGTTCCTGGACTAGGCCTACTTCCTTTACGACGCTCAAGTTCCTGACATATTTCCTCGCCTGACATTGGTTTTTTACTTGTCATACGAAGAATCAAGAAGTTCAAAAACCCTTTGAGTTGACAACATTTTTTCATACCTGAACTAAGGTTGGCTAGATATATAAACTTATCGGATATACGAGCTTTATTAATTGTTATATCGGAAAACCGATATATTTAAATAGTAGCGTGTTCCATATATCGGTTACCCGATAAATAGGATCGGGTGGAGGAACAAAAATGAAATGCGGACCAAGCGCTTGCGGACCATCTGTGAGCAAACAAAGCTGTTGCACATCACGCAACTTTCTCAGTAGAGACGAGAAAGTTGAAATGTTGCAAGAGTACAAAGAAAGTCTAGATAAAGAATCTAAGGCTGTGAATGAAAGAATTGCTGAATTAAAGAAGGCTGCTTAATAGTCTTCTTTTTTTCTTATTTTACTGACCTTGCTTATCGCGCGCAATTGCAAGGTTTGTAACCAATGTTCAATGCTTTTGTTCGTGTTTTAAACACACACTTGCTCTTTGGTTTAATGTTCTGAGCAAATGGACATTTTCTTTGGTGAAACTTTTTTCCAGTTTTAGAAGCAACAAATGTTTTTGCCTTACGTTTTGGTCGCACAATTTTCATAGCTTTTCTCTGTGTAGTTGCTTTTTTTGCTGGCTTGCGTGCTTTTACTTTTTTAGCTGGTTTTTTAGTTGCTTTCTTTTTCTTAGCAACACCATTTAATTTGTTTTTTGCACTTTGAAGCTCAGCTCGAAGCGTATCAACAAAATGTAGTAGTTGTTTCTGTGATCGAGTAAGTTCAATAACCTGTGTTTGAAGTCTAATAATGTCTGTCTTAGCTCGCTTAAAAGAATGAATCGTGTTTTCTTCAAGTTTTTCAAGGTTAGTTCGTGACATATAAAATGGAGTAACCAGATGGTATTTAAGCCTTTCTTAAGGGTTTATAAGGGAAAGTTATGACTTTTTTGTCTCACAATTTTACATTACATTTATATCGATGTAAATCAATCTATACCCCAGTATGACCTATATGTCACAGAGTACAGGATATCGAAATTCAGGCTTTACAGCTCCTGCTATGGCCCTCCCTGCTTCCTATAGCCTTGCAGACGCTGTTGAGCCTTCTCTCTCAACTCGTACTGGCTCTGTGGCATATTCAGGCCATATTAGCAACTTAGAGGCTGCTGTTGCACCCTATACTGCTTCAGTTAGCCCTCAAAGTGGCATTGTACCTGCAGGTAACCCTACCCAAGGGATGTATGGCCTTGCAGACGCGCTCTATGCAAACCCTGCCCAGGATTATTCAAGCCCTGCACCAACACGCGGCCACACAGAAGCAATGGTAGGTGGCTTCCTTAAACCATCACGTCCAGAATCACCATTTATTGGAAAAGTAGCAGATATTCAACACTACATTGAACAAGCATTCGAAGCAGTGACAGGCGATTCATTGCCAAATGATCTCACTATTGAAATTGTGAGCGCAGCTGAACTCAAAAAAATGCATGAAGCTGCTGGCGGAGTATGGAGTCCTGGACTACAAGGCTTTGCGCAAAACAAACAAGGCTTTGGCACCAGCAGAATTGTTGTTCGTGAAAATGATCTTGACAAAGTAATGATAACAATAGGTCATGAAATTGGCCATGTACTAACATTAACACTTGGTACACAACACGACGAAGAAGCAAAAGCATTTGCCTTTGAAATGGCATGGATCAGAGCATTAGTAAACAATAACATTGCTGACCTTGCTGGCAGTATTAACACAAACCCAATGCCTGCAATGAATGGACTGCATGATGTTGCTTTTGGCTTTGTTAAAAAGAAAATGCAGCTGGGAAAAGAAGCAATAGAGGTATTTAGAGAATTAGCACACGGAAAACTTAGAATGAAAGCACGTGACGTGCACTACGCAATGTGATACTATGGGAAGTTGTGGAAACAATTACATGGAAAGAGAAAGGGCAACAAGCATGCCGTATACTGGAGATAGCCACAGCCTTGAATATAGCCTAGCAAGTCGATCACGAAGACTTGACTTAGACAGGCACAGCATTGGTATTATGGATCCAAGTTCACACATGAGTGACATGAGTGGTTTTTACAAACCTAAAAATAGTACAGCTCCGTACACTCGACCTGAAGATGCTCAAGCAGGAAACCTCCTGAATCAAGCAGCAGAAAAGAATGCATCAGTACAACAAAAGTATGGAGCAGGTCAAGCTCGTATGCTATACTGGAATGTATCAGGTGTATAAACACAAACTTAATTAATAGAAATAGCAGTAATACTACAAATAGAGGATTAGACAACCACAATCAAGAAATAACAAAGGAGGAATTCACAATGGCAAAAGAACCAAAAGTAAGCAAAGATGAACAAGTTGGCTTCCACAAAGGAGCACTTTCAACCCTTGCAAAAGAACGTGAAGAAATGCAAAAGATCCTTTCAATTGTCGAACAACTTATGCAGATGCATGTTAAGGCATTAAAGGAACTTGGTGTTGACTTGGAAAAAATGGCTAAAGATGCAACCAAGAAAGCTAAGAAGAAAACACCCTTAGAAAAGAAACTAGGATAAATTTTGTAGTATCTCTACATTTTTTATATCATTTTCTTTTCACCTTTTATTATCATGGCTACTCCTAATACTTCTAAACCTGCTACAAGTACACCACCAATGTATGAAGTAGTGCGAATCTTACGCTATGAACTTCTTTCCAAAGCAAAACAAGAAGATACGTTTAACAGAGACACACCAGTTGTCCACATGATCGCTCCTCGCCCAGTCACAGTGCTTCCTGGTCACATGATTGGCTATGGTGTTCGCGGCTATTGCATTCCTGGTTTGGGTGATGGTCAAGGCATTTGGATGCGTGATGGAGATCGTGATCCTTGGCGTGTTGGTGGGGAACATGAAAACATCCATATTAACATGCGTCAGTATGGTGGAGACAATAGAGGTGGGTATGGTCACGAGTTTGATGTGCGACAACTTGAGAATTGGCGTTTAGGTTATGAAGGGCATAGTGATAAGTATTATAATTGAATTGTAATTAACTAATTTTGAATTAAAGCATTCGGGCAAAGCAAAAATATTCCAACCATTTCTTTTTAATCCGAAAATCTTTCGAGTTTATTTGAAATACTTATTGTGTCATCGAAAATTCTTCGATTTTTATACCGTGTTGCTTATTAAGCATTATATCGTCGACAAATGTATGAAAAAAGAGGAAGATTTAAATAATCTAGAGGACTATTATGACTGTAAGATAGAAAGTGTCCTTACTGTAAAATATAGAGGACTAAGGCTCATTGCGTCAAAGGCTGCACGTAATGAATTAAGACATTATCGATTAGGACTTGAAGATTGTAAAAAAATATTAGAAAATGGTTACGAACCTAAGAAAAGAAAGAAAAATACCATTGAAAAATGGTTTGACAAAGGTAATAAAACATATAATGTTGTCATAGTAAAATCATATAATTATTTTTATAATGAAGAAATATATTTGATCACTCATATCGGAGAATTTACAAAATGGTAAAGAAAAACACGCAAACAAGGAAAACAGGCATGAACTGTCTTTGTGGAGGATATGCAGAATATAGAAAAGACCTAAAATTTGATGGATACATTCTAGATGGTTGGGCATGCAAATCTTGTGGTGAAGAGTATACCAATCCTGAGAAAACTGAATACATATTGCGGATGAATCAAATCAAGAAATTCGGCAAGGTTCTTACATTAGATGAAAGAGAAGAGATAGAATCAAAGAAAGAGCAAAAGAAAGTGGTCAATCCAACTATTTAACTCCGCCACATCTTCTTGAACTGTTCACCACTCATGCAACGACTGCCACCTTCTCGCGTGTGTCGACAATAGTAACCTTCAATACAATCTCGTTCTCTGAAACACGACTCACCTGGTTTTCGTGGTGGTAGGCATTCTCCAACAAGACCGTCAGTGTTTTGGATGTTGAACACACACTTCAGTCCTTCAACACAATCACTGCTATCTGCGCACCTGTCGCCTTGCAGACGGTTCTTTGGTTGGCATGTAAATAAGCTTGCATCTTCCAACATGACACACGTACTTGTACTATCACAGTCTCTACTTTCCCTGCAGGTCTGGCCTCGCTTCCGTGGAATTTTCTTGCACAGCCATGCTGGAGAATCATCATTTGGTTTAACACATGTCAATCCCACTGCACAATCATCCTTTCCTCGACATGATTGACTAAGTTCAAGTGGTGGCATACAATACTTCACTGTTCCTCGTTGACTAATAAGCCTGCATGTAAGTGGCTGTTCAAGTTCAGCTGATTTATCCTTGCAATCCTCAGGAAACACACATGCTTGGGGATCAACAAAGTCCTCACTGTAAATAACATGTCCTGAGAGCGTGGGTGATTTCGAGAAAAGCACAATGGTCGCAAAAATACCAAGTACTACAAATAAGAATAATTGTCGCTCCTCTTTTTTCTGCTTCTCATTGCCCATTGTTATACATTCCTATTTTGTCTTCTTCACATACAATGTTTGTGTTGGGAATGGAATGTCAATTTTGTGCTTGTTGAGAGCATTGTAGATCTTGTTTGTTGCAATCTCTTTTATCAAGTATCTAATGGAAACATCATCTGTCCAAAGGTATAGCTTAAAGTGCAATGAAAAGTCAGCCATTTCAACAAAACGTACCTGAGGGGCTCTTTCCTTGTTTCCTTTTACAAGACCCTTGATACCTTTCACACTCTCAAGCAAAACTTTCTTGACTTTGTCTGGTTTTGAACCATAACCAACATGCACAGGAATAACAACTCTACCACTAAGGTCAGGTAGTTTGTAATTATGAAAGGTTGTGTTTGCTAATTGCCCGTTAGGAATGAGTATAAGTTCGTTGTCCCATGTTCGAATTCGCGTAGAACGAAGGCCGACGTCAACAACTGTTCCTTCTTCATTGGTTGATAATTTTATTACATCACCAACTTTGATTGCTCTATCAAGTATAAGAGAAACACCACCAAAAATGTTTCCTAGACTATCTTTAACTGCAAAACCAATAGCAACTCCAGCTACACCTACTCCTGCAAGCAGACCTCGGATGTCAATGCCCCACAAGGATAAGATAAACATAATACCAATAAGCCAAAAACCAATGTTTGACATTTTGTGAAACAAAGGCACAAGCGCATCGTCGATGGATGAGTGTGTTTTCTTTGCCCAAGCATGTCCCCAGTGTTCAATAAGTATTCCCACGGCTCGCTTGATTATAACAGTAAGAAACAAGAGCATAAACGACGTGGTAATTTTTGAAAAAACCATGTCAATAGTTCCAGTAAGATTAAAAGGCAACAACGAAAGCTTAACACCGACCATGAGAAGTATCATAGATATGGGACCACGACATTGCTCAACCATCTCATCATCAACCTTGGTCTTGGTCTTTTGGGTGAAGACAAGTACAATTTTCTCAGTTCCATACAAGAAGATTTTTGAGATAATGTAAAAGACAGAGAGAATGGCTAAGCTTACAAGAATTTTGCTCCCAACATAATGGAGCAAGAGCTCATAATAGCGCTCAATTACAGGGAAATTGGTAAATAACGAAACCTCGAATACTCCTAATGCCATGATGTAAGAATAGGAAGATGTATTTAAAAAGTTTGTGTGGGTAGAGTGCCTGTAGTATCCCGTTTTAACTACACAGTACATTAACCACTGTGGTGGTTAATATGT
>CAYFJX010000014.1:0-6982 GCA_964343705.1 uncultured Methanosarcinales archaeon
GTTCTTTCGGGTTAAACATCTACTTATACAGCGATATGTTTGCGGAGTGGGGAGGGCAAGATTTAACTCCGAAGGATATTAAATCGCAGAGTTTTTCCATTGCCAAGACTTTAGGGGCTAACGTAGTTTTTTATTACTTTAACCTAGATTAAATCACGAACAAAGTGAGAGTAACATTGGGGGAGTTCCGTTCATTCCAGAGAGCTTTAGCGATACATCAAGAACAAGTAGTTAGGGGCGAGAAAACTTTAAAACAGTAATATTTATAAGTATGTGCGTTTATTTGTTTATTAGTTAATTATAGAGGGGGCGAGAATGGTAGATAGCAAAAATATTACATTGAAAGTTAAATCGGAATTGTATGATTTGTATAGAGAGTTGTGCAAGAAAGAGGGCTGGATTGTCTCTCGGCAGTTTGAGAAATTAATGGAAGACGAACTGAAAAAGAGGGGGCGGGAATTATGAATAATCTGACATTTATCACAAACGAAGAAGGGAAAAATTTAGTCTCTCGGTTTGCTACTTTGATTAAAGATACTCGTTATTTTGATTGTTTAGTTGGTTATTTTTATGCTAGTGGTTTTCATGGTCTTTACAAATCTCTTGAAAATACTGAAAAAATCAGAATTTTAATCGGAATCAGTACAGATAAACAAACTTATGACTTAATCCAAGAATCAAAAGAAATTCAGCATACACTTCCTCATTCTCATAAAGAAACGAAAGAAGAATTCTCTCAGAAGATTGTTAAAGAGATGGAAGAATCTAAAGATACTTTAGAAGTTGAAGAAGGTGTTAAGAAATTTCTTGATTGGTTGGCTTCTGGAAAGTTAGAGATAAGGGTTTATCCAGCAGATAAAATTCATGCTAAAGTCTATATTATGAGTTTTAAAGAAGGTGACAGAGACGTTGGAAGAGTTATCACTGGTTCTAGTAATTTTAGTAAATCAGGATTGAGAAATAATTTAGAGTTTAATGTTGAACTTCCTCGTCCGGAAGATCATAAATTTGCTTTACAGAAATTTAATGCACTATGGGATAATGGTGTTGATGTTTCCAAGAATTATGTTGAAACAACTAAGAATCAGACGTGGCTAAATGATGAGATTACACCACATCAATTATATCTTAAATTTCTTTATGAATATCTTAAAGAAAAGATTAATTTGGATCAAGACGAGTTATTTAGAGAATTTCTGCCTGAGAATTTCATGGATTTAGAATATCAGAAAGATGCTGTCAGAGATGCTAAGATGAAATTAGAGGAATATGGTGGTGTTTTTGTTTCTGATGTAGTTGGTCTAGGTAAAACATTCATCTCCGCCATGTTAGCACAGCAGTTAGATGGTGGAACTTTGGTTATTGCTCCGCCTGTTCTGCTTGATAGAAATAATCCTGGCTCATGGCCTAATGTCTTTTTTGATTTTGGTGTGAGAAAAGCAGAATTTGAATCTCTAGGAAAACTTGACAAGATAATCAAAGTCATTGAAGAAAGGCCTGAAAAATATACTAACATCTTTATTGACGAAGCTCATAGGTTCAGAACTGAGAATACGCAGATGTATGAGAAACTTTTCCAAATTTGCAGAGGGAAAAGAGTTATTTTAGTCTCAGCGACTCCTCTTAACAATACACCATTAGATATTCTAAGCCAAATAAAATTATTTCAAAATGCTCATAAATCTACTTTGCCAAATCCAAAAGTAAGGGATTTAGAAAAATATTTCAAAAAGCTTCAGAACAAGCTTAAAGGACTTGACAGGCAGAAAGACAAAGAAGAATACCTAAAGATTGTTCAGGAAAATGCTGAAGAAATCAGAGATAATGTTCTGCAATATCTGATGGTAAGAAGAACAAGAAACAGCATTATGAAATATTATGGCAAAGACTTACAAAAACAAAAACTGAAATTCCCGGAAGTAGATGATCCTAAACCAGCAGTATATCATTTTGACGAAGATTTGGATAAAATCTTCAATAAGACATTAGAATTGATTATCAAAGAATTCAAATATGCAAGATACACTCCATTATTGTATCTGAAAGAAGATATTTCTCAACCGGAAGAAATTTCTCAGCGAAACATGGGAAAATTCATGAAGATTTTGTTATTGAAAAGATTAGAGAGCAGTTTCTTTGCGTTTAAACAATCTGTCGGCAGATTTATTTATTCTTACAAGAGATTTATTGAAGAATACAATAAAGGTCGTGTCTTCTTAAGCAAGAAGCATATCAACAAAGTGTTTGATTTCTTAGATAATGATGATCAAGAAGCTATCCAGAATCTTATTGAGAAAGAAAAGGCACAGGAATATCCATCTAAGAATTTCAAGCCAGAATTTATCAAAGATCTAAAGAATGACTTTAAGATTTTGCAGAAAATTGAATTGATGTGGAAAGATGTAAACAAAGACCCAAAATTAGACGAGTTTGCAAGGATTTTATCCAAAGATAAAATCTTGAAACAGCATAAAATCTTAGTTTTCACAGAATCTAAAGAAACAGCAGAATATCTGGAAGCGAAACTAAATCCTAAATTTGATAATAAAGTAATGGCTTTTTCCAGCACTTCTTCTGAATTTGCAAGAAACCAAATAATTGAAAATTATGATGCTAATTACCCCAAAAAGAAGCAGAAAGATGATGTAAGAATATTAATTTCAACCGACATTCTTTCAGAGGGAGTGAGCCTGCATCGTTCTAATGTTGTTATTAATTATGACATCCCCTGGAATCCTGTCCGGATGATGCAAAGAGTGGGTCGTGTAAATAGGGTAAGTAAAAATCCACCATTTGATACGATTTACACTTACAATTTCTTCCCAGCAGGGCCTATCAATAAGAACATTAGCTTAAAAGAAGCTGCTGAATCTAAAATAAAAGCATTTATTGAGATGTTAGGAAATGATGCTAAATTGCTGACTGATGAAGAAGTTAAATCGCATGATTTATTCGCAAAATTAACCTCTAAAAAGATGATTACTGGCGAAGATGAAGAAGATGATCCAGAATTAAAATATCTGACATTCTTAAGAGATTTGAGGGACAACCAAAAAGATTTATTTGAAAAAATAAAGCGACTGCCTAAAAAATCAAGAAGTTCCAGAAAACATCAAGAGAAATATAATTCTGTAATGACTTTCTTTAGGAAAGGAAAGTTAAGAAAAATCTTCATGAATAAAGGCGATAGCATAGAAGAAGTTGATTTCTTCAACGCTGCTGAGATTTTGGAAGCTGATAAGAAAACAAAAAGAGAGAAGCTAGAACCAGAGTTCTATAAATATTTAGAGCAGAACAAGAAAGAATTTAATGCTGTGTTTATAGAAGAAGGAGAGGAATTAAAGAGTGCTGGAGGAAGAAGCCACGAAGCAAAGCTTATCAAAACCATAAAAGCGATAATCAAATCAAAAGAATTCACTGATGAAGACGAGGAATTTCTGCATGATGTCTTGAACTTATTGAAAGAAGGTGGTGTTGCTAAGCATACAATGAAAAGAATCTTAAAAGAGGTCAAGAATGAAGCTAACCCTCTCAAGATTTTAATGAAAATCAGGTCAGGAATTCCCTCTAATGTTTTCCAGGGAACATTCATTAAAAGTTCAGCGAATACTTCGGGGCCTAAAGAAGTAATATTGTCAGAATATTTAGTTGGTAATTAAGATGGATAAACACAGCGCAGTAAAATTACTTGATGAAACATTCAACAACGATTTTGATTTAAATAAATACTTGAAATTTATTAGAGAATTATTCAACAATTTTCAGGTTAATCAAAAAAGCTGGAGCGTCTGGCAAGAATATCAAGATTATATAGAATCTTACCAATTATTAGGAAGTTACAAAGACACTTCTAAGAAAATTATTGATATTCTGGTTGTGAAGTTGAAAAAATCAACTTCACGAGATAGAGCCAGAACCATGCAGAGAAATTTTATTGCAAAATATCTCGGAAATGCAGAAAAAGATGCTGCATTAGTCGCTTTTTATGGTGATGATCCTCAAGATTGGCGGTTTTCTTTTGTCAAGATGGAATATCAGCTTGTTAAACAAGAGGGAAAAGTCAAAATTTCAAAAGAATTGACACCAGCAAAAAGATATTCTTTTTTAGTTGGAGTGAATGAACCAAATCACACTTGCAGAAGCCAATTTCTTAAGTTAGTGATGGAAGAGGAAGTAAATCCCTCTCTTGTAGAGATAGAATCTGCTTTCGGAATTGAAAAAGTAACTAAAGAATTCTTTGAAAAATACAAAGAGTTATTTTTACGTCTAAAAGAATCTTTAGAAAAGGTTGTTAAGAAAGACAGCAAAATTAAGGAAGAGTTTGAAGAGAAGAATATTTCTACTGTTGATTTTGCTAAGAAATTGTTAGGGCAAGTTGTTTTCATTTACTTTTTACAGAAAAAAGGCTGGCTTGGAGTAGAGAAAGGAGAAAATTGGGGAACAGGACCAAAAAATTTCATGAGGAAATTGATGGGCGATAAAGACAATAAGCCACTCATCAAATATAAGAATTTCTTCAATGAAGTTTTAGAGCCTCTCTTTTATGATGCTTTAGCTAATCCCAGAGAAGGAGACGATGGCTATCATACCCACTTCAAGTGTAAAATCCCATTTCTGAATGGTGGTTTATTTGAGCCAATGAATGATTATGACTGGATTAAAACAGACATTATCTTAGATAATAAAATATTTGAAGATATTTTTAACACATTTGACGAGTTTAATTTTACAGTTAAGGAAGATGAGCCATTAGAAAAGGAAGTGGCTGTAGATCCTGAAATGCTGGGAAAAGTCTTTGAGAATCTACTGGATGTTATTGACAGAAAAAGCAAAGGGGCTTTCTATACTCCTCGTGAAATTGTCCACTACATGTGTCAGCAGTCTTTAATCAATTATTTAGAAACAAATTCTGATATTCCCAGAGAAGATATTGAAAAATTTATCCAATTAGGCGATTTTGCTCTTGATTTGATAATCAAAGAACAAGAACAGATTAAGAAATATGGAAAAGCCTACGATATTAATGAAAAATATACGCTTCCAAAATCAATCAAAGAGAATTATGAAAAAATTGACAATCTTTTAAGAGATATTAAAGTTGTTGACCCTGCTGTTGGTTCTGGAGCATTTCCAGTTGGAATGATGGGCGAGATTGTAAAAGCTCGTTCAATATTATCTATCTATTTTAAGGAAAATAGAAATGATTATGATTTAAAGAGGGAAACCATAGAAAACTCTCTTTATGGTGTAGATATTGATAGTTCTGCGGTTGATATAACTCAGTTAAGGTTTTGGTTGTCTTTAGTTGTAGATGAGTTAGACATGAAGAATATTAAGCCTCTTCCTAACTTAGATCATAAAATCATCTGCGGTAATTCTTTATTAGAAGAATTTGAGGGCAAGAAATTATTTGATGAGAAATTATTGGGCGAAGCAAAAAGAGATTTTGCTGAAGAATTAAAAGAGATAAGCCGGAAGATTTCAAAATTGTATGAAGATTATGATAGAGAAGATTTTGAAGCTGAATTGAAGAAGTTAGAAAGGGAACGAAGAAAGATTCAAGCTGAAGCAATGAAGGATAAGACTTCTTCTCAAGTAACTTTAAGCGATTCTATTCAGAAAAGAGTTAAAGAATCTCAACGAAAATTATCTGAATTAAAGAAATTACAGAGAAAATTCTTCAATGAGCAAAATCGGAATTTAAAGAGAGAATACAGAGAGAAGATTGATCAGTTAGAATGGGAGTTGATTGAAGAAACTTTGAAAGAAGAAGGCAATGAAGAAGCGATTGAGAAGTTACAAGAGTATAAGAAGAATAAATCAAAGCCGTTCTTTCTATGGAAGTTATATTTTGCGGAGGTTTTCCAGAGAGAGAATCCAGGATTTGATGTTGTGATAGCTAATCCGCCGTATGTTAGAGCTGACTCTGGTCCAGAATATTTAGAATTTAGGAAGAAGTTAGAAGCCTCAGGAGATTATAAAACACTTTATGAAAAATGGGATTTGATGATTCCATTTATTGAGAAAGGAATCAACATTGCAAACGAAAAAGGAGAAGTAATTTATATTGTTTCAAATGCTGTTTGTACATCCAAATACGCATATAAACTTCTTGATCTTATACAAGAGAAATACTTTATGCGCTCTATAGATTATTTTGATAATATGGTGGTTTTTGAAGCAGGTGTCATACCTGTTGTACTTCATATAGGGAAGGTATCTGATTCGGTAACAAGAAAATTAATTCGTAGTGAATATTTTGATAATGTAATTAAAAGAATAGAAATTCCAACAGCCGATTTTAAAGAACTAGGAAAAGATGCTTTTCGTAAGGAATTTAGCCCTATAAATATAAGTATTAAAAGTATTAGACTAGGAGATATATGTTATATGAGTAAGGGTATGGTTATCAATGCTGATGAGAAAAAAGCACAAGGGGCTTTTGCTAAAGACGATTTAATATCTAAAACTCCGACAGAAATTCATTCACGTACATATATTGAAGGGAAGGACATTGATTCGTACATACTTAAGCGGAAAAAATTTTTAGAATGGGGAACACCACGAGTACCTGCACAATTAAGTAGACCAACATTTCCAGAACTCTATGATCGTCCAAAAATTATGCGAGGACGTGTTACTGGTGGTATCTATGATGAAGAGAAATTAGTATGCAATGATAGTATCGTTATACTAATGAAGTTTGTAGATTTAAAAGGAATCAATAACAAAAGTATCCAAACAAGCATCAAGAAATTTAATAATTTTTCTCGTGAAAAACTGGAAAGTATTTCTCAGAGATTTAATTTAAAATATATATTGGCTTTATTAAATTCTTCATTTGCTTTTAGATATCTTAACAATATCCGCCGTCATCGCCTAAAAAATTATTTTTACCCAGATGATTTTCGTAAACTTCCTATAGCAGATATATCTTTAAAAGATCAAAAACCATTCATCCAATTAGTAGATCAAATCCTCT
>CAYFJX010000014.1:6995-32908 GCA_964343705.1 uncultured Methanosarcinales archaeon
AAAGACGAGGATTATTTAGACAATCCAGACAAACAAGCCAAAGTAAAAAGATTAGAGAAAGAGATTGATCAATTAGTTTACAGGCTTTATGATTTAACTTCAGATGAGATTAAGATTGTTGAGGAGTTTAATAATGGATGAAAAAGATAAGAAAAGAGAAGAAGCACTTCTAAAGGCTGCAAAGCAAATGCAGATTGCTATGGCTCCCATGATTGCTAATATGCAAGCAATTTCAAGAGCAATGGAACCTACTTTCAGAGCAATTGAATCCATTAGCAAAAATATAATGCCTAGTTTGAAAATAATGGAACAATGGCAAAGAAGTTTTATTCCTATCTTTGAGCTGACTGACTTTAAGAATTTAACTGCAAAAGCCAAAGAAATGCAAACTCCTGCATTCAAAAAATTCATTAAAGAGTGGGGCTGGCTTGTAAACAAAAAATCCATCAATTTTGGGGATTATTGCTTTGGTCTATACAAAAAATATGGTGAAAATGGATTTAAGAATAAAGTTAATCGGTGGTTTTATCATAAAGATAATTTGAATGATGTTCTTAAAGAAATTAAGAAAAAATTTCCAGAGAGATATAAAATCATAAAAGAGGGATTTGATTTTCATGCTAAAAAGAATTATTCTTGTTCAATTACTTTATTATTACCTCACGCGGAAGGGATTCTTTGGGAATTAGGAATGAAAAAGAAATATGTTAGAAAAGGCTACAATTCCAAAAAGAAGTTTTCTAAATATGTAAAGAATTCAAAGGCAGAGTGGGAACTGGGAGAATTGTCCAAAAGTCTCTTTCCTAAAGACAAATTCCACAATATTATTGTTAATGACATATTTTGTGATGGTCCTAGAAATAAAATTCTTCATGGAAGAAATATTTACAATAAAAAAGAGAAAGAAATTTCAAGGTGGAGATCAACTTTATTAATTTTGACGCTCTGGAGGTTATCGGATGAATAACGCTGATGAAAACAACCAAATTCAACAATTAGGGATTGATGGAGATAGTGTAAAGAGGGAAATAATTAGAAATATCAAAAATCCATTTGATGCATTTAATGAGTATATATGGAACTCAATTGATGCAGGAGCTAAAAATATCATAATAAAAATAAAAAAGGATTCTAAGTATATTAAAGAATTATCAATAATTGATGATGGTTGTGGAATAAATTTTAAGCAACTAAATAAGAAACTCTTTGGCAAATTTAATATTTCACCAAAATCTGAAGAAAAGGAGAAGCAATATTCTCTACCGCATGGAGAGAAGGGTTTTGGTAGATTTTCTTTTATCAAATTTTCTAGTGCTGTCAACTGGAAGACAATATATGAGGAAGAACCAAGCAAAAATTTCCAATATTCAATAAAGATAAAAAAAGATTCATTGGATAATTATCAACTTACAAAAGTTACAAAGACCACAAAAAAACCAGGTACTGAAACAACTTTTCATTTTGGAGCAATGTCAGAATGTGGTATATTAACTTCAAATAATTCAAAAGACATTTTAGACAGACTGAAAGAAAGCATTTCTCTGGAATTCTGCTGGGTAATAGAATTGTTGAACATCAACATAAGTATAGATGATAAACCACTAGATTATGAAAAGTATAAAGAACCGACTGTATTAGAAAAAGACATTGAGATTGGAGATAAGAAATTTGATTTTAAGTTTATTAAATGGAAACAGCAATTAAAAAATCAGTCCTCAAGATATTATTTATTAAATTCAAAAGGCAAAGAAGTTTTTGTAAAAACAACTACATTAAATAATAAAGGTGATGATTTTTATCATTCCATATATGTTACTAGCTCTTATTTTGATGATTTTCACGTTTTGAAAACCAAAGGAGAAGATACTTATTGTAGCCTCATTAAATTTATTGATAAATATCTTAAGGAAAAAAGAAAGCCCTACATCAAGAAATTTGCCGACAATAAATTTGAAAA
Source organism: uncultured Methanosarcinales archaeon (assembly GCA_964343705.1). GTDB lineage: Archaea > Nanobdellota > Nanobdellia > Woesearchaeales > UBA12501 > JAUSFM01. The sequence goes on from CAYFJX010000014.1 coordinate 8,953, forward strand.
ATTTAAGAAAGAGAATATTCTTCCAAAATTCAACAGGTTTGAAGAACAAGTAAAAAAACCGTTATATGAAAAAGCTGTCAAGGATGTTATAAGCTTTGCTCCATCGTTAGTATCAACAAAGACAAATAATAGTCAAATAAGAGTTCTCTTAGAGTTGATTAATAGATTATTAGATGATGATAAGTCTAGGGACACATTGTATGACATATTGTCAGTGTTATTAGATGAGGAAAATGAGGAATATTTGGATGAGTTAAAAAGGTTATTAGACAATTATGGCTTAAAGAATATTCTTGGCACTATTCAATTGGTTGAGAGAAGGAAGGATACTCTTAAAAAACTAAAAAAGATGGTTTATGACGATTCTCAATATTTCGCTGAATCTGATCTACAACAAGAGATAGAAGATTCTTTTTGGATATTCGGAGAAGAATATAACTTAATGGTTGGATCTGAGGAAGATGATTTTAATAAGTTGCAAGATATTTATTGTAAGAAAGTTTTGAATATCAGTTCTGAAGACTATAATAAAATTAAGGCTTCTAAAAAACAAGTGGATTTATTTATCTGTGCTCAGACAGGAGGAAGAGTAAAAAAGCACTTGATAGTTGAAATTAAGAAACCAAAACACCTGCTAAAAACTGATAACTACCGGCAATTAGAAGATTATAGAGCGGAGGTAGATAAAATACCAGTTTTTAATTCAAAGACTAGACATCATTGGGATTATATTCTAATGTACACAGATTTATCAAAAGAACACATTAAGTTTTTTGATAGAAAAATAAAAGAACAGTTTACAGGAGATACAGTTGATTCTTTAGAAGGAAATCGTGTGTTCGTAAGAAAATGGGCTGACTTATTGGAAGAAGCCTCTTTTCGTATGGAATATATTTCTAAAGTGTTAGAGGATAAGAAAACTAAATTAATCCCTAAAAAGAAAGTAAAGTCGTTTTTGGACGAAAATAAGCAGAAAAAGGAGGATTCAAAATGACATACAAATTTTCCCCATCAAGTTTATCGTTATTGAAAGACTGCCCTAGATGCTTCTGGCTTCATTTCAATAAGAAAATCAGGAGACCAGATTCTATTTTTCCCTCTTTACCATCAGGAATGGATAAAATCCTGAAAGATCATTTTGACAGATTTATGAAGAAAGGAGAATTGCCTCCTGAATTATCAAAACTGAAAGGGTATAAGTTATTTGATGACGAAGAATTATTGAAAATTTGGAGAAGCAATTTCAAAGGCATTCAATGGACAGATAGAAAAGGTAATTTATTTCGTGGAGCAGTAGATAATATTTTGAAAAAAGGCAAGAAGTTAGTTGTTTTAGACTATAAGACAAGAGGTTATCCTCTGAAAGAAGATACTCACGAGCATTATCAGGATCAAATGGATATCTACAATTTCTTATTAAGAAAGAATGGATATGAAACCGAGGAATACACATACTTAATCTTTTATCACCCTCATAAAGTTGAGCCAAATGGTCATGTTTGTTTCAACACAGATATAGTTAAAATTAAAGTCAATATCAAGAACGCTGAAAAAATTTTTAAGAACGCAGTGAAAGTTTTAGAAGATGAAATTCCCGCCCCCTCTGAAGAATGTAGTTTTTGTTCTTGGATTGACAAGTGCAATTGTGAAATAGAATAAAGTTTTCTCGCCTCCTCTATTTTTTTAATTTTTAGTTTAGTTATAGTTAGGAACTCCCCCTCGTTAAAGTAATAAAAAATTTGGACGAAACAAAGTGTAGTCGTTAAATCAATGTTAGACAGAGTTGCGTTAGCAATTTTGTTAGTTTTTTCTTTTCCCGATTTAACGAAGTTAGCCCCGTTAAGAAGTCTTGGTTTATCTTTACGATGGTTGGATTTGTCGTCTATAAAGTAGTAAGAAAATACAGCGTTACCGTCGTAAAGGCAATGGAAAAATTTCATATAACCCCTTATATGCGCAAGTCCTTCAATTCAGGGGTTATTTGTTGTTCATTTACTTAAATTATTTTTCCCATAACTTCATTTTCCGTTACTACTCCTTGGCGTAATTTTTGTTTCACTGGACACTTTACCTGTCCAGTGCAGAATCTTGGTTTTTCGGAATGCTTTCGGATTTACTTTTAACTATTTACTAACTTTCACTTTTTCTCGTAAATCTTCCGAGCACTGGTCACTGGACATGTGTGTACGCCAGATATTTAAATGAATAACTAGAAAAAAGGCGTCGCATAAGCATGACGCATAAACTGACCCATTCAAAGATTATAAATTAAAGCAGATATAAATAATTTTCCTTTATGCCGTGGTCGCATAAGTAGGTATTGCACGAATCTGACCCATTCGATGCGGTTTATCCGCTTTCTGGGTTCAAACTCTGCAATGCATCTTAATGTGTTGTGGGTGGAAATCCCAGCAACGGCGCCCTTATCATCATGAACATCCCAGAACTCATCAGAAAAGAAGGACTGCGCAGAGGACTCAGTCCTAGAACCATAAAGACATATAGGTACTGTACTAAAAAGTTTTTCATGCAATGCAGGAAAGATCCAAAAGATGTCAATAAAAAAGAGATCAAAAAATTCCTCGATAAATTTGTAGAGAAAAAATCACCTGGTAATACAATCAATGTATATCTGAATGCCCTCAAATTTTTGTATGAACAAATTCTTAACAAGAAATTAACCATAAAGATTAAGTATTCAAAAACACCTCAAACATTGCCAACAGTTCTTACAAAAGATGAAACACAAATTTTATTCAAAACAATAACAAACAAAAAACATAAACTCATGATTCAATTGCTTTACTCAGCAGGCCTGCGTGTTAGTGAATTAGTAAAACTGAAAGTGCAGGACATTGACTTGCAAAACAATCAAGGCTGGGTCAGAAAAGGCAAGGGAAACAAAGACAGACTTTTTGTTATTGCAGAAAGTATTAAACAAGAATTAAAAAACCACATAGCAACCTGCACAGGTTCATGGCTTTTCAAAGGACAAAGATTAGGCACTCATCTTTCAGTAAGATCTATTCAGCAAATTCTCAAAACTGCACGAAAAAACGCAAAACTAAACAAAAACATCCACCCCCATACTTTGCGTCACTCGTTTGCCACACATCTCATTGAGAATGGTTACGCTGTAGCTCATGTACAATCTTTGTTAGGTCATGCCAGCGCTGAAACAACAATGGTGTATGTTCATCTAGCACAACCCAGGATGCTTGGTGTTCAAAGCCCCCTAGACACACTTTAATTTACACCATTAAGTGATACTTCCTCGTCAAGACCCTTTTAAATCCTCTTTATTCGGTATAAAACCGAAACGTTTAAAAACCCCCTCTTATTCCAATGCCCTTGCACTGATGCATCTTAACGATGCCCATCAGCTCCTTATACCCATAATTTTTCTGGGAACAAACGCAAAAAATACTTGAATTATGTTCATGTATTGGCAAACGCTCATTGTGAAAATACAACTGAATACGCAATAAACCCTTTTAATTCCTATTCTTAATGCGAACAGGATCTTTACCGTAGAATTTACGCGGGGCAGCTGATTAGACAGCTGCTACAAACATTCTACAGAATTCCCGTTGATCCTGCGGGAGATTGCTACTATTGGGATTCGACTAAGCCATGCATGTCAGGGGTTCTTCGGAACACCGGCAAAATGCTCAGTAACACGTCGATAATCTGCCCTTAGGCCAGAGATAACCTTGGGAAACTGAGGCTAAGATCTGATAGGAAATTATATCTGGAATGATTTTTTTCTTAAAGGTAACACCTAAGGATGAGTTGGCGGTGGATTAGGTTGTTGGTGAGGTAAAGGCTCACCAAGCCAGAGATCCATAGGGGCCCTGAGAGGGGTAGCCCCGAGAAGGACACTGAGATACTGGTCCTAGCCCTACGGGGTGCAGCAGGCGCGAAACCTTTACAATGCACGAAAGTGTGATAAGGGAATCCTGAGTGCTCATGCTTTGCATGGGCTTTTGCTAAGAGTAAAAATCTTGGCGAATAAGTGGTGGGCAAGACCGGTGCCAGCAGCCGCGGTAACACCGGCGCCGCAAGTGGCAATCGCATTTATTGGGCCTAAAGCGTCCGTAGCCGGTTCTGTAAATCTTTTGTGAAACTGTCGGGCTTAACTCGACAACGTGCAGGAGACACTGCAGGACTAGGGACCGGGAGGAGTCAGAGGTATGCCTTGGGGAGCGGTAAAATGTGATAATCCTGGGTAGACCACCTGTGGCGAAGGCGTCTGACTAGAACGGATCCGACGGTGAGGGACGAAAGCCAGGGTAGCAAACCGGATTAGATACCCGAGTAGTCCTGGCTGTAAACGCTGCGAGCTAGGTGTTGTGTAAGCTACATGCTTATGCAGTACCGGAGCGAAGGTGTTAAGCTCGCCGCCTGGGAAGTACGGTCGCAAGACTGAAACTTAAAGGAATTGGCGGGGGAGCACTACAAGGGGTGCGGCGTGCGGTTTAATCTAATTCCACACAGAAAATCTCACCAGGGGCGACGGCAGTATGACGGTCAAGCTGATGACTTTACCTGACGAGCCGAGAGGTAGTGCATGGCCGCCGTCAGCTCGTGCCGTAAGGTGTCCTGTTAAGTCAGGCAACGAGCAAGATCTGCATCTACAATTGCTACTGAGTCCTTTCGGATATCAGGCACATTGTAGGGACTGCCCTGGAAACAGGGAGGAAGGTGCAGGCTACGGTAGGTCTGTATGCTCCGAATCTCCTGGGCTACACGCGCGCAACAATGGTACGGACAATGGGATGCAACTCCGAAAGGAGAAGCTAATCCTCCAAACCGTATCTTAGTTCAGATTGAGGATTGTAACTCATCCTCATGACGATGGAATCCCTAGTAATTGGAATTTATCAGATTCCAGTGAATATGTCCCTGCTCCTTGCACACACCGCCCGTCAAACCACTCGAGCAGGGCTCAAGTGAGGCTCAACCATTTTGGTCGTTCCGAACTTGAGTTCAGTAAGATGGGTTAAGTCGTCACAAGGTAGCCGTAGGGGAACCTGCGGCTGGATCACCTCCTTTTCTTTTTTTCATAAAGAAGCACAAAAGAGATGCGTCCTGTGTGGCCGAAGGTCACACACGGGTTGATAAGGGTGTAACCCTTATGGCTCTTTAGGATCACCTCCTTTTCTTTTTTTTCAAAAAAAGAAACGTTCTCTTCACGAGAACCACACATGAATTCATTTTCATGAACCTTACAATTTTGGTGTGCATTTGCACAATTGTAATAGCAACAATGAGCGTTTGTCAATTCTTTATTTTTCATTTTCACATCTGGGCTCGTAGCTCAGCCTGGTAGAGCACCGCCCTTGCAAGGCGGGGGCCTCGGGTTCAAATCCCGACGAGTCCATTTTTTCGGTACTCGGAATTCGGGACTCGGTATTCGGTTTATACATTAACCGAAAAGCGAACTCCGAATACCGAACGCCGATATTAAAATTCACATTCACAAATTCACTTTGGGTTCAACATGCTTTCATGTTGAATCTTGCGAGATATGATCCCACCAATACGACGAGAGTCAGGTGGGGCCTTTGTTATATTCATATTGATGACCGCGTATGGTAGAGAAACGAGACACTAATAGGTGGATGACTTGGCTCTAGAACTGAAGAAGGGCGTGACAAGCAGCGATATGCTTTGGCGAGGCGCATGTAGCCTTTGAACCAAGGATCCCTTAATGAGACTTCTCAGTAAATCCGAAAGGATTGGGAACCCAGGGAATTGAAACGTCTTAGTACCTGGAGGAAAAGAAATCAATTGAGATGCGGTGAGTAAGGGCGACTGAAAACCGTATAGGGCAAACTGAATCTTGCATAGAAATATGTTAGAAATGTGGTTTTTGGACTGTCATTAAAACCTGAGTGTGCATATTCAAAGTTCCATGGAACTGGACGCCATAGAGGGTGATAGCCCCGTAGAAGGAAGTGCACAGGTGGAGACAGTATCCAGAGTAACGTCTATTGGATATTAGGCGTGAAGATGGGAGGCATCAACTTCCAACCCTAAACATTACTAGAGTCCGATAGCAAACCAGTACCGTGAGGGAAAGTTGAAAAGAACCCTTAAAAGGGAGTTCAAAGACCCTGAAACCTATTAGTTATAGAATGGCACGGCTCTTAGGAGTTGTGTCGTCCGTTTCGAATAACGTGCCAGGGAGTTTGTCCATGTGGCAAGGATAATCCGCAAAGAGTATCCATAGGGAAACCGAGATGCCCGCAAGTAATGAGGGGCAGGGTGTGAAAGCGCCTTAAGTCACATGGGCCAGACCCGAAGCCGAGCGATCTAAGCCTGAGTAAGGTGAAGCACAGGTAAGACTGTGTGGAGGCCTGCAGAGGTTCTACGTGCAAGTGTTCTTCTAACTTGGGTTTAGGGGTGAAAAGCCAATCGAGCTCGGTGATAGCTGGTTCCTGCCGAAGTTGGCCGTAGTCAAGCCTCGGAGGAGATAGCTAGGATGGTAGAGACACGGATCGGAGATTTAGGCGGGGAAACCTGTCGGTTTCTTGTCCAACTCCAAATGTTCTAGCATTGTAGATTCCGGGAGACGGCATTACGGGGTAAGCCTGTAATGCGAGAGGGGAACAACCCAGACTAAAGTTAAGGTCCCTAAACGCTGATTAAGTGTGAACGGGTGAAAGGTGTCTGTGGCCAGAGACAGCGAGGAGGTTGGCTTAGAAGCAGCCACCCTTTAAAAAGTGCGTAACAGCTTACTTGTCAAGGTCATGGGTCCTGAAAATGGACGGGGCTAAATCAGTTACCGATACTTTAGACATCCCACAAGGATGTGGTAGGCAGGCGTTTTGTTCGGGTAGAAGCATTTTCGTAAGAGAATGTGGACCGTTCAGAAATGCGAATCCTGGTGATAGTAAGACCATAGTAGTGTGAGAATCACTACCACCGAAAGGGCAAGGGTTCCTTGGCAACGCAGTTCAGCCAAGGGTAAGTCGATCCTAACCAACCTCCTAATTGGAGTCGTGGGAAAGGGAAACAGGTTAATATTCCTGTACTATCGAAATATACGCGGCAACGCAAGCTTTGTTTCTGACACTTTTGGCTAGTTTGACATGACTTGTCTGTTATGTTAACGAGAATACATCATTGGAGTGCTGTAATGGCGAGAAAGTGATGAAATCTCGGAATAGTGTTGTGTATACAGCATTCAGATGAAGCCTAGAGTCCGTGAAAAGGAAACAAGGAAAGATTTTTGATATTCGTACCCAGAACCGGCACAGGTGCCCCTAGGTTAGAAACCTAAGGTGTAAGGGTAGTAATCTGATTAAGGGAACTCGGCAAATTGGCCCCGTGCCTTCGGCATAAGGGGTCCCTGCGTTTGTGAACGTATGTTTGCGATTGCAGGGTGCAATTCCTAGATGGGTCCGACTGTTTAACAAAAACGTAACCAACTGCGAGCCTGCAAAGGTGTGTACAGTTGGTGACGTCTGCCCAGTGCCCGTACTTCAAACTCTGTTTCAACGGAGCTAAGAGCGGGTAAACGGCGGGAGTAACTATAACTCTCTTAAGGTGAAATCGTTGCCTTAAGGCCCATGTTAAGCAGGAAGGTCAAAAAGAATGGGATAAAAATTTGGCTATATGCTGGAACGTCTGAGAATCTCAAACTACCACTGGACACAATTTGAGCATAGCTCAAATGTGCATCTGAACTACGTTCAGATTGCACTGGACATATGTGGACACAACACATATAAAGGTGTAAATTGGTGAAAATGTTATGAGTGCAGATAATCAGCAGGAAAGGCTAGATGCGCATTGGATTACTGGATTTGTCGACGGCGAAGGTTGTTTTCATGTGGCTATCAATAAGTTGCAGAAAATGAGTTTAGGCTGGCAAGTTCTTCCTGAATTTCGCGTTGTCCAACATCAACGTGATGAACAAACACTGCATCAACTCAAAGATTTTTTTGGGTTTGGTAATGTGAGAGTCAATCATGGGGATCGGAAGGAATTTCGAGTACGTGGATTACAAAATTTGAACAAACTCATTGAGTTTTTCAAAAAGTATCCATTTCGAACTTCTAAACAACGCAATTTTGAGGTATTTTCCGAAATCATTTCGATAATGAATAATGGAAAACATCTTACCAATGAAGGGCTTGATGAAATTGCGGTGCTTGCATCGACAATGAATCGACAAATGAGATCAGCGTACCTAGAATCCTCAGAGACTACATGCCAAAGACTTTCTTCAGTAAAGGAAGTCAAGATATAGTCCGAACCGTGCAGCGATGTACGGAAGTATGCAGAAATGTATGCTCGCCATCAATTGATGGTCAGTAGTTCTTCAGAGCGAAGTAACAGTTGTGAGCGAAATGCCTTGCCGTTTGAATGACGGCTTGCATGAATGGCGTAACGAGATCCATACTGTCCCTAGTTAGAAGCCCCTGAATACACCATTCTGGTGCAAAGGCCAGAGATTTCCAGTGGGAAGCGAAGACCCCGTGAAACTTTACTGTAGTCTGTTGCTGCGATGCACGTTTTAGTGTGCAGTATAGATGGGAGTTGTTTAAGCGTAGTCGCTAGGTTGCGTGTAGACACCAGTGAGATACCATCCTCTAAAACTTGCATTGCTTACCGGCAGTGCCGAGACACCAATAGGCAGACAGTTTGGCTGGGGTGGCACACCGTTGAAACGGTATCAACGGTGCCCAATGGTTGGCTCAATCCGGTCAGAAATCGGAAGTAGAGTGCAAGAGCATAAGCCAGCCTGATTGGATTCCAAATAGTACGGAATGCAAAAACGAAAGTTTGGTCTAGCGAACCTCTATGTCCTCCTTGATGGGGGCTAGAGATGACCGAAAAGTTACTCCGGGGATAACAGAGTTGTCGCGCCCGATAGCTCCTATAGACGGCGCGGCTTGCTACATCGATGTCGGCTCTTCGTATCCTGCGCGTGCAGAAGCGTGCAAGGGTGGGGGTGTTCACCCATTAAAACGGATCGTGAGCTGGGTTCAGAACGCTGTGAGGCAGTTTGTTTGATATCTACTGGAAATGTGTGTTGTCTGAGAGGAAGGACCTTCCAGTACGAGAGGAACGAAGGTTCGAGGCCACTGGTCGACCGGTTATCTGACAAGGTAAGCCGGGCAGCTACGCCTTACGCTGATAAGTGCTGAAAGCATCTAAGCACGAAGCAGCCCTCGAAAAGAGACAACTTAGAATTCCCATAGAAGATGGGTTTGATAGAGCAGGTGTGTAAGTGCCAAGGCAACGAGGCATTCAGCTAGCTGCTACTAACCATTCATTTTTCTCTACCATACGCGGTTTTCATTTTTTTTCTTTTATTTTTATGAAACCTAGTGTAAACTCTTTTGACGTCTAATTTTATTTTTAATTACGACGAGAGGTAGCGTGAGCTGTCTCTTCCAGTACCACTTTATTTTTAAACCCGTTCTTCTCATTATTAAAAAATGAACTTGCGAACTAAACTTTTAGCAGCTGCCCTGGCAGTTGGTAGTTTTCTCGCTGGAGATTATTTAGCATATCATATGAGGTACAATAATCCCTGTTTTGCAAAATCACTGTTGCCCACTTGTCCAGATTCACGTGAGCCAGATGAGGGGGATAGGTGCAAGGTTGATCCAAAACATTTAGAAGGCAGCTTTTATTATGTTGAAACTAATCCTGAAGATGGTTCTAAAAAAATTGAAATTGTTGGTGAGTCAGAGGAACAACCAGCAATCTGCATTGCTAACAATGAGGGGTTCACAAGGACAAGATACTCTAATGGTTTTCCCATGTACACAATAACTACAGGGCATAAAGATGCAAATTTGAGTATGTCTTTGTTGGGTATGCCCCTTGAGTTAAGTGGGGTGACTCCTTGGTGTGTGTTTGGTGGTTTTTCAGGTTTACCTCTTCCTCAACAGCTCCATGATCATTTTTCAGCTTTAGAATGTTCTCTGATTGTGTATGATGCTGCTTGTAATGAAGTGCCAGATACAGTGCAAGTAATGTGTCCTGATAAGAATATTAAAATTTCGAGACACCTCTATCTTTCGCAAGAACAAGGTGAGCTTACTGTGCCAATGTTTAATGCGGCAATTGATGTTTTACAAGAGAGTTATCAAAAAGTTCCCATACAAAAAATTCTTACTCGAGAAACGACTATGAGGTTATGATCTTTTTTGATTGTGAGCTGTATTAGTTAGTTTAAACTTCAACACCCATTGCAATGAGTGTTTGTAGTAATATCTGTTGTTCTTCTGCACTTGATGCGTCAACACCTAAACCAAGATCATTAAGAAGCATGCCATAGAGTTCTTTATCTTCAGCTCGGTGTGCTCGAACACCAAGTTGTGCAGCTTCTTTGGGGGGTAGGGTATTGCAATATTCAACAAACGCAAGGGCAAACTTGTGAGCAAGAGTGTAGGTTGGTGTTCTTTCACCTGGTTGCCTGTAGTGTTCTTCGAATGAATATCTTCTAATCATTTCTTCTCCTTCTTCAGTTACTCTTTGCTCGTTTATTTTGTGAAAAAAATGGTAAAGGATGTTATACTTATCATATGCTCCCATGAACTCTGCTGCTGCAGCATGAGAATAGCGACCAAAAACATCTTTGTGTCGTTGTTCATACACCCAATGGCTTACTTCTTCAATTGCTGTCGCTGCTGATTCAATACTTTGTGGGGTAACTCCTTCAACCATTGGTGAATGTTGCTCCAATCGTCGTCGAATAGTTGGATGCAGCCAGATGTGTGCATCTCTTCCGTATTGGGGGTGGCCTGGTTCTTTAAAGCAAAGTCCCATTCCTACAAATTCAGGATCACCCAACACACGACGTAGTTGTCCAAGAGAAAGTTCTGCATGAAAATCTTCTACATTTGCATCTATAGAAACTGCATTACTTTTTTCAATTATTCCTTGGATCTCTGCTAGTGTTTCATTAATTGTTGGCATATAGTTTGGATTAGCCACACCTATTTAAGCGTTTTTGTCTCATTGGGTGTGTCCCAAGAGTCTTTCTGAGGGGTGGCACTGCCGCAAGGTTTTATCAGGAAATCTCAAGGGGCGAAGCTCCTTGACGCATCTGAGCTTTGCTCAGATTGCGGCCGAATAATGAGGTGATTTCCGTTAACACTACGAATGGATTTGAGTAGTTAACACCGCAGTGCCACCCCTCCTGCACAAAAAGCAAGATTTGGGACACACCCTGTCTCATTATAGGGGTAAGGCTTATAAACCACCTCGTCATTCTTCTTTTAAACAGGGGTTGGAGACTATACTATGCAACTCGCTGAAAGACTACAATCATTGGCTGATTCCTATGGCCGTGTACCAAATCCATTAGATACATCTAAAGCATCTACTTTTGTCAAACCACTTATTCATGATTCTAAAGGAAAAAAGGTTGCACTAGAAGCACTTGTTGGTGAAGGAATGTCTCTCTTAGTTGGTGACCCTGGTCATGGGAAACAACCCTTGCACGGCAATTGGCGTACAAAAGTGCGCAGGGTCATTTTGGTGATCGTAACATCCCACTCTTTATTCGCTTGCAAAAAAACACAGGTGAATTGGTTTTGCCTGACCAAGAGGGTGCTCCAAATCCAGTGTGGGATTGGGATGCATATCAGGAGCACATGACAGGTAGCTGGTTTGAATGTATTGCAGCGCAATTACCTGTTTCTGGAACACCTGAAGAAGTACGAGAGCTTTTTGAAAACTATAAAGATAACCTGTTCGTAGTCCTCGATGGCTTAGATGAAATTCTTGATGGTCGACAACAAGAATTACTTATGCAGTTTGTGCAAGAAAGACTGGGGGGCGTGAGCGCGATTGTAACAAGCAGATATGTGGAGTACTTGAATCGTGATATTAATCCTGCCTATCAACCAGGCATAACTCCAACTGAACAACAAGAAGAACGAATTGCTTTGCTGGAAAGTATTCCTCGTTTTGATTTACAAGGTATGACAGCAAGATCTGTTGTGGAATACATTAGGGGTTATAATAGGATGGTGCATGGTGGTCTTGAAGGAGAAAAACAAACACTAGGTTTCTTTGTAGAAATAGCCAAGAGAACATACATTCGACCATTACTACGCAATGTGACTTTTCTTGAACAAGCATGTGTGCTTTTTGACAAACACGGATCATTGCCAAAAAGTTTAGAATCTTTTGTGCAAGTTTTCTTGGAAGACTCAGCTGAAGATTTTGAAAGCATAGCTAGCAGTGAAAAGTACAAAAATGCCTCTTCTGATATGCAGGAATGGATTGGATTGTTGGCAGGGCAAGATTTGAAGTCTGCTTTCACATCTTTTGTGTATGGAATGAACGATGCTCTTACTGGAGCAGGAGACCGTTGTGTGTCTTTTGACTCTGTTGTTGGGGTAGTACAACAATCTTTTGATACCAGTCAACTATCTGGTGAAGAAGTAGAAAAAGTAACACGCTCTGTTTTGTACTTCAGCCCTCTTTTTGTTGACTATGGTGGTGACCAGCATGGTTTTATTAACTACTCACTCAAAGATCCAATTGGTGTTATGCAAGCGCTTGACGCTGTTAATACTCGACGTGAAGTAGAACTTTTTAATCAATATGTGAAGACACGTGATATTGGAATACAACGATTTTATTTTACCTGTCTAGCTACTCGTTCTGATAAAGACAAACAATTTGAACAAATCTTCAAACGTCGAATGGTCGATCTTACCACTGTAGTTCCTTATGCAGAAACTGTTCTTGAGCAAGGGATTAGATTACCTGATGACACACGAAATCGGACAATCATGATGTTGTATGGTACTAATGAACCTGTACTTGCTAAAAGACTGACGTAACCGAGTAACACTTAAGTACTATTACTAAATTCTCACTTGTATGCACAGCAAAAGATATGGTTTAGTTGAACCAACACAAGAGCATCTGCTAGAAGCAATGCTCCATAAACATAAGGATGGGATGGTTGTAACACTAGGTTGTGGACCGTCTGCAAAACACCAAGCAAACCTTGCACGGTTTATGAATGAGGGCCGGGTTATTGGTGTTGATGTTTTGAACCATGATGAGGAATATCACGGTCAACGCATTGGCAAATTCACATATGTGAGAGGAAATGTTAATCAACTTCCATTGGCAGATGGATCAGCGGACTGTGTTATTATGATTGGTTTGTATGGTGCTTTTCATCGTGGTGGGTATATATTTAATCTTGGTGATCATCAGACAGGTGCTCTGAAAAAAGCTGTACCTTTAATTCCTGAAGCACTTGCAAACTTACTTTTAGAAACAAAACGAATCCTTGGACCCCATGGTGATCTTGTGATCTCTAATAGCATGGATCGCCAGCCAATTGATGAGGTGAAACAACAAGTTGTGCCATACTTCACTATCGAAGCAGTCCACGCACGCACTGCACCTTACACTTTATATGATTATGAAATGCAACGAGAACCAGGTGATACTATCAGTGATGTGATGGAAGAATCAAGGAATAGCAAACGGTACTTGATGTTTTGTAAGGTTTAAAGACTTCGTGATTCATACTGTACTTCTTCACCTTCAACCAGGTCAAGCAGTCGGCCTATTTTACCAGTGTCACCAAGGTATTCTGCCATTTCCCAAGTGTATGGTCGGATACCTGCACCATCTCGTAAACTGTTAGCTCTCAAAACTAGTGTGCCATCCTCACCGGGTACAGCACTGATCATATTTTCAAGTGCCAAGCCATTGCCAATGGATCTTTCATCAAATGGAAAGAATGCAATGCCTTGTACTTGTGGTTTGTCATCTGGTCCAAGCCCTTTGTGGTAGTTTTCAAATCGGTGGAGAAGATCTGTTCCATCTTGTACACCAAGAAGTACATGTGCATAGTTTACATGTCCTCCGTCAGGTTCATGGATCTCATATGCAACTTTGCTGTGATCAATGTCTTGGATATCAATGCCCATTTCAACAAGTAATCGTTTTGTCAATGCTTTTCTAAAAGAAACCTCTGTTGGGTCAGCATAAGGAACAAGTGACAATGATGGGCCAATATGTCCTGGCTCAACACCTCCTGCAACAAATCCTGCATGGAATTGACCACCTCCAAGAACATCTGGGGCTTTTACCTGACCAAAAATTCCTTTTTGTCCCTTGTACTCTCCAATAATCATCAGGCTTGTATGCAATAGACGTGGGCTCATAGCTGTTCGAGTTTGCAGATCTGCTTGTGATGCTTTCCAAGCATCTTCATGAGCTTGTCGAAACATGTACCTAGTTGGAAAAGCATGAACAAGTACTTCTCCAGAACTAGTGTGCGTTATGAGTGGTGCTGACACAACAAGTTTGTTATATCCTTTTACTCCTTTTGTTGGCTCAGTAGGCATATCTCCATAGCCTTGTTGCTCGTAAAAAGTTCTGACTTGACGGTCAATCTCAGCAGCACCACGGGTTTCAGTAGTACGCTCTTCAATATGGTAAACAAGACGAACTCTCTTAGTCTCATTCACACCAACGCCTTCAATATTACGTCTCATAGAACATGTTCTGTTTTTCTTATATTTAAAGGTTGCTTTAGTCTATAAAAAGTCACACAACACTATAATCACCAGCCTCTTCAATCTCTTTTTTCACTAGACTTATGTCAAGCGAATCTTCATGCTCTATGGTGGTCTTTCCAGTCTCTGGATCTACATTGGCAGAGTTCACACCTTCAATGTCTCCTAAGACATCTTCAATAAGTATTTTACATGATTTACAATGCATTCCTTTTACTGTTAGTGTTGTTTTCATGCTATCACCTGTAATGTTCCTGGGCCAGCCATTCCCATGCCACAACTGAATTTAATGTTTCCTGCGAAGTTTGGAGTGAAACTGACTTTTTTGATTTCATTGTGTGGAAGACGTTCCATGATGTCTAAGGCGGGAACACTGAATATTTTTGCACATCCAGCTGCTTTCCTTCCATCGATATGCCACTCTACTGGCACTCCTTTCTTGATTGTAAATTTTTCAGGATAATAATCAAGACCGCGAACTTCTAACTTTATTACTTGTGGACCTTGATTCGCGAGTGCTGGATTTGCGAGTTCTGTGTCTCCCATTGCTGGCGCAGAAAAACCTGTTCCTGCAAGAGCAAGACCATTAGGGACATTAAGCACACCAAGAATAATGACAAGTACAGCCGCAAATGTAGTGAAGTGACGTTTTACCTTTCCTTTGCTAAAGCTTGAAATAGCTCCAATACCAGCAAGTGAAGGAAGTGTTCCTAATGAAAAAGCAAGCATGGTAAGAGCACCAATCACAAAACTTCCTTTTCCAAGTACATACAATTGTAGTGCTTGGGTAAAACCACATGGCAAGAAGAAAGTTGCCCCTCCAAAAAGAAATGAGGACACTCGACTGTCTGACTGTTCTTCTTCCTCACTTGTTTCAAATAACCAATGTGCAATAAATTTTGGCATCTTTATCTGTAGCTTGTCAAGCCAGGGAAAGACCTGTAATAATTGAAGTCCCATGACTACCATTAATACACTGGCACCAATCATAATAATACCTGTAACTTTTGGAGATATGGTAAGTGCTGAACCAAGCAGGCCTATTGCTCCACCAAGAAGAGTGTACGAAATGATTCTTCCTATGTTAAAGTAAATGTGAGGATTAAATCGTTGCCATCCTGTTAAGTGCTTGTTCTTTTGATTAAATTTTTCAGCAACAGCAAGCAGTAAACCACCTGCAACAGCAAGGCACGTTGAGGTTGCGGCTACTAAACCTATTATAAAAATAAAGCCGTAACTCATATTGTCTGTCACACCTAGGTTTTCTGGTATAAGATTAAATTGATTAAGTAATAGGTACAGTCCAGCAATTAGAAGGAATATAGCACCTATTTCACCAAAACGTTTTTTATTGGTAAATACCCATCGTGTTTCAGGTGGGTTTTCAATGGGGTCTTTATGGTGTAATGTATACCCTTTATCTTTTACAACACTTTGTAGTTCTTCAAGTTTCACACCATCATAGCACTCTATGCTTACTTCTTCTTTTGCACGATCGACTTGTACTTGTTGTACACCCTCCACTTTTCCTAACTTACGTTCAAGTATGACTTCACAACTTGAACAGGTCATTCCTTTGACTTTGAGTTGAATTTTCTTCATGTTTACACCTCCAACACACTAATCCTTAGTGCTGAAACCCCTTATTAAACTAACGTGAAACTAGTTTCATGCTTAGGAATTCTTATTTTATGGTAACAAGATTGGTCATGCCGCGTCGTTTTCGTTCAATTAAATCAAGACCTTCAAGCTTATCTAATAATCGCGTTGCCTTAACTTTTGACAGGTCAAACTCTTTTGTTATTTTGCTTTGATACACGCCTTCCTTGTGTTTTTTGATATAAAGGAATATTTTTTTCTCTAATTCAGCGAGTTTGCTTAAGTCATATTCTTTTTCAGTAACTATTTTTTCTTTTTTTGTTGGGAGAATAAGGTACACCCCTGTAGCACCTACAAATGCGATCAGGATGCCCATTGCAAGCAGTACCCAAGATAAGTCAGCTCCACTATGGTATGGGCAAGCTTCAAGATGGCAACTTACTTGTCCTGCAGCAGCACAGGATTCCTCACATGCACTACGTAACTGAGCATCAGATTCCACCTTAAGGAAGATTATCAAAGCCAACATGAGAATGCTGACCACTGTTATTCCAATTCCAATTTTTTGTAGTTTCATTTTTTTTCACAACACCTTTCCTTTGAGTAATAATGCATTAACAACAACACTTACTGAGCTTAGTGCCATTGCACCTCCAGCAATCATGGGACTGAGAAGCCATCCTGTAAACGGGTACAGTACTCCTGCTGCAAGGGGGATTCCAAGAACATTGTAAAATAATGCCCAAAACATGCCTTGTTTGACCTTACTCATGGTCATTCTACTTAACTTGATTGCTTTCGGAACGTCCATCAAGCTATCTTTCATTAAAACAACGTTGCCGGTCTCCATGGCAACATCAGTACCAGAACCCATAGCTATACCAATGTCTGCTTGTGCCAATGCAGGTGCGTCGTTAATGCCATCTCCAACCATGGCAACTTTTCCAGTGCGCTGAAGTTTCTTAACATACTCTGCTTTGTCTTTTGGCAGAACTTCAGCAAAGAACTTTTCAATACCTACTTCATTAGCAATTGCAGTTGCTGTTCTTGTATTGTCTCCTGTGATCATGTAGGGTGTCACACCTATTTGTTGTAAGATTCGAATGGCTCGGTGTGAATCTTCCTTGAGTTCATCAGCAACTGCGATGATGCCCAGTGCTTTTTTCTTTTCAGCAATAAGCATTGCTGTTTTTCCTTCATTTTCTAGGCGTTCCATTTCGCTCATCAAATGGGTGGTATTTACTTTTTTCTTGTTCATAAGTGCAACATTTCCAATGAAGTATTCTTTTCTTCCTACTTTTGCTTCAACACCATGTCCTGAGATAGCGTTGAATGATGTCACTTTATGAAGTGTTGCTTTGATTTCTGTTGCTTTTGTAACAATAGCTTCTGCAAGGGGGTGCTCTGATTTCTTTTCAATGCTTGCTGCAATACCAAGCAGCTTTTTTTCTGTAATATTCTTTGTAACGATAATATCTGTCACTGCGGGTTTACCTTTAGTAATGGTTCCTGTTTTATCAAAGATAACATGGCGTACCTTATGTGCGGTTTCAAGCGCGTCACCGCCTTTGATGAGGATTCCATGTCGTGCTCCTTTGCCTGTTCCTACCATAATTGCTGTTGGTGTTGCCAAGCCAAGAGCACATGGGCAGGCAATAACCAAAACTGCTACTGCAGCGATTAATGCAAATCCTGTTTCAGCGTGAGCAAGTGAAAACCATGCTGTGAAAGTGAGCAGTGATATGAATATGACAATGGGTACAAAATATGATGAGATCTCATCAGCATAGCGCTGAATAGGTGCTTTTTTTGTTTGAGCCTCTTCAATTAGTTTGATGATTCGTGAAAGTGTTGTTTCAGCTCCTACCTTTGTTGCTTTCATAACAAAATGGCCTTGTTTATTTATTGTAGCACCAATAACTTCATCGCCTTTTTTCTTTTCAACAGGAAGGCTTTCTCCAGTAACCATGCTCTCATTAATGGAACTATGTCCTTCAATAATTATGCCATCTACTGGGACTTTTTGTCCTGGCTTAACAACCACCTGATCTCCTTTTTGCACATCATCAATAGGTATTTCCACTTCTTTTCCATTCTTGATGATTGTTGCTGTTTTTGCGCCAATTTTCATGAGTTTTGTTATTGCCTCGCTTGTTTTTCCTTTTGCAACAGCTTCAAGGTATTTTCCAAGCAGTACTAGTGTAATCAAGACAGCTGATGTTTCAAAGTATTGGTGGCCAGTGGGATTAACAAGAACAACCCCTACTGAAAAAAAGTACGCTGCGCTTGTTCCCATTGCAATAAGTGTATCCATATTGGCTGTTTTGTTTTTGAGTGCCATCCAAGTTCCTTGGTAAAACGGCCAGCCAATCCAGAATTGAATAGGTGTTGCTAGAATCCACAGAATATAATTCTGTCCTGGAATTGGATTGCTCATAAAAAACATTCCGAGAATAAGAGCAGGGAATGCGAATATGGTGCTTATGATCACCTTTGTTTTGAGTTTGCGTAATTCTTTTTTTCGTTGTAGCCTTTCCCTAGCAAAAGAGTCTCCTTTCTGGTCCTGTTTTAGAACCATTGCTTTGTACCCTTTACTTTGGATGACCTTAATGAGCGTGATTTCATTGGTTTGTGATGGGTTAAAATTCACTATTGCTTTCTCAGTAGAAAAATTGACTGCTGCATCTTGAACACCTGGCACTTTTTTTAGTACTCGTGTGATTATGCCAACGCAGCTGGCGCAGTGCATGCCACTAATTTTTAGAGTTGTTTTTTTGCTTTGCATTTTTTCTTTGTTTCTTTTCTTTATCTAATATTTTACAGCAATACTGGCTCATATGATCATCAATAAACTCAAGCAGAGGCTTTATTGTTTTCTTGTTGACTGTGTAGTTTCGATATTTTCCATTTTTTTCCATAAAAACCATGCCATGGTATTCTAGTACCCGAAGATTATGGGAGACCATTGTTTGTTCAAACCTTGTTGCTTCACAAATTTCTCCTACATTTTTGCCTCCTTCTCTGAGGACATTAATGATTCTGAGTCTGTTTGGATTTGCAAGTGCTCCAAAAAAAAACTTGTAGGTTTCTATGGTGTGCTTCATAACATATGATGAAAATATCATATGTAATATAAATGTTTTGTTTTTCTAGCCGCTATATTTTTAAAGCGTGATTGCCTTGAAGGGGGTATGGGAACAATTGTAACTATTGGCGGTGGATCTATCAGAGGAGAAACTCGTGCTATTGACAAAGAAATTGTTCGATTGAGTGGCAAGAAAAAGCCAAAGGCATTATTTATTCCAACTGCAAGTGGGGATGATGATGTATATTGGGGTTTCTTTAAAAAAATGTATTCTAAGCTCGGTTGTGTTTGTAATGCTCTCTTCCTAACTCGGGGAAGACCTATATCAAAGGAGATAAAACGTAAGATACTTACTGCTGATATTATCTATGTTGGTGGTGGAAACACCCTTATGATGATGCGATTATGGCGGCGGCTTGGTGTTGACAAATTGCTGCGGCAGGCATACAAGAAAGGAGCAATCATGGCAGGCCTAAGTGCAGGAAGCATCTGCTGGTATGCAGCAGGGCATAGTGACTCTATGTATTATTATGCGCAAGAGCGTGCAAAAAAAGGTGGCAGTAAGAAATGGCAATACATTTTTGTGCGAGGCCTTGGTCTTGTTAATGCTGTACATTGTCCTCATTATGACAGTGAAACTGATGGTGTTCCTCGAGAAAAAAGTTTTAAGAAATTATTCAAAAAATTGTCAGGTAGGGTCATGGGGATTGTTGTTGATAATAATTGTGCGGTGGTTTACAAAGATGGTATGTATCGGGTTATTACTTCTCAAAAAGGTGCAGGTGCCTACAAAGTCTACAAAAAAAGAGGAAGAATTGTTAAAGAAAAACTTATTGGGGAACAACCTCTAAAAAGATTGCTTATGATTTCTTAAATTCTAAAGCAGCACTGTTAATACAATATCTTTTTCCTGTTGGTTGTGGGCCATCTTCAAATAAATGGCCAAGATGTCCACCGCACCGAGCGCATACAACTTCAACACGCTTCATACCAAAGCTGCGATCTTCAACCAGCTTGATGGCACCGTCATCAATAGCATCTCAAAAACTTGGCCAGCCACTCTTGCTATCATACTTGGTGTCAGAATGAAATAGTTCATTTCCACAATCCCCGCATGTGTACACTCCTGTTTCTTTGTTGTTGAGTAGACTACCTGTGAATGCGCGCTCTGTTCCTTTTTCTCGAAGAATATGGTACTGTTCTGGTGTTAATTCTTTTTTCCATTCAGCGTCTGTTTTTGTAATAGGAAACACCTGTGCTTGATTTAATTGTTCTTTGTCAGCTGCACAACTTGTTTGTACTGTGTAGAGTAGTGCGATTGCAATAACTATTCCAAGTACTATGCTGATGAGTGTTTTTGGTTTTATATGTTTTTTCATGAGAAAAAAGAAGATAACTGGGTTTATAATGTTTATGCTATCTTATATGTAAGCAACTGCTAATTCTAATCCATGTAGTTCCTCATTTTGAGCTTTGTGTCCTTGCTTGGTTTTTCTGTATACAGGTACAAAATTATACTTTATTGGTTTCACTCTTTTTTCTTGTTCTTTAGGAGTAAGGGGCCGTCTTTTCTTTTCAGCATACTCTTCTTCAACCAACCTATACAGTTTTCTTTGAATTTTTTCACTGGCCCAGAAATCCTGCCACAACCAATAGGCTCTACTCCAAGGCTTTTTAACATCTTTTAGTTTCTTCATTCCTTTGTCTTTATATACCTCATTAATAATTTCTACGAGGCTCTTCCACTCTTCAAAGTCAAGCACTTTATACACATCATGTTCATTAATATCAACCATGAAAAAACAAAGAAGGAGGAGCTATTTAAGCCTTACGAAAAAAGAAATAGAAAAATAAAAAATAAAAAACAATTTACGCATCATAATACAGATGGAATTCCCATGGGTGTGGTCGCAGTCGAATCTCATCTACTTCAGCTTGTTTCAATGCAATCCAAGTGTCAATAACATCTTGGGTAAACACTCCGCCTTCCAATAAGAATTGGTGGTCGTTTTGTAATGCGTTCAGTGCTTCTTTAAGTTGCGAAGGAACTGAAGGAATCTTTGCTGCTTCTTCTGCAGAAAGATTGTACGTGTCAGTTTCCCATGCTTCGCCAGGATCAATTTGGTTTCTAATACCATCTAGCCCTGCCATGAGCATTGCTGAAAATGCAAGGTATGGGTTTGCAGTGGGGTCAGGTGTTCTGAATTCAACACGTTTTGCTTTTTCACTCTGATTGTACATGGGAATTCGGACAGCAGCGCTTCTGTTTCGTTTACTGTACACTAAGTTTACTGGTGCTTCAAAGCCAGGTGTTAATCGCTTGTAGCTGTTTGTTGTTGGTGCAATAAATGCACATAATGCTTTTGCATGTTTTAACAAGCCACCAATGTACCACTTTGCCATTTGACTGAGCCCTGCGTACCCTGCTGCATCAAACATTAAGTTCTTGCCATCTTTCCACAAGCTTTGATGTACATGCATGCCGCTTCCATTATCATTAAAGAGTGGCTTTGGCATAAATGTTGCAGTTTTTCTGTGTTTTTTTGCAGTGTTTTTTACAATATACTTGTACAACATTGTTTTGTCTGCCATTGTGACAAGGGTGTCAAATCGCATGTCAATTTCACATTGTCCTGCTGTACCAACTTCGTGATGGTGCACTTCAACAGTAATCCCGCATGCAGTCATGGTTCTAAGCATTTCGTTTCGCAAGTTTTGTAAAGTATCACTTGGTGGAACAGGGAAGTAACCCATTTTATGTCGTAGCTTGTGTCCAAGGTTATCTTCTGTGTCTTGCCCACTATTCCAGATTCCTTCATGTGAGTCAACAAAATAAAATCCTCCACTCTCTGTTTGGTTGTAACGTACTTGGTCAAGTACAAAGAATTCTGCTTCAGGTCCCCAGTAACTAACATCAGCAACACCACTGCTTTTCAGGTATGCTGCTGCTTTTTGTGCAATGTGCCTAGGGCATCTGCTATACCATTCATGTGTTATAGGATCTTTAACAGTACAGATGATGCTGAGAGTCCTGTCTGAGAATGGATCAGTAACTGCTGTGTGTGGATCCGGGATTAGGATCATGTCACTTTCATTAATATCTTGGAATCCTCGGACTGATGAACCATCAAAGCCAAAACCATCTGTAAATGATTCTGCTGTGAGTTCAGACGCGTGCATGGAAAAATGTTGCCATGTTCCTGGTAAGTCAATGAACTTAACATCGACAATGTCAAGGCCTTCTGTTTGTATTTTTTCTAGAACTTTTTGTATTGCTTCAGACACAGAATATCCCTCCTGTTTTTTTTGCTCTTTTTTGCAATGTGCATACACTTTCCAATCATGTTGTGTATATAAAATCTCTTAGTCTTCTTTATAACAAAAGGAAACTATATTTTTGAAAAGTGAATGTTTGTTAAAGAAATTCTTGTTTTTTCTGTTTTTTTATGAACAAGTGTGTAACTACTTGAAATCATATGTTGCACACTATGCAACTGCTCTATCATTTACCTTATCAGCGTCAGGAGGTGTTGGATCTGTGTCTCTGTAAAGCTGCTCAAGATGCTCGTTGCTAGTGAGGTAGTCTATCTCTTTTTTCAATCGTCTGCTTTCCTTGTGCACAGCCAGGTATGCAGCTCCTGCTGTATCACAACTTAGCAAACCAGATTCCATTGCTGCCAAGGTCTTACCTCCGAAACTGCCAGGCCCGCCCATTGTGAAATTTTCTGCTGCAATTCCATTGTGTCGAAGTATTTGTTCCATACCATAGAAACTTGCTGCGACTTGCACATTTGATGATTGGAAACTATCGGTCCAAAAGTTACACGCAGCAAGATACAAGTCATCTTTGAGATCACGTGCAAAAGTTGGCGCAGTGGGTTTGTTTTCTTCATACTGTTTTTTTCGTTGTTCTCGTGTTTCTTTAAAGAAGTGGACTAGAGCACCAATTGATCCAATTACATTATTGCCAGTGTTTAGTGTAACAACAGCAGCGCCTTTGTAGGTTGGACTTTGATTCCAGCCAGTGAACTCACCAGCAACAAGCATGCCTGCACCAATAACTGGTCCAACAAGTTGTGTAAGAGCCCATACCTCTGTGGATGTTAATTTTTCATCACTACGAAGCTTGGCTAAAAAAGGTCGTGCAATTTCTTCTGCTTCAAGCAATGCAGGAAGTGATCGGGCAGCAAGCTCCCATCCAATGCCTGTGCTTCCAGAAAAAGTACAATATGCATCAATGCCTGCACCAAGCGCTGTGCCTGCTGCCACACCTACCAAGGCACCTCTCATTATTTTTTTATAATTTCTTATTTCTTCATGTTCATCTAATCTATTTTCATAGGCGTCACACGCATCACGATATTCTTGAGACCATGCGTCAAGAAAAAGGCGTGTATGCTGACCAACATGATCATATCCCCTGCCAAAAACACCAAATCCAGGAGCATACTTAAATTGACCAAATCTAAAGGCGTGTTTTACATCATGTTGCACACGTTCAAAAGTAAGAACTTTTTTGAGGGCAGTTTTGTGCTGTACTTGTATCTCACCATTAGGTGGGTCAAATAATTCTTCGTAGTCACGGAATCTTACTGATCTTCGAATAATTTCAATGCTTACAACCTGAGCTAAGCTATGGTCTTTCATCTGCCTTCCAGGTTTAAGATTGTATTTAAGTCTTTCCGTCAACGAGGGTGTGTCCCGAATCTCGAAATATTTATAACCCTCAAACACGCCCATAGGGCGT
>CAYFJX010000015.1:0-31756 GCA_964343705.1 uncultured Methanosarcinales archaeon
TCTTGAACCAAGGCCAGTAGCATCACCAGGTGCAGGAGCAAGAGCATCACGAACACCAGCACCACCTGTTGCACCAGATGCACCACCCTTTGTTCCACCAAGTGACTTTAAAGTAGATGCTGCTAAGAAAAGTGCAGCGTCAGCAGACAATCCGCTTGTTGCAGTTGAAGGACTCCAAGCAGGAGACTCAATTAGAACAAAGAGTGGTAATGAATTCACAGTTAAAGAACAAGGTGGTAAGCTTGTTTGGGAACAAACACATATGGCAAAGCGTACTGACACAGGTGTCAGTGACGGAGACCTTAAACATCTCAACAATCCACGAAACTTCCAAGGATCAAATTCACGTTTTGTTTTCATGGATGAAGATCGACGAGCAGATCAAGGACCAGTAATTACTAACTCCGAGGTTCCTGAAGGAGCTGTTGTCACATCACGACACTCTGGTTCACAATTCAAAGCAGTAAAAGGAGCAGATGGCCAACTTCACTGGGTACAAATAAAAGGTAAAGATAGTGATCCAGGTGATCTTGCCATGAGCGACCGAGAAGCACAAATACTCAATGATCCTGATTACTATGATGATGGCACTACAGAAAAACGATTAGCAATGGAGTTACCTCCAGAACCTGACGAAGCTCTTGCAGAAGGGGTACCTGACGAACCTGTAGACCCAGATGCTGATTATACTTTTGAAGATGAGGATGGTGATGGTCATGCTGATGATGCTGAAGATGAAGCAGTTGCAAAAGCAGACAAAAAACCAGCTGGTGGTAGTGCAGGAGATGCAGCAGAAGCAAAAAAAGCAATTGAAAGTGCTTTCTCACCTCGAAAGCCAGGAAAAAGTGCAACAGGAAAGGACTTCCTTGAAAAAGTAAAAGCATGTAAAAAAGGCAAAAAATGCACTATTAAGGATGTGGGTGAATTTGAGAAAATTAGTGATACTAAGTTCAAAACAAGCAGTGGTACAGTAATCAGTGTTGGTAAACAAGGTGATATGACTGAAACTGATTCAGATGGTAACATTCTTTACTTCACTGACAAAGCAGGCAACAAACATGACTTTCAAGGTATGGGTGTGACCAGTGTTGACCAAGCAAAAGATGGCAGTGTAAGTGGAATCACATTTAACAAACCAGAAAACTGTCAAGGACTCCTATTCCTCAGTGTGTGTAGTGGTGGTGAAACAACAGCAAAACGACAACCTGATGGATCCTACAAAATGGACAGTGGCGCTGTTCTTATACCTGACCAATCTGGAATGGTAGTTGTTCAAAACGAAGATGGAAGTACATCACTTATGACTCCTGGTCCAGGAGGACTCAATGAAGTCGCTACAATTCCTTCTGATATGGGTGTAACAAAATCAGGAAAAGGCGCAACTACTGTGTTCAAAGTAAAAGATGCAGCAGGAAACCTGCAATCAATTAGTATGGCAGCACGAGGAAACAAAGGCGGCCCTGTGATCACTACAACTGATCCTGATGGTAATGTTGTCAATGAAAATTACAATGATCCTACCACTGGCCAGCGTGTTCATGCCACTTTTGATCATGAAGATGGCACTATGGAAAAAACATGTGCTAATGGGCAACGATGTGGTTTTGCTACAGGATGTAATGAAAATGGGGATTGTGAATCAAAAGTTAACCTTTGTGAAGCATCAAGTCCACAAGGACAGTGTAATCCCTGCCGGGCAGAAGGTTTAGGAAGAACCTGTGCAATTAAAGACCCTGCAACAGGAGAAACAATTGATCCTGAAGAACTGTGTAAAGATTCTACTCGAGTTTCAAAAGAAAAATGTATTGACCAACTAAAATCCGGTGCGCGAGCACAAATGAGCTTCCAATCCTTAATGAGCACCATCAGTGAAGCAAAACAAATGGCAGCTGAAGCAAAAGAATTCTGCGGCCTTGTTGCAGACAAGCGAGACTGTGACAGTATTTTCGGTGATTGGTTTGGTGTTAACGAATGGGTAAAAGACCTGCGAAGAACAGACCCAACTCTTGCAGCATTATTTGATGGTAACTGGGAAGAAAGTATCTGTTGGAAACACCTTGACAGAAGTAATGCAGAACCAGGAGAAGAAGGATTTTTCTACGATGTCGACGGAAGCCTGAAGTTTTGGATTGCAGCAGAAAAAGCACCGTACTCTGTACCTACTGAGCGAGACAGCTTACATGAACAAGAAGCATGGTATTACCGGGTAACAGGTGAAGTGTCACCATCACAACTTTGTAAAATTGACACTCCGCTACCAGACGACCCAAGCAAGAGTGACATTGAAAAGACATTCAAAAATGAGTTCCTTACCTTTAGCTTCCACCTAGTAGGGCCTAATGGTAATACGGTTATTGATACTGACAAGAATCCAGAAACACCTAACCACTTTAAAATCAGGTGTGACGAAGGTGGTGTGTCACTGATCTCCTCGCAAACCCTTGTACGAATCTTGGCAAAAGAGTTTACGCAAGTGTGTGTGAAATTCCACAATCCAAGTAATCTACACTCATTCATACGAGATGAGCTCAAAGGGAGCATGTGGTGTAACACAATTGTTCCATCTAACCCAGAAATATCGCAAGTGCCACCTCCAGAAGGAGGCGATGCAGCTGAACGACCAGAAGGAGAAACAGAAACAGGATCATTTGCTCCTCAAATTGTGAACTAGGTGTGTTGCATGACAAAAGACTTTTCTGGCTTTAACGCGTTTTTCAGCATCTTTGAAGGACTCAAGAAAAAACACCTTTTTGCATTTTTGTACGATGTCCTCTTTCTTTTTTTAGGGGGAATTGCACTCTACTTTGTTGGAAAACTACAAATGCAACTTGCAGAAAAAGTGTATGGTACCAACCTACTGGGCCAGGTTGCACATGTGCAGTCAGCAAGTCTTGATGCGGTTTCAGAAGCAAAAGGGACATTGTTTGCGATTATCGGTGTATTTATATTCCTTATATTAATCATTGTTTACTGTTGGAGCTTTACACGTACACTTATTTGGTCAACACTGCTTGGCAAGAAAATAAAAAATCTAGCAAAGTTTTCTCTTAAACTTTCAGCAATTAATCTTGTCTGGTTATTGCTTAGTGTAGTGCCCTTTTACTTTGTACTTTTTCGCCTAGCACGCATTTATAACGACCCTCTGTTTGCCATAACATCTCGAGCATCAGGGTACACGTACATACTCTTCTTACAACTCATTATGTTGTTAATAGTATTACTTTATTGCCACTTTACCAACATTTTTTATTACAAATACCTTCATGCTCCCAAACTAAAAACAATATGGCATGCACTTAAGTTTGGCGTTGTTAACATACCAGCTTTCCTTAAACCAATGGGTGTTCTCATGTTATTTTTTGTAGTTCTCATGTTTGCTGGCATTATTAATAAATTCCTCCCAGAGCTCATGGCGAGCATTCTTTCATTTGGTATTGTATTCTTCTTTGCACTTATTAGTCGACAGTTCTACATTAATATACTCAAACACTACAAACACTAGATACTCATGCGTTACAACCTTGCAGCTTGGAATTTGAAAGATCTTGTTCAGGATAGAAGTAAACTCCCTTCATTACTTAAGGAACTTGAACGTCGCCTACAAAAAGTAGAGCGTCATAAAAAATTCTTTAAACCATCAATGGCAACAAAATGGTTTGCAACACTCATTAAAGATCTTGAATCATATGATCGACTTGCAGGAACACTAGGACAATATGCGTACTTGTGGTTTTCTGAAGACACTAAGAACAAGCAAGCCATTACTTTTAGGAGTCAAATACAGAAAATTGGCGCAGAACATAGCAATAGGTTGCTTTGGTTTAGACTTGAATTTGTGAAATTTCCTAAAGCAGAAGCTGCACGACTTATCAAAGCAACTCCGCAAGCAGACTACTTCCTAAAAATGCTTCTCAAAGAAAAAGATTATGTGTTAAGCACCAAGGAAGAAAAGATAATCACTATCAAAGATGCCAACGGAGCCTCAAAACTAGACACTATTTACAACCTGCTCACCTCTGACTTTACCTATGACTTTCAAGGAAAAAAACTCACACAAGGAGAATTGGTAACCCAGGTTCGCAACCCAAAAGCAGCAATACGAAAAAAAGCATATGACGCACTTTTTGTTCCCTACAAAAAATTTGAAAACATCCTTGGGGAAATCTACACTGCTACTATTTCAGACTGGTACAAAGAAAACGTTGAAGTGCGCGGGTACAAAACACCTATCACTGTTCGAAATAAGGACAATGATATCGACGACAAAGCAATAACAACATTAATGAAAGTCACTGAAAAAAATCAAAAGGTCTTTCACCAATACTTCAAACTCAAAGCAAAATCCTTGGGAACAAAAAAATTAAGCAGGTATGACTTGTACGCTCCACTCAAAAAAACAAAGGAACACATTCCCTACCCTGACGCAACCGAACTAGTACTGAAAACATTTAAGGGTTTCTCATCTGACTTTTTTGAACTCGCCAAAAGTATGTTCACACAAAAACACATCCATAGTCTGGTGCACAAAGGAAAGATGGGTGGTGCATACAACTATGGTGTTGACCCAGCGTATAAGCCGTATGTCTTACTTACCTACACCAATGATGCGCGATCTGTTTCAACACTTGCCCATGAGCTAGGCCACGCGATTCACTTCATGCTTTCATCAAAAAAGAACAGCATATTCCACGTAGGCTCAGCACTGCCTATTGCAGAAACAGCTTCTATTTTTTCAGAACTCTTGCTTGCAGAAGCACTCAAAAAAGAAAAACCAGCACTACGAAAACACTTGCTTTTTGACCAGCTTGACAATGCATATGCAAGTATTTCACGACAATTACAATTTATTGCGTTTGAAATCAAAGCACACGACGCTTCAAAAGATCATGTGTCAACAGAGTGGCTGCACGCAACCTACTACAAAATGTTAAAGCAACACTTTGGACCAGGTGTTGTAGTTCCAGAATCATTTAAACATGAGTGGAGTTACATTCCTCATATTTTCCACACACCGTTTTACTGTTATGCCTATGGTTTTGGCAACTTACTTTCCTTTGCTGCGTATGCACAGTACAAAGAACAAGGGCCATCCTACAGCAAGAACATTATTCGCATGCTTTCTGATGGTGGATCAAAAAGTCCACGTGAATTAGTAAAAGAATTAGGTTTTGATATTGCTTCTGCTCAGTTTTGGCAAAAAGGATTTGATGTAATCAAGGATATGGTCAAGGAGTTAAAGAGTTTATAGTTTTCTATGCAGTATTTTGTTAGGGTGCCACCTTGGGAAGCCGACGTGTTACACACACTACTGCCGCAAATCAAGGGTGAGCTTGAGCTACATTGCTGTGCGGACCGTGGCACCCTAACTAGAACTATATTTTTACTACTTTTGCGGTTAAAGAAATTTTCTTTTTTGTGCAGGAGGGGTGGCACTGCGGTAGTAAACCCTTCAAATCCATTCAGGGTGACAACGGAAATCGCGTCATTATTCCGCGATTTCCGAAAAAACCTTGTGGCAGTGCCACCCCTCAGAAAGACGTTTGAAATGGGCCATTTCCCACACACAACCTTTATAAATGGAAAGTGCTAGTATAGTCGTGGATGTTACAAAAAAGGGGTCAGGTTACTTATTTTATAATCCTAGGAGTTATACTCTTGTTTGTGGTAGCTGCATTTCTCTTTTTTACCAAAGATGACACACTACAACAGTTTGTTCCAGACAAAGAAATCCCAGTAGAATTTCAAACAGTACACAACTATGTACAAGAATGTTTTGAAGAAAGTATGCTTCGTGGAGTTCTCTTACTTGGTAGTCAAGGAGGATTCATAAGTATACCTCGACGAATCCAACTCAATAGCAGAAGTTATCTTCCTCTTACACCTGCAGGAGATCTCAAACTGCCATTGTGGTATTACCAAGGTGAAAATCGAATTCCTACACAAGGCTTTATGCAAGATCAACTTAATGACTACGTGACCAATCGTATGAGTGAATGTCTCGAAGGCTTGCAATCAGAATCATTCACCAACCAGTTTGACTTTTCCTTTCCGCAACCTATGAAAACAGAAACACGAATTGGTGAAAAATCAGTTTGGGGAGAGTTCAAGTATCCAATCAGAGTCTCACAAGAAAGCACAGGGTACCAAACTGAATTCACTGTCTTTGTTGATAAACTAGATGTTAAACTCAAAAAAATACATGACCTTGCATCAGCAATAATGCGTGCAGAAGACGAAGATGTATTTCTTGAACGCCTAACCCTTGAACTTATGACACTTGGCAGCGGAAGTCCTCCAGATGGCATTCCCTTCACTGACATGGTCTTCAGTTGTGACAAACCTGAATGGAGCAGAAAAGCAGTGTTAAACACACTCAAAAACCGATTGTTCTACAACCTGCCACGAGTGCAAGTAAAAAACACAGCTCGACCATTACCAGGACGAAATGATCAGTATGCATTGCATCACTTTGTGTGGAACGTCACAGAAGACAACTACAAAGACATTGACATGGGACTGGTCTTCCAAAAAGAATGGCCCTTTGACTTTAGTGTTACACCATCCCACGGCGATGTTATGCCTTCTAGTTTTGGCAGGGGAGCACGGGAATACCTCAAGTACATGTGTGTTAACGCATACCACTTTACCTACAGCATGCGTTATCCAGTTATCATCTCGCTTACAGACAGGCAAGCCCTTAACGGAGACGGCTATGTTTTCAGATTTGCATTGCCAGTACTTATTGACCACAACCAAGGACAACGACGAGCATTTGACCAAAGCATATTCCAGGTACCAGAACGAAGCAGAGAAGTATGCAATGAACGAGAGTCAGAACCTTACACAATCTATGCTCTTGACAATCTCACAGGAGCCTTTATCAACAACGTCAATGTATCATTTGATTGCGTAAACCGATTTAGTTGTCCATTGGGAACTACTGGAACAGACGCAGGCATCTCACGATTGTCAACACTTATGCCAAGCTTCTGCACACCAGGATCAGTTGTACTTGAACACCCAGATTATGTGTACACCAAAAAACAACTTGACAGAGAACAAAACAGTGTTGACGTAGAACTCCTGCCAGTTAAACGATTACCCTTACGAGTCATGAAGCGAACCTTTAGGGTTGACCAATTCCAAGACCTTGAAGAACTCTACTCTGGCGAAAAAGCATTAGTCTTTATGTCAACTGATGACTTACAAGACTTTGGAGAAGTTGCCCGCTACCCTCTTGATGATGAGCAGTTAGGCCAATCACCTGAAGCAGCACAGCTTGGAACAATCAGTCTGGTAGTAAGCGAAGGTGTCACCTATGACTTTAGCGTTGCCCTGCTTGACAATGAAGATGAGCTAATTGGTCGCATTGAAGGAAACTGGACACCAACAATAGAAGAAATTCAATCAGCAACAGAATTGCATGTAACCGCAGTAGAATACGTGCCACACCCAACAACTACTATTGCCCAAGCAAAAATGATAGATGATACAAGCAAGCCAGAAGTATACTTGCAAGTACTGCCACAATTAGCCAATCCATAAATCAATAACATAAAAACATAAAAACACAAAAAACAGGTTATAGACAAAAGAGGACGCAAGACATGGGAAAGATCATGAGAAAGTATGTGCAATTAGCAGCACTGTGTATGATCTACCTAATTCTTAATCTAACCTTGGTGCAAGCATTACCTGTTTACGAACCACCTAATCAAGGACCAAGACTAAACAACAACTCAAACAATGTAACGCCTGCATCTGTAGCTAACAATACTAACAGCACACCTTCGTATCCAGGCCCAGAACCTGAAGCCCCACCTAACTATCCAACATCACCGTATGGTGCTAATGATGCAGAAGCCCCACCTAACACACCATTTTCACCTGACCGGGGAGCCTATGCAATAAGCCTAGATGTTGATGTCCCACGCTACTTACAAAGACCAAACGCAGTTTTCACCGGAAAAACAAATGCATACGCGAGAGTACGAGCATATGTTGATCCTCAACTACCTATCAGCCCATCAACAACCTACACTGGCTTGACAATAGCAGATGACCTAGGAGACTTTTCTATCAATGTGCAGCTTCAAGAAGGAACACACCACCTTGTCTTTGTTGCTGAAGGAAGAGAACAAGCAGTCATTGATGGAACAGTAACAGGAAACCACACAGTTACCAAAGAGTATGATGTCACTATTGACTTAACACCTCCTCAAATAGAACTCAACCCAAAAATCTTTGTTGTAGAAGGCAACCTAATCCTTAACGGAACCACCAGCGAGGACACTATCCTCACAGCAACAATCGGCGGCACTGTACAAGAAGAACAAATTCCTGCCGGGCCATTCCAAATCCGTGTACCAATGGATGAGACAACCTCACGACAGATTGGTCAACGAATCCAAGCACTTTTTACCTTTGCAGACCAAGCAGGCAATGATGTGCAACTACGGAGAACAATTCGTATTCTTGGCGCAGCACCACAACTTTTCAATCATAATCTTGACCAACTCACTCCAAGCTATGTACAAAAAGTATTAGTCAAAGGAAATGCAACACCTGGTTCAACAGTATTCATAGCTGTCAATGGAGAAACAACACCCGGAAGTGCATGGAGTACCAGCCTGTACGATCTTGTAACAAGTCTTCCAGTCAGAACAACTGCAAACAAAGAATACACAGCAACTGCTGCAGATGATGGAAGCTTTGCCATCGAAGTCCTGCTCACCAAAGAACTCAGGGAAAACATGACACAATACCTTCCTGGAGACCCCTACCATCATGACCTAAGAGGTGTTGGAAGAGAGTATGATACAGGATCAACATTTGAAAACCGACTGGAAATTTTTGTTATTGACGAAATGAACAGAAGCACCAACTCTGGTGAAGTCGCAGTTGTTTTTGCTCGCTGTGGTAGTGGATCATTCTGGGATGTCACACCAAGCGATGTAACACCCACAACAGTAATTCCTGAACACTTGCGTGAAGGACTTGCACAACTTGGATTAAACTTCCAACTTAAATGGCGAGGGCCCTCAGACAGCGGAACGATCTTAAGCACACCTCAAATTCGAGTGCTCAAACAAAACAAGCAAGTAAGAACAGAATATGCTTTTGACCCTCAGAAACTGGTAAGAAAACCAATTCAGTCAAGCTGGAATGACGACTACACAGTTGGAGGAACAATCATAAACTTCAACAAATTGCCCTACATCCAAAAGAATCTGAGTGACATCACTGCAAAAGATGATCTCTTCATTAAGATCCCGCTGCAAATGGAAATCAACTTTGAATACGACGATTACCACGGAGAAAAGATACGAAGAACACAACTGTATTGTACAGATGTAATCACCACACTTGACATTGAATTTGACGAACGATGGCTACCTTCCTGGCTCCTAAAAGACTCAATTGAATTCTTTGAAGATTCTATTGAAGTACTCAACAGAGTTCTTGAATACCTGAAATATGTCCTTATTGGAACCTTTGTTACCTGTCTTGGAGGATGGGTTTCATACTATTACAAACTCGTTGTGGAAAAAATGAATTGTTCAGGTGTATACAGTGACACTGATCCTATGTCTCAAGAAAAAATAGATTGTGCTCAAGCAATGCAAGAACGTCAGAATTATGAAAAGTACATGAAATGGATTTGTGACAGAGTCTACTGTCCAAGTGCACCAAACCTTGGTGTGTACATGAACAGAATGAAAGTGCGAAAAGATGATGCATTTAGAAAAGCAGGAGAAAAACAAGAAAAATATTCCTTGAGTGAGGGAGATGTCGATGCAAAAATATCAGCATGTGGTATTCAAGAAGTAAATGAAAATGCGGTGTACGATTCAGCAATGGATTATATAGAAAAACCAACTAACTTGAAAAATATCCTTAAACCCTTTGACTCAGCAGAAATCTTTGCAGCAGATGACACACCTGCACGGAAGTGTGCAAAAGAATACATAAACCAGTATGACAGTGTGTGCTGGTTCCACAATGAATTTGCTGCATCTGCATGTCTTTATGATATTGCAGATGGATCAAGAACACCCCGTGGTTGTGGAGGACCAGTAGGA
The DNA here is from genome assembly GCA_964343705.1 of uncultured Methanosarcinales archaeon. Lineage (GTDB taxonomy): Archaea > Nanobdellota > Nanobdellia > Woesearchaeales > UBA12501 > JAUSFM01. The sequence continues at coordinate 10,083 of CAYFJX010000015.1, forward strand.
AAAGCAGTACAAGCAGCATCAACAATGTGTGAAGAAGAAGTACGGCCAGTTATTGGAAGTGTACGTTTTGGTGGAACTCTGCCAGCACGAGAAGTTACTATTGAGGTTAAAGAGGGGATCAACGGTGTGATGACCACTAACAAGAAAAAAGTACCGATCCGAGACAGATGGTTTAGGTATATGGGTGATGGAAAATGGGAAGTTGGAACATTCTATGCTGACAGAACAGAAAAATTTGATGAATCAGGAAAACTTATTGGTTATGAACGAGGAGAAGATCAGTTCTTCCCTGAATTCCCACGGCAAATACTCACAAGGGAAGAAGCAGAAAAGTACGGTCTTGTGCCAAAAACAAACAAAGACTATGTTATTGACCCAACCGCAGGTGTGATAAATTCATTCCGTTGCCTTTGCTTGCCAGCAATCAACACCTACCTTGCAATGCTCAAGAAAGTCTTCAGTGACTTTAAACAATGCTTTGAAACAATACTCCTCACAGGAAAAGGAAGTACAGGAATGTGTCGACGAGCATTCTCAGAAACACTGTGTGACTTTATTATTGACGCCATCAAATGCTTTGCACAACGATACGGCGCAGGCCATGGTGGAGCACGAACAGAACGACAAACAGGCATCAGTGGATTTATCAAAGCAGTGTCATCAGCAGGCGAGCACATGCAAACAACTATCACTGAACGATATGGTAAATCAAACCTGTACAAGATGCTCAACGAACGAACACTAGTACATAGTGCATGCTTCTATGCATTCACAGGAGACTTTGATATTGACATAGAAGGAGCACTCACAGGTATTGGAACAGTGCCTGTTGCAAGTGAAGGATTCTTATATCCTAAACAAACACGACGATTTATGTCAGCAAACCCAGTAACAGGCAACGCGCGATTCATCTACCACGGCTCTGGTGGCTTAGTTGCAGGCGGCGAAGTAAAATATGGTGTTGAACTTATTTGTACAGCAAGCCCCACAGACTGTAAGCAAATCTATGGCTTTGCAGGTAACAAATGTGATTGTACAGACATTGGAGAAAAACGATACCCCATAACAAACTACATGGGAACAGGCGTGCTTAGTGCAGGCCAGTCACAAAGCTTTGACGCGTACGTCCCAATGGAATTACCCTACCGGTTCGACAGAATCCGTATGTACTGGGAATGGAGAGATAACAATGGCGACCTACAAACAGGCCAGATCATAGAAGAAATAAAAGGTGTAGGAGACGAAGCACCTGCAAGCTGTTCATTTAGACTTACAGGATACAGGTGTGAAACAATCGCAGGACAGCAAGGCAGAGCAGCATTCCTTAAACGACCACGACCACTCAAATCAGTCTTCCTTGTCAACGACAACATTGATGTTGAAGTAGAACTAGAAAAATACAGTCCAAACAACCAAGCCGGATCAATTAGATCTGATGTTAACGCAGCACTGCAACTCTCAGGACAAAGCATACCCTTCTATGTGGTATACCAGCTTCGCGACCAAAATGGCAATATTGTGCCATTAGAACGGTACGCAGGTCAAACAACACCTGATCAAATGGCAGTGCGGCCAATACTTGAAGATGGCCTTGCGCGGTTTACTATCCCTGGGCTACAACTCAAAGAAGAACTACTAATCAGAGGAATGAGTGGGTCACAAGCTGGCTATGCAAAAACAGTACAGTACACAAATGATCAGTTTAGGGAAGCGCATGATAACAAAATTCCACTACGGTCAGCTCCATCACTGAATGTTGCGCATGAACGACGAGAAAACTTAGCTTTTGGCATGCTCTTGTTCAAAACAGAAGACGCAGGTGGTAATGAACGCTACTGTTATGGGATTGAACGTGCTTCAGTTAATGAAAGTGATTATTCAAAACTAACTCCTGGACACAGAAATTACCAGTTTGTTTCAGTTGGTGGCGCAATCCCTTGTACTGAAACAGAAATAGGTCCAGCAAAGTCAGGACTTGCAGGAACAACCTCGGACAAACTACTAAACAACGTGTATCTCCTCAGCACTGATGATGGCATTGTAGAATATAGGGGTGTAAAAATACGTCCAGACTATGGACTTCTTGAAAAAGGAAAACTGTACTCGCAAGGATTCTTATTCCTTCCACCGCGACGAAGTGTTTCAACAGAGTGCAGGGACATAACTGTTACCAACCCGGCAGAATGGAAACTCCACATGTGGTTGAAAAAATGTAAAACACGAGAAGCAGATGATGTACCCAACGTTGAAACCTGCGTACCAAGCGATGTTACTGTGCGCTTTGGTGGTAAGCGGCAAGAGTTTGCAGGAGCAGACGCAATCAAGATTCCAGTAGCGTGCGAAGAAACACGCGCACTCAACACCATGCCTGACTGTCCAACAGATCGACTGGTACGGCAAGAATGTCAATGTAGAGGAACAGCAGGAGCAATGCGTTGTGGTTATGCAAACGGACTTAACTACTGTACTGAAAGCGGGCACTGCATTGCCTACGAAGCATGTGTTAAAATGGAAGACAACTTTAACCTTCACGTTGACCCATCAAACGATCGGAACATGTGCGATTGTAATGGACGACTAGCACTTGGCGACGAAGATGGTGACAGTACTGACATGGAATGTGGCTTTGGTAATTACTGTGCAAAATGTCCTGGGGCAGATGATAAACGGTATGCATGTGTTCCAGAAAAGAACTACTTTGACACAGCAGCAGGAAAAGCAAAGAAGGATGAGTTATGTCCTGCACCACGAGTTCCACCGCCTCCACCAGCTCCAATTGGCCCAGTGGCACCACCAAGTCCCCACATGACTCCGCCTCCACCAACTGGAGAAAACAGAACAGTGCGTTATCCTTTCGCAGCAAAACGAGTAACCCTCGGTAAATGGGGGCCTGTCACCATAAATCCAGGAACAGAATGTGGACCAGATGATAATTGTAAATGGTATGGCAGGGCAGCAACAGTGCGACGACCAAAAAGAAGCCTTAACAAGATAGACAAGGTGGTGTTACATATTACAACAGGAGGATCAGCACAACGTACCTATGAAGATATCTTCTTCAAGGGAAAGCGAGGCAAGGACAGTATTGGAACCCATTACCTTATTCGACGTAATGGTGAAGTAATGCAAGTTGAAAATGAAAACATAATCACCTACCATGCCCTCAGTGCAAACACGCGAAGTATTGGCATTGACCTTGCTGCCTACGCGCACAAAACACGTAAATGTGCTAAGTGCATTGATGGAGCTGACGAACATAACACACCACACGCTGGAAAATGGAAACAAAAAGGCGCAAAGAAATCATCAGTTAGGTACTGGGAACCGATCACTGATGAACAACATAAAAGCACAGCGTTAATTGTTGCTGACATGCTTTTACGGCATGGTATGAGCATTGATGATGTATGGTATCATGGAAAAGGCGGACGACCATTTGACATTGCAGCAGGCAAAGTAGGTTATGCATGTGAAGGCTTTGCACCAAACAAACCTCATGGTATAAGTGGAAAGCGTGCTGACCCAGGTGTAACCTTTGACTGGTGTGGATTCAAGGCAGCAGTTATGCAGGCAATGAACGAGTACGGTACTCCAACACCCTTTGTTGCTGTCAGTGGCACAGAAGTAGAAAAAGGAAGAGGATTTGCAAAAGGATTCCATCAGTGGTTGCAACGAAGTAGTGGGTGTGGAAACAAACCAACACCTGCATGTTTAGAATTACGGAAAGCAAATGTGGAAACTAATTACTACAAATTCCTTGACTTATGCAATGAAGAATTTGATTGTGAACAAGGCTATGATGATGAACTAAAATCACTGGTAGGCTCTGCTGCGGATGCGAAGATCACTGAGATCATTGGAAGCGGCCCGCATTCAGGTGGTGGTGCAGTTTCAGCATCAAGTGAAGGTGAATCTCCTATTGTTGAACGAGTGCGAAACCGTGGCACTGGTAGATGGTATTAGGGGATGAGAAGAAAGGAGAAGTGAAGAATGAGGTTATAAAAAATTCCCTTGCAGAAGGGTTAATCACCCAAGGAACTGATTATGTGGGTGGTGATGTTTTAGCAGGAGATGTTTATAAGAGGCCAGATGGAAGTTTTGAGACTGACTTAGAAGGTCGGAAAAAGATGTATCAAAAAATGTACAACCGACTTGAACAGTCTGATGTAAAAGGACTTTATGAAAGATTGTATCCTTACATAGATTACCAAATTATATTGCGTGTTCTTCCTGAAAAACTACCTATTTTTTCTGCGATGAGAGCTGCACAGATTAATAATCCAGAACTTGAAAAATGGAAAGCAGAAGATATTATCTTATCCCAGGAACTACAAAAAATAAAATTTCCTTGTGGATATGCTGAACAAGCATCTGTAATTGCATGGAATGTAACAGGGAAACGTATAACGTTTACATCTGCTGATGAGTGTAAATAATAAATCTATTCACAATACCACATATTTCTAAAAAAGAACTCCTTAATCTGTTGTACTTGTCTACTTTGAAGATTAGCTATATAAAATTTTGCAGGGTTTTCCCCCCTCATACCGCCATGCCATTCTTCGACAGAATAAGTAGCAAAGGCTTCACAATCATCCCCTACACCATATGAGTGGCACTCTTTGGGTGTTAATTTTATTGCTGGACTAAGCCCAAACTCTTCTTTTCCTTTTCTTGTGACCCTTTTATGATTACGAACAAGGTTAATGGCGTCTCTTACTTTCTCATCACAAAACCGAGAATTTCCATACTCATATATATCTCTGTTACTTGTTAAAATTAAAGATGTGTATCCGTTTTGGTCTTTATACACAGCAAAAAGTGCTGGTTGATTCAATGGTAAGAGCTTTTGTGGTCCTCTTCCAGCTTGTATCTCATCCAATACCACTGCCTCAACTTCATCAGTAGGTATGCCATATTTTTCAGCAACATGTTTTCTTCCTATCTCTACTTGTTCTACGTATTTACTTGCAGCTTTTTTGTACCTGTCACTTTTTTCTTCAGCGTGTACAGCTGCTGCTGGTTTTGTTGAAGGTGTATTACTTGGCCAAAGTGCTGCAGCTATTCCTCCAGCAGCAAGAACCAATGCTGTTAGTCCACCAACTACCCAAGATGTTTTTCTTGGACTTATTCTTGCTTCTAACCCAGTAATGCTTTCAGTATCCGGCATGGTATTAGTAGTAGTCATTGTGTGTATAAAATAGTTGTGTCAATGCTTTATATATGGATTGTGTGGGTGTTATTTAAGCCTTTCGTAGATTTGTTACTTCTTGATGGCAAAGAGTTGGACGGTTTTATTTAGCTCTTAGTAATCTAATACTCCATAGCCGTAAGGTTTATAAACATCAGCTTCTTTATAAAGGCATTATGGGGATTTCAGATGTAGTTAATCGAATGTTATTGGTAGGTGCGCTAGCTACAGCTGGAATTGGTGCTAGTGTTGCTGCTATCCCAAGTATTGCCTTTGCTCGAGGTCCTGTGAAACCAAATACTGGGAAATGGCATTCTGCTCGTGAAGCAAATGATCTTATTGACCATGTTGAAGCAAGGGTATCAAAACACTATGGTAAGACCATTATTCATGCCACTGAATTTGATTCTAAGGAGGAATTTCGGCATGCTATCGAGAATCCTTCTCCTGTTAAACTTGAGAAAGAAATGGAAGGTTTGAATAAACTTGGCGGAAGGTACAAAGTTTCAGGTATGGAATTATTTTTTGTTCGTGGCATTGATGGGCATTTGTATGATGGTAATGTCTTTTCTGTTGCTGTTCCAGACAAAGATGATCCCTTACTAAACTTGTTTGCTCGCCAGATATGTGATGATTGTGTAAGTAATCCAAAACCATCTGATACCTACCCAATAAATAAGCGCCGCCATCTAAAGAATCTTAGGTGGGGGTCTGATCGTTTGAAAGCTTTTGAAAGAGGTTGTACATTGACTATTTCTAAAGATCCTTTTAACATAGGCGGTGTTGCTGTCCAATATGGCATGTCTAAATTAACAGCACGCTTAGAACTGCCACCAGATCTAGCGAGAAAAGTTAAAAACAGGGAAGACACTGATGCACAATTATATTACGGCTATGAATTTACTGTTGAATTGACTAATACAACTCCTTTTTTAGGGAAAGGTGTTGCATGGTATAGAAAGCCTGGAAAGCATATTGGTGGCGGAAAATATGCTCCAGGTACATGGGAAAGAACAGGAATTGAAGTTTACCGAGCAAAACCAAAAGCACATTTCCACATTGATCGCATCTTTGTGTATGCTGATTCTACACCCCCTCCTCATAGGGATATACGAGGTGATATTGTTGTAGAGACAAGCTCTAATCGGGATGTTGGCGCTGTTCCTGACAGGATGTTTATGGACTCCACATCTGGTCAATCTAGCATAGGTGGTCTTTCTACCGGAGGAAATGGTTCTGGGCCAGAGACTATGGGTATTACAAGTGTCTATGTTGCAAGCCAGCCAGTTGAAGATGTTCCTGGGATGCGTGTGAGGGAGTCTGTTAAAGGGAATAAAATTATGGGCAAGGCAACTTTTTACCCGGGCGCAGAGTGGATTCTTAACTTCTTTAATGATGAACAATATCAAGAACCTTTTAAGGAATTAGATGGTGTCAGAATCTGGGATATGTCTTCTGGAACTGATTACGTGTTTGATTTTGATAAATTTTATGATTTTATGGACAAGAATGGTGCTTATGTTGTTGATACAACATTGTTTGATGATGGGTACATGCATTTTGGGGTGAAGTCCAAAGGCATGTTCACTCTTGCTCTACCATCAAACACTGTTAGTGCATTACAGAACTTAGACTGATGGTTACAAAATGAAAAGAGAGGTGTATCTGGTAATTCTACTTATTTTTATTTGTGTAGTGCCACCTCTCGTTCTTGGAGCTGAAAGAGTTGATGGTGTTGTAGGAATAGGGGGAGAGAGGTTACAGTCGATAGACGCCCAATCCCAACTCGAACAAAACTTTGAAAATGCTCTTGCAAACCCTGCTCAAGTCTTAGATTTCAACCAACCTATCTACAAAAACAACAAAGACCTTGTTAGAAAAGTTCTCAGAGAGAAATACAACATTGACCTCGCCTCAATAACTGGTGGTCCTGCCCACGCGCCTAGTTCCGTTGAGGTCAGGAACTAATATATGCTTCATAGCCGTAAGGTTTATAAACATCAACTTCTTTATAAAGGCATTATGGGGATTTCAGATGTAGTCAACGGTATGTTACTCGTAGGAGCACTAGCAACAGCTAGCATAGGAGCAACTGTAGCTGTTGAGAAAAGTGCTTATGGGCAGGAAAGAATGACTGTTGAAGATCTTTACAGGACAAGCAAACCTGCGAATAGATTGTTGCCTGGGGCTAGAGTAAAGAGATACAAAAAAGGAGCTGAAGTTGATGGTGAGGGAACCTTATTGAGAGGGAATATGTTTGCAGATGCTTTGATATCTGATCCTACTTATTCAGAAAGTCTACAACTGATTCTTGGACGCCTGGATGGCAAAGTCATTTCTGATACCTCCACTGGTACACGTTATGTTTTTGATTTTCAAAGATTTTATGGTTTTGTTGAAAAAAATAAGGACCGCATGTGTGGTGTAGAGATTTGGGAAGCCGGTTATTTAACTTTTTGTTTAGAAAAAAGAGGAAGACCAAGCGTCGAAGTTGCAATTCCAATTCCTAAAGCAACCGCATTTGATATAATAGGATTATAATCTTTTTAAGGTAATACTAATGGAAAAGGAGGTAAGGTGGGTAGGTGTTCTTTTGTTACTTATATTATCCTTGTCTTCAGTTTCAGGTTTAGGGGAACAAAGATCAACTGGGCTGCGTGAGGAAGGTGGATACGAGAAAAAATCTTCTGCATATGATCAAGTCCATGAGAATATTCAGACTTCTATTGCTCAGGGTTCTACTTTGGATTTGTCGCAGTCTTTATACAAGAATAATAAGGATGTGGTAAGGAAGGTTCTTAGAGAAAAATATAATGTTGATGTTTCTTCTATTGATTCAGCTCGTGTTGTTGCTGGTAAGTTAACTCTGCCTGGTGGGACTTCTATTGATATGCAAACAGGAAGAAGAATCACTTTGGATGCTTCTGGTAGTCAAGTGCGCTCTATGACTGATGGTGAGACGACTGTTGTGGACGCTAAGGGTGTTAATTTTGATGGTGTTAATCTTAAAGTTACGCAAGCGAATAGTGTTACTTACAGAAATACTGAGTCAACTAATGTCAATAACTTTGTTGGTTCAACTGGACGAATTATTGTTATTGATGCTGGAAAATATATAACATTGCCAAAAGGTTTATAAACAAGTGTTCATTTATAAATAAAAGGTTATAAAAATGACAAATTTAGAATCTCACTTTGAAGATCCTGAACGAAGACAATTTTTTGGCTGGATAGGAGCAGTCAGTGGACTAGTCGGAGCAGTAACTGCACTCGCTCCAAAATATACACATGCTTTTGACTGGGATATCTCAACATTATATGCAAGAAGCAATCCTGCTTATCATGTTATGCCTGGGTTGCGGTTCTGGAATAGCCATAATCAAGGAACTGTTAGGGGGGAGGGGACTACAATAAAAGGTGGTGATTGGAATGATTATTATTGGCGTAATCCAGATACTTCTCCAAAACTAAAAGGGCTGTTTAGAGATCTTAATGGTCAACAAGTCTCATATAGAAACACCCATTTTGTCTTTAGCTCTGATCAATTTGAGGGATTCATGGAAGATTGCGCAGAGGATATAACTTATGTGAATGTCTACAAACAAGGATTTATTAGATTCAGAACAGGCGGTAAGAATCCTGGTTTGTATACACTTCCTATTCCTCAAGAAACTGCAAGAACAATTATAGATATGTGATATAAAAATGAAAAAAGTAGGGGTGATAATACTACTGACTATATTACTTCTTCCGACTATTTATTCTTTGGGAGAAAAAAGCACTGCAACAACAGACAAAGGACTCAAACCAGGGGAACAACATGAACTTGGCCTTGATCAAGAACAAACTATCCATAATAACATCCAAACATCTATAGATACTGGTTCAACACTTGATTTAAATCAGCCACTTTACAAAAACAACAAAGATCTTGTCCGTAAAGTTCTCAGAGACAAGTACAACATTGATGTAACCAATATTAACAACGCACGTATTTCAGCTGGAAAACTGACGGTTCCTGGTGTGGTTGAAATAGATATGGATACTGGCAGGCGTATTACTTTGGATGCTTCTTCTGGTCGTGTAAACACACTTACTGATGGTCAGACAACGGTTGTGAACGCTAAGGGGGTTAAATATAATGGTGTAGATCTTAGGGTGGAACGAGGAGAAAAAGTTGTTTATGAAGATTCTGAATCAATTAATGTACAGAACTTTGCCGGTACTACTGGGCAGATAATTATCACAGACGCTGATCTCATAACAACAAATGGCAACACTCTAAAAAATATTAAGTCTGTTCAAATTAGAAATGTTAATAACAATCTTGCTTCTCTTTCTTTTGTCTGTGCAGGCGATGATCAGTCAACTGTTGGTGCTATTCAAGTTAATTGTCAGCAGAATAAGAGAATGCAAGCTGATTTTTTTGACAGGGGTGTTTCTTTAACTCTGCAGAAAGGTACAAGATTCTCTCACAAGAACTTGAATGGTACTGCTGATGCAAATGATGCGCGGTTTACTTTGAAATCTATAACGCCAGATACTGATGAGGTGACAACGGTTGACACTACAACAACGTTCCAAAACAACACTACTAAAGAGGTTATCATAGCAAAGAAGGAAACACGATTCAAACTTGATGAAAACGAGGGTGTGTATGAACTTCATCTTGGTAGCCAATCTCGTTTTTCTCACCAGGAAGAAAACGAACTCAGTAGCTTTTTCACCTTCAACTCTCAACCTGCACAACATTCATTGTTTGTCTTAAAACCATCTCACTTTATGCCAAAAGAAGAAGCACTTGCTCTTTTTGATGGCTATGCCAATCCTTCAAGTCAACTATTCATACTCAAAGATATCATTACTTTTGGGGTGTATGATGGTCTACCTTATGATCTCTTCCAATCCTTACATGTAAACAACATAGCAACATTAGACGGCTCCAATCTTCACTTACAAAACAATGAACCATGCCAAGAAGAAAAAGTTTTCTTCTCACTTCACACTGGAGACTTTAATGTTTTAGAAGCATGCAATAACCTACCTGTTCGCTATGCTGACTTTGAACAGGAAGGAACACCACAGCGAGTGCAAACATTTACGACGTCATACAGCGATGCCACTCTCACTTTTACCAACAATATAATGCAACAAACAAAAAATGAACGTCTTTTCTCGTTTTACCCTGATGCATCTATTATGATGGAAACCATTGACAATTACGAAAGAAACTTTGCACAATGTTCAAGAATAGAATCCTTTGATCAACAAACATTACTTGAGGTGTTCTCATGAAGAAAGGGCAAGTGATGGTCTTTGTACTGTTTGGTATTTTCCTTCTAATAGGTGTTCTTGTTGTAATAGGCACAATAACAAGCAAGGGTGATAGTGCAGTTTCACAAAATAGTAACACACAAAACTTTATTGACATGTGTTTTACTGCAACAGCAGAATGTGGTCTGCATCGAATTGGTGCAAACAGTGGGAGTCTTGGCTTTTCATATACTATTCCTGACTTGCAAACAATAGAACAAACAGCAACAACATACATTGATACAACAGTACAAAAATGCTTTGGTAACTTTACTCAAGCACATGGCCAGACTGTAGTGGTTGATTCAATAAACCCCTCAATACTTCTAAGTGATACAAGCAGAGTTAGTGCAGAACCAAAGATCACTATCCAAGAAGGAAAATCAACAACACATGCAAACTCTTACCATGAAATCTTTGATATTCCTTTCAGAGACATGTACAACAATGCAGTGCAGCTAAAATCAGGAGCACGACCAGAAGGTGTACCAGATTCATACCTCAAACTGGAGTCTGACTTTGATGTGTCTGTTACGCAAAAAGAAGGTAAAAAGCTTGTGTCCATTGCTGGCGGAACACTTAAGAAAAAGGATTTTAGATTTAATTTCATGAAGTAGCAAGCCTTAAATATAATCATTTTTTCTCGCATTGTATGAGTCTTGTAAAAAAGATAGCAAAGTGGACTGTAGGTGCCTATGCAGCAGCGTATATTGGCTTGACAGTTCATGCTTTTTCAGACGCTATAGGGCATAAAAAGTGGCTTGATGAAAACATGGAGAGTTGTCTTTTTGTTAGTGAAGAAGATGTTGTGGTTGATGATTCTCCAAGGAAAATAACAGTGTTTGGTGAAACACATACATACAACCAGGTAGAATCTGACGCTGTAAAGGATCTTGTTAAAGATTTTGATCTTATTCTCTTTGAAGGAACAAACATCAGAAGGGATGATCGATCTCTGGCTGACAGGCTATATATGATTGCCCTTGCAATTCCAGCTAAGGTTAGTTTTTTTTATATGTCTCTTGCACAGGGAAGGTATCTATCAAATACAACCTTGGTTGAAGCTGCAGAAGAACATGATGTTCCTGTTGTTCGTTTGGAAAAAGACAGTGATTATTTTGACCACATGTCTTCTGGCACAAAAGCACTGTTATTCGTTGGCCTTACCTACTCAGCACTTAAAGGTCCACTTAGATACTATGATCAGAAAGAGGAAATACTAGAAAACCCTAACTTTATGGCGGATGTGCGGCATGATCATCCTCTTGCGGGGGGACTACTTGGTATAAGGGGAAGGAGAGATTACTGCATGGTAAAACGAGCACTTCCTCATATACAAAAAAATCCTGAAGCCCGTATTCTTTTAGGAGGGGGCTTGTTACATGTTAAAGGCTTCCAGGAGAACCTTGCGCGCATCCATGAATACCGCCCTGACATTCAGTGTGATTAAACCTAAATATTTATAACTACAACAACCTATGGTTCTTCATGCTTAATCAACTAAAGAAGTCCTACTTGTTCTTTTGGAACAACAAGAAAAAGTTTCTTCCAGTTATGTTGTCTGACTTACTTTTCTTTGCAACCTTCAGCGCAATCTTTTATGTTCTCCAACCGAAACTAACCAAGCACTTTCTTGCAGTGTCACAATTATTTGCAGTTACTGGCATGCCAACCGGTACAGGGCCAGAAGGAGCAAAAGAATTTCTTTCACGTTTTCCAGTGCTTTCGTTTTACAGTGAGTTTGTATTAATTGCACAACTATTACTCTTGTTACTGTGCACTACCTTGCTGGTATGGTTTGTGTTCCAAGGATTTTCATGGAAGAAAACCTATGAACTACTTGGGAAGAAAATGAATTACAGGAAGTTTTGTCTTCGATTTATTGGAATCACACTGTTTTGGACACTAATCTACTTTATTGGCACTATTGTTGCTGTTAAAGTCCATAGCATGCAAGCCATTGCCATCTTTCCCTTTTTAGAAAAGTTTGTTAAGGGAGTGTTTATTGCATTTTTCACCTTACTCACCTACACTGGTTTTGTTTCATATGCACTATTAGATAGGAAACTTACCAAAACTATGCATGATTGTTTTGCACATGCTTTTACTCGCTTCAAACTTTTTCTTGTATGGGCTTTAGCATTACTCCATGTTTACATTGCACTCTGGCTTGTTAAGAACTCACTTCTTGTTGCCTTCTGGCTACCACTCTTTGTGTTTTTAGGGGTGTTCCTACCAACACTTGCAGGGTGTAGGATACTTTTAATAAAAGAAGTAAAAAAGAATTAGTTTGAAGCTTTCTTAGGGTGAATACCTCTTTGCTGAAGTCTGTGAGGGTGTTCATGTTCTCTGTGATTGTATGCTTGTGAATGGATTTGGTACCAATCTTGTTTACCATGGAATGCAACCTCGCTTTCCTTAGGTTTCATACCAATACCAGAAAGTTCTTCGGTAATGAACTTTTTGTAGGCATCAACTTCATTATCATGGACATACTCATGTAGTTTCTTACTTGCAAGCCCTTGTGCATATTGTTTTTTCCAAAAGTTTCCAAAGTCTTGCATAAGAGCTTTTGCTCTATGCCCTGATCTCATTTGTGCAACAAGGGTATCAATTGAATGTTCTGCATGATCTCTGATTCGTTGAACATCTAAACCCATGAGGTCATGGAATGATGATTTAAGATAATTGAACCGATCTTCTTGAGGTTGTCCTTTTGAAGCATCGTATGCTTTGATAATTGCCTTTGAAACCTTTGTGCCTTTGGACTTCAAGATATTAAGCATGAATTCTGTTGCAACTTTTTCTGCTTGCTCTTTATCATGGACATAATCCTCTTTGTCCTTATCAAACAATTTCTTTGCTTTTTTGTACTCTTCAGTTTCAAAATCTTCAGAATAATCTTTGCCCTCATGAAGTTTAGGAATGATCTTGGTGGTTGTTTTATATGCATCATGAATCTTCTCACCCACTAATGTGTTTTTCCGTGATTGTTCATCAGCATCAAGGTATTTGATAGCGTACTCTGTGTACTTGGTTCTACGCTCATCAGTTAATTCATCATGAACAGTTTCTTCTAAAGGATTCTCATCTCCATTATCTGGCATACTAACACCTCATTTACTAGTATATGCTAGACTAGAGAGTTCTCTATTTAAATAGATTGTGTGTTTTTACTAGAAGCTACGCTGCCTTAATCGTCAAAGCTAATCTCATTAGGATCATTGACAAGCTTGAAGTGAGTGTCAAGCCATTGGTTTCTATCATAGAATGCCACTTGGCCAGCTCGTGGTTCTTTGTCAATCTCTGCTAGTTTTGCAGTTACATACTTCTCGTATGCAGGCATCTCAGCATCTGATACTACTTCTTTGAATTTTCTACTCATTAAAGCACCAGAATACACTGCTTTCCATTGTTGGCCAAACTGTTGTAGAAGTGCTTTTGCACGATGTTCAGTAGCCATATTTTGGACTAACAGGTCAATTTGCATATTATATCCACGTTGTGTTCGAGGGTTGATTCCAAATAAGTTATGGAATGATTCTTTTAAGAATTCAAATCGTTCTTCTTCAGTTCGTTCATCTTGTGTTGATTCATATCTTTGGACAATCTGGTTTGATGTGCCTGTATCTATTGATCGAAGAACTTGGATAAGATAATTAGAAACTACTTCTCTTGCTTGCTCTCTGTTGTGTACATAATCTGAGCTGTTTCGCTCGAATAATCTTTTTGCTTTTTTGAATGATTCTTTGTCAAAATCTTCTGCGTAATTTGCGCCTTCGTGAAGACCTTCAACAAATGTTTTGGTTTCATTGTAAGCTTCCCAGATTTTCTCCCCTAAGAATACACCAATCTCATTGTGACCATCTTTATCTAAGTATTTCTCAGCAAATTCATCATACTTTGCAGTAAGCTCGGGAGTTAAATCTTCAATGAGAGTTTCCTCTAAAATGCTTACCATTTAGTTTGGGATGGCATGATCATATATAAACCTTTCGGTTTTTACCCCTACTAAGTAGTGTATATGCTGCCTAAACGCTCTTTGATTTTGGTAAGCTCCTCTGGTGTTTTTCGCACTCTTCCAGGCAGATTCTCAGCAGCAGCGAAAATATGCCTAATGGCCTTTGCACTGGGAATAACATGGAAATGCGTGTGTTCCTGGCTGGTATTGGCACCTCTATTAAGGGCAATGAGGGCATCCTGGCCATATTCCTCCTTGATGGCCTTACTGAGCTTATCAAACAATTCATGCATTGCCTTCAACTCTTCTGCAGTAAGATCTCTAAGCTCTTTTACATGCCTGTTTGGCAAGACCATTAAATGGCCGTCTTTCAGGGGTTCGATATTAACAATGCAGAAACAGTGTTGATCTTTGTAGATAAGACGATACTCCTCGTTTTGAGCTTTGCAGAGTTCGCAGTTGTGCATGTATTTGGACTAACTAATGATTTTAAAAATTTTGTTGGTCTGAAAAACAAAAAAATTAAATAGTGGTTGTTATAACATATTATAATATGGCGGAATTACTATTGGTTAAACTACGGAGGATTGGATCTTCACTAGGTGTTATTATCCCTAAAAACAAGCTTGAAGGTGTGAAAGAAGGGGAAACAGTAGAAATAGCTCTGATTCCTCGGCATAAAGATATATCTGGTTTTGGTATAGCTAGAGGGGCTCCTCCTTTTCAGCGTGACAAAACCACTCGAGAATTCAAATGAAACTTCTTGATACATCAGCATGGGTTGAGTACTTTAGGGGAAGTGTGCAAGGAGAGTATGTTAAAACTAGTCTTACTCCTAAGGTTTACACAAGTGCAATCACTCTTGCAGAGATAATTCCATGGTTTAAGAAAAGGAAGATTGATATCTCTTGGGGGATATCTCATATTAAGAAGAATAGTATTATTATCCCTCTTCGCGAATCTGTCCTTGTGGAATCTGGTTACATATATGCAGGCTTACGTAAGTCACGTAAAAAAATTGCCATGATAGATGTTATTATTTACATGTCTGCCCAACTCCATGGTCTTATGTTTCTTACAAAAGACACAGATTTTCGGCGTCTTCCAGGTGTTGAGTTGATGGTGTGAAGAATGCACCAGCCGGGATTTGAACCTAAGACAACCTTTTGTCAAAAGCTCAATTTGAGCAAAGCTCAAATGAGCACCAAAAATCTTCGATTTTTGATTGCTTGGACAAAACACGTGCAGGAGGGATTGCTAACGCAACCCCTCAGAAAGACAGAGAAATCAGAAAGATAAAAATGCACCAGCCGGGATTTGAACCCGGACCGGAGCCTTGGCAAGGCCCCATCCTACCATTAGACTACTGGTGCAAGGGTTATATGTGCCAAAACAACGCCCTTTTTTATATAGTTTATGGTGAAATCAGGTTTCTCATCAGTTTATAGTACATAAGTAGACACCAAGGATTTATGACATGGGCAGCCTATGGGTGTATGAATGGTTACTAGGATATCACATGACGGAAAAAGGAGGTACAAATTCACTTGTACATACCCTATCTACAATGGTGGGGGGAGTCTTAAATGGGATCATCCAGGTAGGCGAATAAAAGGTGTTGTTCTTACGCAAGGTGAATGGTTGATTAAAAATACTTGGCCTGACAAAAACGTCGAACCAGTTGATATCAGCTTACAATGTTCTGCTTACCGTAGTGGTCAGTGTGCAGAGCGAATAAAAGTAAAAAAACGTTTAGAATTTGAGAATCACACAACTGCGGCAGAGTTGTATAGTGTGCGTTGCTTCTACAGTTCAGGGCATAGTAATGGGATCGATAATTACATGGTGGATAAAAAAGTAAAGAAGCTTTAACCCTATTCAAAACAAGTCATAATCAGTAAAGTCTGCTTTGACACCTACTTGTAATAACTTTATCCAACCACCCACATGAGTTCCATAAATCTTAACATGGAAACTTTCATTAGGGGCATTCCTTTCCTGCACTGTATCATTTTCCATACCAAGCTTTTTAATTATTGTTGAAGAATTATATCTGTCTATAAGTGCTGCCAACGCAGTCAATTCTTTTTCACTAAAGAACTCTTCTCCAGGTTCAACTTGCTTTCCTAGCCAATCTGGGTTACCATAGACTCCACATTCCATGCACTTGAGAGTTGGTCTTGAATGATTGGTATAGGGTGATAAGTGTAAGTGATAATGGTCACTTATACCCTTGCGTTGCGAAAGTTTCCCGCTAATTACTCGTACTTCACATTCATGGGTCCTTATGAACGCTCCTATGAGCTTGTTCTCAAGCTCTGATAATACATCTTCTTGTGTAAGTGGGGGCATGCTACTAGTATGGGTGTTTCTTTTTTATAGCTTTGTAGTTTTAGCAACTACAGTTTAGGCAATAACCTTATATATCTATCTCCTTTTGCCCATTTATCATGGATAACGAAAAAAACTTCAAAGACACTATCTCAGTATATGATGAGAATGCTCAGACCTATCATGATAATACTAAAGATCGTGACTTTTCCCAAGTTTGGAATTCCTTTGAAAAAGGACTAAAAACCACTGGTGGAAAGAAAATCTTAGATCTTGGATGCGGTCCTGGAAGGGATGCTAAACATTTTACTGAGCAAGGATATGAAGTCACAGGTATTGATGCATCTGAAGGGCAGATAAAAATTGCAAGGGAGTATTGTCCAGCAGCAAATTTTGTCAAAGGTGACATGCGAAAACTTCCGTTTCCCGACAATTCTTTTGACGGGGTTTTCTCCTGCGCATCCATTTTACACATGGAAAAATCACAACTACCTCTGGTTCTTAATGAGATCAAACGAGTGCTTAAAGACAATGGTGTTGTGTTCATAAAAACCAAGGAAGCTGACAAAGAGCCAACTCTAAAACCAAGCCGTTCAATACCTGAAAAAAATATATTCTGGGTGTACTACACTGAGCAAGAACTGCGCAACATCTTAGAGGACCATGGCTTTGAAATTATTGACTTCTTTAAACAACACATTGTTGTTCATTGGATAAACTTCTTGTGTAAACTTAAATAGCCAACAAGACCAACCCAACAAGAATACTTCCAACACCACTTTTCTGTACCCAAGTTAGTTTCTCTTTTAAGAACAACCAAGCAAGTACGAGTGTCACTGCAGGGAAGAGTGATGCAATGGGACCAATAACAGCAACTAATCCCTGACTCACTCCGTAATTGAATGACACAGTACCCAGAACTTCAAGCAGTCCAACAAGCATTATCGTCCAAAACATTTTCTTTGGGAATTGAAACACTCGTTCTTTGCAGTGGGGCAACATGATAAACGCAAACACCAGCACTGAAAAACGAAACAACACAGCGGTTTCAAACCAGCCAAACTGTTTAGTAAGGTAGCCAAGCATAAAAATAGAAATACCCCAAGTGATCAAAGTCACAAACGCGTGTGGAATTCCTTTCTGAAAACCTTTGGAAAACTTTTTTGGCCATGAAACAAGAATTAAACCAAGTAAGCAAACTCCAACTCCGATCCACCTGTTTACACTTAAACTCTCTTGTAAAATAACAATACTCAACAAAACAACAATGAGTAAGTTACAAGCAACAATCGGAGAAATTATTGACACATAACCTTTTTCCAATCCTTTGTAAAAAGAAAAATAGCCAATGCACGTGACAAACCCTCCTAATGCAAACAAGCCAATAAGTTTGGGGGTGAGTGTTATTGTTTTCGGCCAGATAATAAATGAAGCAAGTAAAACCAAATAACCTAACAGGTATACCCAGAAAAAAGCTCGGTACGCACCAACCTTGTCTATTGCTTTTTTTGCAAAAAAATCAGCTGTTCCCCAACCAATCATACACAAAATTCCAAAGATCATTCCTGCTGCGAGTTCCATACATGCACTCTCTGTGTTCCATTTTAAAAGCCTTGTGTTTGATTTTGAACACCTTGTTCACTTCATACAATGACAATCTTTATAAAGCAATTTTAAATTCTTAGGATAGATGGGCCTGTAGCTTAGCCTGGCTTATAGCACCGGTCTTATAAGACCGACTTCGGTACAACCTAAGACAGCCGGAGGTCGGGGGTTCAAATTTGGCGTTGCCATTGAAAGTCCCCCCAGGCCCATCTTTATGAACGCAAGTATAGTACATGGGGGGTATTGCTTATGAAACAAAATGGTATGGGGAGAATAATTTTAGATTTTGATCTTGAAGATCCTGAAGAACTCTATGTTTCACTTGATCAAATGCGTAGAGCAACTTCAGAAGCACGCAATTTTTCAATAGCGCGTTTCCACACCAATGGTTCAGGACACTCACTTATTCCTTTTTGGCGCTGGAGTGATGAGCCTGGTTCGTCAACATATGTACCTATTTCAGGCATTGAAAAGCATGTGTCGTTACTTCTTTTACCTGATGCAACACTTGATGGGTTTATTCGTGTCCTGGATCAAGTACACCTCCCTAAACCATTTGCTCAGCTGCGTGAAGAACGCACGTATCGACTTGCTCCTTCATATCCAACAGGGATCCCACCAAACTTACTTGAACCTAAAATTGTTTATGGGGTAAATCTTCCACGATCAGCTTTTGGAGCACGACCAAAAAAAATGCGGAAGGATGGCTTGGTTAATGCGTACATCTGGCTTGCAGATGTTGTTGATCGTCGAGGAAAGCATATTCCTTATGATCAAATTGCAACTGTATGGCAAGGTTTACTCAATGATGGGGATCTTGAACTACAGCCAGAAATGAAACAAGGTCAGCCTCATTTAACTATTACAGACAGAACAAAGATTATGCAGGAGTATGGTCTTCGTGCAGCGCACAAGGAAGAAGTGCGACCTCTTACTGGCTTTGAAGGATACACACAAGATGCTAGTCTTGCTGGGGGTTTCTGAAAATGTTTACTCAAGATGGGGGCGAAGTAAGTATTCAGTTTGATATCAAGGACAATGAAGAGAAGTACTTGTCCCTTCGTGTACTTGCATCCCGAACTGATTTTGATCCAGAAGAATTCATACCTGATACTAAACGATCTCCACTGCCTTATTGGGCATGGAGAAAAAGAAGAGGAAGACAATCTGGGGGTGGGATTTATATCCCTAAGAGTGGGTTGGAAGCACATATTGAGCTTGGTGTTCTTGATGAGCTTGTTCTCAGTGCCTTTCGTTCTGTTCTTGATTCACATAGAGACCCTTTCAAACCGTTTTCCTATTTTCAAAAGCAACGTGCTAAACTGAAAAAGCCCCCGCTTTCTCCTAGTGCTATTGCAGCGCTTGAGCCAGACGTTATATACAATGTTTTTTTTCAGAAAGGTGATTTTGGTGACATGGTTGTTCAGGAACGTCATGATCCTAACACTGGTCTTGTTGATGCAACGCAATTCTTGTATCATTGTGTTCGTGAGAATGATGGGAAGAGACTTCCTCCAGGTGTGGGTGCAAAACTTCTGAAAACTCTTATGCTACCTGAGGGGAAGGGGGGAGTTGGCTTGGAACCAGCAAAAGGCACTGATGGGAAACTGTATTTTGACAAAGATCATCTTGCATATTTACGTAAGGAGTTTGGACTTGTAGATTCTTTTAGACAACGTGACTTTTACGATGAACGAGGGGATGCAAGCGTGTCTCACTCAATAGTAATCTGATTAATTTCTTCTTTTTTTAATTCCTTTGCCTTACCTTCTTGCAAGTCTCCCAGTTCTAGTTTCCCAATTTGTATTCGACATAGTGCCATGACTCTATTGCCAACTGCTTCAAACATCTTTCTTACCTGGCGATGTTTTCCTTCTGTTATAGTCATAGTGTAGGTGTGTTTGTCTAGGATTGTGATTCTGCTTGGTTGGGTTTGGTATGGCTTTGCATCAACAGTAATGGTTACACCTTTTTCTAATTCTTTTTTCATGTCACTAGTGAGTTCTTGGTTAAGGAGAACTTTGTACGTCTTAGGAATTTTTTTATCTGGTTCAGTTATGTTGTGTGAAAGCTCACCATCATTGGTGATAATGATTAATCCAGTTGTTGGTACATCAAGTCGACCAACAGGAAATAAGGTCTTCTTTGTTTGTTCATCAAGGTCTAGGAAGTCAACAATGTACTTGTACTGCTCATTTTTTTGACAACTAGTTTGTGCAGGCTTGTTGAAAATAAAATACCTTTTCTTTAATGGTTTGACAGGTTTGCCATCAAGAAAGATTCGTTTATCTTTTGAAAAATGAAAAGCCAGGTTTGGCACTGGTTTGTTGTTAAAGGTGACTCTTCCTTCTTTGATTGCCTGCTCCATTTCATAGGCTGTGTTGAACAAGCCAGATCGTCTCAAGGCTTGTCGGACTGTCAGTTTTTTTGCCATTTGACTTGGTAAGTTGGGGATTATATAAGAATTAGTATGTTTCTACTTTTATTCCTGGGATACGTTTGAAGTGTTTTACATTTTTGGTTACTACTTGCTTTATTCCATTGGTTAATGCTATCCCCCCAATTAAGCAATCTGTATCCTCAATTGGTTCTCCTTTTTTCATCAATTGTGCTCTTAGTTTAGCTGCTTTGACAACACTTTTTTCATCTAAAGATAGGACTAATACATTTTCAAATAAGTCTAATGCGTCTGCTTGTTTCTTTGCTGATTTTTCAGAAAAAAATAATCCACTCAAGACTTCAAACATGTTTATTTGTGTTGTAAAGTAGAAGTCATCCTGTTCGATTATCTTTTTTGTTGTTGCTTTTCCATTCAAGAGATCAATTAAAAAAGTGCTATCAAGTAATTTCATTGTAAATTCTTCCATTTCTCTGCTTTTATTTTAAGGTTTATTTCTCTCTTTTTCTTGAGAAAAGCATGCATTTCATTGGCTGTCTCATCTGAAATAATGCCAAAAAAATCCATTAGGCTCTTTTTCTTCTTTTCAGTAAGAAGACGTGTGATTTCCTCTGAAAAGCTCTCTGTTTCTAGCTTACGTGCTTTAAGGAGATTGTATGCATCTTCTGTGATGGTTATAGTTTTAGTTGCCATACGTGTACGTGTACACGTACATGTATATAAAGTTTTTGATTTTTGTTAGATGTTTTTTGTTGAACTAAACAAAAATATTTATAAATCACATCAGAAAACAAGGTCATATTCACATCACATTCATTATGCCCCTGTGGTGTAGTCCAACCGCCTTTTGTTAACACAAAAGGCACAAAATGTGA
>CAYFJX010000016.1:0-31007 GCA_964343705.1 uncultured Methanosarcinales archaeon
GAATTAATAAAAGTGTAGTAGTTTCGATGTGTGTAGCAGTTTCGGGACAATAGATGTGGGTAGAGTGCCCTAAAACTTTATTAATTGGAAAATATAAGAATAATCTATGTATGCTATCTATCGAACTGCACGTTTTGACAAAGAGCTTACCAAAAAGTTTTCAAAAAATGAACAAAAAGAAGTGGAAAAATTTGAGAAAAAACAACTAACAAACAATCCTTTTATTGGTGATGGATTAAGCTTTAATTTTTTTCGTGAAAAAAGAATTGGCGGAAAACGAGTTTATTTTATAGTTTATGAAGAATTAAAAGCAGTACTTATGGTCGCTGTCAGTGATAAGAAAACACAGCAAGAAACAATTGATGAAATTAAAGACCACCTATCTAAATATTATGAAATAATCAAAGAAGCAATTAAACAACACGACGAATCCGGCCATTCTTAGCATCTTCTAAACTTTCAGTTAATTGCTGAATAAGTTCATGATCTACTTTTTCAAGCTTCTTAAGACGCTCATATTCTTCTCTTGGGATTGTCACAGTTTCAGTTGTCATACTATCTCTAACCCTTTTAAACTATATAAAACTATCGTATTTACTCCAGCTTGATCACAGCTTCAGCAAGTTTGTCCGGATCATGCCTGAGAAGATTAAGTTTGGTCATCAACTTTACTTGTACAATTTCTGCGCCAAACTCTTTGAGTCGTTGCTCATCAAAGTCTACACGCTCTGCTCCTTGTGCCTTGTATTTTTTGTATATTTTTTCAGGTGCCTTGTCTGCATTAACAATAATGTAATCGAGTATACCAACTCCAAGATATTTTTCAATCTGCGCCACGTGATCATGAGCAGAGTACCCATCTGTTTCACCTGGTTGTGTCATGACATTACACACATACACAACTTTTGCGCCTGTTGATTTTATTGCTTCAGAAATACCTTTTACAAGAATGTTTGGCAAAACACTGGTGTAAAGACTTCCTGGACCAAGGACAACAATGTCAGACCGTTTTATTGCCTTAATTGCTTCTTTGTAGGCGTGCACATGTGGATCTAGGAAAAGACGTTTAATCTTGCTTTTGTATTTGATAGTATGGTGTTCTACTTCAGGTTCTTCTCGAATTACTTTTCCATTTTCAAGTTCTGCACAAAGATGTGTTCTACCAAGACTAACTGGTAAAACCCTGCCCTGGATGTTAAGAATTTTTGACGTCTCTGCAATGCCTTTTTCAAAACTACCAGTAACTTTTGCCATGGCAGTAATAAGTAAGTTTCCGATTGGGTGACCTTTGAGTGTTCCTACTTTGAAACGATATTGGAGCAATTTTGCAAGTAGTGGTCCTGAGTCTGACAGTGCAACAAGACAATTCCGCATGTCACCTGGTGGAAGCTCACCAAAGTCATCTCTCATTTGTCGACTACTGCCACCTTCGTCTGCTACAGTGATTATCGCTGTGATATTGTTGGTGTGTTTTTTTAGGCCGGTAAGAAGACTTTTGAGTCCTGTTCCGCCACCAAGTACTGCTATTGTTTTACCTTGGCTCAGCTCGTTTGACTTAAACAAAATGTGTTTAATCTTGCCTTTTTTTTCAGGAGCCACATGGTGAATAAACATTTTCATAAGATGCTTGCCACCAATGATAATACAGGTGAGTCCAGCAAGGAAAAGGAAAATGAGTAGCATCATTCGCGGACTGTACTGTCCTGCTGAAACATTAAAAAAAGAGCTTACTTGATGCTCAAGCAAGTTCATCATAACTTGCATTTCCCTGCCAAAAGTTATAAGGAAAAAGAGCAAGAAGAAAAACAGCCCCATGAGTATCACAACAACCCATCGCTTCATGCGTAATCCAGGCTTGAGTAGTTTTTTTATGATTGTAATGCCCCCTTGAATACTATAAAATTTGGTGTTAGTATAAAAAATTACTTCTTAGAACCACAAAATTTATATATGATGTAAGATTAATCTTACTTGGTGATATCATGGATATAGCAATTACAAAGATGAGTTCAAAAGGACAAGTAGTCATCCCTACTGAAATGAGGCAAGATATTCAAGAAGGAGATAAACTTGTCATTATAAAAAATAAAGAGCAGATAATCATGAAAAAAGCTAGTGACATGGACAAGAGTCTAAAAGAAGACTTAGAGTTTGCGCGAAGAACTGACGAGGCGCTTGAACGACTTGAAAAGGGTGAAGGAGTCAGAATGGATTTTGACGAATTTCTTACTGAGGCTAAGAAATTGTAGACATATTTTTTGAACCAAGATTTAAAAAAATATTTTCAAAAATAAAAAATAACATATTAAAAGAAAGGATTCTCAAACAAATTAGTAAAATTAGAGAAAATCCAGAAATCGGAAAACCAATGAGATATACGCGGAAAGAAACTCGAGAATTATACATCCCCCCATACCGACTTTCTTACATTTACAGAAAAGATCAAGAATTAATATATCTCATTGATTTATATCACAAAGACGAACAATAAAAAAGTAATTGAGAATTATGCTGTTTGCTCAGCTGATGCTTCAGCTGTTTCAGGTGCTTCAGCAGCAGGTGCTGGCTCTTCTTGTGGTTCTTCTGCTTTGTCTTCTTCAGCTGATTTTGCAGCTGTGTCTTCAACTGATGCTTCTTCAGCAGGTTCTGGAACAGTAACACCATGTCCATGAGCTGGACCCCGTTTTTTTATACCAGAAGCAAGTTCCTCTGCGCTTAATGCTTGTTTACCTTTTAATTCCACAACCTCAATTTTACAGGTACATGGAAATTTTTGTTGTGCTTTTTTCAGAGCAATTTTTACTATTTGAATATGATCTTTAAGTGTGTTTACTTGGAATAAGATTTGGTCTTTTCGTACTTGTGCAGCACTACCAATTGCTTTTCCAAAGCTCATTTTCATTCCTGTACTCATACGATCTGCACCTGCACCGCTTGCAAGTGGGTTTTCTCGAAGAATGTGATGTGGAAATATTCTAATTTTCAAATGATAGTTTGGCTTACCGACTTTTCCTTCAAGCACTCTATTACATACTAATCGTGCGCTTTCAATAGCATTATGCCGGATTTGAAGATTTTCTTTGGATCTAAGAAAGATTTGGATTGGAAAATCAAGGCTTTTGGCAGGATTCCCCATATCATATCGCACTACCTTAGACTGTGGCGTAGTTCGAATAAAGGATTTTGACCTAAATTTAGATCGCCTTGTGTAGGGCCTTTCTAGCTGCCGATAAGCACATGCTCTTCGTAATTTTGCCATGTTACTGTGGCAGGAAGGCCGGGGGTTTATAAAGGTTTCTAAAGGTTTGCTTTAAGAGGATGCCTGGGAGGTGTGTGCTGCTTGTGCTTTCCTTTGTATATCTTGGCCACGGGCTTCGTACATGAGCAACCCCATAAAACCTTCTACATTATTTGGAACCCTAAGTACAATGCGCACATAAGGTATTGAAGCTCCTTGTAGATCCCTAATTATTTGAGACTCGTCTCGAAAGTGATGGGAACCCCCATAGGCAAGCACGCTACCAATATCCCCTCTTACCACACGTTCTGCAAGAATCCATGACATTGCTTCTTCCCTCTTTTCATTAAGTTCTGAACGTTTCTGAGCTGTCAGCTCACCATGACTTCTAAGACGTCCATATTCTTTAGATGCTGTTGGATCATCAAAGGGTCTTATGGTAATCTGATAGGTATCACAAAGATAGGCTGTTTGGAATTTGTCATACGTCCTACCAGTATCAAAATCTTTGCTACCGCTTAAATCGCGTTTTAGACCTCTAAAAAGAACATGATAATCGTAAAGTAGTTTTCCAATAGTATATAGTTTTATGCCCATTCCCACACCATATGTTTCATTAATATCCATTACATCATTAAGCTGTGTAATACTCTTCAGTCCTGAGATATAAGGATTCTCTAAAAATACACGAGTATCTTTTACTGCTTCATATCTCTCGTATAATATTTCTGCCTTGACCACGTCTTTATCAGGATGAGTAAGTTGACTTAGCCACTCTCTTCTAAATACTTTTTCTTGTTCACTAAGCTTTGCATGCAGATCAGCCATTTCAAGTGTGTAGATTTTCTTTAGTGTATTAAGAACTTGATCCATTTCATCCCCTGTTAAATCATGATGGGGTGTTACAAGCAATTGTTGCTTTGCTGTCTCTAATTCTGAATCAACCTCACCTGTAGAATCTGTGCAGAGAATTCTTACAAAATCACCAAGTCTATGACCAAGATCATGTGCCTCAAGAACTTTTTCAACTGTATAAATTGATCCCTTAGGATCGTGCCTTTCTTCTTCCAATTCAATCAGCAAATCCTTTGGTTGTACTACCTCTACAAGCCCATTAACAAACCTCATATGCCCAGACTGTGAATGATTTTCACCTACAAGGTACACACGTGGTTCTTGATCTTCAAGGTACTGGTCTACCTGGGCTATTTGCTCTTCATGCTTGTCAATAAGCTCTTGTACTGGTTCTAGTAGTCTTATACCTGTCATATATAAAGAGAGTCAGAAGTGGTATTTAAGCGTATGTCTGGGTAGCTGCTACAAGAAAGTTAAAGTAAAGACAGTTAAAACGGGTGTGTCCCAAGAGTCTTTCTGAGGGGTGGCACTGCCGCAAGGTTTTATCAGGAAATCTCAAGGGGCGAAGCTCCTTGACGCATCTGAGCTTTGCTCAGATTGCGGCCGAATAATGAGGTGATTTCCGTTAACACTACGAATGAATTTGAGTAGTTAACACCGCAGTGCCACCCCTCCTGCACGAAAAATAAGATTTGGAACATACCCATCATAACAGAAACCCTTATAAACCTATTTTTATACAATGCCTGTATGAACCTACAAGGCCTTGGTAAAGTGGAAACTGCACAGACCTACTTAGACATTGCATTTAAAGCAGCAAGGGATGCAGCAGACTCTTTACGACAAAAAAAGAAAACAGTACGTATGGATAAACTACAAAAGTCTAAAGTACTTGAAAAACAAAAAATTACTATCACAACACAGGCAATTCATAAAGCTATGAATCACATTCTGATGGGATTTCCAAATTTTACAGAGCTCTCAAGGTTTTACCAAGAACTTGTTCGCATAGAACTTGATTTTGTAGAGTTTAAACGAGGTCTTGGAGCATGCCGATGGGCTCAAAAAAAAGCAAGCATTCTTCAAAGAGAATACACACGAAAAATTGATTCATCCTTTACCATTGAACATGCCAACAAGCACAGGCGAGAGTTTTATGGACGTCTATCTTCTTTTATGAAACAAATCAACAAGCAACTTCTGTTCTTGGACACATGCCGTAAACAGTTTAAAGATTTTCCAACAATAAAAGAATCACTTCCGACAGCATGCTTTTTCGGTTTCCCTAATGTGGGAAAGTCAACATTGCTAAGCAAAGTTTCAAGTGCAACTCCAGAAATTAAGAGTTATGCTTTTACAACAAAGAAACTTAACTTGGGGTATATTAAAGAACCAAAAAAGAAAATTCAACTTATTGACACTCCAGGAACACTTAACAGATTTGAACGTATGAATAAAATAGAAAAACAAGCCTATCTTGCACTTAAGCATTGCGCTGAATTGGTTGTCTTTGTTTTTGATCCAACAGACACGTATGATCAAGATAAACAATTTGCATTGTTAAAAACAGTTGAAAAGTTTGGCAAGCCAACCATTGTGTATATCTCTAAAACAGACATTGCTGATAAAACAAAGGTTGAAGAATTACACCTTAAGCTAAAAGAGAAAAAAATTAAGAACATACTCAGTAATCAAGCTGAACTAAAAGCTTTCTTAATAAAGAAATTGTAATAATCATACTTTTTTTTATTCCTTAAATAACCCTTGTATCCAATGACCAATCGGTCTAAAAACTGCACCCACTGTAGTTCTCATATGTTCTAAAGTTTCTTGGTGAACTGGTCTTCCTGAAAAGTATTGTTCTTCAACATCTTCAAATACTTTTCTCCACCCTTTAAATCTCTTGCACGCATGTGTGTCTCTGCCAGAGCCCAAACATACTTGTACTCAGCAGGATTTTCATGTACAGCCATTTCAAAAAAGTCACGTGCTACTTCCAAATCATCCATGGCATTCATGTACCACATACCCACATCATAATACTGTTCAGGACTTGCCTCGCCAAGATCATAGGCTCTCTCAAAGAGTTTATGGGCTTTTTCAGGTTCACCTGACTCTACTTCAAGTATACCACGTACTACGTTAAGATATGAGCTATGCATATTAGGATCAACTTGCTCAAATAGCTCACGTTTTTGTTTCATTGGCAATGGTGAATGGTAAATATGAAATTCAAGTCGTTCTCGTTCATCTGTGTATCCATCATGATACTTACTAAGTGCAGCAACAAAAGACCTAGTTGCTTCATAATGACGGTGCATCTCTTGTAAGATTAAGCCTCTTTGCTCATGAAATTCATATCTTTTAGGATTACGTTTTATTGCACTATTTATTAAATCAATAGCAGCGTCATGATTACCTGTGTAACATAACAGTTTAGACATTTCGCAATCAACAGCCCCTCGGACAATCTCCTCTCCTCTGACTTGTTCTAATACCTGAATGGCTTCTTGGACTTGACCAACTGAAGCAAGCCATTGTGCATGGGCATTTAGTACATATTGATTGTGGGGTGCTAGTGCTCTAGCCTTTTTGAAATGTCCCTGTATTTTTCTAGGAATATATTTCCATTGTCGAAGCTTTAATGTACTAGTTCCAAAATATTCTCTAAATACTTGTACTTCTCTTTCAACAAAGTCATTCCACCAGCCTGCACCATGTCTCTTTATCATTTCAAGATGCATATCAGCAGCAAGGGCATCCACAGGTAAGCGTCTGTGACCTTCAGGAGGTGCGACATCTTCAAATCCATCATGACTTGTCATTTCAAGAAAAACTTCTTTGTCACGTCCTTTCTCTTTACACACTAGATACACATGACCTTCAACCATAATAGTGCTTAAATTCAAACCAAACCTTTCTCCCAGTACTGCATAAAACGCTGAAAGTCCAACACAATTACCTATTTTTAGCTGTCCGTGAGTAAAGCGATCAATTACCTCAGTAAGCAATGGTTGATCATCAACATAACGGTCTTCTTGATCTTGATGTACATAATTAAATAATTCAAATGCAATCATTGCACTAGGAAAAGTGTGTGTTGTCTCATCTGCTCTTCCTCGCTTTTCCACAAGATACTCAACAAAATGATCAGCAATAGCCACAATCCGCTCGTGATAACGCTCCCTATCATAAGATGTTACATCACATGCATCTAAAAAGATGTCCAAAGTTTGCGTTGCTTTATCAAATACTATTGGTTGTTTCATGCAAGTGTGCCACAAGAAATCATATTTAAACCTTCCTTTAGGTCTTTTTAAACTGTGTATATAAAGCCAGCACTGACACTTTCCCCAATTTTCCTTTGTAGATTCATATTGAGTGGTTTGAATACAGCATTGTATACAATGAGTACTGCGTCCTTTTTCATTTCCTTACGCAACTTTTTTTCAAGTTCATAAAACCGCTGATCAGGATTAATAAACAGCACATCAAAATCTCCAAAATGTATATCCTGCATGAAGTTTGCATTAAGAAATGTTGTTTTCTTTAATGACTTATTTTTGTTTTTCAATTGCTGCTGCATCTTCAAAGCAACATTGTGCAGGTCTGTATCGGTTTCAACTCCTGTTGCTTGTGTGTATACAGATGCCATCATAACAACACGGCCATCACCACTTCCGAGATCAATGAAGTTTTTGTATTTGCCAAGATTAAGCTCTTCAAATATTGCATGAATGTCATCAATACGAGCACCTGCAAAGTAGCCTTCAGTAGTGTTCTTGAGAAATTTTCCTTGCTGTAGCAGCTTGCCAGCTAAGTCTCGGTACTCATCAGCAATACTCTGGAGAATCTCCCGTTTTTGTGCCATAGGCAGGGAGAAACAAAGAGCCATTAAAAAAGTTTATCTCCACAAATCTACTCAAACACAACCATTGCAACACCATGGCCACGCTCTTCATGGACCAACAAATTCTTATTCTTAATGCGTATATGGTCTGCACTTACCATCTCAACAGCGTTTCCTTCAGAAAGTAGATTATGCATTGGGTTTGGAGCTGTTAACCATACATCTTTGTAGGTAATAGTATTCCCTTCTTGTGAGGTTCGTTTCAATGCGTGTACACCTGTTCCTGCATGGGCAATAACTGGTCCTCGTAAGACATCTTCAACATACTCAGCAAGAGCAGGACTTGCTCTTCGAATAGCTTCAAGACGTCGCTTTGCTTGAAACAATGAATTCACACAATTGTATGAACAAGGAAAATGACTAAGGAGTGTCACACCAAAGAATCGTAGCATGTTGTTAGTGTAAAATAATGGTGCTTCTTTTGTGTTTGCAATGGAGAAAAAGCAGTACTCATCTCCAAATTCTGTTGCATCATTATATTTTTCGTCGTAAAAATTACGGCAGCAATCAGGGTATCCAAGCATTTCTCCGAGTTTGTTATCGTTGCGTATGTGTTCATAAAATTTTGCGTGCGTTGCATCATCAGTACTTCTTGAAATATAAGCAAAGAAACTTCCTTTGTCTTGGTAGTCTGGTTTAACCATTAATGCGGTGTTATGTGCCGGATCAGTTGTATTCCGAACAATTTTAAAACTAGATAGTTCAATGCTCAGTTTTTGCGCAGTACAAAAGTCAAGTACTTCTGCATATGAATCTTCATGCATTTCAACACGGGCAACAGGTTTAAGATCATTGAGCACAAAGAAAATTTCAAACGCGTCAACCATGTTACGAAATGTGTGAAAAATATCTTTTCCATTAACAATAAGTTGTTGTGGAACTTGAATAACACGACGAGGTTTTCGTTTTTTTACTTTTTTCCGAGTAATATGTGATGTGTCACTTGCTTGCATAATCTTACTCCATTGGAACCTGGCTCCAAAGTGTCCAGTCGTTTGATGGTGCATAGCTTCCAAACACATAGTGGGGTGGTTCTGTTTTTCCAAAGTATGAGAACATTACATCATTCCATCGTGTTGGTGATCCTGATCGCATTGGCCCGCCCACTCCATAGATTGGACTTCCAAATGCTTTCCATGCGTCACGCATCATACGGGGTGCGTCACCATACCCTTCTGACAAGAATGCTCCTTTGTACCCGTGTTCTTTAAGGTATTTAACTGCGCTAACTACTGGTGTGTCACCTTGTCCAACAGGAAGGTTACCATGACCAAAACCAAACCCGTCTGCAATGTGGAGGTGGCCAATAACTCCTGCTTTGTGCATTTTTTGTACTTGGTCCATGTACCAAGCGTTAAATCGTTTGTTAAAGTCTTGTTCGCGTTCTCCTGCTTTACGTAAGAAATGTTTTTTCCACATACCCATGTGCTCGGTGTCAAGTGTTGCGCGAATGTGTGCATTGGCTGCTTTCTTTGCTCGGTCTTGACTCCAACCTCTATAGTGAGGGTTGTGACGCATTTGTCCTTGGATCTCAATTTCTTTTTGTGTAAGAAACTGCACCATTTTTTTCCGAGCAAGTTGTACAAGTTCAGTGAGCTCTTCAGGATGGCTTCCATACCCCATTTCTGGAAAAATGTTTTCTGGTGCTAAGAAGATTGGCTTGTCCAGGTGTCTATCTCGTGTGAGATCCATTGCATGCATTGCTGCTTCAGCATAACTTTCACTTGTTTTTCTCTTTGCGTACTTGTCTACGCTAATAACGTGCTGCATGTCATTGATAATACGGTCAGCCTCTGCGTCTGCTGAAGCTGATGCTTCGTGTGAGTATTGCATTGCGTCTTTTTGCGCTTTAATGTATTCTCTGAGTACTTGGGACGGCATTTTGTGTTCTGTTCCAATAAATTGTTGTACAGCTCCACTTGCATAAGGCACTTTAGCCATTTCTTTAACTAATCTCCATTGTTCTTCTTTTGGCGTGTTTGCTTCAATTTTTTCAATATACTTAAGAGCCTTGACTGCTTCGTCATAACCTCTCTTCTCTCTGTCATAATACCTACCATGGAACAGAGATCCTCCTCGTGAACGCAGAGCATTGTTCTGCATTTGTGTTCGTACAAACATCTCTTCTGGTGCCATGACTTCTTTTGTTCCTCGTGCTATTTCATCTTTGTATCGTTCATTATACCTATTTGCCCTGTCACGGAAGTCTTCAAATGTTAGCCGCTTTGTTTTAAACCGAGTAAATTCACTATCCCAATAAGGAATACGTTCAAACATTCGATTGTTATCGTCTGGATCAATCCAGTTACCATGTATATCAACCCAGTCATATGGTTTTAGAACCCTGCCATTTGCGTCTCTTTGTCCCACAATACCTTCACTCTCTGCTGTCTTATAATCCGGCTCGTAAACAACCTGTGTTTTTTTTGCTTCACCAATAACCTTTCCTGTACGATCATCTACTAAGTGGGCTGTGAAACGATGTGGCTCCTCGTCATAGTGTCTAAACTCTCCATATTTGTTCCGGGACCATGATTGTTCTGTAAATGGTCGTTGAAACTCTCCAGTGTGCACAATAATTGCAGCGCCGTTTGTTGTATCTGCGGCAAACGCAGCTGCTTTTTTTACTTCATTAACTTGAATGTGCCTGTGTTCATCCATAAAGCCACGTTGTTCACCAGCAAAACCACTCATGTTCGCGACAACTTGTACTGGGGTGTGGACAGATGAAATTTGGATCTGGTTTGCACGGGCAATCTCTCTGATTTCACGTCGTTTTTCACGACCGTACAAGTCAGGACCAACATTGGGTTCAGATCCAGAAGAGGACATGCTTAACTCCATGGTACTTGCCCCTTTTCTAATTGCAGCTTGCAATGATTCAATAAATGAACCAGAACCACGTCCTTCTCCAACTGTCTGACCAAGCTCACCTACAGTTAGAATTGGTTTTCTTGCTGCTGCACTAATTGGCTGACTAATTTGCGCTTCTGCTTGAGCTGCTTCACCATAGAGAGGAACACCAAGAAGTGTGGAGTTAGGTAAATAGTCTGCATCCATGGCACTAGAATAGTTATATGATCCTGGCTGGTTAAAGATTAAACTGAATACCCATGAAAACACTTCTATCACCCTGTTATCAAAGTGTTGGGTGTTTGTATTTATAAAGTTTCTTTAGACTGAGTCCCAAATTTCATTAATAATGCCATTGCCGCCTTGGGAAGTCGTTGTGTTACACATGCAACTGCCGCAAATCAAATGTGAGCCTGAGCTACCAAAACTATACGGACCGCGGCAATGGCATTGATAGAAAAACGCATTTTAAAAAACCCCAAACTCTTAAATAGTACCTTAACCAACCAACACACATGCCAAAAAAATCAAAAGCAAAGGCTAAGAAAGTAAAATACCGCAAGATATGTCCCAAGTGTGGTGGTACTAACGTACGTCCTGACTTAAGTAAGGACATGATTGCGTGGGGTGGTTCAACACAGTGGGAGTGTGTTGATTGTAATTTCTCAGCTCAAATCTTTCCTGAGGCACCTGAAGAGCAAATAGAGAAACTTGCTGGAAAATAAAAGAACAACCCTCAAAGATTAAGACTCCAGCATCAAAAGGTATTACCCACAAGCGCGCGGCATTTTTTATTTTAGGCATTAATATTGTTGCGTCACTCTTTGTTGCGTACTTTCTGATTATGGACCCTCCACAAGTATTCAAACAGCTTTTGATGTTTATAGCAGCAGTACTTATTGTACTTGGTCCAAGCAGTATCTGGGCATATAGAAAAATTAAGAAAAAATAACTGAAAAAATTAAGCAGAGATTTCTACTACTTTTATTTTGAACTTTAATGTTTTTCCAGCAAGTGGATGGTTCAAATCAAGTGTTACTTCTGAATCACTTACTTCAGAAATTCGTACTGGAACTTGTTGACCATTTGGCATTTGCATACCAAGCATCATACCTGCTTTAAGTTCTGCTTCAGGTGGAAGTTGTGATCGTGGAACTTTCTTTTGAAGTTGTGGATTTATATCGCCGTACGCATCAGCTGGTTTGAGGGTTACTTCTTTTTCCTCGCCTTTTTCCATGCCCATGAGTGCTGCTTCAAATCCTGGAATTATTTGTTTTGCTCCGATTTCCACTTCAAGAGGCTTACCATGCTTTTCTGAGCTGTCAAAAACAGTACCATCTTCAAGTGTTCCAGTGTAATCAAGTTTTACTTTATCTCCTTGTTTTATTGCCATTGTATCCCTTTTTGAGTTTTTTATTGATTTTACGTCAATGAAGAAGAAGGTGTATATAAGGCTTTGTGCTTATTCTACTAATCGGTGATCTTGAACATCAACCTTTCTAAAAACTGACTCACCATGTTCTGTTTTTGGATCACTTTGTAATGGTCCTATTTCAACCAGTCCAGTTGCTGCAAGATCACTAGCTACAGTCCTGTTTACAGTTGCATAGAATTCACCAGGTCGGCATGCTGCAATATCTACAGGACAGCCAATCCCATGGCCAGTTCGTGTAGATGTTGGTTCCTCACTAGGACATGCACAGTCATACTCTATAGCTTGATACATGGTAACATCTGGATTAGGTGTGTCGTCTGGGCCAACTGCTGGTCGTGGAACTGCTCGTAGTGTTCCTTGTCGTACCAGTTCGTCAAGCGCAGCTTCAACATCATTGCCAGATAAACGTCCAACACCTGCTCCAACAACTTGTGTATAAGAAAATACTTTGTGGTCTCCCCACTCACGCGTTACTTTGTCATGATGTTCACGAAGAAATGCAGATACGTATCGTGCATTTCTTCGGAGTCGGTTTTCTATAAAAAGACCATATGTTGTTGGACTATGTGGATTGGTAAGAAGTATTGCTTGACCAGTTGCAAGGTAATGAGCTTCAATAAGTATTTTATCAGATCCAGCAAGTATTACATTATTTGCAAGTTCGTCAGTACGTTGTTGTGGTGTGAGGTTTTCATAGTCAGCAAGTTTTTTATCAGAAATTTCTGCTGCTCTTTGATTAAACCAGTTTGTAGTTGCCCAATCAAAATCTGCATATCTTGTTTCTCTCATTGCAGCGTTTAATGAGTGTTTATCAATTCGTGTTCTTTCTGAAAAAGTCTTAGGTGCAGTTAGAAAAAGAAGTCTACGCAAATCTTCGGATATTTCTCTTAATGGAACATCAATAGTGGGGTCATGTTCCCATACTTCGCACGGTGTTACTAATTGTGGCTGTTCTACACGCTGTGCATCATGTATTTGTAAGAGTTGTCGTAGTAATTGTAATTGCATAGAAAGAGGGATAATTAGGTCTTATTTAAGCCTTTTCATCCAATGCCCAGTTGACGAGCATGTCAGCTTGTGCTTGGAGTTTGTCACCACGAGGAACAGATTTGAATTCAGCTCTTTTGAATGCGCTTGCAATTTTCTGAGCTTTTTCATACAGTGGTCGTAGGTGTTGTGCTTTGACCTTGTACTCACCAGTCATTTGTCGAATTACGAGTTCAGAATCCATAAATACCTCAACTTCATCAGCTTTGTGTTCTTGTGCTAGTTCAAGTGCTTTGATTAGGCTCTGGTACTCTGCGACATTGTTTGTTTCTTCACCAATGTGTTCACGGTGTTCTGCAATCTTTTTTCCTTTAATGTCCCAGAGTACTGCCCCTATAGCTGCAGGGCCAGGATTGCCTCGTGAACCGCCGTCACAGTTGATAATGATTTTAGTCATTTTTATTACAACTCTAAAAAAGATTTTAATTTTTTATCAATTTCTTGTATATTTTCTTTATTTAATATGCCAATTTTTCTCTTTAATCTTTTTTTGTCTATTGCTCTTACTTGGAATATAAGTGCGACTGAAGATTTTGAAAGGCCATTACTTTTTGATGGGCTTATTTGTAATGATGGGGAAAATCGTAATGCAAAAGTATTTGAAGTGAGTGGTATTATCACGCTGATGTTGGCTTCTGATTCAGCAATAATCATAACAGGTCGTAGACCTGCTTGTTCACGACCATTTGAAGAAGGTATTTCAACAAACCAAATCTCTCCTTTTTTCATAGTGCTTTCTCAAACTCATCTAAAGCTTCATCACTAAGTTTGTCCCAGTCTTTTATTTCCTTTTTTAATTTTGAGTGTTTTTCTAAGTTTTCAAAATAGAAATCAACAGCTTTTCCTATTACTTCTTGCTTTTCTAGTCCAAGGAGTTTTGATAACTTCTCTACTTGTTCTGTGGTACTTTTTTGTATTTCAACTTCCATTCTAATTAAAAATCTTTACATCTTTATATATTTAACTGTCTTTATTTCTCCAAATCATCCTCAACAAGCGCAGTGACCTTTGCTTTACGCTCATTCAAGTCATCAAGAACATGTGCAAGTGCTCGTCGGGACGCATTAAGACGCTTAAACAGGCGTTCATTTAATGATATTGATCTTTTAATTAATGTCACTGCTGTTTTTGTCCGCCAATTGATATGGTACCTGTTCATGATTCTAATCAGTTCGTGTAATCGTTCAAATGAAAGCAGCAAGTTGTTTACAATTATTTCAGTGTTAACTGCATCAAGTTTTTTCACAAAGTATTCATCACGTCGATTGGCAACAAGCGAAACAGTTTCACTCATATTATTTTCAAACGACGAGATCAAGTAATCAAAATTGTTAGTAATTCCTCGTTTTTTTGCAGTTCCTTCTTGGATTGAACTGATAAGTGCGTTGATATCTTGCCGAAATAAAATTAGTGAGGATCGTACTTTGTTAACTCGTTCATTAAAAGAAATTTCATACAACTCATACAACATAATATCTTGTTTCAAAGAAACAAGCTTTGACGTTACAAAAGCAAGTAAGAAAAGTCCGAGGATTACTTCAAGTATTGCAATAAGTTTAAACCAGCCAAAAGGTACAATGTCACCAAAGCCAGTTGTTGTTGCTGTTATAAAACTAAAGTATAATGCGTCAGGAAGGTTGCGTACTCCTTTGTTCTGTGTTGTGTGAAAGAGAAATGAATTATTGTTCATAACATAAAAATAAAAGAGGCCAAAGCCAGCAATAATAAAAACCCATAGTAAGAGAATCTTAGCAAAGGTAATTTTGTCAAGCCACCGAATGAGTTTTTTCCGTTTTTCTAGAAATGTCTTTACGTTCTTACAGGGGTCTAGGAAGGTAATCGGTTCTTTGAACTTGCTGAAGAAAATGGTAACTTCAGATGCCTTTTTGACACCTGCTGCTTCAAGTAGCTTTTCTGTCTCTGGAGTTTTTGTTTTAGCTGCTTTCTTTTTTTTGATAGTTTTCTTCTCTTTTTTATCGCCTTTTTTCATAAAAAAGTATTCTTAGTGCATAGTTATATAGTTTTTGTAAGCTGAGAATATAATATAAAAAAAGAATGAAAACCCTGAGCTTAAACAATATCATGTTTGTACGTGCTAAAAATACCTGTAAGAATTCTAGAGTTCATATCCATCTGTTCTTTCACAGCGTCGTCTGCTGATCGGTACTGTTGCTGTGCAGCATTTGTTTTTTCTTGAATCTCATGTGCAGCCTGCATTTGCTCATAAGTTATAGTCCCAGCTTTTGCAGCGTCATAAAAATCAGCAAGAACCTTTTGGTACTCCATTGCCTTTTGCATAACATTGCCATATTGCTCAGGCATTTGACCAGCATGTTCACGATGAAAGCGTTCAATATCTTCTTTTTCAGAAGCAATCATGTTTTCAAGTTCTTTGATACCATCATCTCGAATAATAGTATCCTCAGGTGTTTTAACTTTGCTGCTTAGTCCAAACCGTTTTGCTTTGAACATCTCTTTTTCTTCTGCAGAAACAAGATTAGACTCATCAGTAGATCGAAGCTGAGGAATAGGCATACCACGCTTGATTTCATTCAAAGCAACCTCATGCTCTGATTCCATTAACAGTCGCTTGGCTTCTTCTGCTTCTTGCTTTTTCTTCTTTTCAAGCTCTTTGAGCTTTTCAATACGCTCACTAGGGCTTAATTTCTTGATTTCATCGAGATCCATAGTGTATCACATACTCTTCTACAGTAGGTCAACACAGAAGCAATGAAAATATATAGGTTAGGATGTATATAAGTGTTTCTGCTATAAAAAACAGATGCGCTAGGATACCATACTTTAGTGTGGTGGTACAGCGCATAGAAGCTATGCGCCTGTTTTTTATCCCAGAAATGTCTCTATGCATTTATGAGGCCGGTAAATACCCCAGCCTAAAGGCTGGGGATAGGCCGAGTCAAAAGTAGAAAGAGACATTTCTGTTATTTGTAGATGTTTTTTCTGTGGCCAACCTCAATAACAAAAATTTGCAATTTATTATCGACAATTTTAAGGATTACTCTGTACTTACCAACTCGTAATCTAAAATAAGGGCAGCCCACTAATTTGACGACGTGAGGATATGGTCTAATCTGAATTCTGTCTAGAGCTGCAACAATTCTTTTTTGTGTTTCTTTTTCTAGTTTGTATAATTGCTTTATTGCCTCTTTAGAATATTCAATACTGTACATTTTAGAGGCCTAATTTTTTCTTAACTTCTTCATGAGACACAGTTTCTCCAGATTCAATTTGTTTACGAGATATTTCAATATGTCTTTTTGTCTCTTCAGAAAGCTCCAAAGTATCCTCAATAATATCCCAAATAACTTCTTCGTAGGTCTCTCTATCAAAGAGTTTTCGTTTGGTTAATTCCTTTTTTAGTCCTTCACTTATTTGTATTGTGGTTGCCATAGCAAACTATAAGTTGCTATAATATATAAAGTTTTTGATAGTATTTAAGGGGTTTTCTTCCTCTTCTCAAACCCCCAAATTCGGGTAATACAAGCCGTATGGAGCCCATTTAGAAGCAAAACATTTATAAACAAACGCACATGCAGGTTTAAAAAAGAAGGGAAAAAATGACTGAAAATCAAGCAGAAAATTCTGAAAAAAAGCAGGAAAATAACGGCTACACAGCTGAAAATATTCAGGTCTTACAAGGCCTAGAAGCTGTGAGAAAGCGGCCTGCGATGTATATTGGCTCTGTAGGGCCTAGAGGGCTCCACCACCTGGTATATGAGGTTGTGGACAATGCTATAGACGAAGCTCTAGCAGGATTCTGTACAGAGGTTGTGGTGGTGCTTAAGCAGGATGGTTCTGTTGTAGTAGTTGATAATGGTCGTGGTATTCCCACTGAGCAACATCCGAAATTTAACATGCCTGCATTGCAAGTGGTTATGACTAAGCTCCATGCAGGTGGTAAGTTTGATGATAAAACCTACAAGGTATCTGGTGGATTACATGGAGTTGGTATCTCAGTTGTAAACGCACTTTCCAAAAAGCTGGATGTTTCAGTAAAAAGAAATGGGAACTTGTTTACCCAATCATATGTTAGGGGAAAGCCAGAGCATGATATGAAAACTGGTGGCAGTGTCACAGAAAGTGGAACAACAGTAACGTTCTGGCCAGACAATGAAATTTTTGAAGTAACAGAATTTAGTTTTGATATTCTTTCAGCACGACTTCGAGAACTTGCGTTCCTTAACAAAGGTCTTAAAATCACTATTAAAGACGAGCGAGACTCAGGAACAACAAATGGTAAAGAACATGTTTTCCAGTATGCTGGTGGTATTAAAGAGTTTGTTCAGTTTCTTAACAAAAACAAAACACAGTTACATGATGTTATCTACTTTGAAAAAGGAAAAGATGCAATAGAACTGGAAATTGCTCTTGCCTACAATGAAAGCTATCAAGAAAACGTTTTTTCATTTGCAAACAATATTAACACTATTGAAGGCGGAACACACCTTGTTGGATTCAAAGCAGCACTAACAAAAACACTAAACAAATATGCAGAACGACATAATCTTATAAAAGAAAAAGAACCTAAAATTTCAAGTGATGATTCACGTGAAGGACTTAGTGCAGTTATCTCAGTTAAAATTCCTGAGCCACAATTTGAAGGACAAACAAAAACAAAGCTTGGCAATGGTGAAGTAAAAGGAATTGTTGAATCTATAGTTAACACCGGCCTAAGTGCATTTCTCGAGGAAAACCCTGCGTTTGCACGACAAATTATTGGAAAATGTGTGAGCGCAGCAAAAGCACGAGAAGCAGCGCGAAAAGCACGTGACCTTACACGTCGAAAAAGTGCCCTTGATAGTTCAAGCCTACCTGGTAAACTAGCTGATTGTAGCAGTAAAGATCCTGCAGTTAGTGAACTGTTCTTAGTAGAAGGAGATTCTGCTGGTGGATGTTTTTCAGGCGATACAAAAGTTGCTTTAGCTGACGGAAGGAACATTTCATTCAAACAATTAGTTGAAGAACACAAACAAGGAAAGCAGAATTTTTGTTATACTATAAAAGAAGATGGCACTATGGGTGTTGAGGAGATTAAACACCCAAGAATTACAAAAAAGAATGCGGGAGTTATCAAGGTTATTTTAGACAATGATGAGGAAATTATTTGTACACCTGATCATAGGTTCATGGTAAGGGATGGAACATATAAGCAAGCACGTGATCTAACAGTAAAAGATTCGCTTATGCCATTAAGAAGACAATTATCACAACTTGGCAAGAGAATAACTATTAAAGGATATGAACTTGTTTTTGATCCAGGTAAGCACAGGTGGATATTTACCCACATGCTTGCTGATCAGTGGAATTTAGAAAAAGGAGTTTATTCTGTTATTGATGGATCCCATAGACACCATGTGGACTTCAATAAGTTAAATAATAATCCAACCAATATCAAGAGGTTGGGGAAAGAGGAACACATGGAGCTTCATCGAAATATGTTATCTAAGACTCTTCATACTGATGAAACAAAAGAAAAATGTCGAATATTAAGGAAAACAAAGGAATTCAGAGAAATGATGAGCAGAAGAATGCAAGATCCTCAAACAAGGGAACTTCTAAGAAAGCAAGCAAAAAAACAATGGGAGAATCCAGAATACAAAGAATATATGGGGAAAAAATACTTGGAATTTTATCATTCAAATGAAGAATATCAAAAAGAAATTCTAAAGAGACTAGATGCTGAACAAAAAAAATATTGGGAAAACAAAGAAAACAGGAAAAAACAAGCAAAAAGAGTAAAAACATTTTTCGAGAATAATCCAAAAAGAAAACTTGAACTTTCAATTTCAGCTAAGAAGCAATGGAATAATGAAGAGTTACGTGCTTGGAGAGCTAAAAAAACAAAAGAACAATGGACACCTGAGTTTAGAATAAAAAGAAGAAAGGCATTAGATAAAACATTCTATGAAAAAACAATAAAAGCATTACATTTCTTTTATGAGAGAAAAAAACCAACCTTTGTTGAGGATTATGAAGCTTATAGAAAAGGCAAGAGAGGACTTCTAAAATTTGAGACATTTAGTAACAAATTCTTTTGGGGGGAAGATGAAACTGCTTTAGAAGCTGTAATGTGCTATAATCACAAAATAAAGAAGATCATTCACTTACAACAAAAGATTGATGTCTATGATATTGAAGTTCCACATACTCACAATTTTGCCCTTGCAAGTGGTGTTTTTGTTCACAACAGCGGCAAGCAAGGACGCGATAGACAAACACAAGCTATTCTTCCACTGCGAGGTAAGATTCTTAATGTTGAAAAAGCTCGATTAAACAAAATATTTAGCAATAACGAAATTGTAACCATGATAACAGCAATTGGCACAGGTATTGGTCAAGAGTTTAATGTTGCAAAGGCACGTTATCACAAAATTATAATCATGTGTGACGCTGATGTTGATGGTCAACACATTACTTGTTTATTGCTCACATTCTTTTACCGGTACATGCGTGAGCTTATTGACGCAGGCTATGTGTACCTGGCACAGCCACCACTGTACAAAGTGTCAAAAGGCAAGAAAGTTATGTATGCGTATAATGATGAAGAAAAAGAAGCTGCAATGAAACAAATTGATCCAGAAAACCCACAAAGTGTTAACATTCAACGATACAAAGGTCTGGGAGAGATGAACCCTGGACAATTATGGGAAACAACAATGGATCCAGTAACACGTATGTTAAAGAAAATCACTGTTGAAGATGCTGTTGAAGCTGATACAACTTTTACTATTCTTATGGGTGACCAAGTTGAACCACGACGAAAGTTTATCCAAGAAAATGCGAGAAAAGTTATGAATATTGATGTGTAAAGTTACTTATCATGCGCATTTGTTCTCATTTCAACGGTGTCAACCCGAATTTCTCCATCACTCAAAAAAACTTCTAGCGACCCATTTGTTGTAACTGTTAATCCTTCAGGGTTTGTTTCCCTTGCATCAACATAGTATCGTTCCAAAATTAAGCCAATAGGTGTAAAATCATCACCTGTGCCTGCAGCTGAAAGGTCAACTGAGTAGCAAACACCATCTCTATTCATCCGACGATAGATTTCGTTTTTGAATACCTCAAGCCGCCAATCCTTATAGGTGTCCTGGAATCTTTCATTTCCCTCGATCCAGCGTGACCGATCTTCCAAGCCCATTTTTTGCTCTTCAAGGTAGGCAACAAACTTTGCAACAACTTCACGAGCATCAGACCGCATAAGTATTGTCTCACCAACCTCATTATTCAATGGAAGACCTTTTAATTCTTCTATAAGGAACTCAAGAAATGGCAAGTATACTGGCATGCCAGGCATAAGCCGATAATGAGTTGCACCTTCATAGCTAGGTGGTACATCAGCTAATAACTGTTTTGTATCTGCTGGAAAATGCTTATCTCTTCGTAGTTCAGTCATGTGGTCAATGAATAAGATAATTATATTTAAACCTTAACATCATCCTCAAAGAAAAAAATAGGTGCTCAGCTCACCCCAACTATATTCCCCCGTTTAATAGATTAGATCATCTCCTTGGTCATATATGTCTTCAAAATCCGCTAGGAAATGCATCCTTTCTGTATCTAGACGTCTTTGCTCTAAAGGGTCATGAAAATAGACACCTTTACCCCCAATAGTTTTGTCTCTATCCATCATTGTCAATCACGTATTATATTAAGTGAATAAAAGATATATACTTTGCCCCTATACTGTATAGGTATACAATGGTATATCTACAAACCAGATTCCTCGTCGTCATAGATAAAATTTCCACTACTGGCGCTTCCGCACGCGCCATGCAGTGTCGTATCAAGATGGGTAACAATGAGTTGCACGCAAAAGAAATGGGTAGGATGAGTGGAGCGAACTCCACCACATCCAGGTTTTGCTTATGTGCTGAGTAAGGTTTTGCTTATACGGAAATACCAAAGCATTTCCGTTGTGCTGAGAGTGTGATTCTTGTGAAATTTTGTGAATATAGCGGTGGGACGTGAAGCGTTAGCTTCACCCCACCCCAGGTTTTGCTTATGTGCTGAGTATGATGTGTGTTAATTTCTTTGTGATATACTGTAATTAGGCAACTTCTTATATATAATTTTCCCTTATAATTTATAATCTTTAAATAAATTACCTAACTTTTATATAAAATATAAGATATATAAGTATTTGGGAAAACTTTAAATAGGTGCTTGATTTCTATAAAGCTATGAAACGTAAAGTTATTCAAATTGGGAATTCAACACAGCTTGTTTCGTTGCCTCGTACATGGGCAAAGAAGTTTTCTATAGAGAAAGGTGAAGAACTTGAAGTCCAAGAAGAGCATAATCGGCTAGTTGTAAGCACATCTAAAGAGGTTAATTTAGATAGAGTTGATATTGATATTAGTAACCTGAGTATTATGGTAAAGCGTTCTATTCACGCTCTCTACAAACGTGGTGTAGATGAAATACGTTTTACGTTTTCTAATCCTGGTTTCATTAAAGAAATCCAAAAATCACTGGGTAAAGAGGCAGTTGGTTTTGAGATTATTGATCATGGTAAAAATCATTGTGTTGTAAAGCATGTATCTGGTCAATTTGAAGATTTTGACCCAATTCTACGGCGAACATTTCTTATGCTTATGAACATGGGTGATGAAATGCTAGAGGGTATCAAGAAAAAGGACTTTGATCACCTGCCGAATATTGCTCTGATGGAAGAAACAAATAATAGATTCACCAGTTCTTGTCGGAGATTTTTAAACAGAAATGCATACAAGGAAATGGGTAAAACAGGCGCGTTATATTATATTGTTGAAGATCTTGAAAACCACGCTGATGAATACAAATATTTGTGTAAATACCTCTATGGAAAAAGAAATGAAAAAGGTTTTAAAATTTCAAAGAAAACACTGGAGATTATCCAAGAAACAAACAATCTATTAAGGGTTTTCTACGAACTATTTTACAAGTATGACGTAGAGAAAGTGACAAAGATAGCACAAATGCGTAAGAATCAAGTAGCTCATATTCTAGAAGCATTAGAGACAGCACCAACAAAGTATGATCGTGTTGCTTTGCACCACATGTTTACTGTTACTCAAAAAATATTTAATTATGTTGGGCCATATCTTGTGATGAGTCTAAAATAGAATGCTAAACTTATTCTGCTAATCGGATTTAAGATGATATCTCGGTCTGGTTTTACGAACATGTATATCAAGACTTGTTGTGAAATCAGCGTTTCTACCACACATGAGCCAGTCAAGTCGTGATTTATTTCCTTCACCAGTTACATCATTTGGATTCATCTCTTTATTGAGCGTCCACTTTCCTCGTGATCTATGCTCATTCTTAATGTGTGTTGCGCAATACCCTCCTGCTTCAGTAAGCACTAGTGATGAAGGTCCGAAGTCATGAAGGAATGAGTTCATTGCAAAGTAACCATTATGTTTTCCTGAAGCAATCCCTGTTATTGCATACACAGTACATACTGGTTGCTCCCATCTTGTGAGGCACTTTTTTGCGAAGTCAGCCTTTGAGTTTACTAGTATAATATCTCTTTTTGGATTATAGTCTGATTGATCATTAATTTTTAGTTTCTCTCCATTAAGTGTTGCACCCAATCCTTGTCGTGCAATGTACACTTCAGGTCCATCCTCAAGAT
The DNA here is from genome assembly GCA_964343705.1 of uncultured Methanosarcinales archaeon. Classification (GTDB taxonomy): domain Archaea; phylum Nanobdellota; class Nanobdellia; order Woesearchaeales; family UBA12501; genus JAUSFM01. The sequence goes on from CAYFJX010000016.1 coordinate 22,982, forward strand.
TAGGCAGTATTACAATAGAAAACAGAAAGGCACCTGGAGTTAGATAGAAGTCAGACTTTGCTTGATCTGCTTCTGATAGGTGAGGTCCAATGTACTGAAGGCCTAAAGACAGACCATGGTGTCTAGGATCGCGTTTAAAATCAACACCAAATCTTCCTCTTAGATCATCAACTGCACCAGGATAGGCCATTATAAAATTAGAAGTGCCATCAAGTGAATCAAGAACCCATCTGAACTGAGGCTGTGCTTCAGGAACTGCAAAATAAACAAGTTCAGGCGTGTCTTCCTCAGCAACAAGGCCTATGTTCCTGTGTAAACCTTTATCACGTAGCGACTCTAGGATCATCTTCTGGGCTTCAATGTCAACTTTAGTCACTACTTCAGTTATCCATGATTTAGCTCCAGGAATGCCTGCAGTATCAAAATCTTTAGCAGTAGAAAAGGAAATTCTAACTTCACCAAACATATCAGTAACATACTGTGCTGCTCCTTGCATAACTTCAAGTGCATGATCTAACATGTTTTCCAATCTGTTTCGCTTCATTGTTTCACCATGTTTCTCAGCACAAGAAGCAATTATTAGGTACTTTTAGCAACACTAAGTGCTTCATAATCAATATTGGATGTGTCACTAAAACGAGAGAGTATATCAACCATTGATCTAAAGAGAGCTAATTGCTGCTCAGTTGTTGTAGAGTCTTTTCTTTTAATACGTTCTTCTAACCAGTAAGTTGCACGCTTAAAATAGTGTTGTATATTTGCACGAACATGCTCGTCACCATCTTCATACTCTGGTGTATCCAACATCTCACCATCCTTAAAACCAAAATGCATTTCTGGACCAAAGAGAGCACAATTGAAGTAAACTTTTCTCATTGATCTATAAAAGCCCATTGCTTCAACACTGTCTTCTACATTTTGAGCTTTCTCTGATATTTCACGTTCTTTATCTTCAAAATCACCTGAAGAATCAGCTGCTTGCTCAATTGCAGCTTTCTTATATTCCCTGATATTTCTGTTTACATATTTACGAATAGCTCTTGCTCCTAATCCAGTCTCACGAGTTTCCAGAACTTCCATAAGGTTCTCAAGAACAGCTCCATAAGTGTGAGGAAGATCAACATGAGTAACATAACTAAGCATTTTACTTCTCTGAATGCCCCCTCTACCAGTTCTTACACGTGATATAACATAGTCAAGAGCTTGCTTATCTACAATAATCTCATTCTGATCATCAGTCCTAAGGTTTCCAAGTTCATCTTCATCCATTCTAAAAATCATATTAAGGAATGAAGGATCACATCGTCGAACAACTGTTTGTTTAGTAATAAATGAAGTATATCCAAGCGCATCAACTCCTTGTTCAAGTGTTCTCAAATCAGTTTGACTTAAGTCAACTTGCAAACGAACTGCTGCAGTTTTCATTGCGTCAAGAATATTTTTTTTGTATTTTCTTGATACTTCACCAGGATCTTTAGGATCAACTTTCTTTATTTCATCATCTTTTTTATCTTTCAATGCAGGTAAATTAAGTTTCTTTAATTCTGGAACCTCTGGAGCGTTTGCTTCCCAAACTTTAATACGAGCAATTGCTGTATCTAAGCATGCTGTTGGAAAGTCCCTATACTCTTTTTCTCTGTGAGACAATCTATCAAAAGGTTTTGTTTGATCAACAAGTTGTGAAGCCATATTGAGTAAATGATATAATGTTGGACCAGGTACTAACTCCTTCCATACATATCCTTTTCTACTAGTGGAACTTCGTAGTGCAGCATGAATCTCTTCCATTGGAAAACGACCTTGTTGCTCAGATGCGTTAAAGTAATCAGCGTCCATCTTAACTATGGTTGCTTTTGCATCAGTCATCTCTTTAAGTCCTCTTTCTTTTCCTGGAAAGCCTACTGAGACAAATCCTCGTTCAGTAGTTTGGAATGTTTTTCGTCTAAACAAAAATGTCCCTGGGTGTCCACGTTGAGGAAGTAATTTATTGTACAGTTGACGTGTATATTCAAAAGCCCGTTCTTCATCTTCCTCAGCTCCAGTTTCTAAATATACATCTGTAGCATAGAGTGCAGCAGCGTAATATCTTGGCAATTCTCCATGTTCCATCTTGATACGTCTCTCTTCACTTACACTTAAGACTCTGTCAAGAAATTCACTAAATCGACGTGCTGAAACCGCTGCCATAGTGGGACTGTAAGTTGCTGCTAAAAATTTAGTAACATCATGAACCTCAAATGGTTGAGGATCAAGTGGATTGATCTCACCAGTAATTGTTCTATGCTTATCGTCAAACGCCAAAAAGCCAATAGTTAAGCTATCTCTTGAAGGTGAATAATTAAGATCTCCAAATGCCTCAGTTGGATTTTCATCAGTTAAAAGAACAAGTGAAGCATACGCATTCTTGGCAAATAATGCCCGTGCAATATCAGGTGATACTCTATTAGTGACAAGCGCGTCAGCACGTTGTCTCCAACCCTGTCTAATTCGTTCTTCAAGGTCTTCTTCAGGAGAAACAAGAGCAACTGTTCTCTCGCCTGCTTCACGGAGCACGTTTCGTAGTGCAATGGGATTAGCGCCCTCTGGAAGGTCTTCTGGAAAATATAACAGAACTCGTGGTTTGTGTCGAGGATGTACATCATACGATCTTTTTTTAGGACCTTTACTGCCTCCACTATTTCTAGTTTTTGTCTTTACAGAGGTTCTTGTGCCAGGATCATCTATGTTACCTGCCTGAATTTTTGGTTTACCTGAGTCATCAGATGATGGGGCATTTGCAGCCATAAAACTTGTTCCTCCTAGTACAATATAGTGAATAAATACCAGCTATAAAAGTACTCTCAACACTATCTCTTATACTCGGCGGTGAGGCTCATCTTATATAAACCTATCGTCTATAGTTGTAAATACTGACTGAATATGGGCTTTTCAGGCTTTACAACCATTAACTTTATAAACCACTGCTCTTCCTGCCTTACAAATGGCTCCGAAAAAGAAGTCCGCACGGACAGTTGATGTCTGGAAACGAAAGAAATGGTATAAGGTTCTAGCTCCTGGATTGTTTAATCAAGAAAGCCTTGGAGAAACACCTGCTCTAGATCATGACTTAGTAATGGGACGTACCATCAAGTCAAGCTTGATGAACTTAACACGAGATATCAAAAAGCAACATATAGATGTAACTTTTGAAATCGCAAAAATTCAAGGGGAATCTGCTTATACTTATATCAAAAAATATCAAATTAGTCCAGCGTACATCAAGCGTTGTGTTCGTCGAAACAGAAATCGGATCGATGATTCATTTGTTGGTACAACAAAAGACGGATGGAATGTTCGTATCAAACCATTTATTCTAACTCGATTTGCAACAAACAAATCAATAAACACAGCTGTTCGTAAAAAAACTAAGAATTATCTTTTGAAAGCTTTATCTGAAAACACCATGGAAGTATTTGTTAAGGATATTGTTGTCAATAAACTACAACGACATTTGAAAGATCTTCTGAAAAACATTTATGGTATTCGAACATGTGAAATTCGAAGCCTTGAAGTTATTGGTAAAAACGAAGGTGCTTCCGACGCTATTCCTGATAAAGTAGAAAAAGCTTCTGAAGAAAAGGCAGATAAAAAAGTAGAAACAAAAGAAGAAAAAAAGGAAGATACAAAAGAAAAAGCTGCTGAAAAAAAGAAAGATACAGAAGAAAAGTCTGAAGCAAAAGACAATAAAGCTGCTGATAAAAAAGAAGCAAAACCTGAAGATTCAAAAGAATCTGAAGAAAAAAAAGAATAAATTCTGATTAATTCTTATGCTCTAGAAGTTCCACGCCGAGCTTGAAAACGTTTAGTTCTACCTGCAGGAGAATTTCGCCAATGACTTTTAATGATCTTAATGGCACGTCCATTTCCACCAATCTCAAAGCTTACACGTGCACCTTTAATTAGTCCACCTGGACCTGTTGCTTGCTTAGCAGCTGCAACATCAAAGAATGCTTGTAAACCAACCACGTTCTTGGCGATAATTACCCCAAATTCACCTGGTTTGGCGTTTTTTTGTATTGTACCTGTGTAGCGTCCCATGCAATCACCTCTATTGAGTGTTATGTATAGTCTTGTAGGTTTTAGGCTTTTATAAAGGTTGTGATAATAAAGATCCAACATTACGCTCCAGAGTAGTAACGGAAAATGGGGTTATGGGAAAAATAATTTAAGTAAATGAACAACAAATAACCCCTGAATTGAAGGACTTGCGCATATAAGGGGTTAAACTCAATTTTTGTTGGCTCGTAAATTGTCAAATCAAAGATTTGAAGAATTGATAATTATAACGGGCGGGCGTCTTGAGTTCTTTGATATACAATGTCATCCAAAGAATAAATTGAACCCATTAAATGTGATGCAGGTTTGAAAACATCCTGACATTCTCTAACTCTTTGGTCATTTCTTCCTAAATCAACGGTCGCCTGAAATCTTTCAGCTTCAGTAATTGGAAGACCATATTTCTTTTGAAAATCTGCCGCAACATCCCCTCTAATAATAATTGTAGCTCTTTCTGGACCCACAAATGGATGTGTTTCATAATGGGTATGTTTATCTACAATACCTGCTCCAGATATTTCAACTTTATGCTCTGCCATAACTCATTGTGTTCTTCCAATCTTTATAAAGCTTTCGGTCAGTTACTACCAAAGAGTTAATATTATTGACGACGCCCGCCCTTAAAGTACTCGCCAACAAAAACTCCTTCGCTCCATTTCATTCCGCTCGGTCACGCTGCGCTCTCGGCTTCGCCTCGGAGAGTTTAACAGCAATTATGTGCAATCCGCCTCCGCCCGCCTTTAGCGGAAAACTTTTAAATCATTTATAATTTAACTAATCATTATGAAAAAGTTTAATAAAACATTCGCAATTATTATTGGAGTTATCCTCGTAGCCATAGTTATAGGGATATTCTCGCAACAAGATAAACCCACCTCTCAAAATTCTGATGAGAGCGCAATTCATTCTCCTTATGCAGGACAAGAAGCCAGAGGCATAAAAGCACTTTCTCAAAATGATATTGAGGGGCTAATTGCTGGGGCTGGAACTCCTTTCGGAGGGATGGCAAAACCTGCCGAACTAAATGGCTATCCTGGTCCTCGTCATGTTTTGGATGCGTATGATGCAGGCGAATTTCAACTGACAAATGAACAACATAAACAAATTGAAGCACTTTATGAAGAAATGCGTTCTGAAGCCATTGAGCTTGGCGAAAAAATTATAGATATTGAAAAAGGAATTGATGACGCATTTACAGGTAAAACAATCACAAACGCATTTCTTCAAGAGAAAGTTAAAGAAAGTGCTGATTTATATGGTCAGTTGAGAGTTGTTCATTTGAAATATCACTTATCTATGGTTGAAATTCTTACGTCCCAGCAAGTAGAGCAATATAATGAATTGAGAGGATATACCTCTGGCAATCCATGCGAGAATATCCCTGAGGGACACGATCCAGAAATGTGGAAGTTGCATAATAATTGCGAATAGGACGGCGAGCTACGGCGGACTTTCTCCCTTCGGTCGAACCACGCTGCGCTCTCCTCCTTTCAGTCGTCGGGGCACATAACAAGGGTTAAGCTCAATCCTCAAAACTGCGTTTTTCGGACTCTCTCAGCTAAAGCTTCGAGCCCTTCCTAAAGTCAGGGGAGCCTAACATCGTTAAACGAAATTTTCTTTGAGTTAAGATGATGAGAACGGGGCACTAACTAACGGAATTCTTTTTCTCTATGGAGGCAAAAACTAAGATGTTAAAAACTAAAATAGGGGCTCTCTCTATGATGTAGGCTCTCTCGTCTTTCTTGCTTCCTCTAATACTGCTCCAAGAATATCTCTCACTAAACTACCATATCTACTATCTTCACAGGGGTGAGCACCGCCATGTGCATCAAACCATTGACCTATCGTGTGGTGAATTTCAACAAGATACCTTTCCTCTTTTTCATGAGATCTTTTAGTTGGTTCATTGGGAACTCTTACCCATAGAAGAGCAACAATAGAAGATTCATACTCGGTTATGGTATATCCAGGGATGCCAGACAAATATTTGGGAACTTCTTTTGTTTCACTATAAACCCTCAATCCATGATTCTTAACAATTTTGTCTAAAGTTTGAACTATCTCTTTTGGCTCCCTATCTTTACTGAAACGAAAATATTCTGTTGCCATAATTATTATCTACTCAGTATTTTTTCTAGCCCTTCTTGGACTTTCACAACTGCACCAATTATTTTTTGTGAATCATAATTTGAGGGTGTAGACTGGTTTCTATGATATTCATGCCAGTCAGTACTTCCTACGCCTACAGTTTCATATTGTTGGTCAAACTGAACAGCTAAGCAACCTAATCCAGTATATCCTTTAGACCCAGTACGAATGTCTACATCTTCGTGAGAATCTTTCCCAACAATACCCATAGTCCAAGTTTGGACACCATCATGGTCAGAGATTAAACGCTCAACATATCTACCATTTGTTTCACTAGCAACTGTACGAAGTGCTTCCTTAATTTCTTCACCACTTACGGGTTGGTTTGTTTTTACAGTTCTTGTTATACTTGGTTTTGTCATTTTTCATCACCTTGTGTTATTTACAACAAAGTAACAACATACAATAATATAAAACTTATTACTAATATTCTTTCAAAAAGCGTAATATTTAAATATATTCTACGATTTTATACTTAAATAAAATGAAGATAGACCTAAAAGACAAGAAAATCCTGTATGAATTGGATAGAGATAGTCGCCAGTCCAATAAGCAAATCGCCAAGAAAGTAGGAATGTCGGAGCAAGTTGTAGGTAATAGAATAAGACGACTTCAGGATTTAGGCATTATTGAATATTTCTTTGTCAAAACTAATCCTTCTGTCTTAGGCTACATGCACATTAAGATTTATTTGAGATTGCACAATATCACTAAACAAAAAGAAGATGAATTATTGAAAGACCTTAATCAGCAAAAAAATATCTATTGGCTTTCTTCTTTGAGAGGAAAATATGATTTAGTTGCTTCTATTTATGTTAAGAATATCGCTGATTTTACCCAAAGATATGAAGAAATCTTCGGAAAATGGCGAGATTACATTTTAGAGAGAAATGTCATTGTCCTAGAACGTGCCTTTACTTATACTAAATCCTATCTTGTTCCAAAACAAAAATCAGAAACCATTACTTACAGCATTGGGGAAGAAAAAGAAATTAAGCTAGATAAAGTAGACATTTCTCTTCTTAAAGTTCTAAATCTAGACGGAAGAAAGCCCTTAATTGATATTGCCAAACAACTTAAAGTAAGTTCTGATACTGTGCGATACAGAATAAACAATCTCAAAAAATCAGGCATCATAACAGGTTTCGGTGTGAAAATTGATTATAGGAAACTCAATAACCATTATCATCTTATTTTCTTAAAACTGCAAAACATGAACTTACAGAAATATAGGAAGTTAGAACAACTTGCTCAAATAAATAAAAATGTTATAATTTTCATTCGGACGATTGGCGACCATGATATTGAATTAGAGGTAGAAACAACCAACAATCAAGAATTGGATGAACTAATGAAAACCCTACGAGATCATTTTGTTTCAGAAATCAAAGATTATGAAATTCTAGAAGTGACGAGAGAGCATAGAATGACTTACTATCCTTTCTAAAGACGAGAGAGCCCCTTAACTGAAGTATAAATTAAAAAAGTTTTTGCCCTTAATCAATGTGATAACTGAAAGTGTGCCCCTTAAATTCTAGTCTGCTAACGCAGGATTTATTGTAACTCAAAGAAAACTCTGCGCTCCCTTCGGTCGCTTGGGGACGCTGCGCTTTCGGCTACGCCTCACCCTCGTTTAACACGAATTAAGCTCAATCCTCAAAACTGCGTTTTTCGGACTCTCTCAGCTAAAGCTTCGAGCCCTTCCTAAAGTCAGGGGAGCCTAACATCGTTAAGCTTAATTTGAAAACCCTCTAAAAACGTACTCCTTGTAGTCGCTAAGCTG
>CAYFJX010000017.1:0-24041 GCA_964343705.1 uncultured Methanosarcinales archaeon
TCCTCTGCTGGAACCTCTTCAGCAGCAGCCGGTGGGGCTTCTGCTGGAGCAGTACATCCAACTAGGAAAAGAGCAACCATTAAAGCCAATACAAGTGCGACAATATCTTCTTTCACTCTTTCACCTCAATTTTAATGTAAAAAGGCAAAAGTGCAACTAGTATATAAATCTTGTCATTTAGTATACCATTTTGTATACTGGTTTGGGCAAAGACTGGACTTTAAGGAAAGATTTATATACCCCAAGTACACACAAAGTACACATGGAGGGAACAAAATGGTAATGGCAAGATTACAAATAAATGAGTATTCAAACCAGGTCATAAATGTAGTTAAAGCAAAATTTAACCTGCACGACAAATCAGAGGCGCTCAATAAACTAATTGACTTGGTCGGAGAAGAATTTGTGGAAAAAGAAGCAAAGGATGACTATGTCAAGAAAATAATTGAGTTAGAAAAAAAACATTTTGAGAAACATGGCCTTAGAAAAATGTCTAAGAAACAGTTCAATGCCTTGTTTGAGTTGAACTAAATGTTTGATTATGATTTCACCGACAGGTTAAAGGTAATTATTGCAAAGCTAAATAAGAAAGATAAGAAGAAGTCTTTGATAATCGCCAAGAAAGTACAGGAAATTATACAAAATAATGTTGAATCCATTGACAGATACAAAAATCTAAGACATGAGATGAAAGACAGAAAACGAGTTCATATTGATAAGCATTTTGTTCTTGTGTTTAAAGTTGATAAAGAAAATAATCACATACTGTTTGTGGATTTTGATCATCACGACAAAGTGTATTAATTATGTTATTTACATTTATTCTTGCCGCGTGATTCAACCAAATTCAGGCGTTTAAGCGTTTCTGAAGCATCCTGAGCAGTTTTCTGGTATGATTCCAAAACAGCAGCTTTGCATGCCTGCCAAACACTTGAATGCTTTGCTTCAAGAGCTTGAAAGAGAATATGAAGGTCAACAGCACGATCTTCATCCCGCTCTGAGAACTGACTTAATCCAAAGTCAATAAGGTGTAATTTGCCTGTTTTTGAGCATTTTAGCATGTTTGAGGTAGTCACATCACCATGCGTAACACCCTGATTATGAAGATCACCCAGCAGTGTTCCTATTTCAGCACCATAGGCTTGTGGATCAGTGCCAAGCACCTCTGTTGCCAGTGGCCCTTCAAGATGTGCCATGCGAAGTTCCATTGCTTTATCATCACTTCCCACAATAGAAGGGACTGGAAATCCTGCTTCAGCTAGTTTTGTTAGAATCTTTGCTTCCCTTCGTGTTCGATACTTTCGTAGGCTTGTATCAAGACGAGGATGCCTATAGTCTTTAGTTAGGCGCTGCTTTACAACTTCATTGCCTTGTTTGACAATAGTAGCCTCTGCACCTTGTGCTATGATTTCTGACGTCATAAAATACAGGAGAATGAGTTAGTTTAAGTTAGTTGTGGTTTAATCAAAATCTTTGTACAAAGAAAGTACACCCACACCATCACCCATTTTACGGATGCGCTCATTTCTGGCTCTGGTTGCACGGACTTGTGGACACATAACAGATTCTTCTTGGTTCTGTGTCTTTTGCTCAGGTTGTGCTTCAACTTTCTTTTCAGCCTGTTCCTGAACTCCTTCAGCTTGTGCTTCTTCAGCTTTTTCGTCAACTTGAATTGTTTCAGTCATACTTGTCATGCCTCTTGAGGTGGTTGTCCACCCTATTTAATATCAATGTATATACATTTAAAAAAGTTAAAAAGGTTAAAAAAAAGGTTTTTACAGGTTACGCTCAAGTCGTCTACACCATGATTCTGCTCGTGTTCTTAGATGCCTGATACGACTGTATTCCAGATCATCAAAGTCATTAAGCTCATCTCGGATGTCATCAACTTGGTCTTCCATGTAATCAACACGCTTTTGATGTGTTCGAACTCTGCTAGCATCACCGTCAGCAATTGCTTCGGTAAGGTCAAGTTCACGGTCATCAAGTCTGTCTTCAGCACGTTCAAGACGGTCAACAATGTCATCACGTTGATATCGTAAGTCCCTTTCTTCTGACCTTGCATAGGTAAGAACATTTGGACAGTTTACAACATTTAGTTGATGAATGTCAGACAATATCTCGTCATAGTCAACGATTCCAGATGTTCTGGTTGGTCGCTGTTCTTCTTGAAGACTTTGGTTTTGTTTGATTACAACTTGAAGATCATCTTGAAGTTGCGTAAGTTTTCGTTGAGCGTTTTGATTCTTGAGACGTTCATCCTCAAGCACCTTGGTAAGGTTGATCATTTCGCCCTTGAATTCTGATAAATCTCTTGTAGCGGTATCATTTTGTTGTTGGAGCCCAACGAGTCCAATAACAGCTACTGAGGTGATCAAAAGAATGATCGCCAATGAGATCAGAGCGATTTTTACGGTGTCTTTCATTTTTGGTTATACCTCATACACAGGGCTTTTTGCCTGTTAGGTAGCTATAGGAAAGGATCACTAGTATATAAACCTTTCTATATTTAGTTACTGTAGAGTAGTAATTTACGATAGTTTGATAAGGGATTGAAAAAAACCAACACGTAATGAAACTCAAAACACTCCTTTTGGCAGCAGCACTCTTAGTTAGCAGGGATCAACCTATTGAGACAACTCCACCTGCAAAGCCAGTTCCTGCAAGTGCCAGTACATCAGACAACAGGTTAGTTAAACAAGTCACTTTTGCTCAAGCAAAACAAGCAGCTCTGCGAGACACACCTACAGATCGAGCCGTGGTGCAAAGATACCTTAACCACATTCTTGACAACAGAGAACATTATGGAAAAGGAGTCTTTGGTTGGGATTCCTTTGGGGAATTTATTTATGATCCAACTGGTAAGAAACTAGCTGATGCTTGGAAAGAAAGAGGGATCATACCTAAAGATTCAAGTCAAAAATATGTTCAACGCTCCAAAGGATGGGTTTTTGCAACAACACATTCTTTTAATGATAGACAACCTGCCAAAGTGTACATAGACCAATTAATCAAGCGTGCACAAACCGAAGATCAAGTTCTTTCTACACTTGATAACGAAGCATACCATGCAGATTTTTACTTCAAACGTGAAGTGCACCTTAAACCAACAATCGTTCCTACTGATCCAAAAGTAATCTCCTTATACCACGAATTAGTTAGCTTTGACTTACAGTATCGGCAAATTCTAAATGGAAAACGAAAAGTGGGTCCTGAATTTTTAAGAGGTGTCATCCCAGGAGCCCGACGTCTGTTCAAACAACTAGAAGGCATTGCTGAAGAAGAGTCAGAACGAGCACGTGAAGCACGAGCTATTTACAACATGCTCTTGCCGCAACCAACATTTCAGCTGTTTGTTCCCCAAGCAGAGAGAGCAAGTAAAAGACCATATTCACTCCAAAAGCAGGGAATTTGATACCCAATAAAAAACCTTTATAAAGTACCTTTTAATTCTGATCTTAATACACAATATGCGGGTGTAGCTCAGCCTGGTTAGAGCGCCACAAGGATTATGTCCTGGCGAGGCTCATAAGAATTGAGCGATGAGGCTTCGGCCGATGAATGACTCAAGCAATAACTGGGTTACGTGGAGGTCACGATTTCAAATATCGTCACCCGCATATTTTTTCTTTTTACTTCTCTGTCGTTCCGAGGGTTTGAGCTTGCGAAAACCCTCATTGCACCTGTTTTGTCCAAGCTTTTGAAAAAAGGTTGTCACTTGCTTGGAAATATCGTCACCCGCATATTTTTTCTTATTAGAATTACTTTTTAGAATTCTCACAAAATCAACATTTCTTTCCTAAACTGATCTTCAGAACCAACATACTTGTTCAAATCAACATGGCCACCATGCCTATCCCCTTGCACACCATCAATAATTCCTTTCCTACTATGTTGCCACACAGTGAAGTTCTTCCAAGGAGCAACATCTGCACCACCATTATAATCAGCAACCCAAAAATCATACTCTAAAATTTTAGCATTTCCTTTTGCTGCTCGTTTAGGATATGTGTAACCATACAACAACGGTTGTGCACCAGTTTCGTTTTCAACAGTTTCCATAAAATGAATAACCCAGTCTGCAAGTTGTGCATGGGATAAATCACCAATACCAGGAGCTTTTTCCAAATCAAGAGCTGGTCGCATACACCCCTTTTCCAAAACTGAATGAGCTGTCTTAACAAAAAACTCTGCTTCAGCTTTAGCATCGCGAGCAACCTTGTAAAATAGTATTTTACCTGGGTCACCTGAACCTGCAGTTCCATAATGGTACGCACCAACGTGTAAGCCAGCTGCTTTTGCAGCTTCAACATTAGAAGCATACAGTGGATCTGTCCAGGTAACACCTTCAGTAGCTTTGAGAAAAACAAAATCATACCCTTGAGCACTAACTTTCTGCCAGTCAACATTTCGCTGGTGGTGAGAAACATCTATACCACGAACTACTGGTGTCTTTGCAGAACTATCACCGGCAGCCCCAAAAAGAACACCGACTGCTGCACCAGCAGTACCTTGCAAAAGACGTCTCCGAGTCAAATTGTTACCACTCATAATTGGTGGAAAATGTAAGTACTATATAAACGTTCCCAACAATCTTTAAATACTCCAGAGGCCCTCCAAGGCATTGGTGGTAGATTGAGAAAAAGAGCAATACCTATTTTGGTTATACTCACAGTTTTCTGTGCTATGAGCGTGCAGGCGTATGTTGCAATTGAATTGCATGAAGAAAAGTGTTACCCTGATGGCTCATTTGCTTTTACTGCTGTAAACAATAAGAAAGACAAACTGCACACTGATACCACAAACATCTTATTGCGAAACTCATACATACGTAATCTCACCATTGTCCCCACAGGGACGTGGACACGACCAGTTATTTACAACAATATCACTGAAAGTAAAGTATACACTAGCACCTACATTTCTGAAGAAGATCAGATCAGAGTCAAAGGAGATTACCACATGTTTATTGATTACAAAAGATGCAGGGAAGGAAAATGCAGAAAGGCAATCTACTTAGAGAACTGCCTCTCACACAGCAGTGACTGTGACCAACGCAGACCCCAAGCTTACTCATGTTTTGTTGATGAAGAACATGCCTTTGTAAGATTTGGAGGACAACAAAACCGGTTCTTTCAGGAAGTTAATATTGCAAGAGATCTCAGATTTCACATCACTAGCAACATGCGTAACCTGGATGGTGTTAGAAAAGTTGAAGGAGCTGCCTACAGCAATGTTGGTGACCTCAAAGAAATGCGATTTCCATTGCTGAAAAATGAAAAAATAACAGAAGTTTCTGTAGTACACAGAGGATGTGATAGTCCACGCCAACGTATGAAAACTGTCAAGTGTACAACACAAGACAAACAAGTTGAGCAACCAAAAGAAGTAGAAAACGTTGAAACACCCCAGGAACCAGAAGCACAAGAAGTTCAGCAAACACCTGAAGAAAAAGTTGCAGAAGTAATTCAAAAACAAACAGAAATCAAAAAAGTTGAAGAACAAAAACAAGTTAAGCAAGAACTTGCAACTGTTAAGAACGAGCTTGAACAGGCAAAGGCAGAACTTGCACGCATGAAACAAAAGGAGCAAGAAGAAAGGGCCATTGCAGCTGCAAAAGCTCGAGCAGCAGAAAGAGCAGTTGAACAACCTGAACCACAAGGACTGCCTGCTGTGACTGGTAGTGTTGTAGCAACAAAAAATGCACCTGGCATCCCAAGTCATTTCTATGTGCTTATCGCAATTGTGTTTGTAGGTATTGTACTGTTGGTGTGGAGTAATCAAAGTAAGAAAAAGAAAGCGCGGAAAAAGAAAAAAGAAGAGGAAGAAGCAAAGCGCTTCAAAAAAGGCCCAAAGAGCTTTGGCTTTGGGGATTAGATGTATGCAACGTCGCGGACAGTAGGCGGAACTATTTCTGGGTCACCAAAACGATCCATGAATGATGTTACTTCCATTTTGATTGCCACAGGAAGATTGCTCTCTGTTGCCCAGTTCCCTAACCTAGCAAGCAATGTTCTTCCTTCACGCACATTATTCACACCTTGAATAGTGTAAACAGAGACTTCTTCACCTTCCCTAACCCGTTGCAAACAGCACATACCAGACTCTGCAAATGATAAACGTTCTGCCAACTCAGCAGGGACATCTGCTGTTCTCACCCGCATGTGTAAATCCCAGCGTTTGTTACCCTTGTCTAGCCTTGAATCAAAGCGAGCAAAAGGTAAAGGAGTAGCTATGTAGGGTCCAGTAGGCACCACCCTCACTCGATCCCACGGAAGAGTAACCTCACCATGAACATAGCCCACAAGGCCATCTTGCTCAGCTGCCATTACTAACAGAGGGTGTAGGTCTGCGTACTCCTGTGCAAAGGCCCCATAGGATGTAAAATCCTTCCTTGTCATGTGTAAATCGATAATAGGACAGCTTGCACCAACAACCCCTTCATTTTTTATCCAGTCAACGTAGTGCTCTGTCAAGGCGTCATCAGTATACCCTCTGGCTTTGAGAGTCCGCTTCATGGCATCAGTGCCGCTTCCTTGTGTTGCTATGTGAACATCAAACTCTGTCATGTAACACCACCTCCAATGGTATACTAAAAGTAGTTCAGAATCATTAATTAACCTTTATTCTCCTTTTTTGGAGAAAGATTTAAATATGAGCATTGTTTGAAGAAGAGTATGGCAGACATCGACACAACCATATTGGAAGATATTGGCCTTGCACGGTCTGAGATCAAGGTATATCTAGCCCTACTAGAACTAGGAGAAACAACCACTGGCCCAATAATTCAAAAAGCAGAGCTACAGAATAGTGTAGTCTACAATGCCTTGAACAGGCTTATTGAACAAGGCCTTGTTTCATTTATCTTGAGAGGCAAAACAAAATACTTTCAAGCAGCTGACCCTAAAACACTTGTTTCATTTATTGAAACCAAGAAAAGAAAACTTGTAGAAATCCTACCTCAACTCACACAAAAAAAACAACAAGCACAGAATCAAGCAAAAATCTTTGTTGGTTGGAAAGGAGTCTACGCTGCATTTAACAGCATCATTGATGAATTACCTAAAGGTTCCGAGTACATTGGCTTTGCAGCAGGAGCAGATGAACAATTCTCAAAAGAAACAAAAACTTTTTTCCATATTTACAACAGAAAGCGAAGTGAGATGCAATACAAGGTACGACTTATTGCAAACGAGTCAGCCAGAAAATCGATTCAAAAATACAAATATGAAAAAGGACAAAAAAAACCAGAGTACCGATTTGTTAAGGGAATTGCATTTAATGGCATTATTATTTTTGGCAATAAAGTTTTGCAGGTTGCTTTTGAAGACGAACCAATGGCTGTGATTATTTCATCCAAAGCAATGGCCAAGAGTTTTAGAAAAGTGTTTGATTCCTGTTGGAAGATAGGAAGGAAATGCTCATATAAGAGATAAGCCTTTAATTCGACTAAAATGTTTAGTATTTCCTGTTTTTATACTATAACCATTGATACCTGCAATTGTTCCAATAAACAAGTCCCGGAATTCTATGATTTCCCCTTTCTTTTCTAACTCAGCAAGTATTTCACCCGCCTTCTTTGCAGCATCACTTGAAAAGTCGAGAATGGTTAGACCTTCAATAAGGTTAGCAACAGCTTTAAGATTTTTCTCTTTTTTATTCGATTTATGGGCACCATAACAAAGTTCAAATACATTTATTTGTGTTGTGGCTAAATCCACACTATCTTGATGTAAACTAATAAAATCACATTCTTCTTTTTTATTTCTCAGAAAGTTTACAAGAAAATCAGTATCTAAACAGATTTGATTGTCCATTTCTTCCACCCTTTACGTAAATCATTCGTAAATGAGACAACTTCTTTATCACTCATATCCCAGGTTCCTGCAAGATCACCTAGTTTTCGTTTTTTGCATAGAAAGCTTATTGCTTCATTAATCGATACAGGTTTACGTAATTTGTTTTGCAATTTACCTGAGAGAGAACACAACCTTTTGTAATTTTCCTCACTGATTTTGATAGATATTGCCATTTTTTACCACTTATACCACTAAGTAGCATAAGTAGTATATAAAGTTTTTGATTTAACATTACATTTTTCTCGCAACAGCTAAGTCAAGAGTGACTTTCTCATAACATGCAGGTGTAACCCGCTCCCTGAATTCAGGAGACAAACCACTAGTCGCATCATAGAGTGCCAACATAGCTATCTGAAATGCACGTGCGGATCGTGAGTAAACAGCTTTGTCTTTACGTTGCTCAAAAAAGTGACAAAGATCATTTTTCCTTTTTTGTTGTTTTGTTCGCTTCCCCCTGTACGTTGCTTTGAGCCATTGTGCCCTTGCAGAATTTTCACCAAATACTCTGTCAAGTGTTCGGACTAGTTTGTTTCGAAAATAAGTAGTTCCATCCAGCCTTTTAGCGTATTTGTTAAAAACTTTAGTATAACGATCAAGCACATTACTCGGATCTGGCCCAAGGAGATACATGCCTTTTTCTTCTTGACTCATGACATCAAACAATTCTGAATAACCAACACTCCCTCCTTTGGAGAAGTCAACGTCGTCTGATGATAACCCTAATGCAGCTAAGAATTTTGCAACTTTTTTTTCAGGAATGTAATCAAACTGCCACCTCTCACTCCCTATACCTGAAAGAAGAGAAAGAGGACTTGAAGTATTACGTGATATTCTATAAGGGATCCCGTCTTGCTTAAAATCGTGTGCAATAGGATCATGACATGCATGCAGATCAAGAATGTGAAAAAACAAACCACCGGGTCGTAACACACGCTCAACTTCTTGCACAGCTGATTCTAAATTGTAAAGAACATCAAACGAACCGTAACCACACACCACATCAAAAGATGCATCAGGAAAAGGTAAGTCTTTCACTGACCCCGTGACAAAAGTTCCATGAGAACGTCTCTTTTTTGCTTCTCTCAAAAAAGCAGGCTGACCATCAAGCTCAACCCATTCCCCTTCAAATGCGTCTGGCCAGTTTTCACGGAGAAACCCTGCACCACTGCCTACCTCAAGAACACGCTCACTACCACTAAAATATTCATTGTGGAATTTCGCTAGCGCTTTTTGTGTTGCTCGCAAAACCAAATCACGTAGCTTTTGAAAATCCCTAAAACGACTGAGACCTGCTGGGTCCCAAATCTCCTCAAAAGTGCCCACTTGATCCGGTGTTGCAATTGGAACACCCTCTGAAGTGGTTTGTTGCGCTTTTGTATCAACAACCCCCATATCAGGATCAATATAAAATACCATAAGATGCAAAAGATTAAGCATACACATTTAAGCCTTGTGGAAAACCTTTTAAAGAACAGTTTCAAAAAACAAGCCATGCGAATCCCAAAGCGATATGGTCAATCACGCGCAGATAACTGTCCGTTCTGTGGCAAAAAAGGCATTGCGCAGAACCCGCAAAAAATACCTGTGTGTCTTGCTCACAAGAATGAATATCTTTCTAACATGAAATGTGCTTGTGGAAGTTGGCTTGATGTCTTGTCCGGCAAGTGGGGACCGTACTTTAATTGCATGAAGTGTGGAAACCTTAGTTGGTCAAAAGGCATGAGTCTTAACCCAAACCCTACTGCCGGGAAAAAAGATGATTTTGAAAAGCAGGCAACTAATCCAAGCCAAGAACGTAAACGGCAATGGAAGGCAAAGCCAACCTACAACGCTGAAAAGAATGAAAAAGGCGAAACAGTAATTACTTCTGATGAACTTGATTTTTATGGGTAGACACATGCTTAATCAACTACAACAAGACCTTCGCAAAGAAGCAGACCCTGCAAAAAAGAAAGTACTGCAAAAATTCTTCAAGACAGGCCCTGGAGAGTATGGTGAAGGAGATGTTTTCTTAGGTCTTACTGTTCCAAAAATTCGTAAAGTTGTACAACAATACAAGCAACTTGCACTATCTGACATTGAAACATTGCTCAACTCAGAGATTCATGAAGAGCGACTGTGTGCATTATTGATTCTTGTGCACAAGTACCAAAAGGGGACACCAGAAGAAAAGGAAGCTGTGTATGATTTCTACTTGAAAAATGCTAAGAAAGTCAATAACTGGGATCTTGTTGATAGTAGTGCTGAAAAGATAATGGGACCACACCTGCTTAACAAAGATAAGGATATTCTCTACAAGCTTGTGAAGTCAGATAATTTGTGGGAGCGACGTATTGCAATCATGACAACGTTTCATTTCATAAAGAACAATAAGTTTGAAGACACACTAAAACTGTCAGAGATGCTCATCACAGACCCTCATGACCTTATCCACAAAGCAGTTGGGTGGATGTTACGCGAGGTCGGCAAGCGAGACCAGGAATTAGAAGAAACATTTCTCAAAAAGCACTACAAGGCAATGCCTAGGACTATGCTGCGTTATGCAATAGAAAAATTTGATGAAAAGAAAAGAAAATTCTACATGCAAAAATAGCTTACCCCTACTTTTGTTGAAAAGTAGTAAAATTTATATATAAGTAGGGGTAAGAGTACCACATGGTAAACATACGAAAGAGAACAATAGGAAAGGAAAAGTATTTCTATTTAGAACACACATTCAAAGTAGGAAAAAAGGTAAAGAAAAAAGAACAGTATCTTGGCAAAACAATACCCAAAGACATTGAAACCATAAAGAAAAAGTTTCTTCACGAAATATACCAGAAAAAGTGGTTTGATAAAATAGACAAAATACAGAAACAGTTTTCAAAGGAATACAACAGCATGCCAAAGATTGCCAAAGAAAAGTACATGCAAAACTTCCTTGTTAAGTTTACCTATGAATCAAACAAAATAGAAGGAAGCACAATCACCTTGAAAGAAACAGCAAGATTACTAGAAAGAGGGATTACCCCACAAAACAAGCCCCTTAAAGATATAAAAGAAACAGAAACACACAAGAAAGTATTTTTGCACATGATTGATTACAAAAAAGACCTGGATTTCAACATAGTGCTCCATTGGCATAGAACATTGTTCAAGGAAACAGAAGCTGATATTGCAGGAATTATCAGGAAACATGGTGTTGAAGTAGCTCAAAGCAAAACAGTATTTCCAATACCAGCAGAGCTCAACACTTTGCTAAGGGAGTTTTTTGCATGGTACAAAAAAAATAAAAAAAAATATCACCCAGCAGAATTAGCTGCACTAGTACATCTTAAATTCGTTTCCGTACACCCTTTTAGTGATGGCAATGGACGAATAAGCAGAATATTAATGAATTTCATATTACACAAGAATAACTTCCCAATGCTCAACATATATTATGCAAACCGAGACAGATATTATACCGCGTTAGAAAGAGCACAAGTTAAAAAGGAGGAACATATTTTTGTCCAGTATTTTCTTAAGAGATATATGAAAGAGCACATAAAATACCTAAAATAATCTTACCCCTACTTTTGTTGAAAAATATCAGAAAAAGTTAAAAGGTAGGGGTAAAATAAAGTGTTAGTGTTCTATACTACCTTCTTCGAGCATGACCAAAACTAGGTCTTCCTTGACCACTTGGCCTGTTTCCAAATGATCGTTGACCACCTGATCGGTGACCCTGCGATCTTTGTCCAGATCCATGTGATCTACCCTGACCACCAAAGCCACGGGGTCGACCATTGCCACGATTGTAACCATTTCCTCTTCGAGCAAAGCCATTACCATGGCGTCGTCCAAAAGGACTTCCTCTGCCATGACCAAAACCACGGTCAAGACGCTGTACACGAACTCGTTCAACCTCAGGAACATCAAGTCGTTCAATGTCCAAGTCATAGTCTCGTAGGACTCGCCTGAAGTTTTCGTGATCATGAGAGGAGAGAATGTTAACTGCCATTCCTTCTGCACCTGCACGAGCTGTTCGGCCAACACGGTGAATGTATTGGTTGCTTTCTTTAGGAGTGTCATAATTGTACACTTGACTTACTCCCTTAATGTCAAGTCCTCGAGCTGCAACATCTGTACAGACAAGTACCGGAACATCTTGAGAATAAAACGTGTCCATAACTCGTTTTCGTTTTGCTTGTGACAATCCACCATGGATTGCAAGAGCTTTAACACCACATGAACGCAGGTTCTTTTCAACAAAGTCTGTGTTTCTTTGTGTGTTACAGAAAACCATTGCAAGACCATTTCGATCTTTTTTTAGTAAGTGAACCAGAACAGATAATTTCATGTTATCTGGTACATCATAGTACATTTGCTTTAATTTTTTAGGATCAACATAACATTCAACTGATACCTCGTAAGGATCATTCATGTAACGTTCAGCAAGATGTGCTATATCATTTGAAATAGTAGCTGAGAAAAACAGGGTTTGTCGTTCTTTAGGACAAGATGAGATAATTCGTTCAACATCTTGGATAAATCCCATGTCCAACATACGGTCAGCCTCATCAAGGACAAGTGTCTTTAGATGGTCTAGCCGCATGGTGCCACGCTCTCTATGGTCTAAAATTCGACCTGGCGTGCCGACAACAATATCTGCTGTTTCTAAGCTGTGTATTTGGGGCATAATTGAAACGCCACCATATATAGGAACTACCTTGAGTCCCTTGAATTTGGAAAACTTTGTTAGTTCACGAGCAACTTGTATGCATAGTTCCCGTGTTGGAGTAAGAATAAGTGCTTGAATGCCTTGCCCTTTCTCAGTGTGTTGGATAATACCTGAGCCAAATGCCAGGGTTTTTCCTGAACCAGTTGCTGCTCCTGCAATCACATCATCACCGTTAAGGATCAGTGGAATTGCCTGTGCTTGAATATCACTTGGTTTCTCAAATTTTTCTTGTTCAATTGCTTTTACAATAGGCTCCATAATGCCTAGACTGCTAAATGGATTCATAGTTGTACCTCATATTATCATATGTACAGTAGGTTATGTAAGAAAAAGTCTCAGCTCATAGTGGAGCGCGTCGGACATTTGTCCTGAGCTCTTTCTTAGACACTATTTGTCATACGTTATCGTTTATACTAAAAAGGGAGTGGAGCAGAGTATTTAAACCTTTCGGTATTACAAAGGTTTATATAGTATCCTTGATTACCAATTCCCATGACACAGAAAAACACCAAATGCGGTGGTTGCTTTCCGCGGCCTCAAATATATTTCTGATTTTACTAGTGTCACAACAATTGCAACAACATTCAAACGTGGTTGTAGTTTAACCTATATTGCACCGGTTTTCTAGCTATTTCTACACAGTTTCAGATAGTTTTATAATTAATAAGAGAACATGGAGGAATAACAATGCAAACAGAAAAAGAAATCACATCACGAAATCACCTTACACAAGCACACAGAATTGTCATTAAGCTAGGCAGTACTTCAATAGTAAATGAGAATGGCCAATTTAATACTATGTTTATCACCTCATTAGCAAGGCAAATCAAAGATCTAACTTCCCAAGGAAAGCAAGTTATCTTAGTCTCTAGTGGAGCAATTGGCCTTGGAAATGCCCACTTACAGTGGAACAACAGAGATGACATACTGCTCAACCAGTGTGCAGCTGCTGTTGGCCAAAACATCCTTATGTCTTCATACCTGCAGTGTTTCAAGGAACATGGCCTGGTAGCATCACAAGTACTCTTGACACATAATGATCTCAAGAACCCAGAAGGAATCAAACTATTGCTAAAGAAGCATATGAACCTGGGAATTATTGCAGTGATCAATGAAAATGATTCAGTGTCAACTGAGGAAATCACGTTTGGTGACAATGATTTACTTTCAGCTCGTGTAGCAAATATTGTAGATGCAGATCTCTTAGTTCTCCTTTCAGATGTTAACGGCCTATATTCTGATGTGGAAAGTAAAAAAGTTGTTGGATTTGTTGGAACAATCAATAGTGAAACTGAAAAGTACGTCAATGGTGACGGCTCAGCATTGGGCAAGGGTGGGATGAAATCAAAACTTATGGCTGCGCAAATGGCGGGCAAGAGTAACACCAAAACCATTATTGCTGCTGCTCATAAAGACAACGTGTTGCACAAGATCCTGTCAGGTGAGGGAATAGGTACTTTGTTTGATGTTGCAGACGGGCAAACAGGCTTAAACAAATACAGGAGTGATGAACAATGATAGTTGGCATAATTGGAACAGGAAATCTTGGAAAAGCAATCTTAACAAGAATGATAGAAAATAATGTCGAGGTTCTTGCTAGTAGCAAGAGCGGGGGAACCCACCAAGGATGCACCATCGGAACCAACAACAAAGAAGTTGCACAAAAAGCAGATGTGGTGATTCTAACAGTCAAACCTCAATGTATGAAAGAGGTTCTTGAAGAAATAAAACAGGAACTGGCTGGAAAAATAGTCATTAGCATGGCTGCTGGTTTACGACTTGGATTTTTTGAGTCACGATTAGATGCAAAGATGGTGAGGACCATGACTAACATGGCAATCGAAAAAGGAAAAGGAATGACTGTGTACAAACTGGGAGCTTCTTGTGGTGAAGACGAAAAAGAAAAAGCAGAGAAGATTCTTGGATATCTTGGTGCAACTCTTGCTGTTGATGATGAAAAAATGCTTGATGTTGCAACTGGCATTTCGGGAAGTGGCATTGCCTATTTTCTCAAGATTATCAGCTTGTTTGAACAAGCTGCTGAAAAGCAAGGCATGAACAAACAAGAAGCAAAAAAAGTAATCATAGAAACCATTCGTGGTTCACTCTCCCTGATGGAAGATAAAGAAATTGACACAATCATCACATCGGTTGCGTCAAAAGGTGGCACTACTGAACGAGGCCTCAAAGAATTGGCAGATGTTGAGGAAGTTTTTGACACAACAATAACTAAGACCATTGAAAAGTGTAATGAACTGGGGGATGCATATGGAAATTAACACACTAGTTACTAAATCAAAAAAAGCTGCTCGTGAACTGGCAGGATTGAGCACTGAAGAGAAAAATGAGATTTTGCTTGCAATGGCAAACAAGCTGGCAGAACACAAAGAAGAGATACTTGAAGCCAACAAGAAAGATGTTGCAAAAGCAGAAGGAGCCCTTGGAAAATACATGATTGACAGACTGACATTGAATGAGTCACGATTACAAGGTATGATTGATTCATTACAAGCTATTGTTGCATGTGAAGATCAAGTAGGAGAAATACTTTCTGAGCGTGATTTAGAGAATGGATTGCACTTGGTTGAGAAGAGATTTGGGATGGGTGTTGTTCTTGTTATTTTTGAAGCACGACCAAATGTAATTTCTGATGTTATTGGACTTTGTTTGAAAAGTTGTTGCTCTACTATTTTGAAAGGAGGAAGTGAAGCCTTACACACACTTGAAGTTCTTGAAAGAATACTCAAACAAGCATGTCCTGTTACTGATGCGTTTCAATTAGTTACAGATCGAGAACTAGTCAAGCCTTTGCTCAGTTCAAAGTTAGACTTGGTTATACCTCGGGGAAGCAAGAAATTAATTGATTTTGTCAAGGCAAACACTGCAATCCCTGTTCTTGCAGCAGGAAAAGGAAACTGCCATATTTATGTAGATGATTCAGCAGACCAAGAAAACGCAATTAAGATAATTCTGAATGCTAAGACCCAGCGACCTACTGTGTGTAATGCTGTGGAAAAAGTACTGGTTCATGAATCAATAGTTGAAGAGTTCTTGCCTAAATTGAAAACTGTTTTAGATGAAAAAGGAGTTACCATTCGTGGTGATGAGCAAGTCCAGAAAAGTATTGAGTGCGAAAGTGCAAGAGAAGAAGATTGGGGTAAAGAATATTTAGACATGGTCTTAGGAATTAAAGTTGTTGCTTCTGTTGATGAAGCTATTGAACACATCAACAAGTATGGTTCTAAACATTCAGATGCAATTCTGACACAAGACAAGAACAGCCAGGAAGCGTTTTTGAATTATGTTGATTCAGGTTGTGTGTACGTTAACACCTCCACACGATTTACTGATGGTTTTGAATTTGGCCTGGGTGCTGAAATTGGTAACAGTACACAGAAAATACATGCTCGTGGGCCACTTGGTTTAAAGGCTTTGACCACAACAAAGTTCTTGCTTATAGGGAAAGGGCAAGTGAGGGAATAAATACTGTATCACCACCAACTTTTTATACTTTCTTTGGTTTCTTTTTTGTATGAAACGTTTGCTTCCTGTGCTGGGACTACTGTTTTCTCTCCATTGTCCAAGTAGTTTATACGGCCAAAGTTCTGAAACAACAAGCCCTGATAAGGTAGAGTGGGGTTTAACCATTGCAGAATTAGAGTGGAAGGGAGGATACACTGCATTGCCCCCCCTAAAACAAAAACTGCCTGCACCTAAAAACTGCGGCAAATTAGATGTTATGCTTCTTTTTGATAACACTGGTTCAATGGCAAGTGATATCCAACAAGCACGCTATGAAGGAACTGGCTTGCTTCTCAAAATCCAAGAGCGTTATGAAGACTCGCGATTTGCAGTAGCCACAGTGGGGGATTTCCCTGAGCGTGGTGGGTCGTTTGACAAACCGTATGAATTTGTTTCAGGATTCACACCGGGACTTAATGAAACAGTAGTTGCAATTGATAGCATTAGATTGGGAAGTGGTGGTGATTTTGAAGAAGCATACCCTTATGCTCTTCGCATGGCAAGTAATGAAGACTGGCGACCAGATGCGTATAGGCTTGTAGTGTTAATTGCTGACAGCACAGCACGCGATGACTATGCTCTTTACAGAAGTGTGCAAAAGAGCAATTTTAATTTGGTCACTTTAGCGACAGATGAATCAATTCTTGATTATTGGAAACAAGTGAGCAAGATAGCCATGGAACTTCCTGAAGGAGAACAAATGGCAGAGGCTCTTTTTGAACTAGTTGTTAAGGGTTGTGGTGAGAGTTTGATGGTGCAGGCTTTCCCAAACCAAGAGTATGAGAGAGAACAGGATCACACTAGATTAGAGAGAACAGTTTTTTGATCACCCCTTTCTTCGCCAGGAACCTTTTCTTCCAGTAAACCTGTTCCCCTAGATGAACCAGCATAGGTGTTACCTAAGAATTCCACATATTCTACTGATTCATTGAGCATAAGTGTTACGTAAAGATAATCAATAACTTTTAGTCGAGCTCCAAAATGTAATTGTTGATAAAATGCTTTGTGGTGGGGTACTGGAGTTCTACCTATACTTTCAGGAGTAATATCTAAATCAGATCTAAGTCTTTGTGCAAGAGATGGCTTTCCTTTGCTGTACCTATCCCAAGGATTTGGCTGAGCATCCCAGTCATTCCCCATCCATAATTGTAAATGTGCAGGGTTGTCTGCATTGAATAAAGTGTAACCTGGTTTGAAGTAGAAGCGAACAACTGGCTTGGCCACTGGGTTAATTGGACTTGAAGCATTACAAGGATCAAATAAAGACATCCACATGCCACCATCTCTCCCAGCAATAATCCACTGATCTGGAACCTCCCTTGTCTGCTCCCAATCACGCTCCATCCTCCTATACTGCACAGGATCAAAGACTGCATAATAAAACCCAACATCATTAAGCAATGCCAAATCCTGATCTCCATGCTCACTGAGTATGCGTGCTGTTTCAGCCCATAAAGTTTCACGCCACCCCATATAATCAGTAGCACGAAGTGTTGGCCAGTCAATTTCTTCTGTCATAGGCAAGGGAAAATAGAAGAACTATTTAAAACATGATAGAAAACAAGTACAAAAAACCACAAATCACTATATTTCTTAATTATCCCTAGTGAGGTAACAAACTTTATATAAGGATCATTATTCCATCGACCTGGGGGAATATATGAAACGTAAAATTATCAAACAAGGTCATAATACACTCACCATCACTATCCCAAGCAAGTGGGCTACCAAGAACAAAGTCAAAGCTGGTGATGAAATAGAGCTTTCTGAAAAAAACAATACACTAGTGCTCACTACTGAATACAAGCAAGAGGACAGCAGAGCCGAGCTTGACATCACTGGCCTCACCACAGAAGTTGTTTGGCGTATTGTATCATCAGCATACAGAGCAGGCCATAACGAAATTGCAATACACTGGGAAGAAAAAAACAAGACATTCCAAGATCCCTATACTGCGTTCTCATACAACACATTGAAAAAAGGAGAAAGAGAATTAAGCACCATGGAAGCACTCCAAGCACTAGTGAACCGCTTTGTTGGCATGGAGATCATTGATCAAAAGCACAATAGTTGCGTTATGAAAGAACTGAGTGAAAGCACCGATAAAGAGTTTGATAATTCACTGCGAAGAATCTTCTTGTTGTTATTAGATATGGCTGAAGAGTGCCACCGTGCAATTGAAGGCAAGGCATCAAACATCAAAGCAACACACCTTGTAGATACAAACCTTGACCGGTTTGAGGACTTTTGCTTACGTGTGCTCAACACAAGAGGCTATGTCAATGCTTCAAAAACATCAACTATGTACACACTTATTTTCACCTTAGAATTGTTAGGTGATGAATTCAAGAAAATGTCGCTGCGCTTGCTTGACCTGGAAACAAGTAAGAAAGGAGCAACAGAAACCCTCATAGAGTACAGCAGGCAAGTACAAGAACAACTACGTCGCTATTATGCATTATTCTACACCTTTAGCCCGCAAAAGACGCGTGAGTTGTATGACGAAGATAAGAAACTTGAAGAGTTGTACCAGAAGGCACTCAAAGACGCACCCAAGAATCAAGTTGAGATAGTATACCACCTTCATAAAGTTGCGTTGTTTATTAGAAGTTTGACAGAGTTACGAATTGATATGCGATACTAGCTAATTATTCTTGTGGGATATGAAGAAAAAAAGAACCACCATCCCAGACTTTCGATAAAAGGTTTTACAATCTTGAGATTAACCATATGGATTTTCTTAGCTTAACCTTTCTTTTCGAACCAGGATGGCTTAAAACACCCATATGCGAGTGACATTAAAAAAGTTTGTGGTTTTGCACTAGTCAAATCCAGTTTTGACACATGAACACAACATTTATATGCAATTACTACATCCCAATGTAAAATAAAAGGTGGAGGTGGAACCATGAACAAAAAAAAAGTACTGATAGCAAGTACATTAGTTTTTCTGCTCCTACTCAGCATTATACCAACCGTGCTTGGAGCAAGCTGGCTCCGTGAGCGTAAGAGCCTACACCAGTTGCAGAAAGAAAAACAAATGAAAGAACTTGAAGATAAAGAAAAAAGAGATTCAGATATCATATCTGCTCGACGAATCATTGGGTGGTACAAAAAATTACCAAAGATCTTCCAAGGAGTCTATTACAAGTCAGTTGGAAGCAAAGTGTATGACACTCACAAAGTAGTTGAGAAAGATAGAGTAGAACCCTTTGCTGAACGGGAACTGGAACGAAACCCAATTAGAGAACACGCACGAGTTCGACAGAATCGAGGACGTGTAACACCACCCAGTATAACTGGCGCGATAGTTGGACCACCAGCAGAACCAGAAAAACGACCATTACGATCTGCACGACGAACACTTGGAACTGCAGATGCTGAACAAAACGACTATAATAAGAAACGTGGAGGTAAGTACTACCGCCGCGAATACCCAAAGCAAGGAGAACTTGGTGACAAGACCTTTGTAAGGTTGTTTGAGTAGAATTTTTTTATTCTCTTTTTTTATTTAATTTTTTTCTGAGAAAAAGAAAGGTAAAAAAAGTATTTATTTCATTTTACCAATTTTAAACATCTTAGTGCCACATGCAGGACATTTTCCAGTCACACAGTCTCGGCCATTCTTCATTTTCCCTGCTTTAGCATCAGACATTTCTTGTTTTCCTTTACATTTCATACAGTATCCTTCTACCATCAGTATTACCTCCCAATCGCGTCTTTTGCGCGCTTTATACCTTATAGGGGGCTGTCTATTATAAATATTGCCTTAATTTAAGGTGAAAATACCTTAAAATCATAATGGCCCTGTTTATTTAACAAACTTTATAAAAGCACGATGGCCCATAAAAATAAACATCTTAGGAGGGTGATAATATGGGAAAAGGTGGATCAAGCTCCAGTTCAAGTCGGGGCGGTGGATCAAACAAAAAAGTTGAAGATTCTTTGAAAGATATCCTTAATAGAGTCAAAGGTATAGAAAGTAAACTTGCAGTTCTAGGAGACCCCTCAGCAAATGTGGGTAGAGGCAGTCCTGCTGTTAGAGCAGGAGCGAGAAAAGCAACTACCAAAAGAAGAAAGGCAACTGCGAAAAAGGGAAGGAGAAAGAAATAATCATTTTTTACATGGTGGGGAAACCCCACCTAATTCTTACATTTTAGTGTGATTGCACATGCCAAAAAACTTTGTTGTACTTGGTCTCACCTTGGGGGATGAAGGTAAAGGAACTACTGTAGAGTACCTTGTTAGAAAGCATAACTCTAAATGGGTTGTTCGTTTTAATGGAGGACCCCAAGCAGTCCATAATGTTGTTGAAAAAAACAGATGGCATGACTTCAGCCAATTTAGTTCAGGAACCTTCATACCAGGAACAAACACTTTTCTTACACAAGGAATGCTTATCAATATCATTGATATAATAGATGAAGATTATGAATTAGCAGAAAAAGGAGTTCCTGACGCAGCCCAAAGAATGTTCTTGCATGAGGACTGCAGAGTTATCACCCCCATCCATCAAATGCTCAATCGACTCCGTGAAACACGACGAGGAAAAAAAAGACATAGTTCAACAGGCAGAGGCATTGGAGAAACAGTGCGAGATTATACAACTAATGATCCGCTAAGACTAAAAGATGCTTTTGATAAAAAACTATTAAGAGAAAAACTGTCCAAGATCCTACAAAGAAAAGAGCAGGAAGTTAAAGAACTTGTAGGAGAAAACCCCTCAGAAGACATAAAAAAGATTCACACTGACTATAACTTGTATTGCACAGTAGATTTCTTGAGTGAAGTGTACCACAGGTTTGCAATGGCTTACAAAAAAAAGATTGGTGTAAGCATTCCAAAGAGTGAGACAATTATTTTTGAGGGTGCTCAAGGAGCATTGCTTGATGTAGACTATGGATTTTTTCCATTCATAACTAAGACAAACACCACAGTTCATGAAGTACCAGAGATAAAAAATCCAACTAAAGTCGGCATACTTCGAGCGTATGGTCACAGGCATGGCAATGGACCATTCCCAACACATGCACGAGACGTTGAAAAGAATCACAAAGAATTACACAATATTCCCAATGAGTGGCAAGGTGTGCTGAGGGTTGGCTGGTTTGACATTGTGTTTGCCAAGTACGGCATTGCATTAAATGACGGCGTTGATTGGATTAGCTTAACTAATCTTGATCAGTTGAGTGGTGTGGGTAAGATTAAAGTGTGCACGCATTACACCTATTGTGAAAGTTTGCCCAAGGGGTTTGTTGGTAAAAATAAAGGCAAAGAATCAATTATTACAGGAATCAAAAAAATACATCATGGTAACACACAAGAACGGGCAGACATCCTTGAAGCATGCACACCAATGTATGTAGAACTTAATGGTTGGGATGAAGATATCACTGGTGTGAAAACATTTAAAGATTTGCCAAAAGCAGCACAAGCATACATAGAATTCCTTGAGGAACAACTCCAAACACCCATCAAACTCATTTCTGTGAATCCTCGGTTTGATGGCAAGTTTGAAAGGTGAGATCCTGGATTTCTTTTTCAATAACTTGTTTTGCCCACCACCTTATTGATAATGATAATCAGTAAATTATATAAAGAGTGCGGCAATCAAACACATTATGGAATTAACCACAATATATGCATTAGGGAGTTCTATTCTTGTTTCATTGATTGCAGTATTAGGCTCAATCCCCTTCATGCTTAAGAAAAAGATTTCAAATAGGTTTCTTACCATCCTCCTTAGTATCTCTGTAGGAACTCTTCTAGGTAGTGTGTTTCTTCAACTACTGCCAGAAGCAGCATCACACAAATACACACTAAAGCTACCTATCTACCTTATGTCTGGCTTCTTATTATTTTTTGTCCTAGAGAAATTTGTTCATTCGCGCTATGAAGAGTGCAAGGATAAAGAGTGCCATGATAATAAACACAACTTGGGTTTGATCAACATTGCTGGTGATGGTATTCATAATTTTATAGATGGATTAGTAATTGGATCTACCTATATGATCAGCATCCCACTTGGTATGGCTGCAACAGTTTCCATTGCTTTGCATGAATTACCTCAAGAAATTGCAGATTTTGGAATTCTGCTTTACGCTGGTTTTTCCAGGAAAAAAGCATTATTTTTCAATTTATTATCTGCAGTAACAGCAATGGTTGGAACAGTTATAGGGTTACTTCTTTCGTCAAAATTAACTAACTTTAATAGTTTCATATTGCCATTTACCGCAGGAGTCTTTCTTTACATAGGAGCGTCCAATTTAGTTCCTGAACTACACAGGAGATGTAGTTTTGCAGAATCAATAGTAGATGTTGCTGCTATAATTGTGGGCTTTACCATCATTGCATTAATAACAATATATGGCCCAGGCCATGTACACAGGTGAGACAAAATGAAAAACACACTACTCATTGGATTAATCTTGATGCTGCTACTAACAGCAGGATGTGATACTGAACTTGGTCATTCTGACGAAGATGGAGATCATGACCATGATGGAGATGGCGTTGCAGACCATGCTTCAGAAGAACATGATGATCCTGAAGAAAGCAATGAGGCTCATGAGAATAAAGAAGATGATCATGAATAAATAATATTTTTTCTTTATATTAGTATCCTAGAAGAGATAATATGCCCCCGCCGGGAGCTGGTAAGAAATGTCCCAGTAAAGGGCAACGTTTGGTTGTTAATGCTGGTAAATATTGTCATGATGATCAAAATCTTCAAGAGTAACAATCTTGTTTTTATCATCAACTGAGAACGTAAGAACAAAGTGCTTGTCTATATGCACCCTTTTCCACTGTTGTAATGGGGCTCGTAGATTCTTATACCTATGAGGGTCTATAACTATTTCCTCTGACTTCTTTGCAATAATTTTTGCTTGTTTAGCATTCTTTTTACCTAATTTTATTAATTTCTTTTGAAGAGCTGGCTTAACTCTTAAAACATACACTTATTTCAGCCCCATAATTTTCTTTAAATCTTCAGGGGTTCCAACATGAATAGATTTTTGCTTCATAATCTTCTGAGCTTTTTCTACATACTCAGGTCGCAATTGAGGTTCAAGAATCTCTTCTTCATATTCCCCCGCCATAAAATCAATAGCCTGCGATTTATCTTTAAGACCATGTTTAGCCTTCACAATATTCAAAACCCTATTAGTATGCTCAGATATGTCGATAATAGCTTGTACCATAATATCACCTTAATACCATGTTAATATGGAATTAATATATAAATGTTTGTGTTTATAGCCTTTATAAAGCCTTAAATTGCCACTTTATAGTGATGAATTACCGAAAGGCTTATAAAGGGGTAGTGCAACTGCTTCTGTATGGATACTGCCATTAATTCATCTCAGACGTTTGATCCCAACGCTTACAAGGGTTGTCCAAATATATCTCAAGGTTTTGGACGAAGTTTCAGTAGCTTGCTTCCTGATAGTGAAAGAAATAAGAGGATTCTGGATGTTGGCTGCGGTAATCAGGCAGGCTTCCTGATGCAAGGCCCAAACATTTATGGGGTAGACCCTAATCTTGGAGTTTTCAGAAAAGATGGAAAAGTAGTAGGAAATGTTACTCCTTATGCTCCTGGGAAAGCAATGAGGGCACTAGCAGAACAACTCCCGTTCAAAGATGAAGCTTTTGATTATGCGATTTCTGAAAAGGCAGTTGGATTTTATCCAAGACAAATTAATTTAGAAATGGCATTAAGAGAAATGCTGCGAGTAGTCAAGAAAAGAACTGGGGCAGTTTATTTTAATGTAGGGCAGGAAATGACAGATGAAATCCTTAATCCAGTTTTAGAAAAACTTACAGGAGAAGGATATATAGTATGGCCAAGAGATGGAAATCAAGTTTATCTTACACATGGAGAATATGAACGAAGATGACAGAACAATCAACATCAAACACAAGTCTTGAAAGTAAAGTAAGAGAAGAAATTGATACTT
>CAYFJX010000018.1:0-22557 GCA_964343705.1 uncultured Methanosarcinales archaeon
AGGAAAAACCATCTACATCATCACCATTGAAATATAGAGGGTTTCATATTAGCCATTTACGTACTTGAATTTTTATAACGTAAAATTGGTTTGAGCCTGGGCTTTTTCATCAACATATCAGATATTGCACAGTTTTAACCGGCCCGGGTTCCGGGCCGGATTAAACAGCTTTGCTGTACAATCTGTGCAATTAAAATATTCCTTGATTTTGTAGAATTTGCCGAACCTTTTCCCTTTACAAAAAGTCAGATTCCCTTTTATTATTTTAATTTCCAATTCAATGCCTTCTTTGCCTCAGCAGCAGTCATGCCAATGGCTTGTCCAAAGCAAATCATGTCATGAGCACTACGTACATCCCACTTGCTTTTTGCAAAACTTGCAAGTACCATGTTCACCTTGTACTTCCGACACAATTGCACATTCTGTTGCATTCGACCCATGATAAAACTACGCGTCGGACCTGAAGCATGCAACACAGAATTAAAACTAAAACCAACAGCCTTGCCTTTATCCCTTGCAATCTTACACAAGACATGGTTTAATCCACTATTGCGGTGATGCATAAAATCTCTCTTTGCATGCACTTCCACATTATACACTAGTCGCGGTCCTGGCTTTTCTAAGAAATGACGTATTTTGTCAAGCTTTCCAGCACAATCAATCATGGCCTTGTCTACACACACCACGTCTGTGAAGCCTAACTTTTTACTCCACTTTTTAGCATCCTGTACAACAACAATATCTTTCATGCTTCTACTGGCGTATCCATTTTCTTAAGTAAACTACATGGATTGCAAATGTTTCTACTGGTTGGCTCATCACAAATATCGCACTCATTAATACTGCCTGTGCCTTTTCTATAATATTCTTTTAGTCGCGGTAGCACGTTCATAAACGCATTGATAATATTACTCTTTACTGTTTCCTGGTCAGGAATCACATCAAACAAGTTACGAACTTCACGACGGTATGAGTCAGTACTACACGGGCAAATCCCTGCCTTGACAGGAAGCTCAACAGCCTTTGCATAGGAGATAACATCTGCTTCGCGTGTAAAATATAATGGCTTCACCCGCTGTACAAACTTGGCATTTGCGCCTTTGTCACGCTGGTCAACCAGTCCACTCTTGGGTCCAAGCCGAGCTGCAAAGCCAACATTGCCACGCAGCAAGTTCATCATAACAACTTGTGCTTCATCATCAAGATTGTGACCAGTGCACAGCACATCTGGTGCTAGTTCTTTTGCTTTTTTGTTAATTAAATACCTGCGCAGCACACCACACACGTGGCAGCTTTTGTAATCAAACCCATTTGCTGCAAGCTTATCTCTAATGTGGCACATGCTCATGCCAAACTCTTTTTTGAAATCAATTTCATGCAGTGCAATGCCTAGTTTTTCACAAAATCCGCGAAGGTTCTTGAGATTTTGTTCAGTATAACAGCCAATTCTCGCATCAACAGTGACTGCTTCAACAGCATATCCTAGGTTTTTCAATGCTTGTAGTAATGCAGTAGAATCTTTGCCGCCACTCGCAGCTACCAGTACCTTGCTCTCTTTACTAAAAAGTCCATGTTCTTCAATTGTTTGTTGCACCCGTGCTTCAAATGCAGCAGCATCACATCCAGATCCTGCGCTTTCCACTGGTGCTAGTTGACAGCTTCCCATGGCCTTTATAAGCACTGAGCACCTTTTTAAGCTTTTGGGTGGGTAACTACCATAAATTTTAAATACAGGGGCTTACTTGTGGAGTAGTAATTGGGGGATATCAGCCATGAGTAGTGAAAATAAGAATTTTCATCATTTTCAAAGCTTTACTGGAGCAAGTAAACGACGTTTATCACAGTATACAGCTCTTATCATAGCAGTTTTCTTTATTCTCGCAACCATCATATCTGCAACAGCAGTTACTGAAGATTTCTCAGCAGTATCCCACCAAAAAACAGTTACAGTATGTGGTTGTTCAATCCGAGAAAACACTATTACTGTACAAAACACTGGTCAGGCAACAAGTGTGTA
Organism: uncultured Methanosarcinales archaeon; assembly: GCA_964343705.1. Taxonomy (GTDB): domain Archaea; phylum Nanobdellota; class Nanobdellia; order Woesearchaeales; family UBA12501; genus JAUSFM01. Next base: position 2,018 of record CAYFJX010000018.1, read on the forward strand.
TGAGTTAACACAAGAAGGTGCAGCAGCACCGTGGAGTACCCTGTCAGAAACACGATTCTCACTTAAGTCAGGCGAAAGCAAAATCATTCATCACTTTGTTCACGCACCATGTCACACGCAAGGATCACACCCACTCAGCATCACTATTAAAACTATATTCAATACACAAAAGAAATTAGACCTTGACGTGAATGTACCGCAATGTAACAACGTTGTTGTTGTACCAAGCCAGCGAACACGCGTTGCTTGCCCATCACAACCAGTACTCTACGAGTTCACTCTTGCAAATCCATTATCATTTCCTGAAGTGTACGAGCTTAGTGTCACACCTGGGACAACCAATCTAAAAAATGCAGATGCTAACAAACTTGCAAAATCAGTAAGTCTCAGTGAGCACGCAATTATTTTGGGACCACAACACAAAAAGAAAGTACTAGTATTTGTACAAACACCTTTTGATGTGTACGGCGATGCCATTCTCAATCTCAACATCAAAGCACGAAACAGTGGTATTGAAACAAATGTGCCCTTTACCTATTTTATTAACCAATGTTACGACTTCCAATTATCTATTCCATCCCAGGTACAATTTTGCTCAGCCTTTGAAAACAGGCTACCCTTAGTTATTGAAAACACTGCTGCAGGATCAAACACCTACACTGTCACAGCAGGAATTCTTTCAGCAGACCAAACAGAAGAAACATATAAAATCGGTGAGTACACCATGCCAGGACGCGTACGACAAGACATAAATGTAGGTCTTGATGTTGCAACAGAACCAGGCAGGTATGTCCTGGGTGTTGATGCACAATCAGCACGAGGTACTCTTTCAAAATACACAGAAGCAGCACTTGACATCACTTACTGTGATGAAAAAGGCAACCCACTCTCAACAGAGGAATATGAACAATTACAAGCACTCCTACAACAACAAGAACAAGGAGAAACACCTGCACATGAAACAGGAGTAACAGAAGCTGAAGAGCAAGCTGACACTGAAGAAAGTGAAGAAACAGAAGAACCAAGTCTCTTGCCACTCTTCCTCATAATCTTGATTTTGGTTATCCTCTTGGTTGTACTGGGCCTCTTTGTTGCACTCAAGAAACCACAAGATACTGATGAAGCTGCACAACGACGAGAAGCAAAACGAAAAGCTCGCGAAGCACGGAAAGCAGCACGGCTAGAACGATCATTAGCTAAAAAACAAAAAAAGCCAAAAGGCCTACTTCTTGCTATTCTCGCAATCCTATTTATTATTGTCTTGCTTGCAGGAGCATTCTTTGCAGTAAAACTCATGCCTGGAGACAGAGACACAACAGCAGGCAATGAAACAACCACTGAAGAACAGCAGCAAACCGAAGATGAACCAGAAGAAACCGAAGAGCAAGAAACAACAGACGCATCCAAATGGCTTGGACCCTTAATCTTTATTGCAGTCCTCATCATTGCGCTTGCCTTGGCAGTTCTTGCAGCCCTTCTTCACAAGAAACAAAAAAAGCAAACAGGCAAAACAGACGCAAAAAAACCAGGCAAGAAAGTACAAGAAACATCAGACGAACCACTCATTGGCCTGACAAAATCAGTCAAGGAACTCTATGAAAAAACAAGCAAGATCAACAAGAAAACACTCAAATGGATCCTTGCAATAATTCTTCTACTCTTACTCCTTGGCGGCATTGTAGGGGTTATCCTAGCTGTCACAGGAGACAATAACAAAGTTGTATCTATAGACACTGAAAAAGCAACAGCACTCGGCATTAACGCAGACGCGCAACGTGTCAGCATCCCTGCAGGAACAGAAGCAACCATCCCACTGGTATTCAAACATCCCGGGGATGACTTTGACCGATTTGTTAACCTTGACTTTGGCATACCCTGGATTGAAACAGAACAAGATACATTAGCAATCAAGCCAGGCGATGATACACACACAGACCTAACAATCACCAAAGATGCAGTTCCAGGTAAGTACAACATTGTACTTGAAATTAAAAATGAGCCAGGAGAACTTTTTGCAGCTGACAACTTACATATTGACATTGTTGATGGTGAAAAATCCAAACTATGGAAATGGCTACTCCTTGCTCTTGCATTACTCATCCTCTTAGCACTTATTGTATGGCTTGTTATTATTGTCCGACGCAAACGCAAAAAAAGCAAGGCAAAAAAAGCTGACAAAAAAGCAGCAAAGAAACTAACTGACGAACAAATCCGAGCAAAAGAAGCACGAAAAGCTCACAGGAAAAGACGCCTTAAACAAGGATTCCTTCTTCTTGGCTTGCTTTTAGTTGTAGGACTTATCACTTGGGGAGTGTTTAGTCTTTCAAAAACATACATGATCAAAACAGCACCTACACAACACGAACCAGTAGAAGTAGTAACTGAAGAAGCACACGATTACATTTTAAACGTCACAGGCATCACTCAAGTACCAGTAAAGATAACTAATACTAATCGGCGAAGCACCTATCATATTACTGTGCAGGATTCAGAAGAGTGGATTCGTTTTGACACACCTGACGTAACTGTTGGACCACGAGATCATGAAACAATCCACATGTTTATTGAACCACACAAAGGTGTTCGTGATGGAACCTACAAGCTTGGTGTTACCATCCAAGAAACAGGAGACTCAGGAGATGCAGAACTTTTCAACAGCTACCTTGTTGTTATCATGAACAAGCGCGGCACAGTAAGCAAGGTTTTAGCCTACTGGCTCTACATACTCCTCGGTGTTTTCATCCTGGCACTCATCTTAGTCCTTGTCCGACTTGAAGCAAAAAAAGCTCACAAAGTAGACCTACAAGACCTGGCAAAAGAAGCACGAGCTAGAGCTAAACCAGGACAGAAAAAGTCAAAATACAAGATGAAAAGAACCCAGCTGAAGCTTTAAAAGCCTTTCTCAACACTTAAATACCTCCCGATTACACCTTTCTTATATGAAAGCACTTAAACTATTCCTATTTGGTGTTATAGCAGTACTGGCTCTTGCGGCAGTAAGTGCTACTGCAACAGCATGGCATGACAACTATAATTACAATGGATGGGGAGACTACTCCTACCGTTACAATTATGACGCGTACAAGCCACACTACAACACCCAATATCGTGGCTATGGTTATTCAGCACCGACACGTTACGTGCTCAACTACTGGTCCTATCCAAGTGTTTCTTATGGATCACGCTACAATGTGGGTGGCTACCCAGCTAATCGTGTTGTAAACTACGGTCGTGGATACGCAAACCGTGGTGGTTATTCACTTGGTCGAACCTACCATGTTGGTGGCGCTCCTGGATACAACTATAACAGCTACTGGCCAAATTATGGACAGACACGATATTATTATTGATTTTTTTCTTTTCCTTTTCTTTCTTGGCATTTCAATAATATTTATATACAGAAGGGCCCCCCTTTGCACTTGTGGGGCCATAGTATAACCTGGCTAGAAGGTTTGAGGTATACTCTACCTGCTCAATATGGTCGGCTCCAGTAATGGAGCGATGAGGCGAAAGCCGATGATTTATACTAGGGTCGCTTCTTTGAAGAGACCGACAGATCTGGGAAAACACTCTTCTTTGGGTGTTTCAGAAATTCGAAATAAGTTGAGATCACTCTCTTCTTAAGAAAGTCCCAGTGGCCCCACTTTTTCTCTCTCTCTTGTATGATGGTGAGGCGAGGGCGGGATTTTCACCCGCGGAGGAGATACGTCCTCACACGCGATTTGAACCCGCGTGATATCGGGCAGATATCTTTCCTGGATTTTCAGTCCAGGCCCTTGACCAAACTCGGTCACCTCGCCATAAATTATTTATAGTTCGTCTCCTTATCTTTTCCTATTGGGTAGATATCTTTGACCACTCGGTCATTTTTTTCTTTTTTTCATTACTTCCCGTATAGTTTCCGAGCTATATAATCTTGTCGCGCATGTATGTCCTGTGTCCAGTGTCACGGGATAATCTCTGCGGAGAATTTTCAGAATACAACGACAAGTGTTTTACTGCTGTTTTAGAAATCAATTCCGAAACCTTTTCGGAGAAAATAGGTGTCCAGTGCAACTAGTACTCTATCCCTTTTCTTGCACAAATACCTTTTTGCCAAGGATGCTTAATCTTCCCAACTTCAGAAACATAATCAACATGGTCATACAATGCACGCGGAGCATCTCTTCCAGTCAGCATTAATTCAGTATGACCATTTTCTTTAATTAGTGACACAATCTCATCCATACTCACCAAACCCTTATCAAGCACACAATTTACTTCATCAAGAATAACCAAGTCATAATCACCGCTTTGCACAATTTTTCGTGCAGCTTCAAAACCCCAGCGTGCAGCCTGCCGTTCCATTTCATCAGGTTGAAACACAAACCTGCCAGTGGTGTCTTTTGCTTGGTCAAACCCGCCAAGCGCTGTTTGTTTTCGTTGACGTTCCTTGATTGCATCCACGCCAAATTGTTCAATGCTAAATCCAGGCAGGTGCTTTGCAGCATACAACTCGCCAGTGCCACCACTTTTCAAAAATTGAATCATGTGCACCTTGTACCCTGTGCCAATAGCACGAAGTGCAAGGCCAAGTGCAGAAGTAGTTTTCCCTTTGCCATCACCTGTGATAACATGCACCATCCCCAATTTTTCCTTGCGTTGATCGCCTTGCACTACAATAGGCTTGTCTATTTTAGTGACCATACGCTTCCCTGCTGCAACAGCGTATAAAAAGTTTTAGAGAATTGAGTATATAAAAGGGTGTGTCCCGAATCTTGCTTTTTGTGCAGGAGGGATAGCACTGCGAAGGTTAACGCTCGCATCCGCTCGCTGATTCTACGTCGGCACCCCTGCATAAATCGGGGTGCCTCCGAACAGACTTCAAGGCAGTGCTATCCCTCAGAAAGACTCTCGGGACATACCCTATATAAAAGAAAGGCTTAAATACCTTCCCCTACTCCTCCTCACTATGTGTGCTGAAACCTTATTTGTAGAGACCTCACTAGGTAATTCCTTTGTAGGCCCAGATAGCTGGGTGTATGTACAGGCAGGGGATAGGTACACCCATAAAAAAGCACGAGATTTGAACAAAGGAGATCGTCTTGTGGTACACAATGAAGGTCTTGACGTACCTCTTGAAGAAGTTGTTCAGCACCTGGAAGAAGGAAGTCTCAAGTATCGCCTAGCAAAACAAGACATACACCGCACCAATGAGGTAGGTGAGCCTGTTCCTCTCTTACGTATTCTCTTACTACAAGCTCTTGCTCCTGAAGACACACATAACAGAGAACGTAAAATCATGCTTGATGGCACTGATTTTTCAGATGAAGAGTACCAAGAGTTCACCAGCCAGGTGCAAGGTGTTGTTGGCATGAGTGACAGTGCAGTACGATCCTGGCTTAAAGGAGATACTCTAGCACCAGCAGACTGGAACAATTTCTATAGGCTTGAAGTAGTAAACCCTGCATTTGCAACACTTGCAGACAGTGTTACCCAAGAAGGCGGATTTCATACATCCTACAAATTTTACGTTGGCGCACACCAAACAGTGCGAGGCTATCTTGTCCAGCGACAAGAACGCGCAACTGATAAACCAGAAAAAAAGGCACGTTCACGTTCTGGGAACAAGGGCGTATTTGCACAAGAACTACAATACGTTCTAGGCCAAGTCATGGGAGAAGTCCCTGAAGACCCCACCAAAGAAACAGCTCGTGTACTACGAATAAAAGAAGTTAAACCAGGAAAAAGCAAGAAATTTAATGGTCAATCAAAACCAGAGCTCTCCCTAAAGCGAGGCGTGGTGTGTGACGAACTTCAATTACCCTTACACGACATGACAAAACTATTGTTTCATGAGTACATTATTCAAAATGCGCTCACCCATGCGCTTCAACGATATTTCACTCTGGATGGAATCCCTATTCCTCAAAAGGCGAACAAAGGTGTGGTTAATGTTGTAGTACCCTACACTATCAACAGGCTTGTTTCTATCTCCCCTATTGAAAATCACTTTTTTCGGACTAATTTTGAGCACCAACTCTCTAAAGGAATGGGTGAAGAGTTTTTAGATGAAGCATGTGAGCGTATTTACAAAGGATTTGAACACGACCTTGCCTCAGGTGTAGCAGAGGGTCGTACAGGTTTTGCTCCAGGAACCTTTACTGCATTATGTGACGCTCTTAATCAAGTGCGAGCTGCATTACCTAAGGCATGTTTTGAGGAATCGTTACTTGCCTACAGACGAAAAAGAGTTTTACAAGATATCCAAGTAGGAGTGTATAAAGGTAAGGCAGTGAGGAAAGCAAAGAAAAAAGCCCAAGATATTAGAAACAAGTACACAGCGATTGCAAAATACCTTAAAGAAACCTATGGCATGGAAGATAGGCCTATGCTCTTTTTCCCCTTTCACCGTGAATGGCAGTTAAAACAAGGAGCTGGTGTTGAAAACCACAATGAGGACATCCTTGCAGAAATGCGAGGAATTTATGAACAACAAATGGGCTGCACCTTTATTACATCAACCCAAGCACGAAATGCATTGGAAGAGTATGGTGTCACAGGTGTAACCAAACTATTTGATCAGAGAAACTGGGTTGGAGAATTTAGTATTTTCAAGACAGCTTCTCGATAACTTGTCCATCTAAACTAGTATCACGGTAGATAGTAACGCCCTTACAGCCTAAATCCCACACAAGCAAGTAGGCTTTTCGAACGTCTTCTATTGAACAATCACTCGGGAAATTAATAGTCTTAGAAACACCACCATCACAGTGCTTTTGAAACGCAGCCTGCATTTTTATGTGGTACTCTGGAGAAATGTCAGTAGTTGTAACAAACAGTTTCTTAAACTTACGTGGCAAGTCAGCACCTTGTACTCCTCGCTTTGCTATTTCAGCCAAAAGAATGGGTGTGAGTAACTTCTCATCCTCAAGCTTTTTCTCAAGCACTGGATTAACCTTGATCATCTCACTTTCTAATACTTTTGTTCTGTAACACAAGGCAAAGTTTGGCTCCAGAGAAGCACTTACTCCAGCAATAATACTGATTGACCCTGTTGGGCTTACACATGTAATGCTAGCATTACGTAACTTCTTTTTCTCAGTTGCATAGATGCTCTCTTTCCATGCAGGAAACACTCCTCGTTGTGTTGCAAGTTTAGCTGACGCACTCTGGGCTTCTTGATTAATGAACTTCATTATTTTTTCCCCTATGGCAACTGCCTCATCGCTATTATACTGTAATTCTAACTGGAACAACAAATCAGCAAAACCCATAACACCCAAGCCAATTTTACGTGTACGCAGTGTTGCTTCCTTAATTTTTGCAGAAGTAAACTGGTTCACATCAATGGCATTATCAAGAAAATGAACAGCTAGATGTACTACCTCACTTAACTTGTTCCAATTGATTTTTTCTTCTGTCTTTACTTCAACCTCTGTTTCAGGAGCCTTAAAAAAACGAGTGAGGTTAATAGATCCAAGTACTGAACCTTCAAACGCAAGTAAGTGCTGGTCAGCACAAGGACTAGTACTTTGCAGTCTACCTAACGTGGGGGTTGGATTTGATTCATTAATACGATCAATAAAAACAATGCCTGGATCACCACGCTTCCACGCCATGGTTACCATGTTATCAAATAGTGACTTTGATGAAACTTTCTTTACCACTTCCTGAGTTCGTGGATTTACCAATTCAATATCCCAATCACTCTTAACTGCTCGCATAAACTTGTTAGTGAGGGCCACTGAAATATTAAAATTAGTCATGGTCTTCCCGTCAGCCTTTAAATTAATAAATTCAAGAATGTCAGGGTGGTCAACGCGTAAAATAGCCATGTTAGCTCCACGACGTCTACCTCCTTGCTTTATGTGTTGCGTTGCTGCATCAAAAACTTTCATAAAAGATATGGGTCCAGTTGTAGTTCCTGTTGATGAAGATATGCTATCTCCTTTTGGTCGTAGGCTTGAAAAGCAAAACCCTGTTCCTCCTCCACCATGATGGATAACAGCTGCCTTTTTCACCCCATCAAAAATACTATCAACCGAATCGCCAATCCCAATTACAAAAGAAGAATAGAGTTGTTGCTGCTTAGTACCACCATTCATAAGAATGGGGGTGCTTGGAAGAAAGTCAAGTTTTCGCATCATCTGATGGAATTTTTCTTGAGTTTCTTTAATCTGCTCAGGTGTTTTTTCATATTTCTTATCTGCACTAGCTATTGCTTTAGCAACACGCTGAAAAAGTAAATCAGGTGTTTCAGTTACCATACCTTTCCCATCTTTTGCAAGGTACCTCTTTTCTAAGAGTTTTAATCCATTAATGTCAATCTTGGTGCTTACTTGTTTTCCACCAAGCAAGGCTGACTTTGCCTGTCTTTCTTCTCTCTTTTTTTGCCTATAAAGAATAAATGATTTTGCAGTGCTTGCATGGCCCTTTTCAATTAAGGTAATTTCAACCATATCCTGGACATCTTCAACTGTTGGCACGTGTTTTTCTCCTTTTTGAGCTACTTGAGCAGTCAACTTTTCTTGTACTCCATCTGCCAGCTCTTTTGCAAGGCTCCTGTTTCTTCCTCCAACTGCCCGGGCTGCATAGAATATGGCTTCAGCTATTTTTTCTAGTTCAAAGTCAACAATTCTACCATCTCGCTTCTTTATTTTTTGCGTTCGTGGCTTAGTTGGTTCTTGCCCCTTTTCAAGTGGTTTATCTTCGGTTTTAGCTGGTGTTGTAACTGTTTCTCCCATACAAAGGAGGTACAGGCGCTTTTATTTAAAGTTTGTTGGCCACTAGCTCCAACGAGAATTACTTTTTAACTAGTTTATCCAGCTCACTTTTAAACATGGTGATATCAGCAAAATCTCTATATACAGAAGCAAAGCGAATATAGGCAACTTTATCTACTTTTTTGAGCCGTCGCATGATCATTTCACCAAGAGAACTGCTTTCAATTTCATCTTCTCCTTTACCCACCAATTCACATTCAATCTCACTTACTATTTGCTCAATTTTCTCAGTTTTCACTGGCCTTTTTTCACACGCACGTACAATCCCTGCTTTAAGTTTTGATCGATCAAAGTTTTGTCGCTGCCCATCTTTCTTTACAATAACAAGGTTGACTACTTCTACATGTTCGTACGTGGTAAACCGTTGTTCACACTTTAAACACTCACGTCGGCGTCTTGTAACAGTACTATCTTGTACTTCACGCTTGTCAAGTACCTTTGTCTCAAGTGAAGAACAGTATGGGCATTTCACGGTGATCCCTCCATGTGAATTCCCAACAAGAACGTGTTTTTAAAGATTGTGTCGGGACTTTATAAAAATCATAGGAAGTAATTTAAACCCCCTTTTTTTGCTTATATGCATGTCCCCTATTAGGCGAAAGAAAACACCTGCTACTGAAAAGGCTGTTGAGAAGATACTTCACCCCCTGGTGAAAAAGTGGTTTTTTTCACGCTTTCCCAGTTTTTCACTTCCCCAGTTGTATGGTGTTAAGGATATCCATGAACGAAAGAACATCCTAGTGTCAGCTCCAACAGGTGCAACCAAGACCCTCACTGCTTTTTTATCTATTCTCAATGAGCTTGTTGATTCTTCAGAAAAAGGCATTCTTAAAGACACTATTTATGCTGTGTACGTATCACCCTTGAAAGCCTTGAACAATGATGTTTTCAAAAACCTTATAGAACCATTGCAAGAAATAGAGGCGTTGGCAGAAAAACCATTGGGTATTCGTGTTGCTGTGCGAACAGGTGACACAACTTCGTATGAAAAACAAAAAATGGCAAAAAACCCACCTCATATTCTTATTACCACCCCTGAAAGTCTCGCTATTGTCCTTGCTTCAATTCGCTTTCGGGAAAACTTAAGGACTGTCCAATGGCTGGTCGTGGATGAAATCCATGCACTCGCAGAAAACAAGCGAGGCGTTCACATGAGTTTGAGCATGGAACGCTTGCAACGCCTCAGCCCTGGCATGACGAGGGTTGGATTATCAGCAACCATTGCACCCCTTGAAGATATTGCATGGTACCTTGTTGGAAACCAAGATCAACACACTCCGCGATCGTGCGACATTGTAGATGTTCAATTTCTCAAAGAAATGGATCTTAAAGTGTTAAGTCCTGTAAGTAACCTTGTAGATACCACACACGCTTACATGCAAGGATCATTGTACACACTGCTTCATGAACTTATTCAAAAACATAAAACAACAGTGATTTTTACCAATACTCGATCGGGAACTGAGCGAGTCGTGCACACACTTAAAGAACGATTCCCTCGCGCGTATAACGACGAAAATATCGGTGCACACCATGGCAGCCTGTCAAAAGAACACCGTTTTGCACTTGAACAAAACCTGAGGGATGGCAACCTCAAGTGCGCAGTCTGTTCAACTTCGCTTGAATTGGGCATTGATATTGGGTACATAGACTTGGTTATATTGCTTGGAAGTCCCAAGAGTGTTGCACGAGCATTACAGCGAATTGGAAGAAGTGGTCACCAGCTCAAATCTGTTACTAAAGGAAGGATAGTGGTGCTTAGCAGAGATGACCTGGTAGAATGCAGTGTCCTACTCAAAGCAGCAATTGAAAAAAAGATAGATAGAATTCACATTCCGACAAATTGCTTGGATGTTCTTGTACAACACATTCATGGCCTTGCCCTTGGAGACCGTCTTACCATAGATGAGCTTACCCAGGTTGTCCTTGGTTCATACTGTTTTAAGGATCTTTCAAAGAAAGACCTACTCCAGGTTGTTGATTACCTCTCTGGTAAATTTGTTTCACTTGAGGATCGTAGTGTATACGCAAAAATCTGGCATGATAAGGAAACAGGCATGCTAGGAAAGCGGGGGAAAATGTCACGTGTTATTCACATGACAAACATTGGTACTATTCCAGACCAAACAGGAGTCCTGGTAAAAATAGGGGATCAAGTCATTGGTGTTATTGATGAAGGTTTCTTAGAAAAACTTAAGCCCAGAGATATTTTCGTGTTAGGTGGGTGTAGTTATACTTTCTTATACTCTAGGGGCATGACTATTCAAGTCAGTGCAGCTGCCGGACGAAAGCCGACAGTACCCTCCTGGTTTTCGGAAATGCTCCCTCTTAGTTTTGATCTTGCCATGGAAATTGGCACATTTCGACGATTACTCAGTGAACTCTTTGAATCACAAAAAAGCAAGAAAGAGATACTGGAATTCATCAACAAATACTTGTATGTGGGGGAGCGAGCTGCTGAAGCAATTTACCACTATTTTAAAGAGCAATATGATTACATCAAAGTAATCCCTTCTGATAAAAAAATAATTATTGAGCATTACATTGATGAAGATGAGAAAAAACATGTTGTTTTTCACACATTGTTTGGACGTCGTGTGAATGATTGCCTTTCGCGAGCATTGGCTTTTGCAATAGCACGAACACAACATAGGGATGTGGAATTGGGTGTTAATGATAATGGGTTTTACCTTAGTTTTGCCAAGAAAGTACAAGCACTTCGGGCCTTCAAGCTTCTTAAGTCTAAAGAACTCAAACAGGTTCTTCATCAAGCTATTGAAAAAACAGAGATTATGAACCGGCGATTCAGGCACTGTGCAGGCAGGGCACTCATGATCTTGCGTAATTACAAAGGACGCAAAAAGCGTGTGGGAAGGCAGCAGGTTAGTTCACGAATCTTGTACAATGCAGTCAAGCGAATTGATCCTGACTTTTTTATTTTGAAAGAAGCAAAGCGAGAAGTACTTGAGGATCTTATGGACATCAAGAATGCCGAGCGTGTTTTGCGACTTATTGAAAACAGAGCAATACGTATTGAGGAGATTAACACACGCATACCCACACCATTTGGTCTTAATTTGGTTCTTCAAGGACATCTTGACCTGCTTAAGATGGAAGATAGGGCGGCATTTCTTAAACGTATGCATCAAATGACTCAGGCAAAGATAGGTCTTCAACAAGGTAAAAATCAAGGCAAGGGTGTTGCTTGATGAGTGTAGGCGCCTTACCCCGAACAACAATCCAACCAGGTATTGAACTTGTGGACCTTGCAGTATGGCTTCCAGAACACAGGCTTCTTGCTCTAAGTGATACACATATTGGTTATGAAGAATCATTGAGCAAGCGTGGCATTCTTGTTCCTCGTTTTCAATTTAAAGACTTGTACAAACGCATGAAAACTATTATTGAGTCCATAGAAAAAGAAACACCAATTGACTGCATTCTTATTAATGGCGACTTAAAGCATGAATTTGGAAGGATTTCAGAGCAAGAATGGCGAGAAACATTACAGTTTATTGACTTGCTCTCTTCTCACGCAAAGCAAGTAGTGCTTGTGAAGGGAAATCATGATACTATTTTGGAACCAATAGCACGAAAACGTGATATCAAACTAGTGGATCATTATTTAGCCGGAGACATGCTCTTTATGCACGGTCACCAAACTCCAGATAAAACACTGCTTGCACAAATGAAAACACTTATCATTGGGAATGAACACCCTGCAGTTTCAGTGGGTGACACGGTTCGACGTGAAACCTACAAATGTTTTTTACATGGAACATGGAAACGTAAGAATTTTATTGTCCTTCCATCATTTAATACTTTGACTGAAGGTACTGACATGCTTTCAGGAGATTATCTTAGTCCTTTTTTTTCATCACGTTCAACACGTACATCCCTTGAGGTATGGGTACCTAACTGGGTGCAAGGCCATCTCTTTTTTGGAAAACTGCGTTCCTTGCTTTCATAAACTTTATAAACTCAAGGATCTCCTTTTTTTCTACGCCTAAAAAACAGGTGCCACATTAATCGAAAAACAATCAAATGAGGTGTTTGAATGGTAGATGGAATTTTTCACGGTGGAAAAAAGAAAATAAAAATAGGACGAACCTATTATCACATTGCAAATGACAAAAGGCAATGGCAACCAGTTCTTAAACATGGTCAGCGTGTTACTGGAAAACTAACAGTTCCTGTAGGCGGAGATGCTCGTGCTCAGCGTAACATGGTTTTTGATCTTGACTCAGGACACTTAAAACTAACTTTGCCAAAGTCACGATTTAGTAGATAACTTTTAATTCTTTTTCTTACTTGTTTTTTTTATACCCATACTTTACTGCAAGAAATGCTATTCCAATTATTATCCAGAACAGAGTACCACTTATTTTTTTCACTCCAAACAAGACTAGGTTTGCTATGAGCACTGCTATAAGAACAGCAGCAAGAATCTTCTTTGTTTTTTCGTTACTTTCCATGGAATTCTGTATTGCGAAGTATTTTGTCAGAGTCTAAGAACCCACGTATTCGACTACCTAGCATTAGTTTCTTCTCCTCGCTTTTAGAAAAGACACCTGAAAACTCAAGAATTTTTCCACTATCTAATCTAACAATTCCCTTTCTAAGAAGGGATGTGGGACGAGACTTAGGAAATACCTCAATGATTATTCCTTTTTTTTTCATTGTTCCACTCTTAGAACCGCTTAGCTCGGATTAATTTTTTTCGTCCTTTAGGAGAACTACTAATAGTGCCCATAATCCTTGTTTTGCCTACATCCCTCTGAGTCAAGCTTAGAATCCCAGTAAATTCAATGGGTCTTTTTGTGCCTTCCATGAGTACAAGACCACTTACCTTTTTTGTGCCTGGCCGTTCTCGGGGGTACAGCTCCTTTATTACACCAACTCGTCTTGTCATACTTGACCTCTAGTATTTTCCTGGACTTTTGGTTCCTGGTGGTGCGCGAACTTTGTAGATGCGGTCTTTACCACTTCGTTTAGTGCCTGTTACTTTCATTCCAACTTTTAGTGCAAAATTTCTTCCTTCACTTCTTGCTCCTTGTGCAACAAAGGGTACAATTTCACCAGAACCTACTAATTTTAATTTTCCTTCAATTGCTCCTGTGCCAGGACGCGCTTTTTTATTGAGTTTTGTAATCACTCCTCGTGGCATGATATCACCTCAGTTTCATTACCTAACCTTCGTATAAGCCTGCTTTTTTTATAAATTTTGTTGTTCTTCTAACATTGTTTCTCTGCTCATTTCTTGCTGGTTTTCACCATTTTCTTGCACTTGTCGAGGTTGTGTAAGAGACCCGCCAAATTGCGTGTTGTAAAAATGGAAGAACAAACCTTTTTTCTTCATTAACTTGTTGAAATTACCTGATTCTCTAATCTGTTTATCTTTCAAAACAAGGATGGTATCAGCATTTCGTATTGTTGATAACCTATGCGCAATCACAAGCGTACTTCGGCCTTTGGTCACTTTCTGAAGAGCCTTTTGGATAAACTCTTCTGACTCAGAGTCAAGTGATGAAGTTGCTTCATCTAAGACAATAATTCTTGGATTTCGTAGAAAAACACGAGCTATTGAAATTCGTTGCCGTTCTCCTCCTGATAGTTTAACACCTCTTTCACCAACCTTGTTCTTGTATTTTTTTGGTTGCGCCATGATAAACTCGTGGATGTGGGCAAGTTTTGCAGCTTTAATAACTTCGTCCATGCTTGCATCAGGTTTTCCAAAACGAATATTTTCTGCAAAGGTAGTGTTAAACAGAACTGTTTCCTGACTAACAATCCCAATATTATCTCGAACTGACTTAATCTTAACATCTTTCAAATCTTTACCATCAATAGACACGGTTCCTGAGTTTGGATCAAAAAACCTGAAAAGAAGATTGCCAATAGTGCTCTTTCCAGACCCGCTTGGACCTACAAGACCAACCATCTGGCCGGGTTTCATATGGAATGAGACGTTCTTAATGACTGGATCTTCTGTGTAATAACCAAAATTAACTTTATCAAACCGAACGTCACCTTTCACATTGGTAAGGGAGGGAGCATTCTTTTTTTCTTTGATTTTAGACTTGGTATCCATAAACTGGAAAACTCTGTTTACAGAGACAAGTGTTGACTGTATTGCAACATTAATACTTCCCAGGCTTGCAATAGGATCAAACAATTTGCCAATATAGGTGTAAATTGCGATTAAACTACCAATTGTTAGGGCACCAGCGATTACTTGGAAACTACCATACCACAAGATAATGATTAACGGAATAAAGGTGATAAGTCCAACTATTGAGTCTGAGAAACTTTCAAGCAAGTCCATTTTCAAATCCATCTTGATTAGTCTCTTGGTCTTTTTTGAGTACTCATCTAGTTTTTTTGTTTCCAATGCAAATGATTTAATTGCTTTGATGCCTGTAATATTTTCCTCTAAGAATGAAAGCATGTCTGCTGTTCGTCTAATAAGCCTTTCTTTTTGTTTTCTTATTCGTTCTCCAAAATACTTTTGTACAATCACATAGAAGGGGAAAAAGCCCAAGCTCATGAGAGTCACTTTCCAGTTCAAGTTAAGACAGATTATTAGGATAAACACTGCAGTCATAAGATTAAGCAAGATCACATCGATAACAATATCAATAAATGAATCAATACTATACACATCCTCATCAAGTCTGTAAAGAATATCCCCTACAGTTCGCGAATGATAGAATCCCAAATCTAAGTCTTCAATGTGCTTGAATAATTCTGTTTTTACATCCAAAACCATGTTTTCAACAAGTTTTGTTGTTTGGTACGAGTGCCATATTCCGACCAGTGTTCGAACAACAAAGATGAGAATAAAAATTGCCATCAGCTGCAAGAGCAGACCAGCATTTTTGTACGGCAAGATATCATCCAATAGTATCTTAACCAAGTAGGGTCCTGCTAGTGATAAGAGTGAAAGAAGTCCTGTGATAATAAACAACCCAGCAACCATGCTCTTGTACGGCTTTGCGTACTTTAGAATCCGCCATGATTTCTTTAGAAAACGTTTAAACCGTGTTATTAATCCAGGTTTATGGCGGGTCCTTTTTGTGCGTGTATCACTGCCCTTTTTCATAGCCTTTTATCACCTAGGAGCATATATAAATATATCGCTATACGCCAGTAGATTCAGAAAAATTGGCAAGGTATGGCTACTTTAATCGTTGTACAACAATGTTCGCTGTTTTCTACCAAGCTTCACAACATTCTGTGCAAACCCGTCAATGTCATCGAATTCAATTACATCACCAACATTGATGTTTACTTTGGATTTGACTTTCATCTTTCGAAACGTGTTGTGGCCAAGAATTCGTACCATTCCACCACCAACAAGGCCTTTGCGTTTTGAACTTGTACCGCGGTAGGTTCTAAACTGTGTTACTACACCTTTATATTTTCCCATAATCCATCACCATGAAAGTATATAAACGCCTGTTTTTTATAAATTTTTACATTCATCCAGCTTTGCAAAGCAAGTGTCAAGGCATTCCTTATAGGAGTCAAATGTTGGGTCGTGACATTTCTCTTTACAATCCTCTGCTGTTTGGTATGCTGTACACTCTGGGTCAAGTGTTACACTCCCTGTCATTGCAGGCACTGCGTCAGCAGGGCTTTTCATCATAACTATCCCTACAGCAGCAATAAGACCAATGACCAGAACATAATTAATGGCAACTCGTACAGGGCTTTTTTCTTCTTCATCAGCTTTCTTTTTTTTCTCTTCTGTCATGGGAGTCATAAGTGGTTTTGTTTTCTTAAATATTGTGGTTTTGGTAAGAGGGAGTTACTTGTTGTATTTTTTCCACAAATAATCAAACTGGCTAGAGTAGGTCTTGACTACTTTTTCTTTTATTCTCATTCTTGCACAATCTTTTTATACACTTCTTTCCCTTTCCATACTAAAAGAGGTGTATGATGGAAATTCCAGTTTCCCAATTAGTCAAAGTGCTTTCTATTCTACTTATTATACCTCTTGGTTACTTTCTCAAACGCTATAAGATTGTTGATCAAAAACACTCTCCTCTTCTTAGGGGGCTGTTCATTAAAGTAACACTACCTGCAACAATATTCCTTGCGTTTGCATCGATACAGCTTAAGGATGAATACGTGTACTTACCACTTATTGGCTTAGCTGTTGTTGTTTGTTTTGCTGTTATCAGTCTTTTTATTGCAAACGCACTCAAACTTCGTAAACCATTGCGTAGTGTGTTTTTGATTATCATGCCTACACTGGCACCAGCAACAGTTGCTTACCCTTTTTTCATGGAGCTCTTTGGTGAACAAGGTCTGGTTACCATCTCACTGATTAATGTTGGTAACATCCTCTTCCTCTTTTCAATTGATCGTTTTATGGTTTCAAAGATTGCGCATCACAAAGCAAGCTTTGGCACGTATGTCAGCCACTTTTTTCACGCACCAGTTATCTGGGCAACCATCGGTGGGCTCCTTGCAAGCTATTACCACTTTCACTCACAATTTATGCACGACTTTTTTCAAGTCCTATCTAATGCAACAGTCTTTATCATCATGATCTTGCTAGGGATTTCTTTTGAATGGCACCCTGATCGTTTTAAACAAAGCATGCCCATTATATTAACTAAAACCGGCCTGGGGTTACTCCTTGGATTTGGCTTTGCTACCCTGTTTGGTTTCACAGGACTTGAACGTCTTTCCTTGATCATCTTTGCCTTTGTTCCAGCAAGTACTATCACCTATATTTTTGTGTCAGAAGAAAAACAACATAGTATTGCACACTTTGAAGTCGAGCTTCTTGCATTTGCCTTGCCACTTGGTGCAGTCCTTGTGGGTGTGCTTATGACATTTCAAGATATTGTACACACTGACACTATTGCTTACATTGGCGCTGGCTTGTTGGCACTTGGATTGTACACGCTTAAACAGTATGGAAGTAAATAAGTTTGTTTAATTTAGATCTAATTCTTAAACCATGCCAACATCTATTGAGAAAAAGGTTACTCGTACAATCAAGTACGCAATGTACAAGCACACGAGGTACACTCCACCCCATCGTCCTAGTCGTCTATTGGTCACCATCAAATACCCAAACAACAACGCTGCTGTGATTGTTTCCATGGGTAGGTCCCATAGTACCAGTGCTTTTGGAACCCAGTATGTGGACGCCAGTGCACCGCCACCAATTGCAACAAGGGGATTGGTGATATTACTTCCAATAAGTGTTCCAAGAGACATGCCCTCTGCTTTATGACGAATGCCAGAAAGTGCAGTAAACAATTCTGGAGCCGCGCTTGCAACACCAAGACTCACTACACCAATTAATGATCCGCCAAGGCCTGTCAGTTCTACAAGTCGTTGTGATGTTGTAAGAAGAACATGGGCACTCACAAGCATTGCAGCCATTGAACCTAATGCTACAATGGTATCACGTCCAACATTGACGTGATTCTCTATTTTTGGCACATGGTTTTTTCGTTCTCGTGTATATAAGAAGATCATGTAACCAATAAATGAACCAACAAGGATTGCTCCATCAACACGAGAGTACAATCCATCCCAACCAAGAATGATACACATGAGTGTTGTACCAATCATGGGCAGGTATGCTGTCATTAAAAACTCTTTTTTAAAATATAGTCCACCCATGAGCAAGACCACAAGACCTAATATCAGGGTTTGCTGCACTACATCACTACCGATATTGGCGCCAAGTACTGTTGCTGAGGCAATCTGAAAATCATACGTCCCTCTAAGAATCCCCCAACTGGCAACACCATGAGCAAAAATTTCAGGAAGGCTAGTAACTACACTGAAGATAGTCAGGCCTCCAAAGGTTTTTGAAAAGCCAAAATGCCCTAGTAGACGTAAGATCTTGGTGACTGCAGTTTCTGCACTTGCAATTAGGATTACAATGGCAATAATGCCCACAATAATACTTGTTGCAAGACCATTGGTTATGTCAATCATATGTGTGTCTGAGCCTGCTTGGTTTATTAAGATTGTGCTTCACCCCAAAGCTTAAATACTTGCTATAGTCACTATAGTGATTATGGCTGATAAATCAACCACTATCTGGATTAAACAACGAACAAAAGAGCTTCTTGACACTGTGGGCAAGAAAGGGGAAACCTATGATGAGATCCTGAACAGGCTTGTTCTGAACAGTAAAAAGATCAAGCTTGACATGCAAGGCAGAAACCTGTATAGACAGGGGGTTGAAGCACGGCCACTATTTGTGGGGATTCCGTATCATGCTGCGCTCCAAAATTTTGCTTGGAAAAGTTCAGTCACTTTTTTTTATGGATCAAAGAATTACAGTTACTGGGATGCTGACATTGTCACAGCAAAAGGCAAACAGTTGCTAGCACAACATCTTGAAACAGGAAACCATCTACAAGGTATTATACAGAAATGGAAAAAACTAGTTGAACAACAAAAAAAAGTAGAAAAAACAATTAAAGATCTTAAGAATGTACATAAAAAGAAAGATCAGGAACTTACCAAAACACTCCACGATTATGTACACCTTGTCAAAAAGAACTGGGACATAGGGATTACGATTGAATTGTTTGACCCAGACAGTGAATCAATCATCTTGGAAGTTCTTAACAAGTATGATAAATCAAACCTGACCATAAAAGAGTTTAAGGTTTTGTGTTCACCTGAGACACCAAGTAATATTCAACAAGAGCTACTTGATTTATACTGCGTTGCACATGAGCACGACAAGAACAAAAAAGACACATTGCTCCAAAAGCACGCAGAACAATTCTTTTGGATCAAGAACACATGGGCAGACGCTCGTCTACTTGACAAACAATTCTTTAAAGAGAAACTCAAACGATTAGATGATGAAGGAATTGACTTCAAAGAAGAGCAGCAAAAAATAATTGAGTCCTGCAATGCTCTCAAAAAAGAGAAGGAAACAATTCTGGAAAAAAAGAAGAAACTGCACACCAAAGTCCAGCGCACAATTGATTTTTTTCATATAATGACCGAATGGCGAGAAAAAAGAAAAAAATATGCTCTCATTAGCAATCACTTCATAGATCTGCTTATCACAGAAATATGCAACAGAGCCCAGGTACCTAAGCGTCTTTTATGGTTTGCACTTGCTGATGAAATTTCTCTCCCACTCTCTGAGGATTTTGTTACTGAGCTCCAGAAAAGAACAGGGTTTTGTATGATGTATCTGGATGAACATGGCCAGCCTCTTCTTAAGACAGGAAAAGAATACTTTGATTTTGCCAAAAACCTCAAAGAAAGCCAGCAACAACAAGGAGAGCGACTGTATGGTAACACTGCCAACCCTGGCAAGGTCGAAGGCACAGCAAAAATCATATTCACTACACAAGACATTCCAAAAATGGAACAAGGAGACGTCCTTGTTGCACCATGCACACGACCAGAGTACGTGCCAGCAATGAAAAAAGCATCAGCAATACTGACAGATGAGGGTGGCATTACTAGCCACGCAGCAATTGTTTCTCGAGAATTAGGTGTGCCGTGTATTGTTGGACTACGTAATGCTACAGACATTCTCAAAGATGGTGATACTGTACTTGTTAATGCAAATCATGGTATTGTGCAGTTAAAGAAAAAGGAATAAATTGAAAAAAAGAAGCAAGGATATACGAATTTGATACTTCTAAAACTTTGAAGCGAGTTTAGTAAATTTTATATCTATGCGTCATCACACTATATTCATATGAAGCAGGTAATATTAATCATATGTATTTTATCCCTGATATTAAATGGATGTAGTACGCCTGA
>CAYFJX010000019.1:0-20346 GCA_964343705.1 uncultured Methanosarcinales archaeon
ATATGCTGTAAGTATTGCTTTTTTATCCTTTGTTCGCAAAGCTTCATCATACCCACTCTGCTCAAGACCTGAATTAAGTACTCGATATGCAAGGTAATGGCCAAGACACCGAGTTGTTTGAGCATGATGTGAAGATCCATTATGATTGTATACTTTGTCAGCAAGTGACTTCCCTTCTTTTTTTAGAAGCTCGGCACTTTTTGCAGCGCCAACAAATACATTACTCGGCAGAAGAGCTTGATTCTGTATTCGTTGCAAGGAATATGCTTCCCACACCACTGCACTTAGTTCTCGTAAAAATTTTGAACGCCGTAATGGCTTGTGAGGATTTCCTAGTTGACGTTGCGCAACATGATAATTGTCTGTGACATAGTTAAGAACATGGAAAAATTCGTGATTTGCACTAACACCTAACAGTACTTGCTTTTTTTCACCTGCAAGAAAACGTTCTACCCAACGCTTAGTGTTTAAATCAATAACATGTGAAAGATACCTTGCAGAACTAATAGTATCTACTTGGTCAGATTGTCGCGGCTTTAATACAACATCAAGACTGGATAAAGGACCTTGTAGAATACGAGTGGTGTTTGCAACAGCTGGTGTTACTTGATCTTGGGCAAAGTGCATAAAGTCATCTTCCTTGTTATCCAGTGATGCAAGATCAGATCTTGCAGTGGTGTGCACCCACATGCAATACTGCCCAACACCTGGCGCATCAAAGGTTCCAATTCGTTTGATAAGACCTTGTTCTTGTTCTTCTTCAAACAATGAATTTTGTAAGCTTGCTTTTGCTTTGGTGTAATCTTGTTTTGTTGCTGCAGCTATTGCCGCTTTTGTTTCATCAGTTAACACTTGTCCAGTATAAGAAATACGATCCCAGACACCATCTTCATGTGTGACAAAACGAGGCATGAGTTGAATACCTGCACAACCTGCAAGTGCAGGAGCTGCTGCTACAGCAGTGGGTACACCCGCCAGTCTTAGAAAGCCTCTTCGAGGCATTACAACAGCCATTAATAACCACCATTAGGTGGTTATATTTAAGCTTTGGGGTGAAAACAGAGTAGAAAAGACCTCAGTCCAACAAGTGCTCTTCCCTTACTTCACTTACAATGCTAAGCACAATGAGCACTAAACCAAGCACAACAAAAGCCTGATTCAATGAACGCTCAACAAGGAGACCTACAAGCGGATAGGATACAAAGGCAAGGAATTTCTCACACATTGAAATAGTAGACATAACAGTAGTTCGGTTGTGCGATTCTATGTGTTTATGAAGGTAATTGTGAAACAAGTACTTTCTTGTCAGGCCAAATCCTCCAATAACCCAGATGAGAAAGACAACTGCAGCAATACTGTTTGTTAAACCCAACGTCATAAATGCTATACCAGAGAAAAGTGCACTGAGGAATAAGTAATTCTTTTTGGAACCAAAGAAGTTTTCAAGCCTGGCAAAGTTGTTCATGAATATAAGTTCAATTACCGTTATGCCTGCAAGCACCCACCCAAACCACATGAGTTGTATATCAAGCTGTTTAAGCAGAGGCTGGTACATCCAAACAATAAAGAATATTAGTGCTGAAAACGTAACAGTATCAAATGCAAGTACGCGTAAGATTTTGTGGCCGCGGAAGTATTTAACACCTCCTTTGAATACTTCAACGTATGATTTTCTGTGTTTTTTTCTTTTTTGTACTGGCTCTTTAAACGTAAAACAAAGGAAGAACGATAAACAAATAGGCACTGCCATGATAAGCATTGCAAAACGTAATCCTAAGCTCTGAGCAATCATACTTCCAAACGGTGCTCCCACAGCAATGCCAATAACATCAAAACTTGATAACCGTCCTATAAACTTCTTTGACTTTTTCTCCTGCTTGATCTTTTTGAGGGAATCATACATCAAAGACTGGTCTGCACCCGACATAAGTGCATACCCTGCACCCCACAATATCTCACCGAGAACAAAGAGGGCAAAATGAGGATATGATGTGTACACAAGTACTGCTGCTAATGTTGACAATGAAGCAAGAGCTAACGACACTCGCCTTCCAAAACGATCAGCAATAGCTCCAGTTGGAACTTCTAAAAGAAAAATAGATGCTACAAAAATAGATTGCAGAATCATGATCTGAGTAAAACTTATGCCACCCCAGTCCATAAAAAACGGAACAAGAACACCACCTATAAAATCAAGATTCTTTAGAAATTTAAAGATATACAACTTCCAGATGTTTGCCTTGTATGCTTTGCGCGACATACCCTAAAAATAGAAGTAGAGACTTATAAATGTTACAGTTATCCAAGTGAAAAAGTCTTTCCTGATTTCTTGATCATACCTTCTTTTTCTAGTTGAGCAAGATTCTTTTGAATACGATCTGGTTCAAGTGCCACTGCTTTGAGGATTGCATTTTCTGTCATACTTTTTTTACTCAAAGTGCGAATAATGGCACCACGCACTTGCCTGTTAGAACCTTCAAACTTACTTTGCTTAGTATAATGCTTGCTTTTTTTGTTTGGATTGCCAAATTCTTTTTTGAGCTTGGTGCCATAGTCCATGAGTGCATTGTACCACTTACAGGAATTGTCCATATCAGCAGTTTGTTCAAGCACAGCGCGAATCTCATCGTCACTTACTTCACTTTTGTTTTTGAAAAAAGAATGAATGTACACTGTTCGCACATTGGTTTCAATAAAGATAACTGGTTTGTTAAATGCAAATGCTGTTATTGAGCGTGCAGTTGCTGGTCCAATACCTGGTAAGTTTACCAATTCGCCTGGTTCATTGGAGAGGACAATCAGTAACAACCATTTCTGCAAGTTTCTTGAGACGCAGTCCACGGCTATTGTACCCAAGGCCTTGCCACAGACGTAAGACATCAGCAACTGTTGCATTGGCAAGTGCGGTAAAATCGGGGAATGCTTCAACAAAAGCTAGATACTTTGGAATCACACGGTCAACTTGTGTCTGTTGTAGCATTACTTCACTCACCACAATGTTGTAAGGCTCTGTTGTGTGACGCCAAGGCAAGTCCCTGCCATGAGTGTCATAGTGATTATAGATCTCCTTGCGGAAGTGTTTGATTTCAGAGGGTGTGAGTTTCATGGAGTAAAAATACTTCAGGCTTATAAAAAATTTATTATAATGCCGGAAATTCTTCGGTTTTGACGACGAAAAACTTATAAAGCATGAAACCAATAAAGAACATATGAAAAAGTTAACATTCCGACAAAAAGACATGATCGCAGACATTATGATCTGGGGAGGATTAATTACATTATACCTTTGGATATTCCTTCGCTTAATTGGTGTAATCCAAACACCTCTTTGGTTGAAACTATTGCCCTATGGTGTTGCGGGGCTTTCCATCTTAGGCATTACCTATAAAGCAGGAAACTTTGTTGGTAAACTACAGAAAGACTTAGAATTCATTAAAAAACAGGCAATAAAGACAGATGAAAAGCTGGATGAACTACACCAAGATTTCCATACCCACATGAAAAAGCACCATGCTTGAATGGCCCTAGTCTATCTCTCTCCACACAGCCTCAATTGCGTTTCCAAGAAGAAGACAGTCCTCTCCAGTTTCTCGATTGTATAAGAAAACAGCATCAGTATCAAACCCATCAGGTCTTCCCCTATACACAATTAGTTGAGCGTCCGAGGAAAGGGGATTCACCCCAAAAAAAGGCGCCCCTCTTTCAACGACAAGATTATAAACACCATTTTGCTCTCTTACCATAATGCTATTTCCATTTCCAAAAATTACACTCCCATCAGTACCTGCATACGGATATGTGGGGGGATTGAAATCAACATTAACATCTTCTTCCATCACCTCCTCTTCAAAACGATTAGGAGGATCATAGTGAAACCTGCAAAGGCTGTCTAATGTTACACGATTGTTACGTTCATGTGCACAAAAGTACTGCAATGTATTTTCATCTGACCACAAAGGAGTAGTAAGCTTTTTTTGAGGCATGTATGTCAAGACATCATCAGAATCGAGTGGTTTAAAGGTAAAGGATTGATCTGAGTTGCCATTAAAGTCAGGATGGTGCTGCATAACAACAAGGACACTTCCTGAGGGTTGCCAACGTAGAGAAACAATGCGTGCTCGATTACCACCACCTTGAAAAACAAACTGAGGTGCGTGACCAGGTTCAACAACATACACCTGATCTTGTACTGTGTGATAGGCAATGCGACTGTCAGCAGGAGCTGGTTGCGGATCTTTCCCTTCTCCGATATGTATTATTGCTTGATCTCGCCAAAGTTTTATATTGTCATTTCTATCTTGGTACACAAATCCATCTCTATGGAATCGTAAAGATCTTTTTACCCCCTCAACATCAGTAAGAACCTCCATTTCTTTTTCACAAGACGCAGTAGTTTGAATAGAATATACCTGCGCAACCCCACCGTGAGGAGGATTCACAATAGCGTAAAGTGAATATACATGGTGACTTTGCATATCACCTTCCCCTTCACCCTCACCTTCCCCAATCAGTTGTTCCTCTTCACCCTCTCCTTCACCAACCTCTGAAATAAGCTCGCCTTCCCCTTCACCACCAGGAACCACTGCAATTTCAACTTCCCCTTCACAATTAGTGACTGAACAAACCGCACGATATGCATTAATACGATGCCAAAGAAAAGCCCCTTCAATACCAGGATACGACACCCACACCTGGTCAGCAGATGCGCGCATAGTGATGTAAGCATCATCAGAAGACAAACCAAGTAACATAAGTGCTGCACCAAGACCAGTAACAAATGGTGCTGAATAAGAAGTTCCACTGCTATAGGTATTTGTTATAAGTGCAATATGCTGCCCTGGTGCTGCCAGCCACCTTCCACCTTGTGTCCAGTAATTACTGTTAGTCCAACGTTCTTCAACCCCATTTGATAATTGTGTTCCTCCCACAACAACAAGACCTGAAATAGAATTTAGATAATTTGTATTTTCTGCATTATTATTCGCAGCTGCAACAACAAGTTTTCCTGCAGCAACTACTTCCTCTATTTTTTGATGAAGAAACACCGCCTCAGGTTGAATCCCCACACTCATATTTACCGCTTTGATTTTATCCCTAAAAAGAACATCCACTAATGATGCTATAACTGCACCTTCACTAACATTGTCAAAAAAAGGACATAGTACATTGGCGTTTTGAACTTTATAAGCATAGATAGGAGCATTCGGCATCACCCCATTTAAACCAACCCCGTTATCTTGAGCAGCAATAATTCCTGCAACTGCATTTCCATGATCACCCTTTATACACAAGTGAGACGGTGAGAAATCATCATCATTATCAGCATAATCATATCCCTCGACAATGTTCAACTCTGGTGAATCAAAACCACTGTCAATCACTGCAATACCAGGGAGATCATCAGCAAAAGATATAGCATGCAGCATTTGTGGAAGAGCAATCCGGTTGTAGGCCCACATATCTCCCCCTTCTTGTTCAGCTTGCTCATTGTCTGAATGGTCTGCAAAAGAGAGCAAGTGATGAATTCCAGTAATAACACCCTCTCCACTAAGTTGAGAGCGGATTCCTTCCCTTTCTTCCACAGTGTGTACTGGAAGATGTAACTCATATACATCTCCAAGCTTTGATACCAAAGATGTACTTAAAAACTCCGCGCTTTGTAAAGCCTGCTCCTTACCCTGAACAAAAACCCTATTTACATACTCAGTTGCTTCTTCATTAAAAACTGCTTCAGTTGGCTCAACACCAAGCACAACCCCATTACCTTTATCAACTCGCTCCTGAACAAAATACTCTTCAAGTGCATGGTCAAGTCCACCTGATACAACTGGAGTATCTTCAGGCTCATCTTTAGGATCTTGATACGTAGATGAAGGTCCATCTGTATCACTACTAGTTGTATCAACAACATCTGCGATTGAGTCTTTCCCTAAGTCAAATGGCTCTTGCTGGAATGATGACTTTTCCCCACAACCGCTGGTAAAAAGCATCACAGCTAGAGTTGCCGCACTAAAAAAATTCCTAAATTTCCTCATACTGACAAAGAAAGCAAAGAGAATTTAATAATGTTTGTAGTGTTAAGAACAACACAAAACATATTAAGCCAGCAACCTTCCTTTTCCTATGGGAATTGACATACATGGTTACATAGAGGTTCGACACACCCAACCCCACAAATGGTGGGAAGCCATTGTAAACGCAGGGGAACTAGTAGGAAATCACGAAGTGCGTGGTGAACCAATTCTGGGTGTACACCCTTCAAAATATTACAGAAGCGTTGAACTTCGCGTCCCTAGAAGACAACACTGGAAAGCTGTTCTTGACGTGCATAACATTATGGGTCTTGATCGTGATTATACTTTCTGGGGTTGTTTGTTTGGTGTTAAGAACACTGGCAACTTTAAACCCATTGCCGCAAACAGAGGTTTGCCCTCAACCAGGTCAGAGCTTGTTGGCAAAGAATGCAGAGAGCTAGGAAGATATGCAGCACATAGGACATGGATTACGCTCGATGAAATTCTTGCCATTGACTGGGAAGAACCTGCAGAAGAAGTAAGTGAGCATGTTCATGTATATGAGGTAAGGGATGATGGAAGTGAAGAGCTCTCTTGGCTTTACAGACTTGATTCTCAAAATGAAACCCTTACACAAGAAGAACAAGAAACATTAGGAAATAAAAGTCATGTATTTGAACAACGTAGGCAAACATATAGACTTGTACGAAAAGATGGGAGACGCAAAGTACATGCTGTGTATGCAAAAGTAGTTAAAGGTGAAACACAACAATATAGTGAGACATGGTACACCATGAAGGACCTCAAACTTCTCACTGATGATGAAAAAAAAGAGTTGAGAAACAATAAAGAATTAATAAAAGAAACAACCTATGTTCACCGGTATGTGATACTCCAACGAAAAGATACTCTCACCCCTCGCTGGGAAATGCTCTTTGACACCATGAAACGTTTTGGTGAGCATTATGGTAATGAAAATGTTCGATTAGTAGTGTGGTTTGATAGCTGACTAAGATATAATTACCAGGGATCCTTCCAGAAGTAGTTAAAGTACTTCATAAAGCTGTCTTTTATTTCCTTTGATTCAAGAACAAAGGCAAAGCTCTGTTTGCTCCATAAAACTTGGGCTACTTTGTTGCCAAACATTATAATGACCATGGGTGAACGTAGATCTTTTGGAAGTGCGCAGTATTTGTAATAGTTTTTTTTATGAAGTGCAAGCTTTCCTGGAAGTAAGCCTTGAAGATGTGTTCCATAATCTACAAGGTCATACATAATTCTCTTTTTTTCAACACGTTTTTTCATCCAGTGATGAAACCAACGTTTCATAGAAGGAGTTGTAGAAACTTCAACGCCACTATTACCACCAATCCAGTACGTTGCTTTATGACCAAGTGCCTCGTTAAGCAGTGCTTTCATTGCTTCATTGCCACGATATACTTCAGCACCAATGGGTGGTTTTGCAAAGTTAAATAAGTCATTTATTTCTGGAAGCTTGTTTTGCAACTTTGCAAGCTCTTCTTGCTTTTTGTCAATAGCTTCACCAAGATTTTTTGGGTGAGTACACTGATAAGTACGCTTGCCTTTCTCAACAATATAGCTGATAAAGCCTTTCTCTATCAGCTTGTTGAGAACATCGTAGATAGCTCTTCGCTCAAGGCCTGTTTTTTCTTGAATACCCTGAATACCTGTGTTGCCAAGGTCCAACACAGCACCAAATACTTTAACCTGGCCATCACTCAGGCCTACTTCTTTGAGTTCTGAGAGGTCCATGCCCCGATAATAACAGCGCAAGTATATAAATATTATAGTATACTAGTATACCACATAAGTTAATATATGCCCAAATATTACTATTACCAAGGAACAAATGTTCCCGACGACAAAAACAAAAAAAAGAGACAAAAAGAGGCGATGACAAATGACAGAGAGTATAGATGACAAATTTAGTGTCTTAGTTGTAGAAGACACCTCAGAAGTAAAAGATTCAATTAAGAGAGTAGCACAACATGTGGCGTTGTACGCTGGTGGAGAAGTATATGGGTGTGAAAGATCTTACAAGAAACCCTCCAACCTGGATTACCCAGGAGAATCAATAGATAGTCCGATGTTAGATGTGTTAATCCACGCTGTAAGAACTGAAAAAGCATATGCCTCTGAATTAGTGGCATAATCTCTTTTTTCCCTTAAAAACTACCCCAAAGGCATAAAAAGGAGCAAGAAAAACCCACCATTACAATGAACCTAATTAACACAGTACGAGACTGGCTTGGCCAAAGAAAAAAAGCAGCAGCATTAGCAGCTGCAGTAAGTACAGCAGTAGTTGCAATGCCTGAAGCCGAAGCAAAGCATCCTCAAGCTCGACTTGATAGCCTTGTAGGAATTAATGGCATGGATCATGATTTTCTTGCTGTAGGAACATTTCCTTATGGTGGAAACCTAGTACTTCGTGATATAGTTCGTACTGATTATCCCACCAGGGGTTCTGATACTGTTATTGCAAACTTCTTACTTACCAGAATTGAAACACCCCAGTGGAAGGGTCTTAGACTGGGATTAGAACAACAGTATGGTCATGTTGCAACAGACCCAGGAAACGCATTCCATAAAATACATGGAGCAGTATTATACACTGGTCAAATCGGTCCAGTTGGGATATTTTCTGAAACAGCAGCCACCCCTGATGGAGCATGGGAACAAGTACTTTTTTTAGAAACTGGCAGTGGAAAAACTAAACTTAGCCTAGAGGGTGTTGCAACCATGCAAGGCGGAGAAACAGAACTACTTACTGGTTTTGCCCGAACTGGCTATCAAATCACAAAGGCATTCATGGTAGGTGCTGGACTAAATAGTGTTTCAGTTCGTGAAAAGGATGATTCTTACACAACTCGATGGCTTCCAGGTGCGTATGTGCAGGTTGATGTAGATCAATTATAACCACAAATCACCGATTCTCTCTAACTTTTCTCACAAGTATTTCAAAGAAGAATAGTAGTATTGCTGCCATGAAGAATGGCCAACGGAGTGACTTTTCTGTTGTTTCTTTTCGCTTACTCGTACTGATTGCCTTATCAATCATGCCTTCAATATCATTCTTTTCAAACAATTCCCCACCTGTCATGGAAACAAGTTCTTTCAGTTCACTGTTAATACCTACTTGTTCGTATTCTGTTTGGTAACTGACACCAATGTAATTGCCTAGCACTTCAAAGAATCCTGTTTGTGTTGGCAAAAAGTATGAGCTAAAGGTGTCTTCATCAATTTTTTCAAACTGGAACTCTCCTGATCGTGGAATCTTGTCAGATTTTAGAATAATCTCTGTGTTTTCTCCAAGTCGTGCATCTTCTGTAAATACCCCAAAACCACGTGTCTTGCTTGGGTCACCAATTGCCCAATTAAGAATCTTGGTGAATATTTTTGAGTTTTGCGCACTCAGGAATGCTGCACCCCACTTTGTCCCATCATCAGTTGACAAAGCAGCCACACGGCCAAGACCAAACCGCCATACAGAAAGTAACGGGTCACCAGCACTAGTAGTGATCAACAAAGTTGCACTTGACTTGGGAACAACCTGGTTAAACCCACTTACTTCACCAGACAGTCTCACATCTTTTGTAATAAAGTGATTCTCATTCAACATAGTTATTGTTTTTCCTTTTTTCTCTTCAGGGTCACCAAATAGAATTTTTAGGTGCTGTGCTTGTGTTGGTTGGAAGTAAATTCCTTTTCCAACTGTAGCTGCTTGCTGCATGAATTCTTCGTTTGTATCTCCACCTACACCAACAGCGTATGTTTTGATACCTCCTTGTTGGGCAAGTTGCATCCGTTCAAGCGCTCCAGTAGGATTAGTAGTTACACCATCTGAGATTAAAATTATGTTATTGCTGCCTTGCATGTTTACCAGCATTCGTTCTGCTTCAAGAATACCTGCAAGTACATTGGTACCTCCCCCATCTTTGAGTGAGGAGATCATTTGAATAAGTTCTTCTTGTTTGTCTTGCAAAGGTGTTGTTGGTGAAATAACAAAGCCCTGTGAGTTAAAGGCAACAATCCCTACACGATCTTTAGGGTTAATGTCTTCAAGTAGTTTCACTGCAAGTGCTTTTTCAACATCAACCTTGCTGTCCCCACCACTACCAAAACTTCCACCAGTACTTCCTGAAATGTCAATAACCAGAATAATATTTGCTCGGTCATCTGGTTTTTTGTCAGCCTTGCCACTTTTCACTGGCAAAAGTAATTCAAAGACTGAGTCTTTGTAATCTCCATAGTCAAACCCATTTTCACCACCTATAACAAAGAGACCGCCACCTTCAGTGAGGTAATCAGTTAGCTTATCAGTAGTTTCAGAGCTAAATGATTTTGCAGAGACATCATCAATAATAACTGCAGCGTACGGATCAAGCTTGCCAATTGTGTCACTCACAGTAACATCATAGAGTTGTTGGAGCTTTTCTGCAATGGGCACACTACGTTTTGCAACGAGCAATATTTTTGGTTTTGGAAGAACATGTACTGTTTTGTAAAACTGGTTGTTCTGTGCAAAGTAATCTGCATTTTCATCAATAAGTAATCGTGCAGTTAACTTGTGTGGTCCTTGTGTTAATTTTTTAGTAAAAGGAAATGTTCCTGATCCAGAACCAGTTGTATCCACAACAGTAGTACCATCAATATCAACAACAAGCGTGTAGGGTGCCTTTACCCCTACTGATGTTACCTCTGCTTGTATGGTGACATCACTGCCGACAATTGCAGCACTTGGCCCAGTGAGCACAACACTTGTGTCCATACGTTCAGGCTTAAGGTCAAGTGCATTGATAGTTGTGTTGAGTTTTGATGCCAACAACAGCACGTCGCCTAGCTCACGACCATAGTTTGCAGTACCATCAGAAACCAGAATAACACTATCATCCCCTCGTAATGCTCCAAGAAGACCATCACCCACAGCTGAACGTGTTCCTGAAGCGATTTCCATACTGGAAGTGGGAACTTGTTTTTCTAGTTGTAACTTTAGATCACGTGCAAGCTTTTTTTCAGTATCAAAAAGGTCAAATGATTGTGATGAATCAGAAAGAATCATGATAGATGGTTCTCCCTCAACTACCCTTTCACTAAAAGTATAAGGTGATGCAAGAGCAATAAACAGTAACAGCAGGATAAACATTCGTGTAAACATAACAAACACGCGGATACCCCACATTTGCTTTTTGTATTTCTTTTTTTCTTCTTTGTTAGGAAACCGAACAAAGTTCCAGTAAATAATAACAATAAAAATAGCCATTGCAAGGAACGACCATATGATCAAGCTGGGATACTTAACAGGAATCTTTTTTATGTAATGCTCAAGGATGTATTGTGCACTAGCCCCCATATCAACATTGGCGAGATTTGCTTTAACTGCCTGCATGGTTTCATCAAGTGCCACTAGAAGTCACCCCTAAATTTCGAGTAGATCAATTCACCCACAATAAGTACGAGCGCTGCAATAAGCAGATAGATTTCAAGGTTTACCTTCCGTTCCTTAATTACCTCTTTGGGTTCATAAGTTTCTGCTTGTGTAGTTTGGAGAGAGATATCTGCAAATACATCTGATTCTTTTTCATCAACAGTATTTGCTGCGTGACGCATGCCATTGATACCATAAACTCCTGCATTGTCAAGCACAAGTTTTGACGTGGTCACTGTGTTGTGAGGGGTTATAACTGGAATCTCACGATCAAAGGCAAAGACTTTGCCTGTTTTATGATTGAAATTTGAAAGACTTTCAATACCGAGCATAAAGTGAATAACATTATTCCAAAAAATAGGATATGACGGTGCGTTCTTGAAATCATTTGTTAAATCGTCAATACCATAATACATGATTTTACCACTGCTGCCACCTGCAGTTTGATCTGCTTTGATAACAATAACAGGACTACCACTTGTTTGAGCAGTTGCCAAAACAATAGTGCTGTTTGCAACTTCAGCTTTGTAGTGAGCTTTAACAGATCCAAAAGAAACATCTTTGGTAAACTGATTTTCAACTGCTACATGAAGGGGTGACTCTCCAAGCACTTGATCTATCTCCAACGGCAAAAGGTCACCTAGTTTAAGATTCTTAATACTTTCTTGATACGTTACAATAAGAGAATTACCATTTGCCACATGTTTTTCTAGTTGATCAATTGTGCCTGAAAGCATCTTTTCAGGCTCAACATCATTAATGATTACTACATCAAACTTGCCAGCTTCAATGTCAGGAATAACAGGAGGTTCACTTGTTGATACTTCTATCCCTCCTGATGCTTCAAGCGCTGTCTTTAGAAATTTGTTTGGCTTATTGCTCAGCATGAGCACTTTTGTTGTTGTCTTTTTTGGATTGTTAATAAAAAGATAATCATCTGCTTTGAGCACGTCGTCTTCAACCCCTGTAATGTGCGCAATGGTAACTCCCCCTTGTGTTGGAATAGTAACAGTCTCCACTGAGTGAGGCAATAATCTTTTTGAAACCGGTTGAAGTGTGGTGTTTTCATTTTTCAATTCAATTTTAATAGTTTGTTCAGAATCAAAATAGTTTTTTACATAGAATGTGGTGTCGCGATTGCGCACTTCTAAATCAACAAAGCCAACATTACCACCTTCTACCCCTCCTTTTCCAACATTAATAAAATCAACAACAATCCCTTTAGACTCAAGCATTGTTTTGATAACTTCAGGGTCAGCTCCTTCTGTCCACATAAAGTCACTCACCACAATAACCCTCCCATCCACAGTAGTTGCTGACCCGCCAAGCAAGTCATTAGCAAGGATCATTGCGTCACCAAGGTTAGTGCTTGTTTCTTTTGGTTGTAGTCGTGTAAGAATTTCTCGTGCTTTTGCTTCGCTCCCTCCTTCAAGAACAATAAGAGGTACACTTTCTGCAAGAATAAGTGTAGTGGATCCACGAACATAGTCCTTTGCCCTGTCAACTGCCTCAACAAAACGTGTTGAAGAACCTTGCTTTGTTTGCATTGATGCAGAAACATCAAGCACAATTACTGTATTTTCAGAGGTTGAATCATATTTCATGTCAATAAGTGGTGAGGTTGCTGCAAAAGCAAGGAGTGCAATGATAAGAAATTGCAGAAAGAAAAGCAAGTTGGTATTAAGTTTTTTGAAGAAAGTACTTTTCTGCCTGGTGCCTTTTTGCTTCATAAGAAACATAAGACTGGGAATTTTTACATCAACTGCTTTTGGTTTTATCATGTACACTAAGATAAGCGCAACTAGGCCTGTAAACGCGTAAAATCCAATGAGATTATCAAACTGCATATAGTCCTCTTTTTCTCTTAATGATTGTAAAAGTAAGGATTTACGTTTTTAAAGTTTGTCATACCACAACATTTAAAAAATGGCAAAACAACCATTTCTTTATGTATGATATGTTTAACTTTTGGATGCCTTGGGGGCCATTTATGATGTTTTGGTTTATTGTACTGGCACTCTGGTCAGTATTCTGGAAAGGTATGGCTCTGTGGCGGGCAGCTCGACATCGACAACTCAACTGGTTTATTGTCTTGCTTGTAGTGAACACTGCTGGACTTCTTGAAATAGCGTATATACTATGGTTCCAAAAAGGACATCGTGAAATGCGAAGAGCACGACGCAGGAAAAAGAGACAAAGAAGACGTTAAAACTAGATTAAAGCTTGACACTACAACTCAATCCATTGTGGATATCAACTATTTCTGTTGTAAGACGATCATCTGCAAGTAGTTGTTCTTTAAAATCAGCGCACTTTTCTAAGTTGATATCATCAAAGATTATAACACCACCTGGTTTGGTGAGGCGAATACAGTCATCAAGAATGTTGGCATAAAGCTCTTTGCGAAAGTCAACAAAAATAACATCATAGCCTGGTTCTAGTTTTTTGACTTCCTCAACACCATTTCCAGAAATAATCATGGATTTAACACCAAAAGCAAGAAAGTTTGCGCGTGCTTCTTCTATGTTTGGCTTGCTTAATTCTATGCAAGTAAGTTCAGCACCTTCATGCGCAAGAATAATCCCGCTGTACCCAACTGCCATACCAATCTCAAGTACACGCTTGGGTTTTAGCTGAGTGATCTTTGCAGCAAGCCAGGCTCCTCTGTCTGCGCCAAGGCAGGGAATGTTGCGTTCTTTGCAAGATTGTTCTAATTTTGCAAGGTCATCAGTGATCATACAATGAGAATGACTGAGCAAGTTTATAAAATTGACCCAAGCTAAAGCCAGGGTAATGACAACCTTTAAAAAAAGAAAAACACACAACCAGGGTATGGTATGGAAAGTTAGAAAACTCATCAAAAAACTGCCTGACATGAAAAATTCTATTATGATAGAAGGCCTACCTGGAATTGGCAATGTAGGCAAAGTAGCTGTTGATTTCATGATAGAAGAACTTAAAGCAAAAAAAATCATGGAACTGAGTTCACACTCTCTCCCTCACACAGTATTTGTTAAAGAAGATAATCTTGTTGAACTGCCAACTATTGAAATTTACCATACTAAGGTTAACAAGGGGAAAAAGCAACGTGATGTTCTTTTCCTTGCAGGTGACATTCAACCCACAAATGAAGTTTCATCATATGAGTTTTCTGAAACAGTTCTAGATCTTATGAAAGATATGAAATGTCATGAGATCATTACCATTGGCGGCATTGGCCTGCAAGATGAACCAAAAAAGCCACGTTTGTTGTGCACTGGCACAAGCAAGAAGTATATTAAAGACTTTGTGAGTGGTACTAAAATTTCTCCAAAACTGTATGGTGTTGTTGGCCCGATTATTGGTGCAACAGGCTTGCTTATTGGGCTTGCTAAAGAAAGGAAAATTGAAGGCATTTGTTTGTTAGCAGAAACATTTGCCCACCCACTATACCTTGGAGTAAAAGGCAGCCAAGAAGTTCTTAAAGTTCTTGAAAAAAAGCTTGAACTGAAGTTAAATCTAAAATCACTCAGTGAAGAAATTCAAAAAGTAGAAAAAGAAATTATGAAACGCACTGAGCAGCTCAGTCAAATGATGAAGAAAGGACAACAGACTGAGACTAGTTACATTGGGTGAAACGGTGTTCAGTTTGCGCTATTCGGCTTTCGGTAATAATTATGACATCTAATTTTAAAGATCTGAAAGTTTGGCAGCAAGCACACCAGCTTTCTCTTGACATTTATAAAGTATCGACTAAATTTCCGACTGAAGAAAAATATGGATTAACTTCTCAGTTAAGACGAGCAGTTGTAAGTATTGAATTAAACATCAGTGAAGGTTGTGGTAAGAGCACAGATAAGGATTTTATAAGATTCATGTATAATTCTTTAGGAAGTTGTCAAGAAGTTGAGAACATATTTATTTTACTGAAAGATTTAAATATGATAAATGAAGATGAATACACTAAACTAGTCGATAAAGTCGATCACATTTCAAAAATGCTCTCAAATCTTATCAGAAGTCGGAAAGAGAGATGATGAAAAAACAGGTATTAAAATGGAATATATAGATGTTTTAGGTTACATCGCAGGCATTCTCGTTGTCATTTCATTACTCCCACAAACAATTAAAAGCTGGAAAACGAGATCAACAAAAGACCTTTCCTTGTGGAGATACCTAATTTATATTACTGGATTAGTTCTTTGGATTGCTTATGCAGCAATAATAAATAATGGTCCTGTTGCTGTAATGAATGGTCTTGGTTTACTTCTTGCGGGCTCCATACTGTATCTAAAGTTAAAACATGGTTAAATGGTGGAGTCCGAATACCGAACCCCGAAAGGCGAACACCCTGTTACCTATTCCACACCCATCACAGCCCGTGCAATGCTTTTCACATCTGTTCTCATACTTTTAATGTGACTAATTGCTCGAGCAACAGAAACCAACTCGCTTTCACGAATGAGTTCAAGGTAATTCTTACATGCAAGCATTCGCGCACTGTTTAAATTATCAATAGTGTATGCAGTATCCAAATCTTTTTTGTAGTAGGCTTTCATGACGTCGAGATAATCATTTTGGATAAGACTGTAAAGCTTTTTTATTTCTTCTTTTTCTTGTTTATTGAGTTTAGCTTCACGTAAGTGCCGAGAGATTCTTTTTTGTTGATCCCCAATTTTCTCAAGGCGAGCTACAACAATCCAATTCTGTAGCAGGTCAGGATTAGCTAACCCAAGTTTCTTTGCTAGGCCACTATCATTTAATGCAGCTTTGATAACACGAAAAGCAAGAAAAGCCAGCCTGTTTAAATCATGATCCCTTTCAAGAATCCCTTGGTAGTGATCTTTGTTGACACTGTCAATGGCATCAAGCATCATAGACCGAACTATGTTATCCATCCGGCGAATGAGTGTGTTAATATCTATCTCACCAATGTTAAGAAGATCCTTTGCACTAATTTTTTCAGATGATTGATGGATTATTTCTAAGCCAGTAAGGTTTCGTAGAATGGATTTAATTCGTGCTCCATCTTGTTCAAGTTTACTTCCTTTTATGTCAATCATATCATAGCCATTCAAGTAACAAGACACAATTTTGGTTTTAATAAAATCTAATTCTTTATTGTCTGTGTTGATGACAATACTTTTTGGTTCTTGCTTTCTGACAGTGTGATTAGGAAAGATAGTAATCTCTGTTTTTTTATCATCCAAGTAAACAAGATCTCCTTTCTTTAATTTGTTCTCTGTGATCCAGGATTTTGGTAGAGAAACCACAAAGGAAGAACTGCCAAATGATATTACTTTACGTGATTCCATAACAACACCCCCGTTGTGTTTGTGTTTTATTTCAGCACACAAACATATATGAGCACACACGTATATATAATATAGAGATAAAGTATATATTAATAAATGTTTCTTTATGTATTATAAATGCGGGTGGCACAAGCACATGTAAAGAGGTGAAGTGCTACTCAAAAATTAAAAAAGAGGTCACGGGGGTGGATGTATGCGAAAATTCAAAGCAGTAAAAGCGCGTCCAACACTAAACGCATTTGAGGAATCTTTCCTTGAAATTGATGACAGGGAAGAAAACTGGGACAACATGCTTGAGGATGACATGATGGAACCTCGAGAAGCAGCCTTTATGCGTGGATGGGATGATGCAGCGTAGATAGAGGTACAAAGGTACAATATATTTTTTGTAGTTATACTTTTATTTTGGAAGATACCTACTTTAAAAAACAAACTTTAAAAATGCGCATTGCCTTTTTCTCAGTATGACTACACGTCCGCACCATATAACCACAGTCAGAAAGCACGCGCGTAAAATCAAGCCACGTGCTCACTGGAAAAGTCACATGGGTTTTATGCTTGCTGCAATAGGTTCCGCAGTAGGCCTTGGTAATATCTGGCGATTCTCGTATGTTGCTGGTGAAAACGGCGGAGGAGCATTTCTTATTCCTTATTTGATTTGTGTAATGTTGTTGGGCATTCCATTAATTATGATGGATTTTGTTGCAGGCAGACACTTTAAGACATCAGTTATACCTACTGTTAAGAAAGTCTGTGCCAAGGCAAAAGGAATTGGTTATCTTATTGTTGCTGCGTCGTTTGGTATCATGACCTATTATGCTGTTATTGTTGGATGGACATTGGTTTATTCATTCTTTTTTATGACTGATAAGGTTATGCCTTTTAACGCGTTTGCACAAACAAATTATTCTCTTTTTGGGTTTCTTGCAGTGATTGCTCTTACGTTATGGATTGTTGCAAAAGGTGTGCAAGCAGGTATTGAAAAAACATGTAGAGTGTTGATTCCCGTTCTATGTTTGTTTCTCCTTATTTTATTGGCCCGTGCACTTACCCTCCCTGGGGCAGGGGCTGGAGTAAAATATTTTCTAAGTCCAGATCTAAGTGTTATGGGTGATCCAAGAGTGTGGCTTGCAGCTGCAGGCCAAGCATTTTTTTCATTGTCTGTTGGCTTTGGTGTGTATTTAACCTACGCCAGTTACGAGGATGGCAGAGATAATGTTCCTGTATCAAGTATAACCATTGCTGCAGCTGACACTATTATCGCTATGGTTTCAGGTCTTATGATCTTCTCCTTTGTTTTTAGTTATGGCATGGACCCTGCATCAGGACCACAACTTGCCTTTGTAGTTTTGCCCAAGATCTTTTCAGAAATGCTCTTTGGAGCTTTTTTTGCAACACTCTTCTTTTTGTTATTATTTGTTGCAGGTATAAGCTCAATGATTTCCATGATGGAAGTTGTTGTTGCAGCACTTATTGATGAATTTAAACTCAAGCGAAAGCGAGCTACCTGGGCTGCGAGCATAGGTGTATTCTTGGTTGGATTACCCAGTGCATTAAGTTATTCAGGATATGATTTGAAAATACATGGAAAACTTTTTTTAGATTTTGCGGACATGGCTGTTGGTAATTTCTTTGTTCCTTTTGCAGCTGGACTTTTATGCCTTTTGCTGGCATGGAAATGGAACCCAAAAGAATATATGAGCAAGATTAATGCACAAACACATGTAAAAATCCCACAATGTTTTGTGACGCTAGTACAGTATGTCATCCCCATTGCCCTTTTGTTGTTTATTATTGGGACAGCATTGGGTGTGTAAGGTGTTTGTACAATGAAAGTTCTTGGTTTTTGCGATACACATGGCGACATAAAGGCTATTGAGCATTTGAAAAAAATAGTTGCACGTGAGAAAAAGAAGAAAAAGCCCATTGATGTTGCTGTATGTTGTGGCGACTTCACCATATTTGGCCAGCACATGAAACGTTCTATCAAAAAGATGAATGAGATAGGAGTTAAAGTTCTTGTAATCCCAGGTAATCATGAAGATGGGAGTAATGTGCGAAAAGAGTGCGCAAAATACAAAAATCTTATTTATTTTGACCGGGACATAGTTCGATTTGGAGATCATGTCTTTCTTGGTTATGGATCAGGAGGGTTTGCATTTAGAGATGCTACCTTCTTGAAGTGGGGTAAGAAAATGTTAGGTAAGCTTAAGAAAACAGACAAGGTTATCTTGGCATTTCACGGGCCACCGTATGGCACTAAACTTGATGTGGTTATTAGTGGACATTGTGGAAATAAAGATTATTACAAGTTTATTAAAAAAAACAGAAAAAAGATTTATCTTGTTCTTGCAGGTCATATTCATGAATGTTTTGGTGAAGTAGAAAAAAAACACAGTGTTGTATTTGCAAACCCCACCCCCTATGGCATGTTGTTTGAGATTGAGTAATCATTCTGACATTTTCTGTTCTGCCAACTCACGTTCATATCTTCTGTAGGATGCATGCATAACAACACAACCTTCCACACCAATGATACTGTTTACACCTGCTAGCTGATCTTCAAGTACTTGAGCAGATTCAGCAACCTTGGATCCATCACGGGTTTCATCTCCCATGTAAAGTCTATGCATCGTCTGCATCCATTGATAACACCCTTGTAATTTTCCAAAGTATCCTGTGTTTAGTTCTCGCATGCATTCTCCAATAAAAGGATGTGCTGCATGAGTTGCAGTAGGTATGCTTTTTTTCATTCCTGTATATGCTTCTTCCCACTTGGTTTGATCTTCTTCAAGAAGTGCAGGACGTTCACCTTCATCTGCTCGGGCTTTTACTAAGCTGAGAACTGCTTGCATAGTTGCAATTCTTGCAGGATAATCTCGTGGCTTTAGTTGTTCCCAGAATGCGGTTCTACGATCGTCCATGCTAAATAGGACATTAGAAAATACTGCTATTTAAAATTATAGTAAGTAGAGAATATACAACTTATTGTGCAACAACACGAATCTTTGGCTTTTTCTTGCTATCAGGAGCTCGAAGGTTTTCAAGCTTGTAGTCTTTCAAGCCTTCTTTTTCAGCCCATTCTTTAGCTGATTCTTCTGACTTAAAGGTTTTTGGCCTGTTTGCTCGACCTCTGCCAATGCTGTGATCGTGTCGTTCACTCCAAAATCTGCTTCCCATAGGTATTCACTTTTTAGGCTTTTTTACGCCTTTAGGCCTTTGTTTTCTGCTTTTCCTTTTTAACTTTTTGGTTTTTAGCCTGATTATAGTGCAGATCCACTGCTCTGGAAGCTTGCTTAACCGCTGCACCTAGAAAGACTTGCCGTTCTTCTTTGAGCTTTTTGATTTGCTTGTTTTTTTGCTCCAGCTCCTTATGGAGTGTATGCTGGATTTTGTGCACTTTACTTACCTCTTTATTGTGCATTTCATGAAAGCGCATAAGAATAAAAAATGAGGCAATAAGTGCTGCTAAGGCAATAAGAAGCCGGAACCAGAACATGAAGGAACCAAATTTTGGGTTGAGCAATAGTTCAGTTATCATGCTCACTACAATGAGCAAGAAAAGAACATACCATGATACAAATGCTTTCAT
>CAYFJX010000019.1:20446-22135 GCA_964343705.1 uncultured Methanosarcinales archaeon
ATGTTTGCATTGACTGCAATGCTTGCTGCTCGCATAGTATCTGTTTCAGGATCATCTTTCCCTGTGGTGGGTACAGCATCAGTAAGAATAATGAGATGTTTTACAGAGTCACCACCACCAAAAAGGTCGGTTGCTTTTATGATTGTTTTTGCAAGATTTGTTTGCTTTGCTGCGCGCACAGGAGTAATAGCTCGTAGTATCCGAGTGAAGTCTCGTGTTGGTGCAATGGCGTCAACAATCTCATCCCCAAACACAATAAGACCAACAGAGTCTTTATTACTAATTGCTTTGTAAGCAAGAGCAATGCCTGCTTTTTTTGCGTGCGCAATCTTTTCACCTTTCATTGAAGATGAAGAGTCAAGTGCATAGATAACATTAACCTGACCTTTGCTTTCTCGTTCAAATGATTTAAGATCCTC
Organism: uncultured Methanosarcinales archaeon; assembly: GCA_964343705.1. Lineage (GTDB taxonomy): Archaea > Nanobdellota > Nanobdellia > Woesearchaeales > UBA12501 > JAUSFM01. The sequence goes on from CAYFJX010000019.1 coordinate 20,866, forward strand.
AGCAAGAAGTTGCTTATGACCTCGACGTATTGCAGTCTTGATTGATTTGCGTAGGGCAACGTCACGGTACCTGTCGCTCTTTTTGAAAGGTTTCACATCTCCCTTATCACCATATACACTTCTGTCTTTGCTGACATGTTCTCCCCAGCTTGTTTTGGGCACAATGTGATCAAGCTCTTCCATGTAAAGGATAACCGAGGATAGGTCAATGCCTTTTTCTGATACATCACCTTCTTTAGTAATGAGCCCATCATCTTTGAGGTCTTTAAGTTTCTCAGCTATGTTTTTTTGTATTTCTTTTCTAAATTCTGGAATACCAAGATTTTTTTCTACATAGTCAGGATTGTAACCAGTAAGCAGGCGAATAAGTTTTTCTCCGTACAGTTTCTTTGCCATTCGATAGTTAGAGATTAGGTTTTCATACATCATGTTTGGTGTGAAAGCACCAGTAGTGTTGTTGAATGCTTCTTCTATAATTTTTCCGTGCTCAACTGTTTTTTTGTCATTATCAAGAACAGAGTGCATAAGCTTGTTAAGTTCAGGATCAGACCGCAATTTACCAGATAATTCTTCTATTGGTTTTTTTTCTTTGACAGAGGTTTGTTCTACTTTGTCGTTTTCAGTTGGGACTGTCTCACCCCACACCTCCTTCTTGAGGTGACTCAAAGAATTTTTCTGCTTCTTCTTTTACTAACTCTTCAGAAGATTGCAAATATGCAACAGAAGGTTTTAGTTTGATACGGTGCGCAAGAACAGAGACTGCTACTTCTTTGACGTCTTGAGCAGTGACCTTTTTTCTGTTGTTAAGTAAAGCGTTTGTTTGTGCACGCTCGTACAGTCCAAGTGATCCACGTACACCTGGCACTTTTTCTAGCTTGTCATTGCTTCGTAGGAGACGTACAAACCCAACAAGGTACTTGAGTACTTGTTCTGGAACTTGTGCGTCTGTTTTGACTCCTTTTTCTGCAACAACAGTTTCTTCTATTTCTTGTGTTTCAGGATAACCCATGTAAAGCACGTCGAATCGGTCAAGGAGTACATCAGATAGTTTTTCTGTTGAGGTGTCTTGTGGGTTCATGGTAGCAATAAAAATAAAGTTTGCTGGTATGTCAACGTCGTAACTGCCAATAGTTGCTGTTCCTTCTTCAAGCACTTGCAAGAGCGCGTTTTGCAGTTTTTCAGGACAACGATTAAGTTCATCAAAAAACAAGACTCCTTTGTCTGCTTTGAAGATCTTTCCTGGACTAAATGCTTCTTTGCTTGACGCTCC
>CAYFJX010000020.1:0-14358 GCA_964343705.1 uncultured Methanosarcinales archaeon
GAATTAATAAAAGTGTAGTAGTTTCGATGTGTGTAGCAGTTTCGGGACAATAGATTTGCTTAATGACTGCACAAAATTAATAAATAAGACTTCCTGCAGTATAATATGTTTGAACGCTTCATAGATAGAATACCAAACAAAAAACTACTCATAATCGTGGTAAGTGCATTAGCAACAGTAGTTATAGTAAATGAAGTAATAGATTTCACTGACAAAATACGTACAACAAAAACATTATTACTGCCGATTTTAAGTTTGATAATATTTTATTTTTTTGCGGTGATTGCAATCCAAGAAAACGGAGGAAGAAAATGAGAGGGAAAAAAGGAATGAATCAGTTGTTGTTGTTTATATTGGTAGTTATTGTGCTGCTTATTGTTGCACGTTTACTTGGTTGGATTTAAATAGTTAGAAGGGATTTATTCGTTTTTCAGAAACAACTTATTTAATTTTCCCGTCGTCTTCTAAACGTCTCAGGCAAGTCAATTACATACTTACCGTCACCAAGCTTGAAAACAATAGGATTGTCTTTATTGAACAAGTTCACCAGATCTAGATCAAACTTGCCTGGTTCTTTAACATGGATTGACTCAAGGTCAAGTACAACTGGCTCGTCATCCTCTTCTTCTCGCCCCATGATTTGACGAACATCCTTCTCAATCTTGACCTTTTCTGGTTCAGAAAGTTCAACAAGTTGCTCCTTGACTTCTTGGAGCTTTTCTAATTTTTCCTTTCGAATATAGAAAAAGAGTTTCGCACCGCAGCTACATCCTTGAATGATCTCAACTGATCCGTCTTCATAAAAAGTGTTACAACGTACGCATTGGTGAGGCATTTTTCACTGCGCAAAGCTTATCGTCTGCGCTTTTTTGATTTTGTTGTTTTAAACTTGCCTCTTTTTCTGCCCATTGCAGTATACAACTGAATCTTATTTGGGTCTCGCTTAATTTCCTTAACCACATTAGCTGGGCCAATGATAGTAAGACCAAGCCTGTTTCCCATAAGAGCTGATATAAAGCCGTATTTGAGCTTTTGAAAGAGGTCAGCAGGAAGATTATCACCTGGATACACAACTGCGAGTTCAATACCTTTAAAGTCCGCATTGATTTCTTCCATGGTGATCTTGATTAGTTCTGCTTCTTCGTCTTTGCCAAGGCGGCCTTCTAGAAGTACGATTCTATCTTTTTTAGCAATGGTCAACAATTTTCTAATCTTGCCTAAACTGCTTAATTTCTCAATCCGTGCATGGGGAACAAATTCAATGGTTAGTGACATATAACTCCTCTTTTGGACTTATTTGTTTTTGTACATTTATATAGTTTTTTACCTTCCAGCAAGTGTGAACAATGCTTCATATAAATCATCAACATTAGTACCTTTCTTTGCACTGATAGGCACTATGTCATATTGTGGAAATGCCGCTGAGATCTTTTTAGGATCAGATTTGCGCATGTCTACCTTGTTTGCAACAAGCAACACTGGGATTTCTCGAGCTGCAAGATTGCCAATGATAGTGATGTTTACTTGCGAGTATGGATCTTTAGTTGAGTCAAGTACAACAATTACACAGTCCATGTCATCAAGCCATTTGATAGCATCAATAACTCCCTTTGTTGCTTCTTTTGCTCGCTTTTTTGCAATACCTGACTTCATACCTTTTTTGATGAATTCTTCATAGTCAATTTTTGTTGCAATACCTGGTGTGTCAACCAAGCTAAATGAAAGTTGTTTTTTTCCTTTTTTGAGTGTGATTTGGTCTTTCTTGGTTACTTCACGTGTTTCGTGTGGAATGTGTGATACACTTCCCATTTCTTCGCCAAGCCAGTCTTTACAAATACGATTTGCTAAGGTGGTCTTACCTCCATTAGGAGGACCGTACAGTCCGAGCTTAACATGCTTGCGTGATTTGAACATGTCACCTAAGAATTTGTTAAAGAATCCGGTAAGCATACCAAGCATGCCCTTTTTTGGCTTGCTAAATAATTGTTCTGTCTCTTTTTGTTCAGGGAGCTCTTCTTCACTAACTTCTTCTTTTTCTTCTTCAGAATTAGCTGTAGCTTTTTTTTGCTTTTTAGCTCTTTTTTTCTTTTTTTTAGCTCTTTTTTTTGCCAATGTCCACCTACCCTATAAAGTACAAGAATGCCTCTTTTTATAAATGTTGTGCAAGTGCAAAGTAGAGGTTGTGGTGACGCATATACTGGCACATGACAATATTTTTAATCTGTGTATCAACCAGATTTCACATGACAAAAGCGCAAGTTGTATCTGGGGAAGTAGGCAAAATTCTTGCACGGCAAAAAGCTGGTGAAGAAATTGAAATTGGCGAGTTACTTATTGCTGAAGACAATGAACAAGACCCCAGTAAAAAAACAAAGATCCTTCTACAAGCGTACAGTCTTTGTTATGGTAGTCAAATCAGCCAACAAAATATTGAACTCATATCTGGACTGGAACTTGAAGATGATGTGCAGTCAGAAATTATTGATAAGAATCTGCGTGCATACAAACTTGCACTGTTGAAAAACATTCTGACTGTGAAAGGGAATAGTCCAAGCACCCCAAAAACACTGCCAGGATTCCTTTCCAAGATTCGTAAAGTGCAAAAAGAAGATCTTGATTTTCTTACCAAACCAAAAAATCCATTGTTTCTTGGGCGCCTTCGTAGTGGGTCAAAGGTTATTGACGCTGACATATTTTTGCAAGGGGACAAGGTCTTGAGTCACCATATGCTTATTGCTGCAACAACAGGGAGGGGAAAATCTAATTTCACCAGCTGCATGTTATGGGATAATGTCGACAAGCCCTATAGTGGGTTGCTGGTTCTTGACCCGCATGACGAATACTATGGCAGGACTGGTCTTGGATTAAAAGATCATGCACAAAAAGAAAATGTGTCATATTACAGTCTTAACCCTCCTCCGGGTGCACGAAGCCTCAAGATAAATCTTGAAGTTCTCAAACCATCACACTTTAATGGCGTGGTTAGTTGGTCTGGTCCGCAAAAAGAAGCACTTGGTGCGTATTACAAGCGTTATGGCAAGGGCTGGGTTGAAGCAATTATCATGGAAAAGCCCATTGAAGAAAAAGGCAAGATGCAAATGTTTTTTGAAGGAACCATTGGTGTGGTTCGTCGGCGAATGCTCAGCCTGCTGAGCTTGGAGTTCACGAATAACCAATTGTTTTGCAAAGGATTGTTTGACTTGCAAGCAGGGGCTACAACCATACTTGACATTGCTGATGAACTCGAGCGTGCAAAAACAGTTATTATTGACACCAGTCTTTTTTCTGGCGCCATTGAAATCTTGATTGGTAGCATTATCACCACCGAACTGTTTCGTAGGTATCAAAAGTATAAAGCTAGTGGAGAGTTAGAAAACAAACCAGTGGTTTCAGTTGTTCTTGAAGAAGCTCCGCGTGTGCTGGGAAAAGAGGTTCTGGAACGAGGAAGTAATATCTTCTCAACCATTGCGCGTGAGGGTCGAAAGTTTAAAGTGGGACTGGTTGCAATAACACAACTTCCTTCATTAATTCCCCGGCAGATTCTTGCAAATATGAACACTAAAATAATTCTTGGCATTGAAATGGCACCAGAACGGCAAGCAGTGATTGACAGTGCTGCGCAAGATTTGAGTGATGACAGCAAGAACATTGCCAGCCTTGACAAAGGCGAGGCTATTGTTACCAGTAATTTTGCAAACTTTGCCATCCCTATTAAGATCCCTCTTTTTTCTGACATGGTTAAAAAAGTGCAGCAAAGCACACTCCAAACAACCACCAAGTTTAGTGGTGTGCAATTAAGCTAGAAATAGAGAAATCTAGAGGGTGTGTCCCGAATCTTGCTTTTTGTGCAGGAGGGATAGCACTGCGAAGGTTAACGCTCGCATCCGCTCGCTGATTCTACGTCGGCACCCCTGCATAAATCGGGGTGCCTCCGAACAGACTTCAAGGCAGTGCTATCCCTCAGAAAGACTCTCGGGACATACCCAAATCTAGAGAAACGCTTAAATAGTATCACTAAACACTCGTTACATATGAAACTGGTTACGCGAATACTCAGCATTGGGGCTCTTATGGCATCATTGTACTTGTCAGGATGTTCAGATACAAAAGTTACGGAACCTGTAGAGACACCCAGTGACCAAAATGGATCTGGAACTGCACATATTGATATCCCAGATATACATATTGACTTAACTGACATGGGTGACAAGCCATGTTATGATCCTGATATTGAAAATTACGGTGGACCGTATAAACATTTTGGTCCTAAGCCTTCTTGTGATGTTGAAAACTGCAGTGAGAGTGGTACACTTTCAATGGTTGGCTTTTCTGGAGAAAACAAAGCAGTACACACTGTGGATGGTAGAACGTATGCAATTAGAATGCATGGACATCAAAGAATTAATAATGCAGCAGCTGGCGTAACACTCAGTGTGAACTGCGAGTATATTGGACCAAAAAGTGGGGACATAATTTTTGGGCAAGAACCAAGTGTTCTGTACCCATCTGAATGCGCAACCTTACCTGCAGGTGACCAAGTTATGGTGCTTGAAACACGTGTTGAGCGAGCACCTGAAGGAAGCAGTCGAATGTTTGACCCTGCAGAGGTTGAGTATTGTATAATTCCGGTGTCACAATGAGAACAGGCAAGATTCTGAGTATTTGTGCATTGCTCACCACATTACTTTCTACAGGGTGCCATGCCGTAAGGAATAGATCTGGTGAAATACCCAGAGAGGGTACTGAAGATTACACCCCAGAAGAAACACCCTCAACAGGTGAAATATACACAGAAGACCCTGCAGCAACCCCCACACCAGAAACCTACCAAGCATGTTCTGTGGAAAACTGTGTTGAGTCAGGAACACTAATTTTTGGCTATGATGAAAAAAGAGAAGCATCACACACTATTCAAGGAAGTAAGTTTCACCTGAGCCTTAGGAGCATTCCGTTTCATCCTCTTAAACACATGGGCCAGGCTCGCTTTCAAGTAAATGGAAACCCAGTCAGCAGTTATGACCCTGAAGCAACTGAACAAGATGGAATTCTACGTGAGCGCCACTGTGCAAGACTTACTGGCGGAGTGCAACTACTTTTATTAGAAGTTCGTCACGATGAACCAGACCCCAACAATTCGTACATTCTCAAGAAGGGTGACTCTGTAGAGTATTGTTTTATTCCTGGACAATCATCCTAGTTGGATGTTACACAATCTTTATGAAAATGAGCACATTAAAAGGACGTAAAAAAAAGTTATACCATAATTGTAAGATTCTCTCACCAGATGGTGAACTCATGTGTAGGGTGAGTGAAAAGCGCGCACAAAAATACCTTGATAAAGGTCTTGCAGAAATTGTTGAAGATGAAACATTAACAATACAATTAAATTTTAAACCAAAAGGAAGAGGACATGCTGACTCCCCTGGCGCAGAAGTTCTTTTAGCAGAAATAGAAGAAAAATGTGTTTCATGTGGGATAGAAGAGGATTTAACAAAACACCATGTAATTCCTAGAACATATCTCAAACACTTTCCAAATAAAAAAGAGTTACAGGCAATATATACATATGATCTTTTAATAATGTGTGTTCCCTGCCATGAAGCATATGAAATTCATGCAAATGATTTAAAACTGGCCATTCAAAAAGAAATGACAGCTAGACGAGGAAGTACTGGTCTTGAAAACATCCAACCTATCAAGAATCATGCGAGGGCATTGTTATTCTATAGAAATCAGATTCCTAAAGAGAGAATAGCAGTATTAGAAAAAACAGTTAGAAAATATTTAGGAAAAGAAGAGATTACTGATGCAGATTTACAAGAAGTACATGATACCAAGCCATTAGGAGGTTTATTTGATACTTATGAACAAGCAGTTGTTGCTCAATTGGATAATTTTGATGATTTTATGACACGATGGCGAAGACACTTTGTTGAAGTAATGACTCCCCCTTACCTGCCAAGGGGTTGGAATACTGAAATACGATTATGTGAGAGTATCTTAGGCAGGGGGAATACAACAAGTAACTAGACCCCAACAATCTTTAAAATAACTCTCTGATTTATGCAGTGCATGACTCTTAAATTCGCTCACCTTGCAGACACACACATTGGTTCATGGCGTGATGAAAAAATGCGTGTTCTAAGTGTGCAAGCGTTTGAAAAAGCAGTGGATATGATAATCCAAGAAGGTGTAGACTTTGTTCTGGTAAGTGGAGATTTCTTTGACACAAGCATCCCCCCTATTGACAAGATTAAAAGTGCGGTCACACAACTAAAAAAACTCAAAGAGCAAAACATTCCAGTGTACATGATTTCTGGGAGCCACGACCATTCCCCATCTGGAAAAACCATGCTTGATGTTCTGGAAGAAGCTGGCCTCTTTACCAATGTAGTTAAAGGAACAATAGAGAACAACAAACTCCGCCTCAAAATAACAACTGATACAAAAACAAGCACACACATTGCTGGTATGCTGGGCAAGCGTGGTACGCTTGAAAAAACATTTTATGAACAACTTGATCGTGAATGGCTTGAACAACAAATGCAGCAGCGAACTGGATACAAAATATTCATGTTTCACAGCTCACTTGAAGAGTTCAAACAAAAAGACCAGCAAGCAATGGAAAGCATGCCACTCTCACTCTTACCACAAGGATTTAACTATTACGCAGGTGGACATGTACATGTTGTTTTTCAAAAAGACGAAACACCGGCAGGCAGAGGACTCATCACCTACCCAGGACCAATGTTTCCCTGTAACTTTAAAGAAATAGAAGATTTGCATCATGGAGGATTTTATATTGTTACGAGTGAAAACAACGAAACCATTGCCACCTGGAAGCCTATCCAGCTTAAACCAACCACACACATCACCATTGTTTGCCAAAACAAGAGTGCAGAGCAAACTGAAAAAGAGTTGCGTGAACAACTAGCCACCATCACCCCTGCAAATGCAATAATCACACTCAGAATAAAAGGAAGCCTTAGTATAGGAAAACTGAGTGACATACCTTTCAATGAGATTATTCAAGACTTGTATGAAAAAGGTGCGTATTTTGTTATGAAAAATACTGTTGGCATCACTAGTTCTGTTTTTGAAGAAGTTAAAAAAGGGCCTGTGCAAAGTATTGAGCAATTACAAGATTCAGTTATTGCTGAGCATGTTGGCCAAATCAAGGTTGATGGTCTACCCCCTGACAAGGAAAAAGACCTAACAAAAAACCTGTTAGAAACACTTTCTGCTGAAAAAAATGAGGGGGAGAAAAAGGATGACTTTGAAAAACGAGTAATAGACAACACAGACTTGATTCTTAAACAAATATAGCAACTTATAGTTGGAATGTAGTCCCCCCTACTACAGCAACGCATTTTATACCCTGGTTCTTTCTCTACCCCTATGGTAGAGAGGATAGTCCGACGCGAATTCCTAGAACTCACAAGAGATTATGCTAAAGGACTAGCCACTGCGGGAGTTGTTGGAGCTGTAGCAACCACAGCGTCAGGCCTTGTTGTGCCTGCCAGCGCTCTCGCTCACCATTCTAAAAAGAAAAAGAAGAAAGCAAAGCTGCGAAGAAGGGTGCGTAGAACTGTTACGCCTGAGCATTTACCAAGAAGTTTTAGTTCAAGGGACATGGTTTCGCTTACCCCTAAATACCGTAAGAGACTTGATGCAGCGACATTAGAAGTTTTGAAAAAAAGGTTTAGAAGAAATCAGTGGTGGAAAAAAAGAGGTATTGATGATAAAGGATTGTATGAACGTGTTCACCACAGTCTTGGATGGGTCATGCATGGTATTCGAGAGTCGCTTGCTGAAAAAGGAGATCATTATCTTCCTCCTCCCGATCTTGTTGCTGCACTATTCATAAAAGAATCAGGGTTTAACGAATATGCGCTGTCGCGTGTAGGAGCATTAGGTGTTACACAGTTTATGCCACATACAGGTAAGGCATTTGAACTGCGCTGTGCTGGAAAAGACTGTCGGACAGGTAAGTACGCTAAGCAGGTTAAACTTCCTGGCTATGCAGGAGCGTTTGATGATTACTTACGACACCTTCGTAAATCACGAAAAGCAGCTCGTGGTGAATCAGCTGACTACAAGGACCTTATGAAGCTGCTTGATCAAGAGGTTGAAAGTGGAAGAACAAAAAGCCGGGCAAAGGCAGCTATGAAGAATTACAGAGCTTTTGTACGTGCAAACATCAAAGGCAAAGACATTTTTGATAGAAAGGACATGCGTTTTCTGAACTGGTTTGATCAACGAGTAGGGTATCGTCAGTCTATGCCTGCGGCAGTACGATTTCTTGATGATTGCTTTGGCACGTGTGAGGGTAATGTAGATAAAGGTCTTGCTGCGTATAATAGTGGCATTTATCGTGTAAAAGGAAAGAGTGGACAGTGTAAACTAAGCAAGCAAGTAAGAGCATCACTTGATTACGCAGAAGATATTATTAGAATGCGAGATCAGATTGCAAAGATTATGAATGCGTGAGTAAAGAATGCAGATTACTTTTTCTTCCAAAGTCTCCACATCATGAAACCAGACACAAGTACAAAAGGTATGCTCAGGACCTGGCCCATGGTAAGACCTCCAGATACAAGGGTTTGATATTCTTTGAAAAACTCAACAAAAAATCTGAGTATACCATAAAAACAGAGGAATGACCAAAAAAGAAATCCTTTTGGCAGGGAAATCTTACGCATATTCCATAACACACCAAACAAGAAGAGATTTTTTGCTGCCTCATATAATTGCGAAGGGTGACGTAGTCCTTCAAAACGATCAAACTTCATTGCCCAAGGAACATTGCTTATCCTGCCAACAATTTCACCATTAACAAAGTTGCCAAGCCGTACAAACATTGCACCAAGTGCTATAGGAATAACAACAATATCAGCTAGGTCATAAAATTTTAGTTTGTGCTTAGCGCAAAACCACCAGTGTGCAAGAACACCACCAATCATCCCACCATGGCTTGCAATGCCTCCCTCCCATATGTACAAGACTTTGATAGGATTTGCTAGATAATATAGTGGCTCGTAAAAAAAAATCTCTCCAAGCCGTGCACCTCCAAGAATACCTACAATCATCCAAACAACATATCTTTCAGCGTCAAGTGCAATGTCTCGTTCTTTTGCAAGTTTTTGAAGAATGAGGTATCCACAAAAAAAGGCAGCAGCCATGAGCACGCCATACCAGTGGATACTGAGGCCTTTGTATTGAAAGAGGATTGGATCCATAAATAGGTCTGCACAAACAGGGTATATAAATCTTATTACTGTCACCCCTGAATAGACCCAAAGGCTTAAATACTACCTCAAAGAGAAAGAGAAAATTGCTTATGAGAATTGCTTATGATCTGGCTTATGGATCATATGTGCTGAGGTAAAAAGGTATGACTGAGAGAGGAACTACTATCACACGAGAAAGACAATCTGCGCACTTGCCTGCGCACTTCTTTTGGCCCGAGCACCTGCCGGTTATAGAATACTTTAAACAAAGTAAATTAAAACCTTTAATGTGGGATGAAAAGTGCATTATTGTGAGATCACCAACCCACGCAAGTAGGTGTCTTAAGTATGTTATTGATCCAGGTACACACTTACCACTTGAAGAAAGAACGCAAAAAGTAGTGCTGCAAGGAATGAAAAATCAGAAAGCACTTGAAGACCAACCTGGTGCACAAAAAACCTATTCTGTTGATAATTTTTATGAGGGAGTTGTTGGACTCTTGGAACTTGAATGGATCCCAGGAAGATCACTTGATGATGTTATTGAAAAAGAAGGCCCACTGGATGCTGATTGGTTACACATGGCTGTTGTTGCTGCGTATAAAACACTTGAAGTTGCAATGGAACGGCGTATCATGCATCGTGATGTAAAACCTGGAAATATGATTAATGATGTTGGTTTTAATATTCGTTTTATCGATTGGTCACTTGCTGCAACTGAAGAAGAACATAATGCAGAACGACGTGACCCTGAACAGCCTTGGTATGGAACGCCATTATACACTGATTTTGAAAATGACCAATTTGGTGTACGGGACAAGCGAGGATTAGGCATCACTGTTCTGGAAGGTCTGGCAACTCCAGAGGAAAAAGCATACTTAACTGATTGCATTGAACGCCCTACTGGAGGTCAATCATGCTATGATAGAATAAAGAACTGGGTTGATTTTATGTTTGACAAAGTAAAAGAGAGAATGACACCTGAATTCCATACTCTATTGGGTGCCCTTGTGTATGCAACCCATTCAGATTATAAAAGGTCCTTAACACATAGTGCGACCAACCCTCTTAGCGATTATGAACAACGGCGAGCAGACACGTACCGTGGTCCTACACCCACCATGCGGCATGGTAGTGGTGCTAGGCCAGCAGCTTCGCCAATAACTCGTTAACTTGTTGTGGCACAGCCTTACCCTTGCTTTTCTTCATAACCTGACCCACTAAGAAATTAAAAGATTTCTGATTTCCTTTTCTGTATTCTTCAACAACACCTGCGTTCTCCTGAATTGCTTCTTTACAATATTGTTCTAGAACACCCTCATCTGCAACCGCACCCAAGCCATTTTCTTTAACATACTCTTTAGGTGAAAAGGGTTTAACAATAAGTTCTTCAAGAATCTTTTGTGCTGTTCGATCCGTAATCTCATTGTTTTTAACCATCTGTAACAGTTCTATCATGTGATTCTCATCAATAAGCAGATCATTGAATGTTTGTTTGTTAAAGTTCATAACGCGAACAAGCTCACGCCTCAACCATTTTGCTGCAAGAGCAGGATTTACTTTTTCTGCTACCTTCTCAAACATTTCAGCAAGTAATTTTTCTTGTGCAAGAACCAAGGCGTCTTCTTTAGGGATCTTGTACTTTTCAATATATTTCGCGATTTTGGCGTCAGCAAGTTCTGGAAGGTTAGATTGTGCTTCCTCAACCCATTCAGGCGTTATATCAATCACGGGTAAGTCTGTGTCAAGAATGTAACCATAGTCTTGCTCGGTTTCTTTTTTTCGGAGTCTAGAAGTAACACCTTTAATTGCGTCCCAAGAACGCGTATCTTGAATCAGTGCTTCTCCTTCGCTCACTGCCTTTTTTTGACGTTGTACTTCATATACAATTGCCCGCTCAATTTCCTTAAATCCGGTGACGTTCTTAATCTCACTACGGACATACCCACCACTTTTTATGGAGACATTTACATCTGCTTTTACCACACAGGTTTCAGGATCAAAAATATCAAGATAAATGAGAATGGTGCGTAGCTTTTTCATGAATTCTCTTGCTTCATCAGGGCCAGTCATGTCAGGCTCAGTAACAATTTCACAGAGAGGAACTCCACTGCGGTTGTAATCAATAAGAACATGTGATGCACTTGCAAGACTACCAGGATGTACCAGTGATGCAGGGTCTTCTTCAATATGTACCCGCGTAATCCCCACCTTTTTCTCATTCGAGAGCAAAACAGCCCCTTTACTGCCAAGAGGTAATTCGTATTGGCTGATTTGATAGTTCTTGGCAAGATCAGGATAAAAATAACTTTTGCGTGAAAATACGTTTGTCGGAGCTATCTCACACCCAAGCGCTAGACAAAGTTTTATGGCATAATCAAGTACTTTCTTGTTGATAACTGGTTTTGCACCTGGAAAGCCAAGGCATGTTGGACAACACCTGGTGTTTGGTACGTCTTCAGTGCTTGTCTTAGTTGGACATGCACAAAATAGTTTTGTTTGTGTTTTTAGCTGCACGTGAATTTCTAAACCAATTACCATATCAGAGGTGAATAGAGTGTTCATTGATCTTCACCCCCTATTGTTGGGTCTTTTTCAAGACAACGCGCTACCTGAATTAATTTGGATTCATTGCAATGAGAAGCAATGCACAAGGCGCCAACAGGTAACCCTTTTATGAGACCAATGGGCATATTCAAATGAGGTAGACCTGCAAGATTTGGTCCCACTGTCAATGTGTCAATCATGTACTGTTGTAGGGGTGTTAGTTTTTCTATCTCTGCGAAAGTTGGTGGAAGTAAAGGTGCTGTTGGAGTGATAAGAACATCAAACTCCTTAAAAGCCTGTAGGTACTCTTGTGTCATACGTTGTCTAATTTTGAGGGCCTTGATGTAAAAAGCATCTCTGAATCCAACCATACGGGCAAATGTACCAAGCATGATACGACGTTTTGCTTCTTCTCCAAAATGTTTTGATCGCACCTTAGTAAAATACTCATTAAAAGTGCCCTCAAGATCTTCATGGCTTCCATAACGAATCCCACAAAGTTTTGCAAGATTTGTTGATGCTTCAGACGTTGAAAGAGTATAATAAGTAGGAATACCATACTTAATAGGAAGTTCCAATGAAAGTTCTTGGTATGTTGCTCCTTCGGATTCTAGACATTTTATAGAACGCCATACTCGTTCTGCAACAAGAGTGTCTGTTCCATCCCCAAATGCTTCTTTAATAACCCCGACTTTTAGACCTGATACACTTTTGGATAAAAATTCTTGTGAATTGCACGAACCAGATAAGGTTGTTGCATCTTTTTCATCTCGTCCTGCCATAACATCTAAAGCAAGAGCAGCTTCTTCCACTCTCTTTGTCATTGGACCAATTTTGTCAAGAGTGTTAGCATAGTCAAGAAGACCATACCTGGAAATCCTGCCATAAGTAGGACACAGACCAATAACACCACAAAATGATGCTGGTTCAACAATACTTCCTCCTGTTGACTCACCTAGAGAAATATGGGGAAAACTTGTAAGCCGGGTAAAGCCTGCACAACCACCACTACTTCCCCCTGTACTTCTATCAGGATCAAAAGGATTTTTAGGGATTTTGTATCCTAATCCTACATTGACTGAGAAGCCACCAAAGCCGAATTCATCCTGGACTGTTTTTCCAATGACTATTGCTCCTTGGTCAAGACATCGTTGTACAGCTGTTGCGTTCATAGGGGGTTTATACCCTTTGAGAATGCGACTTGCAGCAGTTGTTTCCACGCCCTTCACACAGATTGCGTCCTTAACTGATATCGGAACACCAAGTAGTTTCAAATCTGATGCCCCTCCTTTTTTTACCATGGCATCAAGCGCTTGTGCTCGAGCTATGGCTTGTTTTTCACATAGAACAGTAAAGTAGTGGTATTTGGCATTGAGTTCGCGTGCTTCAACAAGTACTTTCTGTGTGTGCTCTTCAATGGTGAGTTCTTGCTTGTGAAAAGCATTTACCAGTAGGGGTACTGTTGTAGTCATACCAAGACCTTATTTGATGCTTACTTTTTTCATGACAACGTCTTCAAGTGGCTTATCCATCCCATCTCTTTTGACATTCACAATTTTGTTTACAACATCCATTCCGTCAACAACAACACCAAATACAGCGTGTTTATTGTCTAGGAAAGGTGTTGGAACAGCGGTGATAAAAAATTGGCTGCCTCCTGTGTCTGGGCCTGCATTTGCCATGGATAAAATTCCTGGTTTGTCATGTCTAAGTTCCTTATGAAACTCATCTTTGATAGTGTACCCTGGACCACCTGTTCCTCGTCCTTCAGGGTCTCCGCCTTGAATCATGAAATCAGGAATTACTCGGTGAAAAATAACACCATCATAGAATCCTTTTTCTATTAATTTGATAAAATTACCAGTTGTTATGGGTGCTCGTTCTTCGAAAAGTTCTACTTCAATAGTTCCTAATGTGGTTTCAATGATTGCGTGTCTATTCATGGTTTCACCTTCCTTGGTTGGTTGATCATCTTTTGTTGATTCTTTCTGTGATTGTTCTGTTGGCTCAGCAAGTTTAGGAATGATAGTTGTATCAGCGGCAGTATCACCACTTGATTTTTCTGATGTTTTTTTGTAACCTGCGTCACAGCCTGTAAGAAGAGACAACAAGAATACTGTTAAAATTGTGATAAGAATCATACGCTTAGTGATTTTTCTCATGGTAAGTACCTCACACCACTTTTGGACCTTTAAAGTATCCATCTTTTTTATGGTTTGTCTGAGCAAGTGCTTCTTCTTGACTAAGGCATACACCTGGAAGGTCTTCTCGCATGTTATTGCGTAATTCAACCGCATGAAGTGAAACTTCTTCATCTGGTGTTTCAACTTCTGAAAGCTGAGCAAAAGTTGCTAGAATCTCTTTGAATTGGGGAAGAAATTTTTGTATTTCTTCATTTGTTAATTCAAGCCTTGCTACGCGTGCCACGTCTTGTATGAGCTGTTCATTAAGCTCTATTTCTTGGTCAGAATCACCTTTCATGACTTGAAAAGAAAAGAAGTTGTTTTATAAAGTTTGTTGTAAGCCAGGCTAATATGAAACCCTCTATATTTCAATGGTGATGATGTAGATGGTTTTTCCT
>CAYFJX010000021.1:0-12929 GCA_964343705.1 uncultured Methanosarcinales archaeon
TGGAGTGGAGGACTTGACCTCCTCAAAGATGATGAGAACCTAACTAACCAATTCTTTAATCCATTCAAAAAACGTGTTGCACTTGCGCACAAGATCAGAGAAAAGATTGAAAAACAAACCGGTGAAAAGAAAAGTTACCTCATTAATGTAACTGCACCCCACTATAAAGAGATGGAAAAACGTGTAAAATATGTTGCAAGTCTTGGCTGGGAGTTTGTTATGATCGATATTGCAACAACAGGATGGCAAGGCGTACACAGCTTGCGTGAGTTGTGCAAAGATTACAAACTTGCTATTCACGCACACCGTGCATTCCATGGATCATTCACACGAAATCCACGACATGGATTTAGCATGCTTGCAACAGCAGAAGTATCACGACTGCTTGGCGTCGATAACATCCATATTGGTACTGCAGGTATTGGAAAACTTGTTGGTTCAAAAGAAGAAGTACTTGAAATTCAAGATCACATAACCAAAGATCGCATTGCACCAAATAAAAAAACACATACACTTGGAGAAGACTGGCTTGGTATGAAAGCAGTTAATCCTTGTTCATCAGGTGGACTCCACCCAATCCTTATTCCTGAAGTGTGTAGAAGAATGGGTACAAATTTATTCTTACAAATCGGCGGTGGAATCCATGGCCACCCAAAAGGAAGCCATGCAGGAGCTATTGCAATGCGTGCAGCAGTTGAAGCGTACATGAAAGGCATGAGTATTGAGCGAGCTGCTCGGACATGTAAACCATTACAACAAGCACTTGATTTCTTTGGGTACATGCGACCGAGATGAGAAGGAATTAATTATATTTCGTAAAAAATTCTTCTCTGCTCATTTTAATCTCTTTGAGAATTCCTTTAAGCAAACCTCTTTTTATTGGCTTATTAGAGTGCATAGGAACAACAGTTGTTCTGCCATCTGGATGCCTATAAAATTTGTGGCTTCCTTTCTGACGGACAAATTCAAAGCCTTCTTTTTCTAAAAAACGACAAACTTTTCTAGAAGATAAAACAGGAAGTTTCATTATACTGTTATTTCCTCAACACCAACAAATTTACTTTCAACTTCAAAAGAATCTGTATCTTCTGCTTGAACCTCTAAACAGAGCTCAATAGCTTCTTTTATATTTTCTAAGAGCTCTTCCATGGTATCACCCTGACTAAGACAACCTTGGAGTTCAGGAACTTTCCCCACAAATCCCCCATCTTCATCTTTCTCAATAATAACATGGAATTTTCTTGCCATAAGAAGCATATTGGATCATGGCTATATTAATTTTTTGGTTTTTGTTATTTCCGAAATTCTTTCGACAACACACGAAAACAGTGCGACTTCTCCAAAACCTCGTCGAATTTTTCTAAGCAATGCTTATTAAGGGAAAAAGCAAGTAGAAAATAAAGAAAAAAAAGCTTAGGAAGTCTAAGCTAGCGTACCCACGCAAGAGAATAAAAGTAGTGGAAGTATATAAAATTTGCGTACATTGCCGGGGAAGTCTAAGCGGGTTTGACACTCTGTTCAGAACAGAGTTGGTGTACCCACGCCTTTGCGGGTTCAAAAGAGGTGTGGATTACCACACTCGTGAGACTCCCGCCCCCGGCGCACTTATCTTTCTAGGACTCGATCAAAGAAACGTGTAGTCACATCAGCAAGTTCGTCTTCTACACCCACGTATGAGTGACCACCTCTATTAATAGTCATCATAGAAGGAACACGACCTGCTCCTTTAAGAATTTCATACACTTGCTCTGAGTTTGCATAAGGTATTCGATCATCATCTTCACTGTGCACTAATCCTATTGGCACTTCAAGACCTGCTAGTTTAAAAGATAAGTCTGGAAGATCATATTCTGAAAAAGGCTTGTCAAGAAGTTCATTGTCAAATGTTCCTTCCGGATCTCTGCCCGGTAAACCAAGCGCAGGTGCCCACATTGCAATTGCAGAAACGTCATGATCATGTCGCAGTGCATAGGTTGCTGCAAGTGATCCACCAAAGCTTTTTGCAATGACAACATATCGTTTGCAGCCTTCAGCATGGAGCATGGTAATGCCAAGGTCAATTTCTGCGTGTGCATCACGCAATGTCATTGTTGCTTTCTTTTCTCGATCCCAACGTAGACTAGCTACATGGTAACCACGTCCTCGCAGTTGATCAACTACCACTTGATACCTTGCTTCAATAGGCTTGCCACTGCTACCTGGAATAAATAATACACCAACTGGTTCTTTTCGTTCCAGGTGCTGTTCTCCTAGTAGTTCATTGCGTTGTTGATCTGTCATGGTCAGCAGAAATAAGAAGTACTATATAAGCATTTCTAGCAACAAAGACTACAAGAGATCACAAATATAAGTCAGCTAAAGCAGCAATCATTGGTATTTCTCGCGTTAGGTCCACCATATTTACTTTTTCTTCAGAAGTTCCAACGCCAATAGCAGCATTTTCATACAACATACACCCCGAAGGTATATCTGCGCTTGGTTCAAAATGAAGTGTTCCTTGTTGATTAAACCGCCATAATGTTGGAGGGTGTCCCATTCCAAGGTACATTCTCATTTGAGGAGGTGTAATTGTCAAACTTTCCTCCGAGGGTCTGAAAAAGTGGCCTTTTACTTGTACCCCTTGCACTTCAAAACCATGCTTAACCTGCCAAGGATCATTAAGTTTAACCAAAGATGATCGTTGCCCTTGAATAGTATCTGGCTTGTCTTCAAGTGACGCAACACGACGTATTCTATCCTGCAAACCCTCAGGAAAATGAGCCTTTGAATTAAAGCGAAGATCTACATTCATAGGATCATCAGTCCTGTAGTCATAGGCACGTGCTTCATCAAGTGTTATAATTAACCCCATACCAGGGAGGCCATAGTGATCCCTTATAAACCTTTGCCCTATCGAGTCCTTGGTACAGAGTATGCTTTTGGTTGTTCAAATGTAGAAAAACCAAAATGAAATGAAACGTGCACTTGTAACCCTTCCTCAAAATCAACAAGAGGTTTAAAGTGTCCTTTTTCATACTTGGTAGACAAGGTAATCGGACCAAAGAGAATTGGCAAATCACCGAATTTCAAATAAGTACCAATTGCTGCACCAGCTGCTTTTTTTGCGTACGGACCAATGCACTCACCACAGTGATCTGTATTGCCTCGTGAAAGAGCAAAGGCTTCAAAATAAGTATGTTCACCAAATAAAACAACACCTCTTGCCTCATAACTGTGCGTTCCAACCGGTCCAAAAGATTTATTCTTCAAATCTTTTGATTTCTCATAAGATGGATCTGCTTTAAAAGACCTGTGGCTCAGCATTTCCAGCCGTGGCTGACTAGGCTCTTCCTCCACATAGCTAGCTCTCAATCCTTTACTTTTTGTTTGTTGATAGTCTAATTGCAGTGCCAGTCGATCATCAAGAAGTGAAATAATTGTTCCAGCGCCGAATAACGGAGCGTTATCAAAAAGTTGAAATATAGCAAGTTGACCTGGCACACGCGAACTGTCAGTTAATACCCTTGCTTTGTACTCATCCCACCCAGCTGTAATATAAGGAATAATCCCAGGTAGAAACTCAAAGCCAATTGATGCAGCTAGACCACCTTCAAGAACCTTTGCTTTACCTCGTGTAAAATTTGTCTCTTCCCCATCTGAGAAAATCACATTATGAACATCACCAAAGTTATCATTGTCCCTTGAGTCAAGTCCAAAGTAGAATCCTGATTCGAAGATGGTCAAGCTCAAGGCAGTATTTTCCTCATTAGTATACCTCCTGCCAACACCATCTGCCCCACCATTGTTACTCAAAACAGGAGAGTCAAAATCATATAAGTACCTTCCATCATTCCCCCACAAGATTCCATCAAAGAGGGGAACTGATAAGGATATATCAAAAAATTTATACTCAATAGTTTCATCACTAGGTGTTGTTACAGCAGGTTTTTCAAGAGGTTGTGTTCCTAAATCTGTCGCATAAGCATTACCCGCAATTGCCAAACTCGCGGCAACAGGAGCAACCGTTCTCTTTGCTCGTCGAATAATTCTTTTCACTCGTTCTCCAAGATTTTGTTTCCTTACCATAATAAGCCCTCCAGTACTCGTTACCCTCAAGTACCAAAATATATGAGACAACAAAACTATAAGTAAAAATGTAGTAATTCTTATTACTACACTTTATAATAAATAAGAAAGAAATTAAACAACATATAGTAACAGAAATCCCTTGATTTACAACAACTTCAGAACCTTAGGTTGCACTTGCAACTTTCGAGAAACAGTCTCCTTAAGAACCATGGTGTTGTTGTGAATCTTTTTACCAAACACTTTCTCAACCTTTTTCAGATTATCACCTACAACAAGCAAGTCAGTATGCATTGATACAATATTTGTAACCATCAAAAACAAGTAATGTAACTTTTCCTTGCTTCTTATCTTACGCATTGCCGCTAGTAATTCTGGACGCTTATGCAATGCAACACGTGAATCAGCAATAGATACTTGTGCAATACACAGTTTCTTGTACTTGCCTTTGTATCTTCCATAACATTTCATATCTGCTGTCACAACAGCTTCTGGCTTTTTCTTAATAACATCACAACCTGCCTGTAACAATTCACGTCCATATTTTTGCACATTCACACGCGCAATCTTGGCAAGCTTACGTGCCCAGGTACGTTCTTTGCGTGTTGTTGTTGGTGACTTCAACAAGAGCGTATCAGAGAGTATTCCCGACAACAAAATCCCAGCTATTTTTCGTGTAATAGGAACACGAAACCACGAGTAACGATCAGCAACAATACTGCTTGTACTACCACATGGCTCATTTTCAAAAGGAATAGGATGAACTGTTTCAACATCGCCAATACGGTGATGATCAATAATCTCTAAAATGTTTGCCTGCTTGATATTTTTTACTGCAAGATTGACTTCATTATGATCCATAAGAATCAAATTCTTGCCCTTACCATTGGTGATAAGCTTAGGACTGTACATACTAAATCGTTTTAAGACAAACGCTGTCTCTGGATTAATTGCTCCTGCACGTGCAGCATGCACATGATGTTTGTGACGTGCTGTTAGAAAGTGTGCATAGCCAATGGCACTGCAAATAGAATCAGTGTCAGGGTTAACATGGCCAATAACATAGATGTCATCTTTTGAACTAGAACGTCGTGTACCTCTTTTTTTGACCATGCAGTAACTTGGGACATTGTGGTTTAAAAAGTTTGCTGCAAACACGCATAACAAGACCGCAAACGTTATTAAGGGTACTGCAGGAAATCTAAATATGGATCTTATTATTATCATTGCTGCAGTTATTGTAGGAACAATCTCAGGTTTTGTAGGTACGCTGGCAGGAGGAGGCGGTTTAATTTCAATTCCATTCCTTATCTTTATCGGACTTCCAGCTGAGATTGCAATAGCTACAAACAAATTTGGATCAATTGGATTAAGCATAGGTGCTTTTACTAAGTTCAAAAAAGCAAAGAAAATTAGATGGGAGTACATTCCTATTTTTTGTCTGCTGTGTATAATTGGAGGAGTATTGGGTGCCCAATCACTTGTTGCAATTAACAAAGAACACTTAAACAAAATAGTGGGAATACTCATTGTATGCCTGCTCCCCCTGCTTTTTTTGAAAAGAGATCTTGGTGTAAAATCTAAAAAAGTGACAGCAGCACGAAAAAAGCTCGGTTATCTGTTGTATCTTTGTGTCACCATTTTTGCTGGTTTCTTTGGAGGTGGAGCATCAATCCTTATGTACTACACACTCATGTTTTTCTTTGGCTTTACTATTATTGAATCAAGTGCAACACACAGCATAACAAGATTCACCATATCAATTGCATCTATAGTTGTGTTTGCCTATTATGGCATGATTGAATACTTGATTGGTGGTGCAGTTATGCTTGGTAGGTTTATAGGAGGCTATCTTGGAGCGCACACTGCAATTAAAAAAGGAAATATGTGGGTAAAAGGATTCTTTGTAATAGGCATGGTAGTATCAAATGCAAAACTTTTGTTTTTCTAGAACCTAACCAAACATTCGCTTATTCAAGTCTTGAGAAATCAAAACAATTTTCTTTGCGTATGTTGCTGTTGCACCATTAGGGAGCTTACCAAATTTTTTCAGATAGCCACCTGCCTTAGTACTTCCTAATCCTGCATTGTAGCCAGACCATGCACTTAACGGGTCACCGCTTCGAGCTCGGAGGTTGCGCGCAATATACGTTCCCATTCCTTTAACAGCATGCTCAAGTACTGTCCGTTGGTCAAACTCATTAAGAAACTCCTGATGATCACTGTCCATTACATTTTTTCCTGCTACATTTGCGAGAAGGTATTGTTTATAATTCCTCTTTGCTTTAGTCATCTCATAAAGAATCTCTTCTCGCTCCATTCTAAGAGCGTCAGTACCACCTTTTTGTTTTATTGTTTTTCTGACTCCTTTCAAATCTTTTTTCAGTTTTTCATATAATAACTGTGCAGTTGCAAACTCTGTTAACTGATAGGGTGCCTTTCGGTGCTCTGGCAAATCACCAGCACACACCATCTTGAAAGGTGTTGCCCGTGCTGTTGGTGCAATAAACTGTGCAACACCAACTGCCAGTGCTTTTGAAATTGCAAATTCATAAAATAGTGATTCAACATACATTCCTGCCATTAACTGAGCAGGATCAAGAGGGTGCGTATCTTTATTCTCGTTACATGCATCAACTGCGTAATCAGCAAGTTCTTCAATCCGTTCTTCAAGTGCATACTCAATATCACGAAGAGGTACACGCCATATGCCAAGCTTAGCTTTTGGATTGTTGTTGTCTCGAATAAAGTCCATGGTTGCTTGTGCAAGTTTTCGTTTGTACCACCACCCTGTAAATCCAGAAGGGGATTCATATTCTTTTGGTACTAATATGTTCACTGGAGACTGTTGCACAAAACTCATACAGCCAGTTAGAATAGAAGAAAGGGGCGCTGCGGCAACAGCAGCGCCTGCTTTCAGACTAGTACCTAGAAGTGTTCGTCGAGTAAGCCGTGAAGTATCATCTCTAGCCATGCACTGGCTGTTGGCAAAACAACATATATTTGTTTGTAGTGCAACTCGCTACAACACAGCTTTAAATCAAGCAATGCTTGTCACATGTTCATGGCTGAGGAGACCATTGAATCTACAATGAGAACTATGCGACCTCTAGGTAGCTTGCGATCTGGATTGGAAAAAGTGATAGGAGGATCAAAAAGACTTCTTAAAAAAGCAGTAAAAGGAAGTATAAAATATGGGCTTATCTTAACACCACTTGCTCTTGGAACCATTGCACTGGAACAATTCAATGGTGCAATTTTTCAACAACACGTTGCAGAATACATGGAAGCAAAAGATAGAGGAACTATTGACGAGAAACCATTTGGTGAAGTTGCAGGCGCATTACTCAAAGGATTAAGTCCAAACAGCCTTGACCAACTTGTACAAAACTACAACCATGGTCTGCCTGGGAAAAAGATTAAGATCGTCGACAGAAACAACAAGACATTCGCTCACCTGCGAAAGTACAAAGGAAAAATTGACCATGACAGAGTTGTCATAAAAAAAGTACCTGTTGAGCGTATGTCAAAATACCTTCCCACTGCAGCTGTTGCTTCAGAAGATCGACGATTTGACAATCATCACGCATGGGATATTGGGCCACTCTCAAAAGCAATTGGAATCTGGGCTGCAGAACGATACTTAGGAATGGACTTAGAAAACAGAGGAGGAAGTACACTCACTATACAAGTCGCAAGTATGTACTTATGTGATCCACGATACAAAAACCCTTGCCAAGATAGCAGCGACGTGCCAAACAAAGTGCGAGAATTATTTGTTGCAACACAACTCGAAAAACGAATGACAAAAAAAGATTTGGTTGAACAGTATCTTAATCACATTTACTTTGGAAATAATAGAGAAACAGGAGGACATATTGTTGGCGTTGAAATGGCAGCACAACATTATTTTAGTAAGTCAGCAAGAGATTTGAACCTCCTTGAATCAGCATTGTTAGTTACAGCAACAAAGTATCCAAGAGCATTAATGGAAGGTGCAAAATATTTACACACAACACCTGTTGAAGACATCATTGAGATGGAAAGGAAGGTTGACGCAATAAAAGACCCTGAGCAAAGAAAACTAGCAGAGGAAAATTTGCCACAAGGCCTGAAACATCTCAGAACAACAAAAGACAGAGCCAGATATGTATTAAAATGGATGCTCAAAGAAAGCGATTCAGGTAACTTCACACAAGGACACTATAAACAAGTCACTGCTAAGGATGTTACTAAAGCACGACACAAATTACATCACAACCTACTTCCATTTAAGAAATCAGAAACAGTTGAACAAGCAAATGGAACAAGCATAATCATAGAAGCAGTTCAAAAAGAACTGGGGAAAATGCCTTTTATGAAAACTGACCCAGGATACATAAAAGTCAAGACAGGTGTTGATATTGACTTACAACAGTATGCAACAAACAAATTAAAAGAGGAAGCAAAGCGGTTAGAAACACTGGGTATCCCACGACCAGACTTGCTTAATGGTGTACTTACTGTTATTGACTCTGAAACACGAGAAGTACTTGCCTTTGCGCGATACTTTGGAGATAAAAACAAGAGAGTTAATTCATTTCATATTGGTTCAACAGCAAAGCCATTTGTTACCTGGGCATACCTTGAACAAGGTGGCAGTCTTGAAGATGAACTGCCAGACTTTAAAGGGAAAACATTCCGTTATGAAGAAAAACCTGGAATTTGGGTCAAATACACCCCAAGAAACTTCGCAAACCAGTACACACACGGAGCAAAGACAACACTTGACCAAGCAGTAATCAAATCCCACAACGTACCAATGGTAGCTGTCAACGAGAACCTGCTCAAGCAGCACGGTCATAAAAAAATGCGAGCAGCACTTAACCAACTTGGTCTTAACATGAAAGGGTACTGGCTTTCTGCACCGCTTGGCTTTGAAGTAAAACCACTTGACCTTGCAGGAGCATACACTGTTTTCCACGACGGAAAAGTACACAAGTACGCAACAGGTAATAATGTTACCTTTATACGAGAAGTCACCTATGGGCAAACCGGACCACAAGAAACAACAACCCCACAAAAAAAAGAGGTCCATGTAATGTCACAAGATGTTATTCCGCAAATGCATGACCTGCTTAATAGAGTAGTAACTGAAGGTACAGGAAGAAAAGCTCAAGTAGAAGGGTATGTTGAAACACAAATGGGAAAATCAGGAACACCCCCTGGGGGTATGATCTTTGTTAACCAAGACCGAGTACTTGGTGTTACAGTTATTGGACAGTTCTCATCAGCAGAAACTGGCACAACAAAACCACTCTACCAAAAACTAGACAAGAAAACACGAAAGAAACTTACAGGCGGAGCTGCAATGGGGCCACTGACTAAAAGCACACTTGAATACATTTCTGCAACAGGGATATAGGACCTTTTTGTTGTTTCATATACTACAGCACAAGTTTATATCATTTCTTGGTCAACATCCTTTCATGGCAGGGGAACTTAAAGCAGAAAAAAACGCAAAGAGAAAAAAGAATGCAGAGAGTGCTGAGGAAAAACCAAAAAAATCACTCTTTAAAAGAGCTGTTACTGGTTTAGTTACATTAGCAACAATAGGAACAATTGGAGCTGCAGTTTATGTCAGTGGCGACAATGCACAAGTTAGTTTATCAAGTAATATTTCTCAATACTGGGATCAAACTCGGAAAGATGCTGTAAGAGCATTTAAGAAAAATCCTGGCGATATACTACAACAGACACTTGATCTCAAAAAGGATGTTAAGGGTGTGCTCAGGGAATATCGAAGCGAAGTAGACGCTGGAACCCAAGACATGGCAATTGAATCAGTTATCTCCTCACTTGATGACATTGCAAATGAGCTTCGCTCAGCAAAAACCAGTGAAGGAAACGCTGAAGCAGCACGAGACCAAATGAACAAGGCAGTTATCAAGTATCAAAGCTTATTTGACCTTGTAAATGCACAGCGAGACGCTGATGAAGCTGTACCTCAAATTAAATCAATGCTTAAGGCGAATGAGGAACCACTCAAACTTGCAAAAGAGTATGATGAAGGAAAACTAAGTGCTGCTGAAAAAATAATGCAGGCAAGTATCTTTGCTGAAGGCCTAGAAAAAACAGCAAAACACCTTGATGTCATACTCAAAGCATACAGCACACAAAAGAAAGCAAGAGCAGAACTCAAACATGAGCTACAAAGTGGCAAAAGCCCAACCGAACTAGTAGATGGTTTCACACAAGCACTCAAAAGGCATGCACCTTACATTGACAGGAAAGATCTTCAGGAGAAAGTACTTGAACCAACTATTGCAAAACTTGAAGCAATGAATCCTGAAACAGTACAACATGACAGGGCAATTGCAGAACTGTATCAAACACTAAAAGGCATGAGTAAAAAAGAAGCATATGAATTACGAAAAGAAGTTGACAAGAAAATTAAAGATCCATCTATTGTAGCACAGTTACTTGTTGGAGATATTGAAAAGGTAAAGCGAACACCCATTCACGTTCGAAAAAAAGGTGCCTATGATCTTATAGATGTTGTTAGTGATACTTCTGCAACAGAAGCAGAAGAGGTAGCAGCATACGCACTAGGGAAAGTTGCAAGCCCAGATTCTTTAGTCAGTGTTCTTACGTCACGACTAGACACGCTTAGTCCTGAAGACCAGATGCAGGCACACTTACAAATTGGTGAATTGTATAATACACTTGGCACTAAAGTCGCTCAGTACCAATCACCACAAATGAATAAAGCTGGATTTCCAGGAACAACAAGTCCATTAGTGCAAACACCTGTTGACCAAGAAGACAAGCCAGCATACAAACCAGCTGTACCACAACAACAAAGTGTAAAACCACAACAAAGAGTACAGAAAGACACTCGTGGATTTTTTGAAAAAGTATATGACAATACAGTAGATAAACTATTCGATTAAACAAGAGACCAAACCGGAGGGATGCACAATGCACAATAGAAGATTACGAACAGAACGACCAAAAAAGAGTGAAAAACAAAGCGAACCACAAGCAGGAAAGGGAAGTCTTGCAAGCTCACTTATGACAGTACCAAACTTGATTCGAGCAGCTGTAGTTGGAGGAGCATTATATCTTGGAGCTCACCTTGGACAACCAGACATGAATGAACAAGTTAGAGCAGTACAAAACCATGTTGCAACAAGTGAAGACGGAGCAGCAATTGGCTACGCAATGATGGATGCTGCACTACAAACAAACGCACGTGGTGTAACACAAGTAATTGCAAACAGATACAACACATCACCTGGAGAAGCTGAACGATTTGGAAACCTAGGATATGTTATCAATGCTATTGAAGGCGGAAAAAAAGTACAGCCAGGCAAAGAACAACTAGGCAATGTTGTCTTCAGTGAAGCGCAATTGTCACAAGAAAATGGAACTTTGTCCATCACTTACAGTCCAGCTGGACAAGACGCACAAAAGTACTCTGTCAAAAGTGTTGAAACAGGTACAGGTCTTGAACTTATCCTTGAACGAAACAGAGCAGGACTAAAAATGGTACAGCCAACACTTGACGCAGCACAGCCATTAGTTCAACCAGGACCAAGTGAACAACAGTACAAAGATGGGCCACCTGCAGTTGAAGGTACTACTGGGAGCAACCAGTACGATAAAGCTGCAAGCGGAGAACAAACCAGTGTAACAAAGCCAGCAGACACAGGTTACGCAAGTGCAACAGGAACTGCACAACAACCAGTTGGTACACTGTTCAAAGCTACAGATTAATTTTTTTATTTTTTTATAGTCCTTTGGGAAGGTGAAAGAATGGATCAAGGAACGGAAGCAAATTCAGAAATGGGCGCAAATGATTTAGAAGCAGTACTTGCAAATGCTCCTGAAGAAAATAATGACAACAGCGTAAGCATCCTTTTACAACAGGATCTTATCCCTCAAGATCTCCCTTATAACTTACTTGAGCAAGCTGCACTTTTTGTTGCAGGAAAAATCGGCGGAGAAGCACATGAAAAAATACAAGCATACGTCGACAAAAGAGCAGGAGACAGGTATGTCTCACGAGTTCGCAAAAATTTAACCACTGCAATAGAACGTACAGATGAAAACATTGCACAAACCGAAATCAAGATCGCTGAATTACATGCAGAAGTACACAGGTACCATGCATTTATGAGAGATCTTCCATCTTATGAAGCAAAAATTGATGCAGAACTTGATGACGCAGTAAAAAAAACAGATGAACTACGCACTGCATACAAACAGGCGTTTAGAGCAGGAGAAGACACCACTAAGATAATGAGTGAAATGAGAGTTACGTCAGCAAATCTAACAGCAATCAATGCTATGCAAGCAAAATTAGATGAACAATTTAGAAGAGTTGAATCAGCATTGCCTCTTGCAGAGAAATTACTAGATACTTATGGAGTACATGCAACCTCACAAAGAGCAACAGTCATGGCAATGAAAAATTGTTTGCAAAGACTTGATACAGAATACACAAACAAGCAGGGTCCACAAACACAACTTACACAAACTCCTGCGTATAAGTAAGACGTTCTGTGCACTACACCACAAGTTTATATCAAACAGAAAAAATACACAAGCATGGTATTACATGACATGCGTGGGAAACAAATAGAGGGAGCAGATGGATACCTATGTATACGAGGTACTGACGAAATACCAGAACAAACAATCATTGATACAAAAGATGCGGAGGGAAGCAATATGACAGATGATGAATTAAGCGGAAGTGGCAGTGAAGATTATGGTTCTTTAGACAGTGAATGGGATCGAATTAGTCAAGAGATAGCAACAGAAGATGCACAAGGTGGATCAGAAACAGCAAGTGCTGGTTACACTACTCGCACAGCTGA
>CAYFJX010000022.1:0-10316 GCA_964343705.1 uncultured Methanosarcinales archaeon
AAGGCCAACTCAGCTCATAGGAGTATTCATCTCCCACTTCAACCTTCGTTTTTTTGTTTTTTTTTTTTGAAATTTTCCTTTGTTGCCTCCCACTAGAACATAACAGACAACACACCATGGGTGAACCAACTGGTCCTGGACACCCACAGTGCACCACAGTCACATCCTCGTAGATTGACAACTGGCTACCATCTTCCCAAACTGAACTAACCTAACAGTGGCATACGTTCGAATAACACATGTTGGCTCATGCAACGCTGTTACCACCACCAGATCAAGTCAACCTGAGACTCTGGCTCCTGTACTAAATCAAACAAGCAAAACTAATACTCAACAACTAGTTGTTCGACTTCTTCTTGCTCTTCTTCGAACCTCGTTGCTGAATAAGGGGAACTTCCACGTCAGGATTCCTCTCAACAAACTCCTTCAGTAGACCCTCAAGCCCCTCCGGGTTAATATTGGACATTGGCATCCAATTGCTCAGCTGCTCGCGACCTGAGTACGCCGACCACGTCACACGTACTTGCCAGTCAGCTTTGCCTCTCACGTCCTCGACCCTTCGAACGTCAACGATCTCGTCAATCTCATACATACGTTCACCTTCGATGGATGGAACACTCAGCACTTCATTCTTCTCGAACCAGCATGGCTTCATCTTGGTGTAATGACGTCGAACGACAAGTGGTTTGAAGAACTCGTCGCCGTCCAACATCACCGAGTGCCCCCCATTTGAGGAACTCCTCACCACGGTACCCGGACGATACAAAGCAGCTAGTTTCTTTGCGACACCTGCCCTGGCATTCACCGTTGCGAAGACTCTTGTACCAACAGGATACTGTCGTATCTCCTGCCCATGCTCATCCTGCCGCCGTTGCTGGGCTGTAATGACCTTGTTTCCGGCACTGCGTAGCAATGTAGAGATCCATTCCTCCAGTTTCTGCACATACTGTTGTTGAGTACTGTTCAACGGAAGTTGAGGATCCACTAACTCTTGGATGTCGGCGGTCACCGGGACTCGCATCGGCCTCCCGAATAACAATTCGTGAGGGCTCACTCCCGTAGAGCTGTGAGTTGCATTGCGATATGCCATCAATGCGAGCGGTAATACCTCATCCCAGTCATCTGCCCGTTCATTTGCCATCATACGAAGTAATGTCTTGATCGTGCCGTTCAGCCTTTCCACTGTACCGTTGCTCTGGGGATGAAGCGCACTCGCAAAATTCTGATGAATTCCCAAACGCATGTACACCCTCCGTGCCAATTCCGCCTCGAACGCCACTCCATTGTCACTAACCATCGACTTGGGCACTCCAAAGGTGCAAACAAACTCACGAATGAATGCGTCAGCTGTCTCCGCGATAGACACAGTCTTCAACGGAATGGCTGTGGCCCATCGACTGGCCAGATCCACAACAACAAGTATGTTCTTGAAGCCGTTCTTCGTCTCTGGAAGCGCAACAATATGGTCAACGGCCACCCGTTCCATGTTATACATGGGGAATCCGGTGACATAGTGCAGATTCTTTTGTGAAGCAGTGTTGTGCTTGAAGCGTTGACAGTGGTCACACCTTTGAACATGATGAACCGTGTCCTTCCACATGGATGGCCAATAACAACTCTGCGCCAGTGCCTTGTGGGTGTTCTCTGCGTTGCGATGATAACCTCCTGACGGTACCGCGTTGTGAAAGTATTGAAGCATCTGCTGTTGGGCGCATCGTGGAATCACCAAGCCCCATGAGCCTGTGCGGGCGACGTTCACCAACACATCGTTGTCGTTGATGTGGAGCTGCTCCGCCATCTTCAGTGCCCGACGTTGCCTAGCTACCCGATTCCGCACCTCAACACGATTGCGAACGTTGCGGTTCTTCAACTTGTCGATGGTCTCCTCCCTAATCTCCACCGGCAATGCTCCATTCCTCAGCAGTTGTACCGCATCCAGTAATGTCTGGTCGTCAGTTGAGTCTGTTTGAAGACCCTCCAATAGCAATGACCAGTAGTCTCTGGACCCCAGCACCTTCCACAGTAGATCTTCCCTAGTGGACCCATCTAGACACCTACGGACTACCGCTCGCGAGGTTGTTGATGTATCCGTTGAATCTGACTGTGTTGTTGGTTGTGTGATTGTCGTGTTTCGTCTGTCGCTGCTGGATTGAGTGTCAGTGTCAGTGCGCCGTTGTCTCCTACGAGACGTGTCTGGAGGCGAAGTTGAATTATTAGTCCCCCCCCCAGATGTTGAACTCGAACTATCCCGCTGCCGTTGGGCGCGTGTTCGAACTGTTGCAACATCTGCTGTCTCTGACCCCACAGTGTTCTCATCCGAAGGAGCCCGTTGCCGACGTGCCCCCCGGTTGGAACTACCACCTGCTGCGTTTCCTCCAGTGGTGTTGATGCAGCTTCTAGCGGATTGTTCAGTTGTGCTCCGATCTGTGTTGTTGTTGACTACAGTCCAAAGGCTATCAGGATTTGCTAGAAGCCCCATTTGTTCCACTGGGGTTGTTGAATACATCGAATTCTCCCACAACTCCGCTGATTCGACTAATGTTTGCGCTAATGCCGTCCTCACTACATTGATCTGTACACTGGATGTTGTAGGGGTGTTGTCGTCCGTCTGCTGATCCGTCTGTGTTAGGAACATGATCTCGTCTTCAGGCGGATCCAGTTCCCCCAACAGGTCGAGTAGAGGTCTTGGCTCAGCCCTGATGGACTGATCAAGCTCAATCCGTGACAACAAATCAGGACCTGACTTCTCCATCAACGTACCAGGTACATAGTACAACTCCACATTGCTGTACCGAGCTGCTCTTGCTCTCCAACGAAACAAACGACCCCTGGTGGAGCCACTGCATTGATAGTCTGGGCTGAACACATACTGTAGTGCCCTATGATCACAATACACAGACACTGGACGACCACAAATGAATTGATGGTACCCTTCCAGCGCACGAATGATCGCAAAACACTCCCGTTCTGTTGCGCTCCACCGACATTGAACAGGTGACAGTTTGGATGAGGTGAAGGCAATCGGCCTGTAGCGTCCTATGAGCGGACCGTCAATGACGAGTTGTTCCAATACGCTCCCAATAGCAGTGTTACTAGCGTCTGTTCGTATCCTCAATAGTGCATCCGGGTGACAGGAGTGGATCTTGAGGACCACATCTTGTGTGAGAACACGTTTCAACAACCGAAATGCAGCGCCATGTACTGCATCATCCCAGATGAATGCTTGCTTGGCAGCCTGTTTACGAAGTCGACCCTTCTTCTTCTTCTGAGACAACTTCCAGGACTTCATCTCAGACTCACTCATCTTCACTTCGTGTGCATGTGCAGCTGTTCCTTCGTTGTTGACCCTCTCTGGTGGCCCCGCTATGACAACACGAGACGGTGAGGTGCTGGTCAAACTGTGCAGAGGGGCTGCTATTGAAGCGAATCCGGGTATGAAATCCGAGTAGTACGTGTACTGACCCAAAATCCCGCGGAGTTCACCAACATTCGTGGGAACTGGAGTCTGAAGAATCGCCTCCACCTTCTTGTGTTGAACCATGACACCCCTGTTGGAGGACCGTGATAGATCGAACCGATGCCCGAGGAAGTCGAAACACTGTGTACCTATGGTGCTCTTCTTCAGTGAGATCACCATGTTGTGTTCTCGGAGCCTGTCAAACAATTGTCGGACATTCTGCAGCAGGTCTGTGAAGCTGTTACCAATGACCGTCATGTCGTCCAGATACACCAACACCGATGCCCCGCTCATTGAACCCAATATGCGATGCATGATATCCATGAATGCCCCAGGTAGGAAAGCCAGACCTTGTGGACAGCGGCGAAACTGCAACCGACCCAATGGTGGCGGTGCCGTGAAGGCGGTGTAGTGTCTGGAACGTTTGCTCAACTTCAACTGGGTGTATCCACTGGTCAGGTCGAACAGTGCTGCCCAGGAGGCACCCTCAAACTTGGTGAATAACTGCTTGATCAGAGGGACCGTAGTACTATGCAAGTTGTTGCGGATATGTGAGTTTAGGAAGCGAAGGTCACTCAACACTCGATAATTGCTGAGTTTGTTGCGTTGCTCCTCGGAGGCGCCCTTGGATCCCTTGAACATAACGAACACCGGTGATGTCCAGTTCTTCTCCTGAGATCTCTCCACAATTCCCCGCTTCAAGTATTGTTCCAATATCTGTCGGACGATCGCCTTGCTCTTGAGGCTAAGTGGGATCTGGTGACACTTGAATGGACCCTCAGGCTCTGACACTTGCAAATCGATCTCGAAGGCTCGTTCCGATGGACCCGAGAAGCCCACCGTGTTGACAAAACGGTCAGCGTACTCATATACAAGGTCCAACACCTGCTTCCTCTGATCCTCCGTCAACGTGTCCGGCATGAGATTGGGACTCTGCTCCAGCATCTCCTTCAACTTCTCCTGTACCTCCGGTAGATGTACATCCGCTGCAGTGTACTCCCGTTGTTGTGTATCGTCCTGTACTCGAAGAGCATCTTCCACGACGGCATTAGTCGGAACTTCCTCAGTTGAGTCAGCCACAGCGACTGTTCGTTGCACGTCCTGTGATCCAGATGGTTGTGAAACCCCTCCCGATTGTTCCATGTCCTGTGACATGTTGCGATAACTGGTGATCTCCCACCTCACCTTCGCCTTAAGTTCTTCGGGTAATCTGTCCACTTCCTTCAGGAACGGTGGAGGACATCGTGTCAACTTCTCCGTCATGGTATCGGTTTCCTCAAGTGCCTGTGGTGGAGGTTGTGGAGGAGGTGATGGTGGTGCTGGCTGTCGTGGTGCGGCTTGGCGTCGAGATGTTGAGGTGGATTCGCCACTTGTGGTGGGCCGAGTTGTCGATACCGAGGTCCGGGTCAATCCAGTCTTCAGTCCTAGAACTCGAGCCGTGCCCGGCTCCTTGTTGCAGATTTGTTGGTCCAGTTCCTCTGACGTCCTGTCCAGATACGCTTGTACCGCTTCTGGGTCTTCGACATCCACTTCAGCTTCCATGAGTCCAATGAGGGCATGTTGTTGAAGACACCGAACTCCTTCTCTCCCTTCCGGTGAATTCGGATCCCAGATGCCAGTGCTGAATAACTTGGCCGTAGCTTCAGCCAACAGTAGTTTGGCCCGAGCTTCTGAGTCTCCAACCCAACAGAGCTTCCCTTCGATGAACGCGAATCGAATTGGTTTATCCGATGTGTCCTTGATCTCCTGAGTTTCGTCATACTTGGCGATTGTGGCGATGGGTGTGCCTGCTGCAATTCTGATCGGATTGCAATTAGTGTTCAGCACCACAATGGTTGCCGTCGAATCGGATCGAGTGATGTCCACTACTCCTGGTAATACGAGTACCCCGCTCCGACGGAGTTCCGTCTCCGTCGGTTCGTCGATCTCCACTAGATCGTCCTTCTTCAGATCGTGCATCATTGAGGCATCGACCTTCACCAGTTGCATCCGCAACGGTTGTAACAGTTCACTAGACACGGTAGTTGTGAATGTCGGTTCATCTTCTGGGTCCACCCGGTGACACTGGGTGTTCACCCTGTCCGTTGTCTTGGTCAGTAGTGTAAACTGTCTTGTGGAGTTGATCTTGGTAGTCTCGAACAGCTTCGCTAACTCAGTAGGTATGTCATCCACTAGTTTGGTCAAACACCCACACTTAACTCTCGCTGTTGTTAACAAGCGTGCGTCAGCGGTGTCTAGCCGAATTGTAGACCTCTTCTGTTGCCAGTTGTTCGTACCAGTTGTCGGTGACAAGTTGATCCCGATCTTGTTGTCCTTGAGGAATTGGAAACCCAGGATGGGTGGGAGTTGTCGTCCCTTCAAGTCACGTTCGTCGTACACGGTCGCAACGACCCGAAAGCGAAGTTCACCTAGTTGAATGGTCACGATGGCCCGTTCAGTGCTGGTCACTGTACATTCACATATAGTGATGCGCATGATGGGGATGTTGTACGATTTGGAGTCGACGAGGATGCAATTCTTCGGTAGCTGTTGCCGTGACATCAGCAATGGCAGCGGGTTGCCTGAATCAACCAAAATGGAGTGCCGTTGTCCATGCTGTTCCTTTGTGTCCTGTCGCGGGAACACCATGGTATGAACCCACATGTAGGCACCGGTCTTCTTTACGCTCTTGTCCAGTAAGGATCGGTCCTCTTCGCTCAGTTCACTAGGTAAACTGTACTGCATCGTCATCACTTCTGTGTTCACCAACACCATCAATTTGTTCCTCTGACGACGCCATTTTCGCGATTGTTTCTTCCGCTTCACCTTCCCACGAATTGCTACTCCTGTTCCCCCCCCCACCATTGAGTGTGACCTCTGCAATGGTGTCTCTTCGCTCTCCTGTCCGAATTGTTGTGCGGATGCTAGCGCAACAGCACGTGCCCGTTGGTCGTCCTCTAGCAGTCTTCGTCGCTCCTCCAGTGCTAGAAGGACTAGTCGTTCTGAAACTTGTGAACCCATCACGGTAGATGAGTCCCTTCGTTCGTCAGCAGCCGTGGGTGGTTGACTACTAACACACGGTGTGGCTACGGTAGGTGTGGTAGTGGCACTACCGGCGCCAGATGTTGTGTCGCAACAAGCGTCTGTGGAACGGAGATCACTTGTCGCAACGGAGGTGTGTTGTTGGGAGGGCTGAGGTGTCGATGTTGTGGTGTTGTTCGATGTTGTTGCAGTGGATGTTGCTTGGGGACACTCCCAACCTCCCGCGTGTTCCTACTCTTCACTTTGACATTTCTTCATGCGGTTGTAGATGTTCAACCGGTGCTTCACCTCTGAAGTGTACTGTGTCTTCCTTCCCTTACGCTGGAACTCTTCCAGAGCCGTTCTGCCCTCTCTGGTCTGGGTGCGACCCGCCGACATCCAGTCACACTCGAACCAACAGTGAGGCTTCTGCTTGGTCGTGTTGCCACAGTGGAAACATGTTACCAGTCCATTGAGGCGTGGAGGCTTCTTTCCTCGAGCGGATGATCCCATCACCTCTCCAACTGAGTCGTCGATTTGAGCCGCGTACAATGCCACCTGTTCTGCTTCTCCCATGACCTTGGTCAGGAACTCGGCCTGCTCGTCTTCTCGCGCTATGTCGAGGTCCATTAACAGAGCAGAGAATACCAGTGCTGGGTTAGTGTTGTCCAGATGTCCATCCGCTGTGACTCCACACATGCTCTGAGCCACCGTGACGCCGTCGACGAGTGCGACCTCAGCGGTTGCAACGAACAGTTGATCGGCCTTCGCGGTTCGAGCCGGACGTGCTGGGGATGTAGATGCCGGTGGTGCTTGGCGTTTGGCCTTCTTCTTGTTGGATGACCCTTGATTAGGACGAGCGCCCGCAGGGGCAGGTGCGTTGGGCGCTACACCCCTACGGACGGCCGGTACGAGGTGGTTCTGATCGGCGCGGAGGCCCTCCTGCATGACCTTCACCATCTGGTTCAGCACTTCGTGATCGCGTTCTTTGCTATCCAAAGCGGCTAGCCTGGCGGTCTCTTGGTCCGTAACGTTCGTACCCCACAAGTTCTTGAAGATGCTGGACGATGGCGACAACATACAACGACGGACACTTAACAGGCTTTCATTGAGGAAGCCACCATTCTTGAAGGCCACTTCGTTGATTCTTCCGTCCGGATGGACTATTCTCCGTAATTCTGTCAGTGCTGTGAATGGGTGTCGGTAGTCGATATCCACAGAGTCCTCGGTGACATTCAGGTGCAGCTGCACCCGAACCAAGTACTCGGCCAAATCCTCCGATGGTCGCTTGTTCCACACAGATTGGCGGTTCAGGTACGACTGCAACGCCTTCCGTTCGGCTTTGATAGCCTTACCCAACCACTCCAAACCTGTCCGCAGTTCCGATCCCGCTCCAGGGTGACGGGCAGCCAAGTGTGTAAGTGCGTCCTCGGTGAGGACTTGGCGTATCAGCTCTGACCACTCGAGTGTACCAAGTAGGGTTCTGGTGCTCAGGAGAGCCCGTTGGATCCGATTGACAAGTTCTTGGATCTGGGTGATTGCCTTGAGTGTCTCCGCCTGGGACCGGTTGTTAGACTCCCGATATTCGATGGCGGACACCTTCCAGCCGTGTGCCGTAATGATCTTGACCATGCGATCCATCCTCTGCTGTGGACTGTCTGCCTTGTAATTGCCATCCTCCGGCCGGTTGACTGGGCAGTTAGTGGCCGCTCGAACGAAGCTCACCACTGC
The DNA here is from genome assembly GCA_964343705.1 of uncultured Methanosarcinales archaeon. GTDB lineage: Archaea > Nanobdellota > Nanobdellia > Woesearchaeales > UBA12501 > JAUSFM01. The sequence goes on from CAYFJX010000022.1 coordinate 8,189, forward strand.
ATCTCGGTCCGTCTTGGCTCCAGGGATTAACAGATGAGTCAGTGATCGAACTTCCTCGTCCAGGGTGGCGAACAACCTCCGAGACTCGATGAAATCCGCTGTTGGCTCCACTGATGTGACACCGAGAAGTCTCTGCACAATGTCGAATTGAGTCCCAGGTTCCCACCTCCCGATCTTCAGGTTGTTGGCTATCTGGAGAGTAACGTCTTGTTTCATCTGCCAAGTCACCTCATCCTTCTTGGGAGCCTCCACCGGTTCCTGCTGGTCACTAGGAGGTCGTTGTTCCACTGGCACCGCTCCGGCTTGGTCCGCGAGGATGTGCTGCCAGGCGTATTCCTCCAGCTTGTCCACTTCGGAGGGTAGATATCGCACTCCACACTTCGATATCTTCTGGATCCGGTTGGCAATTAGCTTTGCTCCGTCGAAGTGCCCTTCGGTTACAATGATCAGATCACCAGACGTCACGTCCCCAAAGACGTCCATGAACGCTTTGCGTCGCCCATCAGTGACGATTGTGGGGGTTACGTTATAAAACGTCGCACTAGCCTCGAGGATGAGGGTATAGAGAGACTTCACCTTCCGGTTTGGGGCTGCGACCTCGGTCAGAATGTTGACATCCTTCAGAACACACCAGTCTCTGAGTGCTGTCTGACTGACTTCCTTGCGTCTCTCGGGTTGTGGTGGGTCCGCGTTGTGCCTTCTTTCCGCTTGTTCTGCCGGTTGAGGTGGGTCAGCGTTGTTTCCCTCCACTATTGGACCGACAGGTTGAGGTGGATCAGCGTTGCTCCCCTGCACCGCTGCATTGTTGCGACCTGCCATCTGCCTGATGAGTTGACGTGGATCGTCCTCCTTCTCCTCCTCAACTGGCGCGTCGAATTTCTCCTCTTGCAGTACACCTTCCTCCTTCTCCTCTTCCACTGGAATTACCGGTAGGTGTCCTGCAGGCTCGACTTGTGGCTCAGGGTCTGGGTGTACCACCTGTTCACGAACTGGCGGCTGGGCTGGCTCTTCGTCCCTGTTACCATTCTCCGGCTGTTGAACTTGGTTGTTCACGATCACATGTTGATCCTCCATCATCTCCTCTCCCCCCTCACCTTCTACTACGCGCGCCGCGTGTAGTGGATGGGCTGCTGGTGCAGGTGGGATGAGCACGCGCCGAACACCCGCGTCATCGGCCGCTAGCGGGCGACGAACACGTTGACGAGGTGCATCGAGTGCGGATGATGGTAAATCTTCGACTCGGACCGGACGAGGTGCAGAGGACCGACGCCCGGAGCGACCCAACCAGGCAGATGGGCTGAACAGTAGGTAGTCTGGATTGGCGTCCCGACACGCGGCTAGACTGCGAATCATGACTCACGAACGAGCGAGGAAGTGGAAATCGGTAGCGAAAACGCGTTGGTAGCAATAACAACGACAGTAAGTGACTGTCTATCCCGAATCCGGTTGCGCACAGAGCTGTAACAAATGGTCCAGCTCACGAGCGCGTCACGACGGCAAGGGGAACCAATGTAAAGAGTTACTAACTTCGCGACACTCTTTATTACGTGCGAGTTCTCCGGATTGAAGGATAAAAGCCACTAACTAATTACAGTGCTACAATGCTTCGGACCAGGAAGCAACGTAACGACTCTGCAGTCAGAAGTAAGCTGTGACAGCAGTATAGGACCACATGGATCGTCATCCAGGACCTATTATGTGCCTCCAGCTCCCTACTACGATTCTACTACATGATCTCAAGCACTAACTATGTAAGATAATCACATCTCTCATGGTCTAGCTTCTGTTCCAAGTACATTGGGGCCGTGCCTGCCTCTCAAATGCAAGTGAACACCAACAACTCCTGACATGTTGTTGTCTTGAATACGATACAGCTCACAAAGAAGGGGTTTCTCCGCTCTCGAAGGATGACACTACACAAGAGGGAGTATCGGAGTAACCTGATCTTCATTGTCTTCTGTTGATGATCTTCATCCAAAGCGTGAACCACAGCAAAACGTACTGTCAGCTAACATTGCCCCCCAGTGTGGGAGCACATGGTCGAACCACACTCCTAATGAATGAAGCTCTCCCAAGGCCAACTCAGCTCATAGGAGTATTCATCTCCCACTTCAACCTTCGTTTTTTT
>CAYFJX010000023.1:0-7756 GCA_964343705.1 uncultured Methanosarcinales archaeon
CCCTATGGGCGTGTTTGAGGGTTATAAATATTTCGAGATTCGGGACACACCCCCTCCATGGATAAAATTTATATACCCCACTGCCTAAAAAAAACTGTATGAAAAAGAGGAACCTACTTATTTGCGCACTTGCAATTATAGCTATTGTAATCATCTTAGTTATAACCCTGCCACCGCAAATGCCTCAAACTAACACTCTTGCTGACAAATGCTGCTACGAATGCGCTGCTGCATTTGAACAAAGCCCTGCTGGTGTCGGACCACAAGCTACGCAGTGTGGTGAATTCACAACTGGCGCAGAACTTAGTGAAGAATGTGTAGCATTGTTTGCAGAGAAACCAATGACTGTGAGTGAATGTGGCGTGTTTAGTGCCCGGTATGAATAGTCAAATTTCTTCCCTTTCCAGCCCTGCATCTTTAAGGAGTCTATTGAGTGTTCCTTTCTTGAGAACTTTGTGATCAGGAACTGTAATTTTAGTTGTTCCTTCTTCAGTATTTTTTTCTAAACGAATATGAGAACCTTTTTGTCTAGTAACAACAAAGCCTTTTTTACGCAACAATTTAACAAGGTCACGACCAGAAATCTGAGGAAGCTTCATACTGCAACCTTAACAACTTCACCTTCATGAACAGATAACTCATTGTCATCTGCTTCTAAGTATAACTCAATAGCTTCTTTTATGTTTTTAAGAGCTTCTTCTTTTGTTTCTCCTTGCGAAACACAACCAGGCAGCGAGGGAGCATAAATTGTAAAACCCCCTTCTTCCTGTTTTTCTAATACTACTTTGATTTCCATAATAATAGCAAAGACGAACTAATATATAAAACTAATGAAAAACTGCCTACCCAACAGTGCCACTAGATAAGTCAACTTGTACAGCACCTTTTTTTGTTATCAATGCCTTACCATTGTACAATGCTTTGCCATCTTTGACATTCATTTTTACTTTTAAGAATTCTTCAAACGTAATTTCTTTCTTGGGCTTGCTTGCCTCTCCTCCTTCAAGAAAAACAGTGTCACCTGGTTGACTGTCTGGTGCTTCAAGTACACAAAGCTTCTTTATCCCATCAACCTTTCCTTCTCCAGCTAGCAGCATACCATTGCTCATTTCACCGCGAAGTTTGGCAGGTTTTAAGTTACAGACAACAATTACTTTCTTCCCTATAAGTTCTTCTGGTTTGTAGTCGTTTGCAAGACCAGACACAATCTGTGTTTTGCCAAGTGAGCCAAGATCGATTTGTTCAACAAATAGTTTGTCTGCGTTGGCATGTTTAACTACTTCTGTTATTTTTGCAACGCGAAGGTCGAGATCACTAAATGGATCACCAGAAGCAGGATAAATAATTTCATATGAACCACCACACATCTCTGTAATGAGCTTACATGCATCTAGCAATGCTGCAGTTACTTCCTTTTGTTTATGGCCTGCATGTCCTTGATAGTATAACAATATTTTTTTTGCCTCTTTAGTTACTTTTGTCTCATTACACTGTTTTAATTCAAGACGACAAATAATTTTTTTATCATCAAGTGCTGCGTATTCACCTTTTTTAACGTTTGTTACTGCACCTTGACCAAGTTCAGTGTATGGTTCTGTTCCATCACAGACATCAATCCGGACATTACCCTTGATTTCAGAAATATCATGTGCCCCTGCTGAAATACCTTTTTTTAAACTCACAAGATTATATGAATCAACAAAAGTGTTTATGTTTGGAATAGTGCCATTTTTTTGTGCGAGCTCGTATAACCAGCGAGTTGAGGTATCTTCTTCTGCACCAACTTTTTTGTGTAATTCCACGTAGCCAGTATCATCAAGTTTTCCAGTTCCTGGTTGTTTTTTTAATTTCTCAAGCTCTGCATTCTTATTTGAAATCTTTTTTACACTAACAATAGCAGCGGCAGCTTTTATTCCAAGATCAACAGCTTTACCAGTTACAACAAAAGAAATATTTTTAGTTGCCTCCTTTTTCTGTCCTTTAAACTTTTCTCTAAAGCCCTGTACTTCTTTTTCTTCGAGCTTACGGAATAATGCACTTGGCTTTGCAATCTTGTGACCTTTTTCCAGAGGTTGCTTTAGTGCAGAGTCCCACTCAAACCCATCTTTGGGGTCAAGATTCAACTGTTTGAAAATTTCTCGTGCAGTATTTGGTAAGAACGGCTCTGCAATAACTGCAAGCGACCTAACTTGGTTAACACACACATTGAGCACCGTACCACACCGTGTTTTGTCACCTTGCTTAACCAATGCCCATGGCTCTTGTTTTTGGAAGTACTGATTACATAATTGTGAAACATGCATGACTTGCTTGAGTGATTCTTTTATACGAACTCCTTCACAGAATTGTGTGAGCTTGTCAATTTCCCCATCTACTTTGTTAATAAATGCTTGGTCTTCTTCAGTGAGTTGTGCATCTGGTACTTCACCACCAAAATGCTTATCTAAGAATACCAGCGCTCTGTTTACAAAATTACCTAAGTTTGCTAGTAACTCATGATTGTTTTTTTCTCTGAAATCATCCCAGTTAAATTTTGTATCAGCTGTCTCTGGCCTATTGGCCAATAAGTAATACCGCCATACATCTGCGGGAATGCCTGTGTCAATAGCATTATCTCCAAACACACCAGTACCTGCACTCTTACTGAATTTGCCATCTTCATAGTTCAAGTACTCTGTTGAGTTAATGTGATGCAGCAAATTCCATTTTTTTCCTGTGCCTATAAGTGATCCTGGGAAGAGAATGGTGTGGAAAGGAATGTTGTCTTTTGCCATGAACTGGTACAGTTTTACACTTCCTTTTTCTTTTGGTTGCCACCAGTCTTTCCAATTCTTGAATGCGTGCGCTGTAATACTAGGATACCCTATTGGTGCGTCAAACCAGACATAGAACACTTTTTCTTCAAATCCTTTTAAGGGTACAGGCACCCCCCATTTGAGGTCACGAGTAATACATCGATCTTTAAGCCCTTCTTTGATCCAAGCTTGAGTAAGTGTGATAGCGTTTTGCGTCCAAAAACCATCCTTACCTTGCTTTTGTGACCACGTATCGAGTTTCTTTGAAAGTTTTGGAAGGTCAAGAAATAAGTGTTCACTTGTCTGCACTTCAGGAGTTTTGTTACATACGCTGCAGGTAGGTTTTTTCAACTCAACTGCATTAAGCAGCTTCCCGCAGCTCTCACACTGATCACCGCGTGCCCGCTCGTAATCACAGTGTGGACACGTTCCATTAACAAAACGGTCAGCAAGAAACTTACTGCACCCCTTACAAAAAAGCTGATCAACTGTTTTTTGCTTAACAAAACCATTTTTGTGTAGGTCAAGAAATATTTCCTGCGTTATTTTAGTGTGAGTATCAGTTGATGTTCGACCAAACGTGTCAAAGCTGCAACCAAACCACTCATAGATCTGTTTATGTACTTTGTAGTATTTATCACAGACTTGTTTTGGTGTCAGGCCTTCTTCAAGTGCCTTTGTCTCTGTTGCAGTACCATGCTCATCAGTACCACACACATACAAGGTTTCATATCCTTTACTACGGCAATACCTAGCAAATACATCTGCCGAGAGAACACACCCTATCAGATTACCTAGGTGCGGTACGTTGTTAACATAGGGAAGTGCACTAGTTATGAGAATTCTCTGTGCTGTATCCTTTGATTGTGTTGATTTTGATGCTTTGAATGTGATCACCTTACTCAGCTGTATACTAGTATAGTAACGAGAGAGTATTTAAAGGTTTGGGCATAGATAGAGATTCAAACAACATTTAGTGTGTTATTGCCGCCTTGGAGTCAATTCGGAAAAAAGCCGATTTATGCAGGCTTTTTTCCGCAAAACACCGCGAGTGGATACGAGCGGTTTTGCTCCGCTGCAATAACACAGAATTCTAACCAGATTACTTGATATAAAGATTTATAAATGTCTTTAATCTTATGATCAACATGCAATGTCCCATGTGTGATGCAGGAATCTTATGTAACAAAAGAATACAACAATCTATTTATGGAGTTTGCCTAGGTGAGTTTCCAGCAGAAGCATGCAATAAATGTGGAGAAACATTTACTGACTCTGAAACAACACAGAAAATTGAAGATGCTGCAAAAGGAGTATGGGCACTAGGCGCAAATACAAAAATAACTAAGACAGGTAATTCTCTTGCTGTACGAATTCCAAAAAAGATTGCTGAATTTCTAAAAATAGAAGATGGCACTGAAGTGTATATCCATCCTGAAAAAAATAAACTAATTGTTGAAGCCCGATAGAATCTATTGCCCTGGCTGAGGACCGAGCTGAATAGGTGCTTCTGGTGAACCATAGTGATCGCCCCTATAGTCAACAATTCTAAAGTGAGTAGCTCCTTCTGTTGCTTCACATAATCGTCTCAGAGCAGGAAGGCGAAAACCCATACCAAATAGCACAGGATAGCCAGCTTCAAAATCAAGACTCCGTCTCTGACCATTAAGAATAGTAAACTGGTATGCATCTTTAGGCTCGCGACTAGCACCCTTTCTCTCTCGAGCGTGAACATCTGCAAGTAATTCAGCAGGGTTTGCAGGGTTTTCAAACGTGAAAACAAGTGATCTTGCTGTAGTATTTCTATCAGCTTCTTCATAAGCAGTTCCTGTTGTATCCAATAGTGCTTTATAATTTGCCCACTCCTCTGGCCCACCAGGATGCTTACCCGGATCAAACTTGTCTTCTGTAAAATGAAAGAGAATCCGATCAACAAGCCGTGGACCATTACCCCATATAAGTTGTTCACGAGCAGCTTCTGTTACTTTTTCAGCAACACACGAGCCTGCCAAGTACTTGACAAGGGCTTGTTCAAAAACTTCATCAGGAATATCCATGGAAAAAAGGAAAAAGAGGCAGTATATAAAATTATGCGAAAACCGAGCGCCGAAAACCGAATGCCAAACTCATTTCTTCTTTTTTTCTTTCTTGCTTGCCATCTTCTTGGTGATGCCAATTTTCTCATCACAGCTACCACAATTAAAGACAACTGCTTTGACACCACACCAGGTTTTACGCTTGTACGGTACTGAAGCTTCACCTTCTTTTTGACAGCTTGGACACGTGTATTTTATATCACAAGTTAGTGTTGGTTCGTATTCTTCTTTAGCAACAGTATGATTGCATTCAGGACACACATATTCTTTAGCGCGAATCTTGACCTTACCATCGTCACCACGTGGCTTGCCCATTTTTGCTTTGCCACACTCTGGACAATCATTTTTGAAAACCCACGCCATGGCTTTTCCACCACCTTCCAATGCGCGTCGAGTAAAATAAACACATTCATCCATTGATTCTGGTTCTCTCATAGTATAACACCTCTTTATTTAGCAACAACAGGCTTCCGAATTGGCCCCATTAGTTCTCTCCATAATTTTGCTGGAATAACCCTGCCTGGTTCAACATACAGATCTTTGAAACCTGTGCCTTCAAATGAAATAAATGCAGAGCTCCGAGGCCGGCCTTTCAAACGGACATTGGTATTGCAATACTCATGGATAATCCTCTTGTTAGTTTTGAGCTGTGAATGCATAAGCTCTACAGGAGTATAATAAAATAATGGCTTGCTTTCATCAGTGCCTACTAACTCCCAAGTTATTGCTTCTGAATCAGTCAAAACTTGATCAATGTACAAAATTGCATTTGATGCATGCTGAGCTGACTGATTAAAAGAATTAATGGTTGATTGCAATTCTTTTTCTTCTCGACAGTAAAAACCATCACCAACAAGTCCCTTTAATCCTTGTGAATAACCCCTGTGAAAAGCTCCTTGTGACTTAATCATTTGAATACGTGCAGAGATAAGCAAGCTCGCAAGTTCCTTTTCTGTTCGCTTAAGTGGATCTTTTTTCCGTATTTCTTCTGGATCCAATTTTCCTTCAGGACCCAGAGCTTCTTGTAAGTTCCGTAGTTCTTCAACAATGTGAGGAACATATTCTTTTTTTGCCACAACACCAAACAAGCCTTCTTGTTCAAAACTTATCTGGTACTTTGCGTCAATCTTTTTTATAGCATTGAAACCATCTTCAAACGTGTCAATTTGGCCAAATGAAATCTTTTTTGAAACGTCAACAGTAGATTGTGTTGGCACATCTGTTGTTGGTGGCTGTTCAAGTTTCATACAGCCAGTTGTAATAAAAAGTACTGCAAGTAGAAGTGTAATCATGCACAGTATGATATTTTTACGTACGCTAGTATTCATGTCTAAACACCTTGGTTCTGTTTGATTATAATCTCTTCACCTCAATGCAAACTGCAGGTTCTTGCACACGAATATATCGTGGACAAAGAGTGTACTGCAATTGATTTGCATTGCAATAGTCAATAATAACTTTTTTTTCTTCATCAGTTTTGAATGCAACAACAACGTTAATCGCTGGGCTCTCAGGATAAAGTATTGTCTGGTTGACCAAGTCCCTTTTTATTTTTTGTGCTTGCTCAGTTAAAAAGGCGACCCTGCTTTTTAAGGCAGCAAATTGTGCTGTGAGAGCTGCATAATCAAGCTCTGCATGCTCCCCTGCAAGATGCGAATTACTAGAGATACAACCCCCAGAGCCAAGATTAACTGGCTTGTCTTTTCCAAAACTACATACTTTCAGATCAGCGTCATGTGAAGAAAGCACTCCAAGACTTCCTGAAATATCTTCAATCACAATGCAACCATGTTTCTTGCAAATGCCAATAATTTCTTGCATGGGCTGCTCAACAAAATAACCTGCAAGACTTTGAACAATAATTGCTGCCGCTGTTGCTGCGTGCACTTCCAAGTCTGCAAGGTCAATTTTACCTTGTTGTGTTTTTACCTCAACAATTTCAAAACCAAATCGTTGTGGTGCTTTTTGATAATGTAACCAACCAGCCTGATCAGGAATAAGAATTGTTGATCGTGAACTATTGTTTTTCACGTATTCGAGCGCTTTGTCTATTGCTGTGTTGCCACGATCGGTAAATAATATGTTTTGGTGGCCTGTCAATGACTGCACAATTTTGATCATGTCTTCTTTGGTCATAGGGCGCCATGAGAATCGCTGCTATTTATACCTTTGCTGATTTCAGACTAGGTGAGCGAAACGTTTATATAGGCAAAACACGTAAAATTCGCCAGTATGAAAAAAAAGAGACAAGGAAAAAAACATAAAAGACATAACAAGAATTCTATGCGTCCAACAACAAAGTACTTCATGGCAGCTGCTGGGACCGCAAGCATTGCTTTGGGAGCTCCAAGCACGTTTTTTAAGGTTTTTGGAGCAGAATTTGGATCAGCAATTGTGCCATTTCTGCTGGTATTTGGTGGATTTGTTCTTTGGGGCAGAGCAGTAGGAGACCTACCTTAAAACCCCAAAATCAGCCAAAGGCTTAAAAACCTTTCTATACTCCTTTTTTACCAATATGAACTTTCGAGCAGGAATTGTTGGACTGGGACTTCTCGCGTTTCTAGCTGTTGCTCCAGCACATGCCAAAGCACCAAGTAAGAGACAATCACAAACAAAGCATGGATTAAATGATGATATAGATCTAATAAAAAAACCAGAAACACTAGAAGATGCACTCTTTAAGAAACATGGAATACCCACAGTAAAATATGAGTTTAAACCAAGTATTGAACTACTTACTGCAGTGGATTATGTAAAAAGAGACTTCCTAGCAGGTTATGGTTCTCGACCAAGAATTTTTGACCAAAAAAGATGGGGCATTATGTACACAGGAAGGTATCTTCTTACAGCACAACATACACCAAA
>CAYFJX010000024.1:0-7600 GCA_964343705.1 uncultured Methanosarcinales archaeon
GCTTGAGTGTTTCGAGGAGATTGGAAATGTTTCACTGTTCCACTTTGTTTCCGAAAACTTTCCGGATGCTCTTGAAAAAATCATTTTGTCGTCGAAAAACTTCCGGAAATCAAACAGAAAAACTTATTAAGGAGAAAAACAACATATAAAAGTATGGAAACGCAAGAATTATCAAAAAAAGTGTATTTTAATGATCTCAGTCTTGAAAATAAAGTTTGGATTATAACAGCAATCTTAGTTTGGATTGGATCAGTTATTTTATGGTATATGGTACACACAGGTAAATGGTGACTTGCATGAGAATCAGTTTAGATAACATTGAACGAGTTTTCAAATGGATCAGTGTAGGACTTGCCATTATATTTCTGTATCAACTTGTTAAAAAATTAGTTGGAGGGTCATGGAGTCATAGTGAACTCTTACTTGCAATTGGGTCAATCCATATCAGTCTCACAGTCGGACTTATTGTTATCGGGACCAAAATGTATGATGGATTAAAAGTACTTAAACAACGTGTTGGGATTTTAGAACAGAACATGCAAAGAAGTATAGAAAATGATATTGAATTCAGACTCCGCTTTGAAAGAGTGGAAAAAGATTCAGATAGCATGAAAAAAGACATAAAACAAATAAAAAATATTTTGATTAAAAAAGCAGCGTGATTACTTAACTTTATACACTGCATTTACACGCGCTGTAACGTCAAGCTTTTGAGGAGCAATACCTACGCTTTTAGCTTCATCAGCTACAGCCATTTCAGCCATTGCCATACGGTAGATTGGTGCTTGAAAGTCACTTTCTGAAACTGAGACTACTTTCCCAAGTTTCACACCAAGACCATCAGCCATTGACTCTGCTTTTAGTCGCGCGTTTTGTGTTGCTTCTTTCAGTGCTTGTTTCTTGAGTTCTGCTTGCTTTTCTTTTGACAAGCCAAAATTGATGTAGTCAATAAGTCCACTAGCCTGAGGTGCACCATCAATAATTTTTGCAGCCATAACAGGATCAGTAACAGTTATCTTATCAACTCGTTCTGCTTTGTATCCTTTGAAAGTACGCTTGCCATCATCCCAAGAATACTCTTTTCGAACTGAAACACGAACTGTTTCTATTTCAGCACCTACAGTGTATTCTTGTATTGCTTCCATTGTTTCTGCAAATGTATCCTGTGTCCACTTTTGAGCTTCAGCTGCTGTTTTGTCAGTGATTTCTACACGAACATGAATCTGAATTTCGTCAGCAACTGCTTCAAGTTCTGCCACACCAGTTGCTGTGACTGTGTTTTCGTTTGAGTCACCGCCTAGGTGTGGACCAACAACTGCAAACAATGCAACTAGCACAAGGCCAATTGCAAGTACTAGTACTGTTTTATCTTTCATTTTTGTTCCTCCCTACCACCTACAATACTAAATTTTCAATAAGTGAAATAATGATCACATAAAAAAGTACCCCTACCAAGAAAAAAAGAGGACTGCCATGCTCTTTTGCTGGAAGTGTATGCCGAGTCAGTGTAAACAAGAGTGTCCCAGAAACAAAACCCATGAGTGTGAAAATAACAGAGGGTGTTATATACGCTTGCATGTACGTTCCAAAAAGAACACCTAAGAATGTGCTGCTGGCAAGAATTATTGCAACAAGATTATTTTTTGGTGCGTCAACAGGCAAAGTACTTACACTAGTATGAATCAGAATGGGGATAAAAAACAAAATCCCAAAACGCAAGTCTGTTTTTACAAATTCAAACAAAACAATACCTGCCATGAAATGATACACAAATGAGATAACTGAATCTTCAATTGCAAGATCGCGCAGAATCTTACTTTTAGGAACATGTTGGTAAATATATTTCTCTACAAGGTGAAATAGTGCAAAACCAATAAGGACAAACATAAAAAGTGTACGCCCACCTACTGCAAAGCTTCCAGATGAGAACTCTGGAAATAAGGTCAGAAACAAGTACGCTATTGATATTCCTGCAGTGAATGAAACTAGTTGGTCTCTAAAATGGTAACATCGCAGTACAAACTCCTCACTGTAGTAGTGTACAAAGCTCATAACTAACCCCATAATAAGTGCAATTGGTGCCATAATCATCCTCTTTTTTAGCGCAGCAATTCATAAAACGTGTCAAACACTGGTTTTTCTGTTGACACAAGCTTGTAATGAATGCCAAGTGAGCTGCATATTTTCTCAACATTCGCAATGTGATTTTTTAATTTGTCTTGATAATCGTACCTGGTACGTCTTGATATAAAAGTTTTTAGTATTCCTTTTGTTTCTACATCATGTAAGCGCAGGTTTCCTTTGAGGTTCAAGTCAATTTCTGACTTGTCAAGCACTTGAATCACAGTAATTTCATGATCGCCAAATTTCATAAGTGCTTCTTTGATTTCGTCAAGATCAATAAGAAAATCAGAAATAAGCACAATTAAAGAGCGTGTTTTGAGAAACTGCTTGTACTTACTGACTGCGTCAGAGAGCTTAGAAATACCTTCTGGTTCTGCATTGTTAAAATGATCTATCATCTGCGCAAGCTGGTGCATACCTCTTCGTGATGAGAATGTTCGCAGGTCTTCATCAAAAGTGCAGTATTGAAACTTTTCATTGTTTCGTGTTGCAAGATACGCATACCCTACGCCGAGCATTGCAGCGTAGTCATACTTGGTAAATGGCTTGCCAAAATGCATACTTGAACTAGAGTCAATAATAACATGTACTTGCATGTCACGCTCTTCTTCATATTTCTTGATGTGTAACTTGTCTGTTCGTGCGAATACGCGCCAGTCAATGGTTCTAAAATCATCTCCTGGTGTGTAAATACGGTGATCTTTAATTACTAATCCGCGCCCTGCAGCCATGGATTTACGTCCACCAGTAAAACTAGAAGTAACTCGTTTTCGTACCACTAAGTTAAAGCGATTGAGCTGGCGAAGGAATGATGTGTCTATAGCCATGTATCCAAGAGAGAGGTTGTTATTTATAAAGTTGCTCATTTGAGTTTTTTAAGCAACAACCTTAGGCACCAGTAAATCATTCAATTGCTTTTCTACCTCCGGTAAACTGTTGAGGAGCTGTTCAAAACTCTTGATAATAAAGTAGTTTTCTTGAAATCTATCTATCTGGTATGCTGTCATCATGACTTCTCGCACATTGAATGGCTTGTGCTTGTGTGTTGCAGTAAGCGCATGTTCTACTTCGCTTTTAGATGACAATATCCCACCACCAAAAATTTTGGTTTCTTCTTTCCCTTCTCTGTCACGCTCAGTGATTAAGCCGAACTCAAAGGTAAACCACCAGATACGTGCAAGCAGCAAGATGGCTCGTTCATTTTCAACATGCTTTAATGCGAGGCGAGCAAAGCCTTGTATAAAGTCTGCGAACACACGATCAGTCAAAATAGGTGCATGACCAAATACATCATGAAACAAGTCTGGTTCTTCAATGTAGTCAAGACGATCAGGGTCACGAATCCATACTGTGCAAGGAAATTTCTTTTCAGAAAGCATTTTAAAAAATTGTTTTGTTGGAATCAAACCAGTTACAGGAATGATCTCCATGCCTGTTCGTGCAATTGTTTTTTTACTCATCTCTGTAAAGTTAGGAATACTATCCTGACCAAAGCCAATGCTGCGAAGGCCTTCATTAAATTCCTTGGAGGCTTTTCCATGAGATAGTTGAGACTGGCGTGAACAAAGTGTCTTCCAGACTGCATGGTCTTTCTCTGTTAGATCCTCCATGTTCTGTTTGGTTATTTCACCGTGACCATTTGTCACGCCCATCTCGATAAATGCGTCGTTTTCCATTATGCCACCCCCACACATAGTTTTTCTACTGCAGCGTTTTCAAGTACTGCGAGTGTATCAATAAGTGGAACAGCCACATCTTCTTTTGAAAGCAAGAGAGGAAGATCTGTACAGGCAAGTATGACTGCTTCTGCACCCTGCTCTTTAAGTTCCATAATACTTTTAATCAGAAACTGTTTGTCCTCTTCTGTTTGTACATTGTTCAGTATGTTTATGATAATTTGATCAATCTTGCTTTGGTTCCTTGGTATTACAACCGCAATCCCATTTTCTTCCAGTGCGTTCTGATGTAGTTTTTCTTGTATGGTTTGCCTTGATGCAAGTAAGCCAACTTTTTGTGTTCCCTGAGAGGTACATTCCTTGACACATTCATCAATAATGCTAATGATTGGTTTTGTAGACACGCTTCGTAGTTGATCAATAAAAACATGTGCAGTGTTACAGGGGATCACAATAAAATCTGTTCCTGCTGCAGTGAGCCGTTTCACTGCTTGCTTCATAAGCGCAAATGTTTCAGTATCTTTTTCTCCTGCAATCATCCGTTGCTCTGATTCCCTTGAGACTGGCATATTTGCCAACATTATGTCTGGTTGACAATTAGTAATCTGGCGAAATCGCTCATTCAAGCTGATACAAAACTTTGCACTTGTCTCAGGGCCTTGGCCTCCAATGATTGCGAGTCGTTTAGCTGTTTTCATAGAACCCAAGAAACCATGCTTCATTTATATACATTCCTGAATAATATCCCAATTTTAGGCGAAAGTTTTATATATTATTGAATATTATACAACTTTGATACATATGAAAGACATACAACCAAAGCTCATAAAGCTATTTAGAGCAGGATTTTGCACCCCTCAGATAGGCAGAATAGCAAAAAAGCTCAAAGAGCCAAGCACCACCATCCACTATAATGCCAAGAAATTAGAAAAAGAAGGCATTGTCAAAGCCTACAAGGCAGTGTTTGACTACAAGAAAATAGATCAAGGATTCTGCGCCTTTGTTCTTATCAATCTTTCACCTGATGAGTACGGCAATCCTGAACGTATTGGTGATGATCTTGCCAAGCACGATGAAATAGAATCAGTTGATATTTGTACTGGCGACTGCGAACTCATGATTAAAGTGCGCGTTAAAGACCAAGATGAGTATTACAACTTTGTTAAGAATGTTATTTCTCGAAAAGGAGTGAGTAAAATAAAAACATTAATGTCATTTAAGCAGATTAAGACAGAGTTTGTGAAACTTTAACGGCTCAACAACTCAGTAATAACATCATCAGTTGTCATACCCTTTCGTTCAGCTTCAAAGTTCAAAATAATACGATGCCGTAGAACAGGATATGCCATTTTCACAATGTCTTCACTTGACACGTGAGCTCGACCTTTTATAAGTGCAAGTGATTTTGCTGCAAGAATAAGCCCAATACTTGCCCTTGGAGATGCACCAAATTCAAGCAAGTTTTTTGACGTTCGTGTAAGCCCAACAAGCTTTACAATTTTGTGTTTTAAGTCAGTTGCAATAGGTACACGTCGTGCAAGATTTTGTAATGCAATAAGTGTTTTTTTATCAATGATAGTTGGTAGTTTTGGAGTGGTAGCTTCTGAAGTGTATCGTTCTACAATACGAACTTCATCATCGAATTCTGGATACCCAATTTTAATTTTCAAAAGAAAACGGTCAGCTTGAGCTTCAGGAAGAGGGTATGTATTGTGGTTGATACCACAGCCACCAAAGCCTGCAAGATAATTTTGATGTTCTGGCACAGTAAGACCAAAAGCCATGCCATCTGAAGGAGAATAATCAATTGATTTTATTCTGTCATAATAAATATCCTCGCTAAGTAATGCTTCGCAGTATTTGAGCATAGCTTCTGCTTCTTGGAGACATTCAGCTTGTTTTTGAACTAATAATTCTTGGATTTGTAGTGTACTTTGGGCATTTCCACCAGTGTATACTTTCCACACTTGGTTTTTTGATATGTTAAGGATTCCTGCTATTTCAGTCATAGGAACACCGATGCCTGCTGCAAAAGACCTAGGATCTTGGCTAAGAAGTTCAGAAAAAGATGTGGTATTTCTTGTTTCTATCTCATCTTTAATATCTTTAACAAAAGCTTTCAGTGAATCAACAGACATGACTACCTCGCCATCTTTTATTCCTCTGTAACTACTATACCATTGGCGAGATGTAATACTTTGGCGTCCTTTCAAGGTATGAAAGCTATTGAGTCCAAGCCGATTCACAAGGCATAATATGATTTTCCTATCCACTGGAACAACTCTAAAACTGGACTTTATTGTTCTATCAAGCTCCATATCCATTTTTTCTGGAGATGGCCAGCCAATTTCCTTTAAATAGTGCACACAATCTTTTCCTTGAATTTTGATTCTAAATATTCTAGAGTCGTGGCGCCCTATCCAAGGTAAGATACCTAAACGAAGAAGCATATATGAAACAATATTAACATTCTTCTCACTTTTTTGGGTAAATACAATCCTATTGTCCCGTAAACATGATTCAAGACCAACAAAGGCATGTAAGAACTCTTTAATCAAATTTTCAGGCCATGATAAGAACCAATCTGGAATTTCTTTATCTCTTCCTCCGCAAACATTAAATCGTATTTTCAAGTATTCAACAAGCGGCTTTGAATAGATACGGGCATATCGACATCCCCTATTCACACTAACCCCAACTTTGAAACCATATTTCTTAGAGATGCTAATGAAACGATCAAGAGCAGATGGATGATTTTTTTGGACTGCTTCAACACATTTTTCTCCAATATAACCATCAGAAAGCAAAAATCCGATCCAGAAGGCAAAGTCTCTGTCAAGAGGTATTTCTTGCGGGATTGATTTTTGCTGCATATGTGATAATGTTTCTTCATGCGAGATTATTGTAAACGTTTCAGAAACTGTTATTTTAGCCGGATTAACTAAGTAATCATATTTTGTTAATTCTTCTGCTTTTTTCCATCCAATAACGCCTTTTTCATTAACCAGGAAAGGATGATTCTTAGTAACAGTGAGTTTTTTTCCTGTTTTTGTAGTTATAGTAATCATTTCATCATTATAAGGCAGGGTATACAAGAAACATTGTTGCTTTTCTAATTTCCCTTCAGGATTAAGTGTTACTGTCCAAGCATTAATATTATACAGCTTAGTTCCCTTTTCATCTTCTTCAATTACAGCATCTCCAGCTAAAGCAAGCAATTCCTGGCCAGTCTTTAACTGCCCATTCACAAACACAGTTTGATTCAGCGCCAAACTTCCTTCTTGCTCAATAGGATTCTGTGTAGCCAAAACAAAAAATGGCTGGTCAAGTTTGTACGTATTATTCCCTACAGTCACTTGTTTCTCCTGCATCGCTTCTAAGAGTGCTGACTGGGTTTTTGGTGTTGCACGGTTGATCTCATCTGCAAGAACAATGTTTGCAAACACTGGCCCTTTTTGAAATTTGAAGTTTCGCTTACCACCAGATTCTTCAATAATGTATGTCCCTGTAATATCCGAGGGCATCAGGTCTGGTGTGTTTTGAATACGTGAAAAGCTCATGTCCATAAGTTGTCCCATGGTTCGAATAGTAAGTGTTTTTGCAAGCCCAGGATACCCTTCAATAAGCGCATTGGAGTTACAAAGAAGTGCTACAAGCAGTTGCTCAACCATTTCATTTTGACCAATAACAACCTTGTTAATGTTGTCAAATAAGGTTTTAAAGAGCTTTTCGTAGTTTTTCATAGGTCGCCTCAAGCTTGATTGGGAAGAGCTGCTTTTTTAATGTTGTGGTTTTTTCGG
>CAYFJX010000025.1:0-5800 GCA_964343705.1 uncultured Methanosarcinales archaeon
TGAAAAAACTCATCAATATTATTTTTGCACTTGGGATGTTTACAGGCCTCATGGCCCAGGGATCTATCATCGGTTCGGTAACGGATGAAGATGGAAATGCATTACCTGGCGCTAATGTGGCCGTTGAGGGGACATCCTTAGGCGCAGCAACCGATGGTGACGGTTCGTATTCGATCTCCGGCGTTCCTGCCGGTTCGTATACTGTCACCGCCTCATACATTGGTTATGAATCCTCCAGTCAGAGTGTTTCAGTTGGTACGGGGGCATCCGAGGCTGACTTCACTCTCACTGTAAGCGCATTGGCAGGTAGAGCAGTCTCTGTGATTGGTTCTCGTTTTGCTCACACGGTAGAAGAACAGGCTGTACCTGTAGATGTCTTTACAGCCCAGGAAATCCGCCGTGCTGGGTACACAGAAACAGCACAAATCCTTCAAGCGCTGGCCCCTTCCTTCAACCTACCCAGAACATCCATCACCGATGGTTCTGATACAGTACGACCCATGACCCTACGCGGTCTAGGCTCCGGTCAGGTTCTAGTTTTGGTTAATGGAAAGCGACGCCATACAACAGCTCTGGTACACGTAAATAACAGCCCTAGCCGTGGTGATACGGGTGTTGACCTTAATGCAATTCCGGCAGCAGCCATCGATAGAATCGAAGTCCTTCGGGATGGTGCTGCGGCACAATACGGTTCTGATGCCATCGCAGGTGTCATTAATATCATCCTGAAAGGGAGAGGCAGCGGTGGTTCATTCAAAGTATACACCGGACAAAACAGCCATGTCATTGACGCAATTCCTGACGGATATGATGTCTATGGGTTCAGAAATGGAACTGAGACTGAAATGTTTACATGGAATCCGACGACAGATATCGCTTTTTCTCGGGATACTGACGGAACACCTCATGGCATTGCAAGCAACAGTAAGGATTACACTGTCAACGATGGTCAGGTACTCCAGTATCAATTATCCCAAGGGTTTGCTCTTGGAGACGCAGGGTCTTTAGTCATTGCCGGAGAATATCGCACTCGTGGTTTTTCTCCAAGGACAGGTGTTGAAGGTGAACAGTATTACGAACCTAACTCAGATTACTGGAGTGATGACGAAGCTGAATCTCAACGACTTCAACCCGGGAGTAACTGGTACATTGATCCCTTCAGAATGATATGGGGAGATCATGCACAGAAAAACCTGGGTTTGATGTACAATGCAGATTTTCCTGCTGGAGACAGACGATATTACGCCTTCGGTGGCTATACCGTACGTAACGGAGATACCGGATGCTTTACTCGTCAACCCGACCAAGGTAACAAGGTATGGCTAAGTTCCAACCCGACCGGGTTTGTACCTCATATTCAACCTAATGTAACGGATGCATCTACAGCGTTCGGAGTAGAAGGTGTCGTAGGAGATTGGTCTTATGACTTAAGCATGGTGACTGGATACAATGATTTCCACTTTTTCATGAATAGCACCAATGCATCCTATGGTCCGGAACAGCTTCGCAAGTATGATATTGGTGGTTTCAAATTCAACCAGAGTACCGTTAATGCAGATGGTACTACAGAGATGGGAAACATTGATTTGGCTGCCGGTTTAGAATTGCGAAATGAATCCTTCCGAATCTATGCGGGGGAAACTTCTTCCTTCGCAAGCGGACAGGCTGGAACCAATATTGTAGGTTGGGATTCCTATACAACCGCTGATGACACCAATGGTGTTGCCTATGGCGATACTACCGTATTGGGTCTTAACAGCAATACAGCCGGAAGTGGCTGTCAATGTTTCAGTGGGTTTAAACCTTCCAACGCAACAGCAACTCAGAATGCGAATCGATCTGTGATGGCTGGATATGTTGATACTGAAATGGACATGGGTAGTCTCCGGATCGGTGTCGCAGCCCGATTTGAAATTTATAATGATACTCAGCAAGATGGCTCCGATAATAAATACAACAACTTCGCAGGTAAATTCACTGCCCGGTATGAACTGTCAGAAGGCATGATCTTTCGTATAGCAGCCAGCAATGGTTTTCGTGCACCAGCACTTGCTCAGTCTTACCAAGCAAAGATTGCAACCAACTTCCTACCCGACCCTGTGACTGGTGAGACGATTGCTTATGAAGTAGGCACTTTTCCTACAAGCCATCCCTTCGCACAGGCCTTAGGCGCAGAAGCGTTGAAACCTGAAAAGTCAGTTAATATCAGCGGTGGTGGTTCATTCACCATTGGTCCGCTACGTTTAAATGTGGATGCCTACATAGTGAACATCACCGACCGTATTGTATTAACAGGTAACTGGACAGCAAAAGACGGTTCAGAAGATCCGCTTGAACAGAAGATCTATGATCTGCTTCAGGCTTCAGGTGAAACCAACGCAACCGGCGGGAGGTTTTTCACCAATGCTGTAGATACTAAAACACAAGGTGTTGACATCACTGGTGCTTATAACATGGATCTTGGTGATCTGGGAAATCTGGATTTATCTCTTGGTATGAATGTCACAACGACTGAATTAGATGGTGAACCAAGAGTCCCAGCAGACCTCGGTGATTTTCAAGAAGCTGCAGCGGCTATCACTTTTGATGCCAGAGAAGAACGTACCATGACATCCACACAACCATCACAAAACGTAATTTTGGGTGTCAACTGGAATGATATCATGGGATTGCCCCTTGGTCTAAAATACAAATTCCATCGCTTCGGTGAATATCATAGCCGTTATTCCACTGGTGAATCTGATAAATTCGATGGTATTGAATATGCTGAATATGGTGACGGTTGGGCTCAGGTTTTTGGTGCTGAAAATGTCATGGATATTGAGTTGAGCTATGATATCGGCGGTATGAACGTCGCTTTCGGTATCAACAACTTGGCAGATGAGATGCCTGATAAGGTTGCAATGAAAAGCAGAGGGAATGACGGTGCATTTGTGTACCCGAATTTCTCACCTATTGGGATGACTGGTCGTTCCACGTATTTACGGACATCCATTAACTTCTAAACATAATTCGATTCTAAAAAAAGCCCCGATTTTCACCGGGGCTTTTTTTATTTATTCACGAAGCAAAACCTGTTAATTTCGCCGACCTTATGAATCAAAAACTTCACCCCCACCTCAATAAGCTGGAACGGTCTGCCACATTAGCCATCAATGAGCGCAGTGCTGAGCTTGCTGCGGCAGGGCGAACCATTTACCGTTTTGGATTTGGTCAATCGCCCTTCCCTGTTCCTGAAGCAATCGTATCTGCTCTTAAAGAAAATGCGTACCGCAAAGATTATTTGCCTGTAGAAGGGTTGTTTGAATTACGGCAAGCTGTTGCCGAATTTCATCAACGGGTAGATGGAGTTGATATAGATTCAGCCGGAGTTATGATAAGCCCGGGTTCAAAAGAATTGATGTTTACCTTACAAATGGCTATTGAAGGAACAACACTGATCCCTGCCCCCTGCTGGGTGTCCTACGCCCCACAAGGCAAAATAGTCCAACGTGAAAGCCAATACATTCAAACACTCTTTGAAAATAACTGGCGGTTATTGCCAGAACAGCTTGAGACAGCATTACAAAATATTGAGGGACCTCTATTACTGATATTGAATTATCCCGGCAATCCGGATGGTGGTGCATATACTGCAGAAGAATTAGAGGCACTCGCTAATGTTACCAGAAAATATAGTGTCTTGATCTTATCTGATGAGATCTATGGTAGACTTCATCATAAAGGAGAGCATGTTTCCATAGCAAAATATTATCCTGAAGGGACTATTATCAGTTCTGGGTTATCCAAGTGGTGTGGTGCTGGTGGCTGGCGTTTGGGGCATTTTGCTTTTCCAAAAGAACTATATTGGCTCAAAGATGCTATGGCATCCGTCGCCAGTGAAACCTTTTCCTGTGTCACCACTCCTGTACAGTTTGCGGCTGTGAAAGCATATCAGGACCATAATACCGTAGATGAATATTTGTACCACAGTCGTCGGATCCTTGCAACGATCGGTAATTATTGTGCAGATATTCTAACTACAGCCAAAGTTAATGTTCACCCACCCGCCGGGGCTTTTTATTTATTCCCCGATTTTGGACCATCCAGAGAAGTCCTGTCTGCAAAAGGAATTCATGATTCTACCGCAATGTGCAAGCAACTGTTGCAGGAGACGGGGGTTGCCCTTCTCCCAGGTAATGCTTTTGGAAGGCCTGAAGAAGAATTGAATGCGCGTATGTCCTATGTCAATTTCGATGGCGAAAAAGCGCTGCAAACCAGTAGAGTGATTTCTATGGAGCAGGATCTAACCATGGATGATCTGGGAGAAATTGCCTTGTCGGTAAGAGAAGGTATCGAAAACATAACAAATTGGATAAACGATTAACATGAAAAAAATCTATCTTTTAATTACACTTGTATACACAACACTCTATGGGGCAAGCCCCAACCCTGTCTTTGCAGAAAATGGCATGGTAGTTTCCACAAGCCGCCAAGCGTCTGAAGCAGGCATTGAGATTATGAAAAAAGGCGGTAATGCGGTGGATGCTGCTTGCGCAACAGGTTTTGCTCTAGCGGTCACCTCTTCCTCCAACGGTAACATCGGCGGAGGTGGTTTCATGGTCGCTCGCATGGCAGATGGGACGACTTTTACTCTTGATCACAGGGAAATGGCTCCCACCGCTGCCCATCGAGATATGTATCTGGATGTGGATGGAAATGTTATTGAAAATATGTCATTGCGCACGAGAGCTGCTTCCGGTGTACCCGGTACTGTCGACGGACTATTAAAAGCCTGGGCGGATCACGGATCAGGAAATATTTCCCGCAGAGAATTACTCGCACCTGCAATCGCACTGGCTGAAAAGGGATTTGAATTATCCCATTTTGAAGCCACTCGTTTTAATAATTACCAAGACCTTTTTGCAAAAAATGAAGCAGCGGCATCCATTTTCATCCGACAGGATAGCCGGCCTTGGAGAGAAGGCGATAAGATCGTTCAAAAAGACCTGGCGAATACACTGAAACGGATCGCCAGGGAAGGCCGTGATGGATTTTATGCTGGGAAAACAACAGATCTCTTGGTAGCGGAGATGGAAAAGGGCCTAGGACTGATCACTCATGAGGATATGAAGAATTATCGTTCCGTGTACCGCAAACCGGTTACCGGTTCATTCAAAGACCATGACATCATTTCCATGGGGCCGCCCAGTTCCGGCGGGGCGATGCTGATCCATATGCTGAAAATGCTGGAACACTACCCCATCGACACTCTTGGGTGGAATTCATCAGACTATATTCACATCCTGACTGAAGTTGAGCGTCGAGCCTATGCTGACCGGGCAGAACATATGGGTGATCCGGACTATTGGAATGTTCCAGTGAATATGTTCTTATCCGATGAATATGCGGAGCAACGGATCGGTGGTATCTCATTAGATAAAGCAACAGCCAGTGCAGACGTGTACGCCGGCCCTCCTGCGACTTACGAAAGCCGGGAGACAACCCACTATTCCGTTGTGGATAAGGACGGAAATGCTGTTTCGGTCACAACCACCATCAATTGGGCCTATGGTGGCGGATTCCTGGTTGAAGGGGCCGGATTTTTCCTGAATAATGAAATGGATGATTTTTCCTCAAAACCAGGGACTCCCAATATTTATGGACTTGTGGGAAATGAAGCCAATGCCATCGAACCGGGAAAACGGCCCTTGAGTTCCATGACCCCTGCAATCGTTTTAAAAAATGAGAAACCATTTTTACTGGTTGGATCTCCAGGGGGATCAACGATCATAACAACTTCTATGCAGACAATATTAAA
>CAYFJX010000026.1:0-5330 GCA_964343705.1 uncultured Methanosarcinales archaeon
AAGCCATACTTCACAACCTTTTTTTAAACCTAATCAGACTCTCGGGACACACCCCCATGGAGGATAGTCAACTTAAGTGTCGGACTGTGGCGATAGTGCTGCGGAGTTGTTACTAGGCGCAATCCAGCGCCCAGTAAATAACGCTGGAAGCCCTGCAAACAATCGGGCTTCCGGCTGATAAACTCCAAGGCAGCACTATCACAAAAGACACCTAACATGACTTAACATATCCATGACAAACTTTAAAAAGGCGGAGAACCTAAGATGGGGTATACATGGAGACAACGCACATCCTTATTACTGTAATCCTGGTGGTATTGTCAGGTATTTTCTCAGGTCTTAATCTTGGCCTGCTTAGTTTAGATCTTGACTTTTTGAAGCGTAAGGTTAGCATGAACAACAAGTATGCTGCACGTATTTACCCCCTACGGGAAAAAGGTAATCTATTGCTTTGTACGCTTTTGGTAGGGAATGCAGCTGTTAACGCAATTCTAGCAGTCTTTCTTGGATCTTTGACAACAGGTGTAATAGCAACATTGGCAGCTACAGGACTTATAGTTACTTTTGGTGAGATTCTCCCACAATCATTTTTTGCAAAACATGGCTTAAAATGGGGGGCAAAAACAGCTTGGATTGTTGATATCTTTATGTTTTTCTTGTACCCTGTGTGTAAACCAATTGCAATGATGCTAGACCACTCACTTGGTGGGGAACTTCCTACTAAGTTTTCAAGAAGGGAATTTCGTTTATTTCTTAAACAACAAAAACAGCGAGCACATGACATAGCACATCACGAGTTTGACTTGCTTGAGAAAGGACTTGTGTTCTCAGAAAAAACAGTTAAAGATGTTATGACGCCAAGAACACGAACGTTTTTTATCTCACGTGATACACAGCTTAATCACGAAGTGCTCATAAAGATTCGTAAACATGGGCATTCACGGATGCCAGTATATGATAAACTGCATGACAAAGTTGTTGGTCTTTTGTATTCTAAGGATCTTATTGAGGTTGATCCTGATGATGAAACTCCTGTATGGCAAATTATGCGAAAGAAAATGGATTACATTCAAGATACTGACAAGCTTGACAAGGTTCTAAAACTCTTTAAGAAAAAACGTGTGCACTTATTTATTGTACGGGATGAGTTTAAAGGTATGTCAGGTATTGTGACACTTGAAGATGTTCTCGAAGAAATTGTTGGTGAAATTGTCGATGAGTATGATGTAATGGTTGATATGCGAGCTGTGCATAAAGGTCTTCGAGCAAAGGCTAAAAATAAAAGTAAGCCTAAAAAGACAATAAAGAAGACCAAAAGGGTAAAGAAACGAACACAGCGGAAACGTGCGAGAGTTAATAAACGTTAGCGTAGAGATCAAACAGTCTCCAAATCCTTCCTTAAGGGCATTGAACAATCAAGCTTTAGAACTTCTTGTATCGGCAACCACTTGTACTCAGTGTGCTCTTTGTTGAGTTTTATAGTGCCGCTTTTGATTTTACAAACAAACCATTTTCTTTCCCATGCAAGGCCGTTATCATTGTACTTAAATAGTCCTGGACCTCGGTGCACGTCAAAATCAGTAATGCCAATCTCTTCAGCAACTTCACGGCGTAGACACTCATCGTGTTCTTCTCCTTCTTCAAGCTTGCCTGCAACTAAATCCCACTTGTTAGGATACATACGCTTATGAGGTGAACGTTTTAGTATGAGAATCTCATTGTTGTCATTGATAAACACTGCTGCGACGGTTTTCATTAGATCTACTCTACATCTCCTTGGGAGCTTCAATTCCTAACAGTCCTAAACCAATCTCCAGCACATGTCGTGTACAATCAGCAAGCAGTAATCGTGCATTGCGTTGTTTAACATCTTCTATAAGGATAGGGCAGTTGTGGTAAAAGTCATTAAATGCTTGTGCAATGTCAATCAGGTTGTTTGCAACTAAGTTTGGCTTGTATTTCTTACCAGCTTCTGCGATAATGCTGGGGAAATTGTACAGTAACTTAATGAGTCGTGCTTCACTGCCATGCGTTAGCTGGTTGTAGTCAATTTTACTGTTAGCAAAATAATCTTTAAGAAGTTCGCTTGTGTCAGGTGCTTGTTTGTCTTCAGCAATATGTTTCTTGCGTACTTCATCTAGTTCAGGGCCATGTTGTTCCATGAACTTACGGAACACAGCACAAATTCTAGCATGTGCATATTGTACATACGGTCCTGTTTCACCTTCAAATGATATGGATTCTTTTGGATTGAACAAAATGTCTTTGACTGGATCTATTTTTACAATAAAGAATTTGAGTGCACCTAATCCAATTTGCCATGCGCGTTCTTCAACAACTTCCTCTGCTAGATCATTGTGTCGCTTTCGTATTTCAACAGCAGCAAGATCTTTCATGTTTGCCATAAGGTCATCTGCGTCCACAACAGTTCCCTCACGTGATTTCATACGGCCTTCAGGCAGGTTTACTAAGCCATAACTCAAGTGGTGGCATGAATCTGCCCATGAGTGTCCAAGCATATCAAGTAATTTGAATAAAACTTTGAAATGGTAATTTTGTTCATGTGCAACAATGTAAATTGACGTGTCTAGCTGGTAATCTTTTGTTTTTTGAATAGCAAG
This sequence comes from uncultured Methanosarcinales archaeon, assembly GCA_964343705.1. Classification (GTDB taxonomy): domain Archaea; phylum Nanobdellota; class Nanobdellia; order Woesearchaeales; family UBA12501; genus JAUSFM01. Next base: position 2,622 of record CAYFJX010000026.1, read on the forward strand.
GTACAAATCTTGGGTTATGTAAATACAGGTGCCATCAGGTCGAAGCAAGACTTTTTTGCCAAGCTTGTCTTCTTCAAGGTCAGCATACACTGCACCATCGTCATCTTTTTTGAAAATTCCTTTTTTGAGTCCATCAAGAACAATTTCTTTTCCTTTTGTGTAAAAGTCACTTTCATAGTAGTACTTGTCAAAGTTAACACCAAAACGCTCATAGGTTTCTTCAAATCCTCCGTATGCCCATGAACTCATAAGTTTCCATAGCTCTCTTACTTTTTCATCGCCATTTTCCCATTTCACCAGCATTTCTTGTGCTTCAGCTTCAAGTCCTGGATTTTCTTTGAGTCGCTTGCTGAACTCTACATAGAATTTACCTACAAAATGATCTGTTTTAATGTCTGGAAGCTTGTTGTCTCCCCATTTTTGGTAGGCAAGCATTGACTTACAGATATGGACGCCACGATCATTGTTAAGGTTTGCTTGAATCACCTTGTTGCCAAGAAATTCAAAAATGTATGACATGCTTGATCCAAGCACCATGTTTCGTATGTGTCCAAGGTGTAATGGCTTGTTAGTATTTGGTGAAGGGTATTCTATGAGAATTGTTTTCTTGTCAATCTGGTCTGGCTTGCCATACTCATCTTGTTGCTTTTGAATTCTTGGCAAGACAAACTTTGCAATGTCTGATGATTCAAGAAAGAAATTGATGTATGGTCCTGTTGCTTTGATTTTTTTGAATGGCTTTTGTGGTTGTGCATGCTTGGCAACCTCTTCAGCTATTTTAGCAGGAGCCTTTTTCATTTCTTTTGCAAGATGAAAACAAGGATACGCATAATCACCTAGCTCATCGCCAGGAGGGATTTCTATTTGCTCTGCATCAACAGGGATGTGCTGCTTAAGAATTTTGAGAATTACTTTTTTAGGGTCCATGTTTTATCGCTTCTTTTTCTTTGATGCACTTTTTGCTTTGTTGTTTCTTTTTTTTAAGCTTGGCATTCTTTTTTTAATTCTGTCAAGATCATGTTTTATTTGCATAAGTATCTGCCGATTTTTACGTTCATAAAAAAAGCGTATAATAAAAAAGATAACATACAACCCAAATAAACCACCCACAAGCAGTTTTATTTGGTTCATAACTATTGCAATTAGATCTCCTAATGGTTGTAATACTTCAGGTAGGTGAGAAGGTTCTATCATTATGTTGCCTCTTAGTTTTTTTGTACAGGAGATTTGAAGACTTACTTGCCATTAATTTTTATCTGTACACCTTCGGTCTCTTCCTCACGCCCCTGTGCTGTTTCCTCAATTGCTTCCTTTAGTCGTCGCGCTTCGTCTTCAACTTTAACTAGGTATGTTATGTCTCCAAATTGTTCTTGAGCACATGGCTCACAGTAACAGTCGGATGTGCCCTTAATGCAAAATACTGCGTCTTTTGTACAGATAAGACATTTCTTGGTCATCAATCATAAGAATGCTAAGTTATTTTAAAAACTTTGTGCTTGTTAAGAGAATATTTAATGTCATTAACCCTTTCTAATTTGATCTTTCAATAACTTTGGCTGATATATCACGCACAGGTGCAAGCTCGTGGCAGGTATAGTCTCCATTGTTTCGTTGAAGAACAGCATCAATACGATTAAGAACTGCTTCTACTGCATCATGACTTAATCCTTTTTTATCATCTCCACGTAAAGGGATTTCAATTCTTTTTGCAGCATAGGGTTCTGCTTGCTCCTGGTATAATTCTCCTGCAAGTGAGTTTTCTGGCTCTGCATGGTGAACTAAGTGAACACGTAATGCACCTGATTCCTTCTTAGGTTTAAGCCATCCAATGGAGCAATTTTGTTTATCAAGGTATGCAGCAAGGGAATATACTTGTCTATTTTGTTGTGAAGCGCGCATAATTGGTCGCATGGATTCTTTTTCATAATCAAAGTCAACCAGTTGCATAAGTCCTACAAATCGATTAACAAGACTGTAAAATGTAGTGTCATGGTTATTAGGCCCAAGGTCAAAAGCATCTGGATCATTTGCTCTCGGAGCTGGCAGGTGGTTTTCTATACTCTTGTCTCCTGTTCCGTACGTTAGTGTAAAGCCCTCTCTATTTGAAGGAGTCTTGGTCCATACAACGCGTGCTCGATCATATGTTTTTGTTCCAGGATTGTATGTTTTTAGTTTAAGTGTTACTTCTTCAGAACCATCGTCTGTTTTTCTAAATCGGTGTTCCACTGCTACCCTGTGTTCAAGAAATGCTTTTGTGAGTAATCCAACATGATCACTTACGATTACTGGCTGCTCGTCCATGATCTGGGTGGGTATTCAAATGACTTATAAGTCTTTCTGTTGTATTATAATTAAAAAAATAGCAATAAGAAGTAAAATAAAAGAGAAAAAAACTACTCGTCGTCCTCTTCTTCCTTTTCTTCTTCATCCAATGCTTCGTCATAACCTTGCATAAAAGCATCTTCTTCAGGAGAAAGTTGGCCGTCCTCTATATTTGTTTCTTCGTCGTTGTAGCTTTCTTCAGAAAACTCTTCTTCGTATTCTTCCATATCTAAACACCCTCTTTTGTGTTGTCTCTTCTCTATTTCTATCGTCTACTGTCGGGTCTGTATGAAAGTAAATACTATATAAAGATTGTTATTGAGAATTAGTTATGTAGTATCCCGTTTTAACTACACAGTACATTAACCACTGTGGTGGTTAATATGT
>CAYFJX010000027.1:0-4793 GCA_964343705.1 uncultured Methanosarcinales archaeon
CCAGGTTCCCACATGCCACTGCGAGGATTTGCTTTCTTTTCTTCTGTTGCTAATTGTGTTTGATTGTTTTCACTCTGAGCTGGGGTTTCTGCTGGTTTTTGTTCAGCTTGCTTTGTTTCTTGTGGTTCAGGTTCTTTGGGTTGTTGCAGCACTTGTTTTAAGGGGGGTCCTTGTTTAAGCTTTTTTATTTCTTCTTGGAGTGTTGCAACTGTTGTCTTTAGCCCTGCGATTTCATCACGGTGATTGGTAAGTCCTTCAGTGAGTTTTTGGATAATCATAGTATAGTCAATAGCAGGCTCTGGTTTTGGAGTGGGTGCTGCTACAGGTGTGGGCGCTGCAGTGATTGCGGGTTTTTGTTGAACAGGTGCTTCTTGTTGGGCTTGTGGTTCTGGAGCAGGCGAAGGTGGTTGTGAGGGTTCAGTCTCTGTTGCTTCTTTCTTTTCTTCAAATGGCTTGTTGCCTGGGATTTCTTGTTCTTTAGAAAGAATTTGCTCTGCTTTTTGCAGTGCTTCTTGACTGTCGCGAGCAATGCCTTGTGTAAGGAGTTCACCTGCGAGTTTACCTACTTTTTGTAATTTATCCACATCTAAAATACTATCACCTTGTCTGTATGGTCGCGGAATCTTTTTTAAAAAGTTTGTGGTGCTCTAGAAATTAGGTTAGTTCCCTATAGATACAATAATACTTCGTGTCTCTGCATCATGCAGTATTGTGGGTGCCTTGTCTTTAGTGGCTTGTGTGCCTTCAACAACAAAGTAATTGTCTCCTACACGTCGTACTTCAAACAGTGCATCATTATAATCATACTTGTCTTTTACACTCACCATTAATGATGGTGCTTCAAATATTTGAGAAAGTTGTTTTCCATGACTGGTGTATTTGAGCAACACACGTCCATGCTCATCAAAGTTACCAACATGCGTAAAATCTTTTACTCCTCTTGGTACTTCCCTGCCTGGTTCTACATACTGAACTTTAGTTCCTTTTTGTGGTTCGAAAGGTGTTTTATTTTTGTAATGGCGGAAATCATGCATGCCATCGCCTTCAGAGCCTCTCACATATAATTGTCCATCTGCAATGAGGTATTTAACATCGTGATTGTCAGGTCCAAGAAATGTATCAAGATCCATGTCTGCTTGTTCTTGTGTTAGTGCAACAGGTTCCCATGAAAGATCCTTAACGCGTTCTTTGCAATGTCCTTCTTGTAAGTATCCTGTTCCATCTTCAGTAAGGAACACAGTTGCTTTTGTTCCAATGTCAACACATGAGGTTATAACTGGGAAAGGCCAAATATCTCCTCGCAACTGGGCTGCTGGTAGTGCACCAAGTGGTGTTGCGTCTTGTCGAGTTGGAATCTTCGCTGGGTCAAGTTCTGGTTCGTACTTAGTAATTTCTTTGCATGCTTTGAGTGGAATTCCTAGGTGGATTTCTTCATTTCTTGGATTAGGGCATTCACGTTCAACAACCTTTTCAATGCCTGACGTGGGCGTTGTTGGGGAGTCTGTCTTATTTGGTTGACCAAAGGCAAGTGCAAGTACTGTTATGAAGCCCATGTATCCTACAAATTTAACTGCAATTGGTTTTGCAAAAGGAGCATAAAATGCCGCTTGTTTTCGAAGACTTGTCATACTTTTAAGGTTGAAGAAATCATTTATAAGCTTTATTGCGATGCTTTACGGGTTTGCCTAATCATCGTCCTTCTTTGCTTGTGAAGGTCTATGGACATGTTCGAACTCACCAATTTGTACCACGCCAAGAATAAAATAGATAAAGAATGCAAGGTATTCAAGATAACCTACAGTGGGAACAAACGGTTTGGAAAGAAGACCAAGAACTACAAGGGGGGTGCCAGCAAAAATTGAGATGTTAAATACTTCTTTAAAACTCAAACCAAATCTGGTAACTCGGGCAAGAACAAAACCAAGTGTTGCTACAATTGCAATAAAGGCAAGGTACTTGATAAGGCCGTACACAAAGACTCCAATTAACAGCACAGGTAACGCAGCAACAAACAGGATGGTGAGAAGTAAGTCAACACCTTGTAAACTGTTTTCCGCACTTGTTGGCATGCTTGTTCCTTTACCAAATGGCAAGATGCGATAATGTATGTTGTTTTTTGAAATGAGGAGTGTTCCCTCTTTAATGTGTTCGTGCTCATTTACTGTATCAATAGTGATTATAGGCATGTTCTTGGTGAGATAGACTGGCTCCTTTTGTTCATAGTCAATGTTCACCTTAAGTTCATTGAATTTATTGATTTCTTCAGAAAGGTATTGTGGCAGTGAAAATAAACTAGGTATCATAAGAATTGAAGTGAGAGCAAACACGCACAAAGTCATGAGACAGAAGTAGGTAACTGCTTTTCGCTTGCGGCGTGCTACAAGCTTTTCATAATTATGGGGATTAAACGATTGCAAAATAGTTGTTATAAGACCTTTGAACTTCACGCCATCACCTCTGATGTAAGTTGATTGAAGTGCCAGTTATTTTTAAAGGTTGTGTTAAACCAACACTTTTTTATAAAGCACCATCTATAATGTGCTTATGTTGCTCGTAGCCCACCGTGGATTCTCAGGTATAGAACCAGAAAACACTATGCGCGCGTTTCGTGCAGCGGTTAAGCACAACGCTATAATGATTGAACTCGATGTGCACCTCTGTAAATCTGGTGAAGTTGTGGTGATTCATGACTCCACGCTCAAGCGAACTACTAATGGTTCAGGAAGGATTGCCAAGAAAACATGGGCAGAGCTCAAACAGTTAGACGCTGGTAAAGGGGAAAGGATTCCTTTGTTGCGTGACGTCCTCAAAAATCTTAAAGGTAAGATCAAACTAAACATTGAACTCAAAGGAAAAGGCACAGCACTTCCAGTTCTCAAATGTATCAAAGCAGCACAATGGAAGCAGAAAGACCTCATTCTTAGTTCGTTTAAACTAAGCGAGCTGCAAAAAGTGAAAAAGCACGCTCCAAACATGCCACTGGCATTTCTTGTTGAAAGAAAATGGGGGGCATTACGCGCATGCAAAAAAAACAAGTTTGGTGGGGTTCACATTGCAAAAAGATTTGCCACGAAAAAATTTGTTGATCAAGCTCATAAAGAAGGTTTGTGGGTACATGCGTGGAGTATTAACACAAAAAAAGAAGCAAAGAAGCTTGCGGCTCATGGTGTTGATGCAGTAACATCTAACTATCCAATCCAATTATAACATCCAGTATTGGTAACAAACAATAGCAAGTGTGATTAGGAGAAGGTAATTCACCCACTTGTAATGCATTTTTATTCCTAAAATGTTAAACAATTCTGCAATGTATGAATGTCCATAACTCTTCTTGTGTGTAAGTGGGTAGCCACGCAACCATTGCATGTAACTAGTAATTGGACAGATGATGTCAAACTTACCAACAGCAAGAACACCCCATAACAGCTGGATAGACATGATTCCCACAATAAACCAGAAGTGGAAGAAAATTCTGTCAGGCCATACACTGAGAGGAACTGCGAATGCACCAAACCAAATAATTACAATGGGTAGGTGCAGCCAGAAGACAATACTAATTAACCAATCAGGACCTCTTTTCATGTACTCTTTTAGTATGTAGAAGTTTATATTGTTTGTGTTTAATAGAATGCTTGCTGTGCTAGTTCACCTGAAAGCCCTTCACCAAGACCACCTGCACCAGGAACAATGTATTGTACATCAGTTAGGCCACGTTCTGTACGGCCAGTTGGTTCTCCTCTGGTGTGGGTTGGATGCGTACCAAGTCGTGTTTGTAAGACATCAGGATGACTCAAGCCACGATCAACACGACCTGCGTAAATAACAACATCAGGACATTGTTCTTGCATATTTGCAATATACTCAGGTGCAACAATTAAATGGAGGGCGATAATCTTTTCAACACCACCAAGTGTGAATTTAAGCGCTGGCAAAACATCTTTACCTTTGTAAATATTAGAACCTTTTACTATAGTACCACCTGTTGCTCCCATGGGGTCTGCAAATAGTACAGTTTTACCTCGAACAGGACCACTAATTTTTACACCTGTAACTCTACAACCAGTAACTTCACCGGTCTCAGGATGAGTGACACGTTCTGCAACCATTGAATCCAGACGTACTGATCCACCAGTTGCAAGACTTAAATAATCAGAAAGTTCTTGTGATGGTTTATCTCCTGCCCTAACCATTGAACAAAGTACCAAGTCTTCAGTTGAGTTCATTAAAGGTCCACGGTACACACCACGTTCAGGTTCATCCCCAACCATTCGTGTAGGTATTTCTGCCTGTTTTGTACCTAGTTCTTGCGCAGCAACATAATGAAAAGCATGTTGGAAAAATAAACCAACAGCTTGTCTGAGAACATATGGTTCAGTTCCTTCTGCTCCAGCACGTGCAATCAAATTTAGTAAAAGTGGATCATTTAAAATATGCACATTATCTCCATAGTTGTGTTGTAGTTCAAGTGGATTATCTGGTTTGACAAAGAAATGTGCATTATCTCTTAAGGATTCACTTTGACCATCTTCTGGAGCCATGTTAAAAGTATGAATGGTACAAGCTTATTAAAAAAGATAGTGGTGATGGAGTGGTTATTTCTTCTTGCAAATTAGAATTGTATCTTTTTCTTCATCAATTTCTTTGCTAACTGAGAAGTGCTTCTTGATTGTTGCAACGATCATATTTCTTTTCTCACTTTTCTTCAAAAAACTTAGTGCATATTGCGCTTGTGGTTTGCCAACACGGTGCATTTCCTTGATTCCTTGTTCAATATCTTCAAAGTTTTGTATTGC
>CAYFJX010000028.1:0-4064 GCA_964343705.1 uncultured Methanosarcinales archaeon
TATTTGATATGTATTGCGGAGATTGCGGATATGAAGGTGAACACCTTATTCGTAGGAATGAGGCAGTTGACTGTCCAGAAGGTTGTGAAAGTACTCTGGAACAAAGGGCGGTACAAGCTTTTGCTATTTCTCGTGGAAGAACATCAACTGGTGCTGGCAGGGGTGAAATATTCAATGGACCTGCTCCTGGTGATAAGCTCCGTGGTTTTTTAGCTCCAGGTGAGATTGACAGTCAGGGGAATCTTATTGTAGACGCTCCTGAAGTAGTGAGTTATAAAAAGCCTGATGGTTCAAATTACACTGCCCGCAGGGTTGGCTCTACTATGCCTGATCTACTAGGTGGTGGGGATTCTTCTGATAACACCAATTAACTAGTTCCAACAGCTTCACTAATATTCTCATAACCATCTTTCTTAAGAAGTTTTACAAGGCCTTGGTTAATCTCACTAATAACCTGGGGACCTTCATAGATCATACCAGTGATTAGTTGAATAAGTGATGCACCAGCTTTTATTTTTTTGTACGCATCTTCAGCACTACTCACTCCACCACAACCAATCACAATCATGCTGCTTTTTCTCTCCTGAAGTTTTTTATACACGTACGCGATTTGTGCAGTTGTCAGTGCTTCTTCTGCCTTACCACCAATGCCACCTTTAGAAGGAACATCTTCATCTTTTATTGCAGGGTTATTTCTATTCTTTGTCAGGTTTGAACAAATAAACCCAGCAATGCCATACTTTCTGGCAATATCAATGAGTAGGTCAAGTTTTTCTTTAGAAAGGTCAGGAGATAGTTTCAAAAAAATAGGCTTGTATGTTGATACACTTCTCATTTCTTTCAACAAGGCATGTAACTTTTTCTCATCTGTAAATGGCTCACCTCCAAAAGCATTAGGGCAACTAATGTTAATGGTTGTGTATGATCCAAGATCTGCAAATGCTTGGTGAGCTTTTACATAATCGCGTATGCCTGCTTGTGTTTCAACTGTTTCTTTGCAGTTTGTTTTTGCAACACTGATACCTATTGGGATTTTGAATTGTTTTCCTTCCAATCTTTTTGCAATAACCTCGCACCCATGATTCTTTAACCCATAATACACCAGAAGGCTTTTTGACTTTTTGAGTCGCCATAATCGTGGCTTGGGATTGCCTTCGCAGGCTTCTCCGGTGACAGATCCTACTTCGACAAAACCAAAACCCATGTGGGGGAGGAGTTGTGTCAGTTGTGCGTTCTTGTCAAACCCTGCAGCAAGTCCAATTGGATTGGGGAAATTAATTCCACAAACAGTCTGTTGTAGTGCTGGATGTGAATACCCAAAAAGCACTCTAGTTAAAAATTGTGTCAGCTTGTTTGACCCAGCAAATCGTGCAAGTCTGATGGCACTATCATGTGTTTTCTCAGGATCAATTCTGAACATGACAAGCTTTGCTAGTTTGTAAAATAAGCGATGCATGCTATTTCGGAGAGTAACAATAATTTCTTTCATCTGCCTTAGAATCACGCTACCTCTTTATAAGTTTTAAGTATACTTTAGAGCTGTACAACATCCAAGATAGGACCTTTGCTTACCCTGAGAAATCCATATGCAGTCCGAAGATCACCATCAATCATGTAAGGCAAAGCAGTTGTCTGGTCTTTTCCACGGATTTCAAAGCTATCAACAACATCATTAAACTCATCACCAAAATCCAATTGTTCTCCTCTAAGAGCAGGTCCAATGTTCCTATAAAAACTGTTCACACCAATAGTAACAGCATACAGGTGTGGTCTGTCTCCTGCTTTAGAAAAAGGGCTGACTACAAACACCTTGGTGTTATTTGCACTTGCTGCAATGATGTTAACTGGTGTATCGTAGGAAGCACCATTGATGATGATATCTTCCTCAATTGGTTTTTTTAGAATCTCCCTTGCCATATCACCCTCTGTTAAACTTGAAGCAGTAATCTGTGACACCAATGAGAGAACTCTCATGAGATTTGGTTGTACATCATACTTGGCCATAAATTTTTCTAGTGCACCATACCCAAAAATAAATCCATAACTTACTCTGGTCAAGCCTTCTTGGGTGCCTTCTTCTATTTTCAAAAGACTTTGGTGTGTTCTTGTTTCTACGCCTTTTCTGCAATTAGCAATGTGAGCTTCAATATTTTTGTCTGGTGCTTTTTTTGATCCAAGGTCTGTTGCAATATTTGCAAATGTTCCACCATTGGCAAAGAAAATATCCGGGAAGTGGGGTGCTTGTAGTTTGACTTCTCTGGATCCATTAGGGTTGTATCCGTATACATCAAGCAGGGCAGCTAATGTTATGTTGGTTGTACCATCTCCTCCACATACAGCAGCTGTTGTGATCTCCCATTCAGGGAATGAAGCAAGCCGGGATCGATACGCTTCATGTAATTCTTCAACAGGTACTTTTAGGGACTATCACACAAAATGTATGCTCTTTCTCAGCAATAGCATGCAATCGCTCCTGTAATTTGGGCTTTTCTCTTAATTGTTTGGCTTGTGTACTGCCAATTATTGCCAGGTTCATGGTTGAGGGGATAAATACATGGTATAAAAGCGTTCCTGCCCCAACACGACAAACTTTATAAATATCCTCCCTTCTTTTACTTATAGTAAGCTGAGGTGTTTACATGGCATATATTAAGAAGAATGTTAATACGTTTTTACTGTTGTTAGTGGTTGTCATTGTTGGTGCTATTGCAGGCCTTTCTACTTATTATCAAACTACTTACAAGAGTCTTTCTGGTGATTATGAAGACAAATTAAATGAGATTAGTGGCCTTGTTGTTGATCTCAATACAAAGAATGAGAAACTGGAAAAAACAGAAGGAGAACTTCAAGTTAAAAAACAGCGGGAAGAAGAACTAAGCACTCACTATGGTGAGGTCAAAGAAGAAAAAGACAAGCTTCAAGGTGATTTGAGCACAACGCGAGCAACACTTGAGGACACAACAGGCAAGCTTAAACGAAAAACAACAGAGCTTAACAAGGCACTGTATGATCTTAATGTGGCTACTGAAGAAATTGCTGATCTTAAAGGGCAAGTGAAGAAATTTAAGAGTGAAGCTGCAACCTTCAAGAGCAGCTGGAAGTCATGTGAATCACGATTAAATACACTTGAAGGAAACTAATTGTAATTATTTATTAAAAGAGGTATTGTATGAAGGGCTTTGATAAAGTTGTACGAGAAATACGTTGGGCTGTAGCTCAAGTTTTACTTATCCCCTTGCTTCTTAATGGTGTAATTGTCTTTCTGCTTTTTTACATTCCACTGGCGTACTTTAATCAGAACACGTGGCTTGCACTTATTCCAGCATTCTTGTTTGTCGCATTCTTGGCGTTCAAGCATTTACGGATGAACAAGCTTAAACTTGTTGAGCGTTACTACCCCCACCTTAATGAGAAACTGCGTACTGCTGCTGACTACGCATACAAGTCAGGAGTTATGGTTGACCAACTACACCAAGAAGTTATTAAAGATGTTAAAAAAGTAGCAACCTCTGCTTTTGTAAGCAGAAAAGCACTGGTAAAAAAATCAGTTGCAGTTATTCTCCTCTCATTTATTGTGCTTTCTGTTACTCACTTTAATCTTGACTCTGAAGGATTCAAACTAAAAATCAAAGAAAAAATTGCTCAAGCAACAGACAAAGTCCTGTTTGAAGAGGGCAAAAGTATTTTTAACAACACCTTTGAACAACGTGGTGGGTCAGGTGTTGGGGTAGGCATTAACTCTGACATCTTTGGTAAGCAACAACTTGCAAAACTAGGTGATGAAGAGATTGATGTAAAAATCAGCCCTGCAAGTGTTGAATTCAAAATAGGCAAGGTTGAAGATGCTGAGAAAAAAGATTTCCAATCAGTGTTCCCAGAAGAAGTCTTTCTAGAACAATCAAAGACATATGAAGAGAAAATCCCAAGAGAACAGCAAGAACTGGTGAAGAAGTACTTTAAGGATATAAGTAGTGAGTGATTCGGTCTTCGCTTTTTGGGGTTTCGCCTTCCGGATTATATATTTCTCGAAAACCGAGCACCGAAGGCCGAACACCGAAAAAACC
>CAYFJX010000029.1:0-3817 GCA_964343705.1 uncultured Methanosarcinales archaeon
TCCCGGCGGGGGCATTTTTCTTAAATTCTTGCTTTATAGCTTTTCTATTGTGATAATTCTCCACTTTTTGTTTTTTGGTCTGGGGATTCGTATGTTTTTGTGATTAGTTTCCAAAAGCTTTGTTTTCTAGTAAGATTTATATACCTCTAAGCTATTAATGTTTGTATGGTACAAGCAACATTGGAAAAAGTCTATGATGAACTTAAGTCATTGAAGAAGGATGTGCATTTTATCAAACAGCACATGGTTGATGTAGATAGTATTATGACATCTGATGAAGAAGAGCGTTTTGAAGAAAGTATGAAGGAATTAAAACAAGGTAAGACAACATCTCTTGCTGGTATGAAAAAAGAGCTTGGGTTGTAAATATGCTTGAGGTTGAATTTGGTTCTCCAGCAAAACGATTTCTGAAAAAGTGTGATAAACAATTGGCAAAACGCCTTGTTGAAAAAGTAGAAAAACTTGCAGTTGAACCTTTCCCTTCAGATATAAAACGCATACAAGGAAAAAAAGGAAAGACTCTTTTTCGTGTACGTATTGGTGATCACAGAATTCAATATGTTGTTTTATCCGAACGAAATTTATTATTTGTTACTGATATTGACAAACGAGGGAGAGCATATTCATGAAATGGAAAAACATACCTACTTGGCTGAAAGGTGGGATTATTGGTGTTATTGTGCTGGTTCTATTTGTTTTAGTCATGTTAATTTTAATGTTCCTTTCTGATTCAATTCTCTTTCCGCTAGCTATATTTCTACCTCGTAATTTCCTTGTGGCCTATGTTGCTGGTTTGATAGGGATTGAGTTTAGTTCCTACTTGGCTATGAATCTTATTGCTCTCTTTGTGTATATTGCTGCCTTTTTTATCATTGGTTCCCTTATTGGACTTATTATCCAGAAAATCAAGCGAAAATAGTGAATTGGGTACAAGACGATAAATCACAAAAAACGTAGTTACCGGCGGGGGCATTATACTTCTCAAGTCTAAAGCCCATATTGAACCCAATACTCATCAAGTTTGGGATTACAGGCTTAAATACTCTGGCTGTTTCTGTGTTGAAACACGAAAATGAAACAAGAACTACACACATACGACCAGACATGGATACAAGGCTTTCAACACCGCCTTGCAGCAGCAGAAATAAGTGAAAACAACCGGAAGCTCATAGAAAGCTTCCAAAACTACCTGTTCAGCATGGGTTCAGGCAATGCCAGAGTAGCAAAGCTCTCAAACCAACTGATTAAAGTAGCTACGTTTGAAGAGAATGGAAAAAGAGTGTTTCCAGCTGACTTTGATACAGCAAAGAGAAATGACATTCTGAACCTTGTTTCTTTCTTGAATCGAATGGAAAGCTTGTCAGATGCTACTAAAAGCGATTACAGGAGAGCTATCAAACAATTTTATCGTTGGTACAAGGAAGAAGACACTAAATTGTACAGTGAGGATGCTTCTGTGCGCATGCAAGCTCAAAGAAGGTATCAATACATTGAGAAAGATGTTAAGCGAGAGTACAAAGTAAAGCAGATAGACCCTGCTGAAGTACTGCAAGATGAGGAAATACATCACGTTGTTACCAAAGGTTGTAAAACTATAAAAGAAAAGGCAGTGTTGAAGTTCTTACATGAGGTTGGAGTGAGACCAGGAGAGTTGATAAATCTTCGTGTAAAGGATATTGACATCAGAAAGAAGTGGGGTGTTGCTTATGTTGATGGAAAAACAGGTCGTAGACCTGTTCAGTTTATCAGGTCAAAACCCTATGTTGTTCAATGGCTTGAAACTCAAGTAATTCTTCAGGAGGTGCTAAATATTTTCCAAGAAGAGCAACCATCTGTTCATCATCAAAATCTTCAAGTCTGTTAGGTAGTCCATCAAATTTTGGTTCGTTAAGCCAGGTTGTGCCTAATGGTCCACCAGCATAGAGGATATCAACATCTGGGTGCAAATCCACTTGGTGAACAAGGGGCGGGCGATCTTCTCCAGTGATTATCTGTCTGTGTATTGTAGTTACTCTTTCCTTTAGTGGTCTTCGGGGAGATCTACGTTCTTCTTGGATTCGTGCAGCATACTCATCAGTAGCTTTAATTGAAGGAACTGCAATAGTAGTATGTCTTACTGGGCACAATATTTCTTCAGGATGAACAAGATCAAGGTAGTAGTTTTCGGTTCTTATTGTCATCTTCAAACTCACACATACTCCAATCTTGTTTCTAACTTTGCTGTGTCGCCTAACAATAAGAAAGGCGATAAATCATAGGTACTGTCTTGGATTCTATCTGTTATGCCCATTAAATCTTTAGGGAGGGTTCCTTCAATCCTGTATGTTGATCCATCCCAATGTTCAACCTCCACTACATACGTTCTAAAGTTTGTGTCCGCCAAAAGAGACTCCAAAGGGTGTGCTGCTCCAATAACCAGAAGATTTCGATCTGTTCCAGTGTCCTTAATTTTCTGATGAATATATTCATCCCTGTATCGTATTTCGCGAGGTCGTATCTCTGTTTCCCATTGTTCAGGTGTAACTGAATGAGGGTCTGTTCCTGTTTCCATACACCACTGTGTAAAAAGAGCTATGCCTATTTCCCTAAAATTTCTAAACGAGATGTCTGTTGGTTTTAAGGAAACGTTAACGCCTTCTTCTTGTAATGAGCCATAAAGAAGCATATGCCACATCCATTGAAATTCTCCTAAATGACCCTGACGCAACATATCACTCATTCCTGTTTTAAGGAAATTACTCACTACACCTTCATGCCTTCGGATCTCTGCAAGATACTGTTCTTCACGAGCAACAAGCTCTTCGTCATGTCCGTCAGCAAACAAAGAACTTGCCTGTTTTCTTACACCAATATCCAAGCCAAGTTTGTATGTAAGATTAAGAATATGTAATGTCGTAGGCTTTACCCTGCTTCCAGCTATGTTAGGATTGGATTCAACATGGGTATGTTTTAGTACGTAGACTTCTTTCATTTTATTGAACCACCATGGTTTGTTTGAATCTCATTGTCCTGTTTCCGTAAATCCTTCACTAAGTATTTCTCCAACTTTCATTCCCCGTGTGTAAAGTAACTGCCTGAAGGAATCATAACCTACACCTGCACGTTCTGCTGCCTTTCTTCCGTTCCCACCGATACGGATCTGCTCGGCTAAGTACCATTTCTCAAATTGTTTTACAACTTCGTGATAAGGAACTTCCAAAAGTTCCCATGTTCCCTGTGCCATCCCGACGCTTTCTGCAACATGTACCAATCGTTCAGCCATTCTCTGTGCGTTATGCTGTATGAGTTTCCCAACCAAATGGGGCAGGTGAGGTGCATATTTCTGGACTTCATCTTTTGCATAGGCAACAAGCCCTTCCCTTGTTTCAGCATCAAGCATCAACACTTCGTTTCTTACTGCTTCAACCAACTCAGGGTGGCGTTTTATTTCTCTTGCTGAATGCCCTGTTTCCTGTCTGAGAATATTAGCGAGCCATGTTCTCGCACTTTCAACATTTTCACTTAAGCCAATTCCCAATGCTGTTTCTGTTACAGAATAGTCATGCCGTGCGAGATTAATATATAGGTAATCTCTTATGAACGCTTTTCTTGCTTCAGGGTAGCCCATTTCAAGATACTTCAAAGGTGCAACAGCCCCAACTAATACTTTTAACCTGTCAAGAACCTTGTCAGCCACACCAATACCCACGCCGTACAAGAGAGGTCTTGTGAAAGGAGCATAAACAGGTGTTCTTCCTGCTATTTTTCCAAGGGAAATATTCCAAGTATCAATTTCTTCTCTTACTTTACTTTCAAGACTTGTGTTTGATGTTGATTG
>CAYFJX010000030.1:0-3111 GCA_964343705.1 uncultured Methanosarcinales archaeon
TGCTGCTGTTGTTGTTGTTGCTGTTGTGGTTGTTGTCGTTGTCGTTGATGTTGTTGTTGGTGTCGTTGTTGTGGTTGTATCGATTTTACGCGTTGTACGAGCGATTGCACGATATCGTGTTCTGCCCAACGGCTACTTCATGTCCGTCACGTGTATGTTGTAGTTGCCGTATTTGTTGTTGTTTGTGTGTGTCGTCGTAAGATTCTGACCCCTGAATACCTCCGACAAGCTGCTCCAATTATACCCACTCAGTAATTTGTTGCTGCTGTTGTTGTATGGTCGCAACACTTCGTCCGTTCACTTCCTTTGAGTTGTTGCTGTCGTTGTTGATATTGTTGATATTGTTGTTGGCGGCGGCTGTGTAGTCGAGCTCGCGCACCTGTGCCGGCCTGGGCTTCATTGATCCGTTGCGCCTGCTGGAGTGAGGCTTCCACGCCTGAGAACTTCAACGGTACCTTCCGGATTTGCTGCTTCTGCTGTTGTTGTTGTTGTTGTTCAACTGTTGGGTCATCGACTGTGTCGTCGTCGGGCTTTGGACGTTGTTGTTGTTCTTGTTGTTGTGTGTTGCTGTTGTTGTCGCGTGTTGACCGATTCCGCGATAAGAACTTCGATTTGTTCGGTTTTGTCCCATAGCTGTTCTTTAGTTCTTGCGTTTGTGTGTGTTGTTGTAGTTGTTGTCGTTGCCTCTGCCCTAGGCCGAATCAACCGGTCTTCCTTGGGTTGCACAGCCACCAGCTGCTGTTGCCGTTGTTGTCGCTGTTCCTGCAATTGCTGCTCCTGCTGTTGTTGTTGTGGCAGTTGTTGTTCCAATTCTTCGATTCTTTTGTGCTTCAACACCAGTAAATCCAACGCCTTCCGGCTCTGTTGTTCCTGCAATCTCCTCTCGCATGTCACGGCAAGCTTCCCCATTTTCTGAGCAGACTCGGGAAGTTGTGAATAGGACTGTTTGTTCGTATTCTGAAAATGTTCGACTTCGTCCCCGCTTGCAAGTAATTCGTGCTGGAGCGCAGCATTGGCTCTCACTAACGGGTGCTGCTGTCATTCACTCTCGCCCGCGTGGCGTGTTTCGAGGGGTTTAATGCGTTTGCCGGCACCATCTGTAGTCAAGTTGCTGTGACCATACCAATATCGTCCAGTATTCCCTGTACAGGTGTTAGAAACATACAAACAAAAGTACCTACCTTCCCTGATCCCGGTAAAGTGTGCCAATCCGTTCCAGTTGGCTCTGTCTGAATCCTGATATTCATCGCGGTATCTGCCATGATGATGCGTGTACTACAAAATTGATGAAGAAAATTTAGAAAATCTGATGCATACAGCTGTGTCAACTAGTGTTTTGTGCGCTGGTCGCGCCGTGACTGAAAGCTGTGTCATGACTCCCCTTGAGATTTGGATATCCTCCTGCGTCCAGAATTTCTCCTTGACACGCATGTGTTCGGTCTCCTAGCGTCCGTAATATGTAGAGTGAGTACGGCCGAAATGTTGATGAGTTTGTTCATGTCTGCCGGGGAAATCCCAGTTGTCTGTTGGGGTGTGAGCTGCTTCGTTGTCGTTCCAACAAGTGTTTACCATAGCTCCTGCTGTCCATACACCCGCTCCTGCTTGCATACGCTCGTTCCTGTTACGCATACGCGCCAAACAACACATTGAAACGTATCCACTACGCAACGGATATGTTGGTGTGGTGCAAGACGTGGCGTGTCGCCACTGTGACCCAACCCAACCTTGATCGATATTGCAGTCGCCTTGAATGGGCCTAATAGGAATACCAGGGGTACTGTTGAACGGTTAGTAACCTCCCGGGCCACGAGATGGGATCCGCTCGACTGAGGTCGAGCCTAATCACCAAACCGTTTCCGATAGGAACATCACCGACAGCCTGGGTTTAGTGTATTAACTTATTGTTCTGAAAGGTGTGGGTGGGTGGGAAGAAAATCTGATGCATACAGCTGTGTCAACTAGTGTTTTGTGCGCTGGTCGCGCCGTGACTGAAAGCTGTGTCATGACTCCCCTTGAGATTTGGATATCCTCCTGCGTCCAGAATTTCTCCTTGACACGCATGTGTTCGGTCTCCTAGCGTCCGTAATATGTAGAGTGAGTACGGCCGAAATGTTGATGAGTTTGTTCATGTCTGCCGGGGAAATCCCAGTTGTCTGTTGGGGTGTGAGCTGCTTCGTTGTCGTTCCAACAAGTGTTTACCATAGCTCCTGCTGTCCATACACCCGCTCCTGCTTGCATACGCTCGTTCCTGTTACGCATACGCGCCAAACAACACATTGAAACGTATCCACTACGCAACGGATATGTTGGTGTGGTGCAAGACGTGGCGTGTCGCCACTGTGACCCAACCCAACCTTGATCGATATTGCAGTCGCCTTGAATGGGCCTAATAGGAATACCAGGGGTACTGTTGAACGGTTAGTAACCTCCCGGGCCACGAGATGGGATCCGCTCGACTGAGGTCGAGCCTAATCACCAAACCGTTTCCGATAGGAACATCACCGACAGCCTGGCCCGTTTGTAAATCGCTTCAGCGAAAGGTGTTGGTGTTGTTTACTCGTCCCGTTGATCGTGTAGTTGAGGGGACCCATTATGCGACTATTGATTTGAAACGACCCTGTTAGGGCCTGATGTGAATACCAGGTGTATTGCTGAAAGGTCAATGGCCTCCCGGGCTACGAGATGGGATCCGCCGACTGAGGTCGAGCCTAATCACCAAACCGTTTCCCGTAAGAGCATCACCGACAACCTGGGTTTAGTGGGAAGGAACCGTTGTTGCGGCCCGCCGGTTGATCGGCGTACCTCACGCCAGGTCTTCTGGAGGACGAGCGAGCTTGCCGTCGGACTCTGACGACATGGTGGCGTCGGTCCCGTTCGCTCAAATTGTGTCCCCCTCTGGCGTTGTATAACCATTACTCGCCCGCGGTAGATTCTAAAGTAGGTGCGATCGGAGTTGGGCTTGCTCGCTGGCACCGTGAACCGAATAATGTCAGTTGCCCGTCCTGTTGACATTCCGGATCCGACCGTAGTGACGATAGGGCTGCACAACCGACGCCGTATTTGATCGCTTCAACGCTCCAGGAAGAAAAGTGCCGACAGTCTGGCCCATTC
>CAYFJX010000031.1:0-3098 GCA_964343705.1 uncultured Methanosarcinales archaeon
TGACAAATAGAAGAATCAATACACTTACACTTGCAAGTTTTTTCATGTTCATTACCCCCAAAATTTTGGTTACGAATTTTAATCGATCGAATATCTATCTGCCCATCTCTCTTTAAACTATCCAGGAGTAGTATCATGTATATAAAGATTTATCTGTTGGAGTATACATATTGCTTGAGAAGGCCTGAAATGCTTGAATTCAAGGGTTATAGCTTTTGTAGGGGTATTTGTTTTTAAACGATATTTATAACGAGATATTGATAAATGCGGTTGCACCAAAACTATTTAAACCACTTGTTTTCTGTTTCATACATGATAAAACTCATCTGCGTAGGCAGGCTCAAAGACCCTTTTATAACAGGGCTGATTGATGAATACCTCAAGCGAACACAACGCTTTGCAAAGATTGAAATTGTTGAGGTTGAAGATCAAAAAATCGAGAATGTTGGTAGTGACAAGGCTGCAGAGCTTTTAAAAGAAATGGAAGCACGGCGCATAGTAAAGATTCTTGAAGCATCCTCGCGGCAACAGTATATAATAATGTTAGATGAAAACGGCACCTTATTTTCTTCTGAACAGCTTGCTGAACGTATTCAACAGCGAGAAGTTGAGTCAGATATAGTATTTATTATTGGAGGAGCCCTGGGTCTTGCAGGGGAATTAAGAAAAAAAGGAAATTTGGTTATGTCGCTTTCTCGCATGACACTCACGCATGGGTTTGCCCGACTTTTTCTCATTGAACAAGTCTATCGTGCCTATACTATTATGAAAGGCATGCCTTATCATAAATGATTATTGTCTGGTCTGTAAAACATATGCTTTGCTTCTATCACTGATAGGCCCTGCGCTTACAAACAATCCAACAAAGGTGTCTGGTTTCTCGTTTTTGTAGAGTGGTATGAAATCAGTTTGTTGCTGTCTTACTCCCACGCCAACTTTGAGGAAGTCACTTGAACCAGTACCAACAACATATGCTACATTGCCACCAACTGCAATTCTGCCATACGCTCCTGATGATCCTTCAAGGAAAAACAATCTGGTGTTTCCTTCTGTTTTTGCATAGGCATCAACAACTAACCTGTCTGAAATTTTTTCAGTTGCTTGTAATAGGAGGTTATGTCCTCTAACACGTTCAAGATCAAACGTTTCACTGTTCCCATTAGGGAATTCAATCTCTGCTGTTTCACCTTTACCTGTCTCAAATGTGTAATCTAATCGTAGTGCTAGTGAATCGCCAAAGAGAGAGACAACAGCTCCACCTCCTGCAATTGCTGAGATCTGATCAGATGAAATTTTATAATCTTGTGTTTCATTTCCACTATCTCGTACTCCGACATTAACAACGCCACCGGTTGCATGTAAGAATAGTGCATCAGTAAGTCTGTATCCAACACTACCTCTAAGAGCAAAGCGTGTTGTAATCATATCTGCAGGAACAAATTCTGCATGGTCACCAGAAGCCTCACTACGTGGATTCCTGCTATTAACTGAAAGACCAGCAGAAGCTTCTGCATACGCTCTTTCTGTAAACATTCGTGCACCAAAATTAAAATCTCCTTGATTAGGTTCTGGTATCTCACCATGGCCGCCAAGCTTTGCTGCTAAGTCACCTTCTAAGGTGATTGCGTAGTCTCCCTTACTTTGTTTTTGTACTGGCTGAACTACTTCAATTTCACCTTCCCCCTCTGAAGCAGGTGTGTACATTGCAACAGCATCATCTGTTGGACAGCTTGGTCCACGCCCACGAATAGTTGGGCAGTTAGGTGCATCAATCTTAATGAATGGTGAGATTTGGTTGCCTTGTATTACATTAACAAATTTTTCAAAAGAATCTTTCTCCCCGTTCCCGTTCTCATCTTTGAAGAGGCATACATACCATCCACCCATTGCACTATACACTTCAAGATCAAACGTGTCTTCAAACCACGTTGGTGGTTGAGGATTTTCAATTGATCCAAAATACTTCAAAAACTCTTGTTTTACTCGTAAAGGAACCAGACCTTCATGTGCTTGTAATCCATCAGCAGCAGTTTGTAAAACATGTAATTTTAATTCAAACTCTTCTGCGTCAGAATAATCATCTTTGTCCTGGAATTCATATTTACTCCAAGTATCTTGGTCAACAGATCCTTTTGTCAAGTTTCTAAATGAAAGCCACTCTTCATATCCTTTGACCCACCGATTATACATGTCTTTCATGAATGGTGAATTTTTGATGTTAAGAACTGTATTGTTGGGGGATGAAAAAGCTTTTTCATTTCCATTTTCATGATCAAAGATGCCATTACCATTCTTGTCTATGTATGCAACAACTACTTTGTGTCGTTGGTTGGGTGTATCTTTAGAGTATGCTTCTCCAACAGAAAAGCGTAAGTTTTCTCCTGCTGCAGCGTATTTTTCTTTAACTATGTCGACGGGCGATTTGTCCACTTTTTCCTTAAATGCTTTGTGCACTACCTCTTCGATTTTTCGTGGTAGCTCCAAATCATTTTCATACACAACATTGTCAGGAACTTCTTGCAAAACTGGTTCTTTATTTTGCATTGCTTGTGCTGGTTTTCCTGCAGCCAGTGTTGAAAGCCCAAGCCACCCAGCCATTAGCAAACTTTGTAATGTTTTTCCCATCTTTCTCTCCCCCTACTGCACATTGCCAGCTGGAACAGCTGCTTCATACTGTGCATCACTATTGTATAATGGCTTTTGAATTGTATTTTTCAATGTCACTTCTCCTTTGAAAAAGCAATCATCACGCTTTTTTGGTGTGAATCCTTTAGTTGGAGAAAGTCGTTCAGTAAGTACATTTCTTCCCTTAACAGCATAGAATTTTCCTGCTTTGAATGCTTGGTGGTTTGCTGAGAATTTAAATCCTAAATTTTCCATATCTAATTGGTAACAATCTCCAAGATTTTGGTTAAGTGGGATTGGTTTTTGAACGTAGGGTGTAACTTTTCTTTGTGATCGTTTCTGTTTTTGTGGTGCTTCTTTTTCTTTTGTTTGAGTATCTCTATACGTTTCCCATGGCCTTGGTTCTCCTTCAGAAAATAGTGGAAGAAAACTCATATCTGGTATGTAACTGTCTTCTGGCTCATCAGGTGCAA
>CAYFJX010000032.1:0-3083 GCA_964343705.1 uncultured Methanosarcinales archaeon
CCCTATGGGCGTGTTTGAGGGTTATAAATATTTCGAGATTCGGGACACACCCCCTTTTTCACTTCTAACTCAAAGTGGATCTCTGACGCTGGCAGAAAGTAGACAAAAAATCGTTGGTAAATAATTGGGAGGGCATTGATAAGAATATCAAACGGCTTGGAAAACCACTTGCTTTTCATAAAATTCTTTGAGGAAAAAAAGAACATACGACGCTTGAGTGTTTTAAACACTGCCTTGCTGTAGTACCCATTTTCATTAAAGTACTCAAAGGTTCGATACGCAAAAAAGCGGGTATGAGTTGGATCATTGTAGGCACCATGGCCAGCAAAGTATGGACAGATAATTTTGATCTTAGCACCTGGCTTGCAGATCCGGTGGATTTCTTCCATTGTCTTGAGCAAGCTTTTGGTGTGTTCAAGCACGTGCTTGTTATACACTTCTTCAAATGTGTTATCATCAAATGGGTAAGGCACCTTATCAAAGTCAACAATCTTCTCAACACCAGGAAGTTGGACCAGGTCTACATTGACATAGCCTTCTTTAATGTCCTTGCCACATCCAAGATTTAGTTTCTTACCCATTGTACACATCCATTATTTTTACGAGTGTTTTGTCTGGTGTCAAGTTTGCTGCATAAAAAGCTTGTGCTTGTTTGCCCATCTTTTTGCGTATTCCCTGGTCTTTGAGCTTAACTACTGCTTCTGCTATGTCCTCAGCTGGCTCGCTAGGATCCACCAGGAATCCTGTTTTTCCATCTTGAATTTGATCTTTGTTGCCGCCACTGTTCGTTGCAATAACAGGTTTACCATGATAAAACGCTTCAAGCAGAACTCTACTGAATGGTTCTGGCCACAAACTAGGGATTACAATCACATCACTCTTGGCATACACCGTATGAATGTTCTCATGAGCAACAGGACCATTGAACACAACATTGTTTGTTTCCTTTTCAGCAATCTTTTTGATAAACAAGGCAAGGTTTCCTGAGCCTACAAAGCGAAACTCAACATCTTTATCTTGTCCTTTACCATGTAGGATAAGGTATGCTTTCAGAAAATGCATGACTCCCTTCATTTTCTCCAATGCCCCAATGTAGGTAACAACAAGCTTTTTGTTTTCTTTTTTCTTAGGAAGCAGTTTTTCCTTGATAACTGTAAAGTTTGGTACGAATCTGCCACCAGGAATATTGTATGTTTTAAGCATGTTCATGATGTATGAGCTGATTGCAATTTTCTTTTTGACTTTTTTCATTAGCTCTACACGCTTACAATGGCTGCGATAATGTACTAGCCAAAAAAGAGGATTGTACTTTAGAAAAAAAGGTAGTCGCACTTTTCCAACATACTTTGACCTAAGCATGCATCCAACATACTTCCCAGGTGCGCAGCCAGTACAAGGACCTTTTTCCTTATAGAACAAGTTTGCTTTAGGACACAGGTTCACGTAACTGTTAATTGTTGCAACAGTCTTACTGTTTTTTTCTCCAAGGTCAATGATGGAAGTGTTATTGAGAAAATGGATAGTGTCAAAGTTTTCTTTGTCATCAAGTGCAGGCAGTTGTTTCTTGACTGACTTCTTGAATACCATTCTTCGGGTGATATTACCAATAACACTGAGGGGGTTTCCTGTTTCAAGTGTTCGAATGACAGTGATGCCTTTTTCCTGTGTTTCATCAGGCATGTTTGGAACTTTGCTCGTGAGCACTGTTACAGCATTGCCTTTCTTGGCAAGGCTTTCAGCAAGTACCTTAGCTCCAATCTCACCACCCCCATAAATTTCAGGTGGGTAGTATTCTGTTACAAGAAGTATCTTCATGGGAATTCCTCTCTATTAATTACTGCAGCGTACATGTTCTTTGTCTGCTCAACAATACGATCCCAGTCATACCTCTGTACAAACTCTTTTGCTTGCTTGACTTTTTCTTGGTGTAAGTTCTTATTGGTGAGCAGCATCTTTAGTTTTTCAGCCAGGTCCTCGTGCTTTTCTTGCTTGAATAATAATCCTCCGGTGCCATTGTGTGTGACTTCGCTAAGTACGTCGATATCACTGCACACATAGGGTGTGCCAGCAGCCATTGCTTCAATCACTACCATGCCAAACCCTTCAAGAACACTGGGCAAACAAAACACATGACTTTGCTGCATGATCTTTTTTACATCTTCGTAGTTTTTTACAAAACCATGGAATGTAACATGCTTTTGTAATTGTAATTCTTTTACGCGCATTTCTAAGCGTTCTTTTTCTGGGCCAGTTCCCACAATGTGACAGTGCACGTTTTGTAGTTCTGGATTGTTTTTTATGATTGCAAGTGCTTTGAGAAGGTCGGCTACACGCTTGTGCTTGGTGAGTCTGCCTGCATAGGCAATGCTTGGCTGCTTTGTTTTTTTGTGGGTGTGTTGGAACGCAGCAACATCCACACCATTAGGAATAACTACTGCTTGTTTTCCATGTTTTTCCAAGCGTTTCTTGGTGAAGTTGCTCACTGCTACAATCTTATCCCACTTGAGCCTCAGATTGATGCGTTCCCACAAACTACCCAAGCTCCCTGCGATAAGGCCTTTGTTTTTCACCCATTCACCAATCCACACTTCATGATAGGTTGCAACACATTGTATGTGGAGTTTCCTTGCAGCACGTTGTGCAGGAATGTACGAAATAAAATTGTAGCCATCAATAATTTCAATGTTATGTTTTCCCCCTAGTTTGATTGCTGCTTTTTTTGCTGCAAACGCAAACCGAAGCCTGGAAAGAGTCCCCCCTGTGTTGGAGTAGGGGTGGTGTTTGCCAACGCGGTACACTGTCATGTTGGCAAATTCTTCTTTTCGCTGCTGGCCTTTTTGCCAAGAGGTAATAATGAACACAGCGTGGTTTTTTCCAAGCCGAGAACCTATATTAAATGCTCGTGCTTCTACACCACCTGTTGCAGAACCATCTTTCTTGGTAAAATATTCAGTAATAATGCATATCTTCATATGTTCCCCCTGTGGTGCACAAGAAGGTTGTTGCTATATAAAGGTTGCTTTATAATTGGCTAATATGAAACCCTTTGGTTTTTATAGAAAGTTATAAGTAGTAGTTCTCGT
>CAYFJX010000033.1:0-2301 GCA_964343705.1 uncultured Methanosarcinales archaeon
ACAACCACTGTTGAAGAAGCATATAAAGAAGATATTACTAATGAAGAAACTGCTGCAATTCAACCTTGGTATACCACACTAGCAAACAAAATCAAGGAAAATAAAATTGTAGCAACAGTAGCTGCAGTAGGACTTGCAGGACTTCTAACTTTAGCAATATATGACATTGACAAACCTGTTGTAGAATCAGGCATGACAAGCTCACACACTGATGACGATGACCTGATTGTAGAAGGAGAAAGTGAAGATCCTTCAGACGATGATACAACAAAACAAACTATCGACGACAAAATTGCAAAATCCATCCTTGACGAACCAGACGCTGGCGTACATGATGATCTTGATGCGGGTGTTGTTGAAAAAGAACCCACACCATTACCCAAGCCACCACGAGTTGCGTTAACAGAAGCAATGAAACATGGAAAATGCTTCACAGTTGCAGATGGGCATGCATTTAGGTTTGATGAAGATTATGAAGTAAATGCTGAAACACGACCATATAGAGCAGGAAAGACATACAGGCTTGATGAATTAGACACAGGAATTTTTGTAGTAAAGCCATGGAGACAATCATTTGAAAGAGGAAAAGAAATGGGGTGTGCTCACTTGACAAAACCACCTCTTGTTTCACAATTTTTAGGGAAAAAAGGAGACTGTGTTCAAGCTACTGTTAGAAACGGCAATACTTACCTCGCATTTAAGTTCACAAAAAGTGATAAAACATATGGTTTTAAGAGAAGAAAATCTTATTTTGTTGGGCATGATGATCTGCAAATTAGTCACATACCAGTGCATGCCCCTACAGACATTGACACAACAAACGCATGTTACAAAGCACAAGGAAGTGACTTCAGAGCACTTGAAAAAGTTGTTGGAAAAGAAGAATTTGACACAATGGACATGGAAAGAAGAGTCAGCATAGAGAAAGGTAGAATCGTTAGACTAAATCTAGGGAAATTTGCATTGGGAGTAAAGTCAAACAAAGAAGATATGAGAAAATACACTGTTCCAACAGAAATAGGAAAACTAACTGGATTACGAGTTCTTGAATTATATGACAATGCAATTGATCGCTTACCAGACAGTGTTTGTGATTTAACTAGACTACGTGAACTACGAGTTGGAACCAACAACCTGCAAGTATTACCTTACTGCCTAGGTAAACTAAAAAGATTACGCATCCTGTCTGTAAGTGAAAATAGAATAGAAGAACTACCTGATGCCCTATTCTACATCAATGGGTTACAGGAATTGTATGCAGAAGATAACAAACTAAGAAAAGTTCCTGCAAGGATTGGTAACTTTGCAGATAGCTTACGCGTCTTGAGTTTGGGTAATAATGATATAGAAAAATTACCTGCTGAGTTCACAAAATTAAGAAAACTGGAAAGACTTGGGCTATACGGTAACAGGCTAGAAAGCCTTCCTGAAAACATTGATGAATTACAAGGTCTCTATGTACTCAATGTTCGAGCAAATTTTATCGAAGAACTACCTCAAAGTGTTTCAGGACTAAGGAACCTAAGAGTGTTAAATGCTTCTGACAACGAACTAGTAAGTCTACCAGAATACATTGGCCACATAGATGGGTTACGCGAACTCTATTTTGGTGGAAATGACGCACTATTAAAGCTTCCAGACAGTATAGCAAGACTGACAAACCTACGCGTTCTACAGGTTGGAGAAAGCAATTATGCTCAAATACCAGCTAATATCAGGCAACTACCTGACCTTGAACTGACTATGACACGAAATTAGCCAAATAGTGTAGTCCCAGCCTATACAACAAGAGTTATTATACTTATTTACCCATTCTATTGCATATGGGAGCCAAAACATTTCTCGGGACATGCATAAAAAACACTATTGCTACTCGGAAAACCTGGTATTTTACCCCAGGATTCCATCCCAGGATTGCTAAGCAAAAGCGCTTGTTTTCAGCCATGAGAAAGGCAAAAAGCGCTAGCTAAACCAGGTTCTTGCAAAAAAAGTGGTGCTGAACTACATATATACAGTATAAAGCGTATAGGGGCTAGTAAAAATGACAGACGAAACACTTGATGCAAAAGCAAACGAACTTATTAAACGAATTGGATTAGGAAAACTTGTTGCTGGATTAGCAGCAGTAGGCATGCTAACTGGTGTGTGTGCGTGGAAAGGAGTAGAAAACTCCAGAGGTAGCAGATCAGCGTATGCACAAACGACAACATACCAGGGTCAAGATGATGAAGGCCCAAACATGTCTGTTGCACCTGATGAGCCAGAAGACAGTTACATACCAGATATGAGTTTTCTTCCACT
>CAYFJX010000034.1:0-1667 GCA_964343705.1 uncultured Methanosarcinales archaeon
AGAGGGTGCGGTATGAACCCAACGCGACCAGGTTGTAATACCACCACAAACAGCAACAAAATTCGAAGTTCGAGTGGCAGCACTTCAAACTCAGCGATCTTGCACTGTTGATGGCGCGAGCTGGGGGATCTTATACTTGCGACTCAATTTGCCCAAATTCTTTTACTTGCGACATGTATAGGGGGGGTCGCCCAGCGATAACCACAGCATATCGACATAGGACATTGTTGTATACCCACTATTATACGTATATTAATAACAATGACGCACTTTAATCTCGCCGGGTGTACCTGCGCCGCGCGATTTCGCACACCTGGATGACCAAGAGTGGCATCGCAGCACGCCACATTCCTAATGGAATGTGCGACTTGGCGGCCCACATTCATTTAATCGCCACCTATAAATTTTATCGAACCCGTTGTTGTATGCCGTACTCTTCACTGTTGCCCTAGAATTGCCTTGCAAATTGGAAGTGACTGCATCAGGTACCGTGAGTGGCACGCTAGTTCACGATATTGACGACGTTCTATTGAACTAAAATCCACTCATAAGATACTATGCTTTACAAATATTATATGCAAACACTGTTTACCATGTGTACCATGCGCATAGTCGCAATATACGCGATCGGGAATTGATGTGACAACAAGGGCTGAACACGCTATTTTGCGGTACAATACACCGCCTGTACCGCCAATACGGACGAATCCGACAGGACAATACCTGTTTATACAACGCACGCTCACACAATCTGCTCTACATGGCCTTTTCCGTGCGTAATCGGCACGAGAAACGGTTGTTTTTGCATCTTACCACCGAAGGGGGCCCAGTACACAAGCAATTGGCCACTTTCTCATGATCAGGCACCGTCGTGACAATATAAACCACTATTAATGGTGTATACATGGGATATTGTCCCGCATGTACGCACATGCAGTGCTCCACTAGTGCGCACACAACTCCGGCCCTGACGGCCTAACCTGCCCGATGATCATCCTGATCAATGCCTCATCCATTGATGCACGATCCAATAAACCGGCTACCCACCCGCCTGGAAGCATCGCGGCTCCAAACCGCATTGCGCTTGTCAGAGTTGTTCACTGCTGTCGCTCCAAGCGCCGCGCGTTCACCATCGCATCTTCACTGATTTGGGAGTGAACGGTGGGATATGCGAGACATATCTGTGTGTATTTCTGCATAAAGTTGCGTTATGCGCTTTTGGGAAGTTTCTGACCTGTGATGGAGCGGATTTGGTGCAATCTGGAGCAGTAGTTCGACTCAGTCTGGGCATGCTCCGGCCGCCGCCCAAAAAGAAGCAATATTCGGTTTAATATGGACGACGAATGTGTTTTCCTACAAATACACTATTTGGTCATTCCCGTAACTTTGTAGGTGTTGTGATGTCTCTCTATTGTCACCCACACTGGATGATGTGATTGTGCGTTGCCAGTGTGTTGATATCACCATCTGAACGCGGCATCAGAGTAGGTGCATATGAATGTCCACGATTTTGGTGTTATATTGTTTCATATGTTGGTCGAATTGAACTTGTGCGACAGTGCACACCGATGACAACATATGCGTATAGAGATACATCAAGTTGAAGGGATTCACAACATCATTGTTGTCATCGATGCGCTATGATGTGGTACTGTCGGTGATGGTGC
>CAYFJX010000035.1:0-1110 GCA_964343705.1 uncultured Methanosarcinales archaeon
GTTAAGCTTAATTTGAAAACCCTCTAAAAACGTACTCCTTGTAGTCGCTAAGCTGTTGTGTTGTTGCCTCTTTCTTTCTCTGAAAACTGATGTAAGTGGGGGTGTAGTTGATTCTCTCTAAAAAAACCTCAATAGATTTATAAATTACAAGCATACCTAACTTAATATGAACCCACAACAAATAGCAAGAGTTTTAGGTCCTGATAATCTAGCGCTTATACAAGCAGTTAAAGAAAAGCGTAGAGGGGTTCAGCCTGATTTTGAAGTAGACCTACGAAAATACAAGAAATTAGGAATTCCACCTCATATACTCATTGGAGTAATGGTTCCCGTCTATTGCGATGTACGAAAAGCTGCTTGTTGTTTCTTAGATGAAATCTCTATGCCTGATAAAGAAACTCTTTTCCAAATTGCCAAGAACCTATGGATTGATTATGGTCTTTTTACAGGGCTAGCTTTTGTGCCACTCGGGAATGCTGTTTTACCTTATGTGTTTTTCTTTAAAGACCAATATATTTATGCGGAAATAAGTGCAATAACCATCATGGGTGACAGAGGAGTAATTCACGGTTTCAATCCAAGATTAATTACTAAGATGGGCAACATTTTAGGATACCCAGAATGTTGTATTAAAGAATTTCTAAAACAAAGAACTTTAGAGAAAAATGCAGAAACAGATATGCGTGAAGCATTATCTAAGACAAAATCATTAAATTCAGCTGCATTCTTTGCCGGAGAATTTTTTCCTTGCAAAGTTAAGTGTGAGAATGCTATAAACATCGGAGAACTAATATTAGGTACACTAAGAAAAGAAGACGCAAAACTAGAATCAGCTTTTAGAATTGTTTTAGATGGAAACATTGAATTTGCAAAAGACGCAAGAACCAAATATGGAGATGTATTAAAAAACCACGACGGAAACATTGAAAAATTATTTGAAACACCTAATAAATCATTCTTTAATAAATTAAAAACAAAACTATTCTGACACCCCCACTTTCTCTTAAAACTATTAACACTTAGACGGCAACAACACTTTCTGTACGAGGGTTTTCAAACTTGTCGCTACGCTCCACCTCGGGATAAACCCGAGGAAGCTTAACATCGTTA
>CAYFJX010000036.1:0-1020 GCA_964343705.1 uncultured Methanosarcinales archaeon
GGCTAATATGAAACCCTCTATATTTCAATGGTGATGATGTAGATGGTTTTTCCTGTTTTGAGGAGTCTATTGATGTTGTAGGCGATGATTCGGGTGTAAAGTTCGAATTTTTGATTTTTGTGGTTTCGACTTTTGATGTTGTTGTTGAATTGTCGTTTGATCATGCTGTTGAGTGTTTCTATTTTGTTTCTTTGAAGGTATTCTCCATAGTCAAATTCGTTGATGGTTTGTTTTCTGTAGGTTCCGCTTCTTCTATGTTTGGGAACCTCCTGATTTTTTTGAAAAATCAGGGGGTATGCTTTGAGTTTCTCAAAGCATAATTTGAATATGTTGTTGTCATCATAGCCTCGATCTGCATAAAAAACTTCAGGTTGGTAGTGTTTGGCTAGTTTTTTTATGATTGGTTTTGCGTCTATGATGTCATGTCTTGGTTTTTTCCTCATCTTGCAGAGCAAGATGAAATAATGTTCTATATCGACGACAAAAGTGGTTTTCATGAAAGGTCTTTTTTGTGCTGGTTTACCAATTCT
Organism: uncultured Methanosarcinales archaeon; assembly: GCA_964343705.1. Lineage (GTDB taxonomy): Archaea > Nanobdellota > Nanobdellia > Woesearchaeales > UBA12501 > JAUSFM01. The sequence continues at coordinate 531 of CAYFJX010000036.1, forward strand.
TTTACAATAGTGCAAACTTGCATTGTCCAAACTGAATCCTGTTGCGTCAATCGCAACTTTCTTTGGTTTAGGCAATAATTTCTTGAAAGTTATGACTAAGTTGTCTAGCACTTTACAAGGAAGTCTTTGAGCAAATTTAACTAAAGTAGTATAATGTGGAATTTTGTTTAAGCCAAGATAAGCCCTGATATCGCTGTTTCCAGCGATATCAGTAAGCAGTTCCTCGTAGGTAAATTTACGGAACTGCTTGTAAATTAGCAAGTATAAATGCTGGTAATGTGTGTAGAGCTTATTTGAGAATTTACTGGAATAAAGTGGCAATTCAGCCATTCTGAACAATTCATAGCAAAAATCAGCAACCTTTTTAAACTTATCTTGTATAATCCACATCAGTAGTCACCTCGTCGACAAACGTGTCTTTATCAATACTTTATCGACGAGAACTACTACTTATAACTTTCTATAAAAACCAAAGGGTTTCATATTAGCC